>CALXVV010000045.1 GCA_944392205.1 uncultured Alphaproteobacteria bacterium | reverse complement strand
CTTGAGTTGTTTTTTATTTTTACTCCATATAATCATGAAACCATGTTTTGCAAAAAAAGTGTATTTGAAAAAGTCGGCTATTTATCAGGCAAAAAGTATGATTCTTTTGCTGATCACGATTTGTATGCAAAGTTGATAATGGGAGACTATAAATCTGTTTTTATCAATCGTCCGTTGATGAAAAATCGTATTATGGGATATACAAATGATTTTGAAAGTAAGCAATTTAAAAAACATATAAAGTATGTATTTAAATGGTATTTTGATTTTTGGGGACAATTTTTATCAAAATCAGATATTTCATACTACCAGAAGCGATGGGAGAAACGGGAACGTTTTTTGGATGCATCTGAATTAAAATATGTTTTTTGTGATAAGTTTAATTCTTCGGTATGGACATTTTTGTATAATAAGAAACTGAAAAATTATGATTACAATCAGTTATTTTTATATTTAATACAGCAAATAAGAAATTACAGAAGTGGTCTTCATTTGAGCTTAGTTTCGTATCGAAAGTTACCAATATTAACAGCGGTATTTAATAAGAAGAGGGGATACATAAAATTTGTGGGGATTTTCCCAATCGTTAAAATCAAAATGAAAAAAGATAATTCAATGAAATATAAATGGTTCGGGCTTATTAAAATTGGAAAAAAATGGGCTGATAAATTCAATGAATTATTCAATTTTAATAAGAAAGTTAGAGGAAGTGTAAAATGACAATAAAAGCATTAATCCCGGTTCGTTCAGGTTCGCAAAGAGTAAAAAATAAAAATATTCGTCCGTTTGCAGGCAGTTCTTTGCTGGAAATAAAAATTAAACAGATGTTGCGCATTCCTGAATTAGATGGCGTCGTTGTTAACTCTAATGACGATGAAATGCTACGATTAGCAAAATCACTTGGTGCAGAAACGGTGAAAAGGGATGAGTATTTTGCTTCAAGCACAGTGTCTATTAATGAGGTTTATTATAATTTAGCCCAGCATTTTGATGCTGATGATATGGTTTTTGCAGATGTTACAAATCCTCTTATAAAGGATAAAACCATCCGAGATTGTGTAAATTTATTTTATAACAACAAAGAGGTCGATTCGGTTAATACAGTGAATAGTGTAAAGATGTTTCTATGGCAAAATGGAAGACCGTTGAATTACTCTGAAGATAACAAACCGAGAAGTCAAGATTTGCCTGAAATTTTGGCAATAAACTCAGCGATAAATGTATTGTCTAGGGATACTATGCTGACTTATAAAAGATTCGTGGGTGAAGTTCCTTTTTTATATACGGTTGATCCGGTAGAAGGGCTGGATATAGATAATCAAATAGATTTTGATTTTGCCGAATTTATTTATAGACGCCAGCTTGAGGAGGAAAAGTGAAGTGATAATAAAAGCTTTAGATTGTACTCTGCGAGATGGAGGGTATATCAATTTATGGAATTTTGGTGCGGAAAATATTAGCAAAATAGTACATAACTTGACTGAAAGCAGAGTGGAATTTATTGAACTCGGTTTTTTGAAGCCGTGTCAATATGATGTTAATAAAACATTATTCAATTCAGTCGATGATTTTGATAAATTTGTTCCATTATCTCGTCCGAGCAAAATGTTTTATTTGGGGATGATTACTTTTGGTCAATATGACTTATCGCTTATTCCAGGACGAAAAGATACGAATGTTGATGGTTTTAGAATCATTTTCAAAAAGCCACAATGGAAAGAGGCTCTTGAGTATTGTAAAAAGGTAAAAGAAAAGGGGTATAAAATTTTTATTAATCCGATGCATACCTATAATTATTCTGATAGAGAATTATTAGATTTAGTTGACGGTATTAACAAAGTTATGCCTTATGGAATGTCAATAGTTGATACTATGGGCATAATGAAGTCTCAGCAATTATTACATATTTTTTCTTTAGTTGATAGCAATTTAGATCCTAAAATTGGCATTTGTTTCCATTCGCACAATAATTTACAGCTTTCATTTTCAAACGCACAAGCTTTATTGGCAACCAACACAAAACGAGAGTTGATTATTGACGCCTCGGTCAGAGGGATGGGGCGTGGAGCCGGTAATCTTTGTACGGAACTTTTATTGCAGTATTTGAATGATAATTTTGATAAGAAATATAATCTCATACCAATTTTAAAAATTATTGATGAGCAAATTGACAAGATTTACACTACAAATCCTTGGGGGTATAATGTTCCGTATTATTTGGCTGCATCTATGAAGTGTCATCCAAATTATGCATCTTTTTTGACAGATAAAGCTTCTATTTCTGTTGAAAGTATTAGTGAAATTTTGTCTCTTATTCCTGATGATAAGAAGTCAAACTATGATGAAAATTTGATACAGGAGCTTTATTTACGTTATCAAAAAAATGAAATTAATGATTTTAACGCTTTGGAGAACTTAAAAAGTAATGTGGCCAATCGCGAAGTGTTAATTGTTGCTCCTGGAAAAAGTATTAATCTTTATAAAGACAAGATACTTTCTTTTATAAAGGAAAATAACCCTTTTATAGTTAGTGTTAATTTTAGGCCAAAAGCTTTTTCCGTAGATAAAGTATTCATAAGTAATGCTCGTAGATTTTCTGAACAGACAAGTTTGGAGAATGTCTTTGTAACATCTAATATAAAGGCAGAAAATGTTATAACATTTAATTATGGATCGTATCTGAATAATTCTGAAATGGCTGACAATTCATGTTTGATGTTGCTTAAAATTCTAATCAAAGCTGGAATTAAAAATGTTGTCCTTGCAGGGATGGATGGATTTTCAAATGGAAATGATAATTATTTTGATACATCAATGATTAATAATGCAAAATTAGGCGAATTTGATAAGAGAAATGAAGTTATGCGTAGGATGCTTCAATTTTTCTCCAAATCAATTAATATGACATTTTTAACCCCATCTTTGTATGAGAAAAAACATGAAGTACAAGACTATAGTGTGGGATATTGATGGAACATTGCTGAATACGCTTGATGGACTGGTGTCAGCTTATCAGTATACGATTGAGCAGTTAAATTTGCCCGAAAAATCTCATGAGGAAGTTGCTACATTTATTGGACCAACGCCGCAAACTATATTTGTTGCCAAATTTGGTTTATCTGAAATTGATGCTCAAAAGGCTGCAGATGTCTTTCGTGAAAGATATAAAAATGTGGATTTACTCAAGGCTGAGCCTTATTCTAATTCGTTATCTGTTTTAGAAAAACTTGCTAATATCGGATATAGACAGGCTGTTGCAACTAATAAAAGGCAAGATTATGCCGTTGATATATGCAAATATTTTGGAATTGATAAATATTGTCAACCGATTTATGGAGCAGATAATTTTAATAAGTTATCAAAGGCAGATCTAATCAAAAAATGTCTAAAGGATTTGAATGTAGCGGATAATCAAGCTGTTATGGTTGGAGATACTCTCGGGGATAAAAAAGCGGCCAAGCAAGCTGGTGTTGATTTTATCGGCGTTAATTATGGGTCTGGTTTTAAGGATGTTGATGGTTATGCAAATTCTCCAAATGACATATTAAATTTGTTAAAGGATGTATAAAATGCAGGATTTAGAACAAAATTATAACCTTCTAGGGACATTGTCTCCATCAGCGACATTGTCGATTTCTGCCAAGGCCAAAAAGCTGAAAGCTCAGGGTGTCGATGTCGTGTCTATGACAGCGGGAGAGCCGGATTTTGATACGCCGCAAGTTATCAAAAACGCGTGTATTAAAGCAATTCAAGAAGGTAAAGTTCGTTATTTGGCATCTTCCGGTTTGCCGGAGTTGAAGACAGAGATTGTTAAAAAATTTGCTCAAAATGGTATTGATACTAAGTCTGAGAATATTGTCATTTCAACTGGTGCTAAGTTCGCAATTTTTCAGGCAATTACATGCTTGTGTGGTGAAGGGGATGAAGTTATTTTGTTGGCGCCGTTTTGGCTCTCTTATAAGGAAATGATTAAAGCTTCCGGTGCAAAAGCGGTTATCGTTCAGACATCTATGGAGAATAATTATTCTCCTACCAGAAGGGACTTAGAGGCTGTCATAACGGAAAATACAAAGTTGATTATTGTTAATTCTCCTAATAATCCAACTGGGGCTGTTTATTCTAGAGAAACGTTGCAGATGATTGCTGATATTGCCATAGAACATAATATTATGGTGTTGTCTGATGAGATTTATGAAAAACTAATTTATGATGAAAAGATAAAACATATCAGTATTGCCTCTCTTAGTCCACAAATTGCAGATTTGACAATTACTGTTAATGGTTTTTCTAAAGCATATGCTATGACTGGTTGGAGATTGGGCTACTTGACTGCGCCAATTTGGCTAACTAAAAGGATTGCAGCTTTGCAAAGTCACGCGACTAGTAATGCTACATCTTTTGTACAATATGCTGCCGTTTCGGCTTTGCGCGGAGAGGCAGATGAAGATGTTTCGAAAATGATAGAGGCATTTGCCAAGCGTCGTCGGTTGATATGTAATTTATTATCGATGATAAAAAATATAAAATTTTTTGTTCCGCAAGGTGCTTTTTATGTGTTGTGTGATGTTTCTCAAATAGGGCTTTCTGGAGATGAGTTTGCTGAACAAATTTTAGAAAAAGAAGATTTAGCGGTTATTCCGTGTACAGCCTTTGGAGAGCCTAGCGCTATTCGTTTGAGTTATGCTTGCTCGGAAAATGAGATTGTTGAAGCTATGAAAAGATTAAAAATTTTTTGTGATAAATGATAAGGAAAAATAAATGACGTATGATTATATTGTATTGGGAGCGGGGATAACCGGTCTGACGCTTCTTAAAAAACTTAGAGAAAAAGGATATAATAATATCCTTGGTCTAGAGGCTGAGAAGGAAGCCGGAGGCCTGTGCCGCACGTTTTATGTCGAGGGTCATGCTTGTGATATCGGGGGGCATTTCTTTCAGACTAAATATCCGGACGTGGAGGAGTTTGTTTTTTCTCATTTTCCTAAAGAAAAAATGTATCAAATCAACCCCAGAATTTCTAAAATTACTTTGAATGGTATTGATATCGATTATCCGTTGGAAGCTAATATTTGGCAGCTCCCTATAAAAGAGCAAATCGAATTTCTCATTTCCGTTATCAGAAACGGGGAGGCGTTGGGAAAGCCTGAGCCAAAAAATTATGAGGAATGGATACGTTGGAAACTTGGAGATAAAATCTGTGATGAGTACCTTATTCCTTATAATAATAAATTGTGGGGCGTGCCTTCTAATGAGATGGATATTGACTGGCTGCATAAAATTCCTAGGATTGAGGTTGAAGAGATTTTAAAAGATTCTCTTGAAAGAACTCAAGATGTTGAAAAATATCCGGCTCATATTCGTCCTTATTATCCTAAGTCTGGCGGCTATGGGAGGGTAATTGAGGCTATCGCTAAAGATATTAATCCGTTTATTAAGTTTAGCACCAAAGTTAATAAACTGCGCTATGATGAGAATGAGCAGGCATGGATTGTTAATGAGGAATTTATAGCTAAAAACGTGATTAATACAACTCCGTGGCCAGATTTGTATGAGGCAATGGGTAGGCCGGCAGAAATCAGAGAACATATTTCTAAGATTAAATATAATAAGCTGGTTATATCTCTTTTTGAAACGGATGAAAATCCAACGCCGTATCATTGGCGTTATATCCCCGATCCTAAAGAGCAGCACCATAGGGAATTCTTTATTTCTAATTTTGCAAAGGATAGTAAAAATTATGGTACTTTTACCGAGACGAATGCCAATAGGTTTGATGCAGACCATTTGACGTTTAAGGGTAGAAACTTGTTTAACTATGAAACCCCTGCGGCCTATCCTTTGCCATTAATTGGTAAGACAAAGGCAATTACGGCTATTCTTGATTATTTCAAGCCAAAACATTTGTATGGCGTTGGGCGTTGGGGTGAGCACCAGCATCATAACCATGACGTTTGTATGAAACATGCTTTGGATTTTGTCGCAGGGC
Source organism: uncultured Alphaproteobacteria bacterium (assembly GCA_944392205.1). Taxonomy (GTDB): domain Bacteria; phylum Pseudomonadota; class Alphaproteobacteria; order RF32; family CAG-239; genus CAZU01. The sequence continues at coordinate 4,155 of CALXVV010000045.1, read as the reverse complement.
TTTAAAAAAACTGCGTTAGCACCCAAAAGCCCAAGATTGTGGACCAATCTTGGGCTTTTGTGGGGTAGGGTGAGGGTTATTTTCTTTCATATAGTCCGGTGATGGTGCTTTGGGCCAGAGCATGCGATTTTACAAGCTGTTCAACCTCGGTTGGTGGTGTTTGCTCGTCTACTGCTAAGCTGGCAGTGTCCAATGCATAAACCGTAAAGTTGTAGTGGTGGATACCATGGCCAACCGGCGGGCAGGCGCCACCATAGGCGTTTTGCCCAAAATCCGTTATCGTTTCCAAGGCACCGGCAATCTTGCCGCCGGCTTTTACCTCTGAAACCGTGGACGGAATATTCACCACCAGCCAATGGTACCATCCCGTTGCTCGGGGAGCATCAGGATCGTGGCAAATGATGGCAAAGCTTTTGGTGCCTTCCGGCGCACCGCTCCAGCTCAGCTCCGGCGAAATATTGCCGCCGGTGCAGCCGTGAGCATTATAAACCTGGGCTGCAGCTAAGAGTTTGTCTGGCTCTATGTCTGTGCTTGTTACCTTAAATTCACTGGGTTTTATCATTTGAAAACCTCCCAAAATAATGATTAAAACAGCCACAAAACAACCTAGTATTAATAATTTTCGCATTTTCAATTCCCCTTCCGTTTTAGTATAATCGTCTTTATTTTAGTTATTATTTTCAGGCATGGTCAAGAGTTTTTCTTTCAGCAGTTTTAGGGCTTCTTGAGGTGTCTGAGCGGCTTTTACCGTTTGCTCCATCGGGCAAAGACCGTCTTTTGCTCGGTTTAGAATTTGTGGAACCAGTTTGCCATAGGTGGCCGGAATGTGGTGCTTTTGCAAAAGCTCTAGGGCGTCTTCACTCATCAGCTCGCCATATACGGTTCTGACTTTGCCGTCTATGGCAATAAACGCTGCCGCACGGCCGATGACCTTGTCTATCAGTGAGCCGTCTTTGAGCTCTTGAGGCCAATCATCGTGCAAATCCAGTAGGGGTTTGATTCCTCTGCCATGAGCTTGTGCCACTATCTGATTGTTTTTTACAACAACGGCTGAGGCGTTATCATTTCTTATAAATTCAATTGCTTGGTCATAGCCGGACGGGTGAGAATCCAAGTTTATCAGCTCATAGTTTCTGGTGCCAAGCCCCATTTCCTCGGCATAGTCCAACTGGTGTAGTCCTTCCCGGCTCAAAATTCGCTCTTTTATGTCGTGAAGTTCGGTTTCTGGTTGTTTCATCAGTAAGTCTATGGAGGCTTGGTCCAGTGCAACAATATCGGTTGAGGCCAAAATGCCTAAGTCTCTAATCTTGACCTCAGCGGCAGCGGTTCCCATGCAGTCACAGTCTACCGACATATTGCGCAGCACGTTGATATAGGTTATCTTATTGCCAAAATGGTCAAGAGTGGCTTTGGCTGATTCAACCATATTTTCCATCAGCAGAGATTGGGTGGCATTCCATAAGCTGTGCTCATCGGCGCCGTGGACCATAGCTTTACCGATTTTGCCGTCTGCGTTGCCGATGGCAATGTTTTTAATTGATCCGCCAAAACCGCCCATCGGGTGGCCCTTAAAATGGGTTAAAACCAACATGGAATCATAGTCTAAAATTCCTTTGCCCATGGACATTTCTTTGAAATGTTTGCCACCTTTTACCGGAAGCATTACGGTGCCAAACTCGTCCATAATATCAACTTTGCAAAAATCCCAGCCGTTGATCTTTAGAGTTTGGCGGTGTTTCTCGGTCGTGTGACGTCCGCCTTCATACAGTGTATTGGTTTCTACCAGGTTGCTGTCAGGGATAAAGCTTTGGATGGCTTTAACCATCGGAATGGGTAAGATATTCGGCCCGTTCGGCTCGCCGGAGTGCCATTTGATGGCCACTTTGCCGGAAATGTTTTGGTTGACTTTTTGGTAGATGTTTACCAAAGCCTCCGGGGTTAGTTCTGAAGTGAAATAAACTTTGGCTTTGGGTTTGTCACTTATATTCTGAACCATTTCCTCTTCTTCCTCCTCCTCTTTTGCTTGTGAGGATTTGAGTTCCAGGACGGTTATCTCGGCCGGAGCCAGAAAACGCATTTGCGGCCCCCATTGGCCGGCTCCTCTGGAAACATATATTTTGGCATCTGCATTTAAGTCATACCAGCCGGCAACGTAGGGAGCATGGGCATAAATGAAAAATACGAACGGAAAAATCTGCCCGCCGTGTGTGTGGCCTGATACTTCGAGGTCAAAAGGCGTGTTTTTGAAGTTGGCCGGGGTGTGCGACATCAAAATCTTATACTGTTCGGGCGAAGCAGTGGCAAAAGTTTTGCTTAAGTCATATTTCTTTCCGCTTAGATAGCTTGAGTGAATATCGGGAATGCCGCCCACATATAAATCTTTATCAATATTTACTCCGCTGTTTTCCAGCAATTTGAAGCCTAAATCTTGCAGAGCCTTTGTTGTCTTTGTAAAATCGTGATAAAATTCGTGGTTGCCGGAGACAAAGTAAGCACCGTGCTTGGCTTTGAGGCCGCTTAAAATATCAAGTTGTTTGGCCACGCGGGAAATGTCGTCATCTATCATGTCGCCGATGAGCAAAACCACATCAGGGTTTTGGGCGTTGATTCTATCTACAATTCCTTGAAGTTTCTTGGTTGATAAGGCGCGGTGCAGGTGCAAATCCGGCAGCAATACAATCTTTTTATCTTGAGTGATCTTGGGAGAAGATACACTAATGTTTTTTAGGGGCGGAACTTTGATCCCGTCATACAAGGCAGCGCCGCCGATAACCAAGGCCAGAGCTATGGTTATCAGATTTATCATCATTAAATGCGGGGAGGTAAAGGGCTTAAATCCGCTTGAAAACAATCGCAAAATTCCCCAGATGATGTCGCGAACAACAGTCAGGCTGAACAAAATGACCATGGAGATAAACAAAAAGTATAAAATATAGCGGTAAGGAACAAAAAAATTGCCCAAATAGTCCTCAAAGCGATATTCTGCGAACATGGGCAGGCAACCAATTAGTATGAAAACAACCAGCCAGGTGATTTTGAGCCAAAGATTGGTCGTGGTAAAAGCACAATATCTTAAAAAAAGCAAAACTGCGGCTAGACTGCCCAGAAAAGAGGTGGTAACGGCGCATCCGAACATGACGACAACTCCCCAAAATTTAGAAAACATCAATATCATAATCTTTAGAGTGTACTCTAAGTCAAGAGTTTATTTTAAGGGGATGCTGATTTTTCTGTTGTCTTTGATGGTTGTCGTTTTTATAATACGATGAGGTTGCAATTATATAATAAGGGGAGAAGATGCTTTTTACATCAAATAAGCTGATTTGGACTAGAAAGCCCAAGGAATACCAAATTTCTGATGATAAGATTGAAATTGTTACATTGCCGCATACGGACTTATGGCAGAGAACTTATTATAATTTTCAAAATGACAATGCTCCGGTTTTGCAAATGGCAACAGAGGAAAGATTTTTTTCTTTTATTGTAAAAACCGAATTTAATAGTAAGCATCGTTTTGACCAATGCGGTGTGGTGGTTTATCTGGACAGCGAAAATTGGTTGAAAGCTTCAATGGAATACGAAAATAAGGTCATGCAGCATTTGGGCAGTGTGGTTACCAATGGGGGATATTCTGATTGGGCCACAACAGAAATTGATGCCTCTGTCAAGTCTATGTGGTATCGTTTGAGCCGCCGGGATAATGACTTTTGTGTCGAAAATTCCGTTGACGGTAAGATTTTTAAGCAAATGCGCATTTGTCACTTAGATAAGGCTAATGATAAGATAAGCTTTGGAATATATGCTTGCAGCCCGGAAGATTCATCGTTTGTGGCTACTTTTACCAATATGGAAATAAAAGAGTGTCAGTGGAAACCTCACGATGGCCAGCAACCGGACGAGCCCAATTGGCAAAAATAATCTTTATTATCACTTCTGTATTCCAGTAGGGAATCTTAATTTCTTATTGTTTTACAAAATATTAGTCTGTTCTTGACTGAGGAAATGTTGTACCCTCGGCGGGGTGGTGAGAAAGTTTTACACACCCATTTTTTTGTTTTTTCAAGTTATTACCAAAAAAAATAAAAATCATATTTACACATCTTCTATACTATATATAGTATTCCAGAAAAACAATTATACATAATGTAGTTTTTT
>CALXVV010000044.1 GCA_944392205.1 uncultured Alphaproteobacteria bacterium | reverse complement strand
TATATATAGTATTCCAGAAAAACAATTATACATAATGTAGTTTTTTGCTATGTCGGGGAGTCGTTATGGAAAATCAAAAAGTTATTAAAAGAAACGGACAAATTGCTGATTTTGATATCTCAAAAATCAGTAAGACGGTTGAGCGTGCTTTGCAAGGGTTTGAGCTTGATGAAAATGAGCTCTTAAATACAGTTCCGAGTTTTTATAAAGAAAATATGCCTGCTTCAAAGATTAATCAGGCCTTGATTCTCAGTGCATTGAATCTAACTTCTGTTTTGGAGCCTGATTGGAAAAATGTGGCCGGTCGGTTGAGAATGTTTGATTTGTACAAGGATGTTAAAATCTATCGACAGGAAAAAAACGCCGTTCCTTATGATTATGTAAAATTCTTGGATTTTGCCATAAAAAATAATATCTATTCTGCTGATATTAAAGAAAAATACTCTTCCGCCGAAATTCAGGAAGCTGCCGGTTTTATTGTTCCGGAATTGGATCTGGTCTATGATTATGCCGGAGCTAATTTGCTGATTAAAAGATATTTGTGCGAATTTGATGATCACATTGTCGAGCTTCCGCAAGAAATGTTTTTAAGTATCGCTTTGTTGATTGAGCAAAATGAGGATAAAGCGGTTCGGATGGCCCAAGTGAAAGATACATATTTAAAATTGGCCGACAGAAAAATATCTCTGGGAACTCCATTGTTGATGAATCTGCGTCGCCCAAACGGAAATCTGAGTTCTTGCTTTATTACCGTGATGGATGATAACAGAGATTCCATTTTTTATGTGATAGATCAGATTTCCGCAATTTCCAAGTTCGGCGGCGGTGTCGGTGTAAATATTTCCAGAGTTCGTGCTAAGGGTGCCAGAATAAAGGGAATCAAAAATGCTTCAGGCGGGGTTATTCCGTGGATCCGTATTATTAATGATACGGCGATTGCGGTTAATCAGCAAGGAAAAAGAAAAGGCGCTGTTACAGTTTCTTTGGATATGTGGCATTTGGATATTGAAAACTTTTTGGAGCTGCGTACCGAAAACGGGGATCAGCGTATGAAGGCTTATGATATCTTTCCTCAGGTGGTTATTCCTGATTTGTTTATGCAAAAAGTTGAAAATAATGAAAAATGGTTGCTGGTGGATCCTCAGGAGGTGAGAACCAAATATCATCAGGAAATTGCCGACCTTTGGGGGGCTGAGTTTGAAAAACTTTATAACCAGCTCTATTTTGATGCTCAATTCGGAAAGTTGGAGATGTATAAGTTCGTTTCTGCCAAAGAGCTCTTGAAACGACTGATGAAATCTCAGATTGAAACCGGAATGCCCTATATTGCTTTTAAGGATACTCTTAACAGATATAATCCTAACAAGCACGATGGTGTTATTGTCGGGACCAACCTTTGTACGGAATCTCACAGTAACGTTCGTCCGGCAAAGTTCGGCCCAAAAAGAATAGAAAATGGCAAAATCAGTTCTGAAACCTACGATGGTTTGGTTCATGTTTGTAATTTGCTTTCAATTAATCTGGCTAATGTTGAAGATGATGATGAATTAAAGTCTATTTGTCAGACTTCCGTGCGGATTTTGGACAATGCCATAGATTTTACGCGCGTGCCAATTTTGGAGGGCACCCTGCATAACCAACGCTATAGAACAATTGGCATCGGGGCTATGGGGCTGGCTGATTATTTGGCAAAAAACAATATCCCCTATAATGCCTCCGCCGAGGTGGTCGATGATTTGTTTGAAAAAATGGCAATATACAATATCAGAGCCAGTATCGAAATTGCTAAGCAAAAAGGGCCGTTTGGAGCATATCAAGGCTCTGAGTGGCAAAAGGGAGTCATTTTGGGCAAAACACAAGTTTGGTTTAATGCAAATTCCAAATATAAACAGGAATGGAACGATATTTATGAAAACTTGCGAAAATATGGTATTCGTAACTCTCAAATATCTGCCATTGCGCCCAATACGAGCTCTTCTCTGATTCAGGGATGTACAGCTTCGGTGCTGCCGATATATAGTAAATTCTTTGTTGAAACGCATGGTAAGGGCAGTATTCCAAATTGTCCGCCGTTCATCAAAGATAAATTCTGGTTTTATCAGGAAAACCGCAATATCGATCAGCGGAAAATTATAGAGATTATGGCGCGGATAAATAAATGGATAGATACGGGTATATCTATTGAACTTATGTATAATCTTAACCGAGATATTCGTGCTAAGGATATCTATGAAACAATCATGAAGGCCTGGAAAAACGAGATTAAAACGTTGTATTATACACGTACAATTCAAAAAGACGGTTCTTCTGTCGCCAAAGAAGAGTGTGTTAGTTGTGCCGGATAAAGAAGGATAAACAAATGCAAAGAAAAAAACTTTTTAATGTTGAAGGAAATGATGACGTTTTACAAAGAAAAATGATTGCCGGAAACGTTACCAATCTCTTTAATCTGAATAATGTTAAATATCAATGGGCTAATAAACTTTATCGCTTGATGATGGAAAATTTCTGGATCCCGGAGAAAGTTTCGCTTTTTGATGATAAGCGTGCCTATGATGAGCTGACACCGGCAGAACAAAATGCCTATGACGGAATATTATCCTTCTTGGTGTTTTTGGACAGTATCCAAACTAATAATTTGCCGAATATCTCAGATTATATTACGGCGCCAGAGGTGAACTTGATATTGGCTATTCAAACATACCAAGAGGCTGTACACTCTCAGAGTTATGCTTATATCATTGAGAGTATCATACCGGCGGAGAAAAGAGCTACAATTTATGATCGTTGGCGCGATGATAAGGTCTTGTTTGAACGCAATAAGTATATTGCAGATATCTACCAAAAATTTGTGGATGATCGCAATGATGTTAATTTTGCAAGAGTGTTGATTGCAAACTTCTTGCTTGAAGGCTTGTATTTTTATAACGGTTTTAATTTCTTTTATAATTTGGCGGCTCGTTCGTTAATGATAGGTACGGCAGACGAAATCAAGTATATTAATCGCGATGAGCTAACGCATTGTGTGATTTTTGCCAATATTATTAAAGAAATTCGAAAAGAGAAGCCGCAGTTTTTTGTTGATGATGAAATTTATGAAATGTTCAGAATGGCAACACAGCAAGAGATTGCTTGGAGTAATCATATTATCGGTGATCAGGTTTTGGGAATCACGCCGCAGACGATTGAACAATATACCAAATTCATGGCCAACAAGCGCCTGAAGGAAATTGGTTTACAGCCGATTTACGAGGGCTTTGATGAAACGCCTTATAAAAATTTGGAAAAAATTTCTGATACCAATGGTGAGGGAAATGTAAAAGGAAATTTCTTTGAAGCGAATGTTTCCTCATACAATCAATCCACGGCGGTGGAAGGTTGGGACGAAATCTAAACGGATTGAGCAAAAAGATATCCCCCAGTGAACTGGGGGATATCTTTTCTGTGGCTGGAGATGACGTGCAGAATCTGAGCTAAAATCAAATAGTTAGCACAAAATTTTGGACGTAATAACCTTAAAGACAACAAGTTTTTCGGGTCCCCTGGAACAAATGGAGACGACGTGCGGAATCCTAGCCAAAATCAAAGGGTTAGCACAAAATTTTGGACTTAATAACCTTAAAGACAACAAGTTTTTCGGGTCCTCTGGAACAAATGGAGACGACGTGCAGAATCCGAGCCAAAATCAAAGAGTTATCGCAAAATTTTAGACTTCTTGACCTCAATGACGATAGGTTTTTCGGGTTCCCCGGAACAAATGGAGACGACGTGCAGTTTTGAGTAAAGTTTGTTGTATTAAAAAATAAAGGAACTTGTTTTTTTATCTTAGAGATTATAACATTCTCGTAAAGATTAAAAACAGGGGACAATATGTATAAATATAGAAAACCATTGGCAACATACGAAATAGAAAAATTGAAAGAGTTATCACAACTTGATTTTTCAACAATGAATGAGACAGATGTTCGTGAAGAATATATAACTCCTTTACTCTCTTTATTGGGGTATAAGAAAAACAGTGATTATGAGGTTGAACGGGAAGAAACCTCTAATTTAATTGATATGAGTATCAATATAGGCAGTACAAGACTAAAATTAGATTATAAATTTAATATTAGAAAAAAATATTTTTGGTTAATTGAAGCTAAAACCGGTAAAAATAAAGAAATTACAAAAGAAAACATCGCTCAGGCTTATCTATATTCCTTACATCCAGATATAAATTGCAGATTTTTTGCCGTATGTAATGGTTGGTATTTTAATTTATATGACAGAAATTGCTGGATATTTAAAGATATTGATACAGATATTTTTACTCCTATATTACAGATCAAGCATGAAGAAATGAATGAAAAAACTTTTAATAAGTTATACTCTTTTTTGGGGTCATCAGAAATTATTTTCAAAATTAAGGAAGATATTTTATTGAAAGATATTCAGAACACATTAGAAGCAGAAATTTATATGGATAGGTTGAAGGAATTTCAAGAAAAAGTTGACCGGATTATCCTTAATTCTTCAAAAACTGTTCGTGAGAATATACAGAAAAATAATGACTTTGATAAACGATTTGAGAAAAATAGAACTAATTATAAGCAATTATTGCAACAACAGACATTTCAAGGTGTTATTGATACGGCAATGAATCAGGGAATGACACTTTGGCAAGTTGAGACTGTATACGAAGTAATTAAAGAAAAGATACTGCCATACAAGGATTTAAGTAATGAAAACCCTAATAGTATTTCAATAGCTGATAGCTTGTTTGATTATTTATTTTTATATCCTTTGCGACCTATTCAAATAGATTATATATGGAATGTAGTTTGTGTTTTGCGGTTTTTATGTAGTGATCCAGATTTAAAGGGAATGTTTTGTAAATATAATAAGGAGAAAATAGAAATTTCTCAGTTGTTAGATAGGTATATGCTAGATGTTTTTTCTTTTTTTGAAAATAGAAAAGATATAAGAACTATTATAATATTCTATCCATTGTTTTATAGAATGATTAAGTATTTATTATATTATTTTAATAATCCAGATATAGTCAGTAAGTATTTGGACATGAAAAATTTCAAGAATAAATATCTATCTGAAGAAGAATTGTCTTGTGATTACTATTCTCAAGGTAGAGAAGTTGTTAATTGTGCACAACAAATAATGCTATGGGTCGAAAAAGATTTTATAAATAAAGCGTTTGGTAAGATTGATTCTTTCTCTATAAAGCAAAGGGTTTATAGTGTTGGAGATAAATTAAATACAGAAGTTATAAAAAGGGAAATGCTAACAATCAATACTTTTATCAATCAAATATCTAAAAATTTAGATATTGATAAATTAAGAGAGCAAATTCCTTCTGGAGAGGAAGATGAGATGTTTTCTTTTGATCGTGAGTATAAAAATCCATGGATAGTTGTTTTCCTTTATGTTGTAAGATGTTGTCGAGGTTTTAATGTTTCCCAGGAAGTACAAGATAAAATTAGGATATTAACAGAAAATAAATTAATCCCTATATTTGACTATGCTAATTTTAAAGGATTAGAAGCTGATAAAATGTCAACAGAAGAACTAATGCAACAACTAAATCTTACGATTATAGATAAGTCAATGGAAATTGCTGAAAATGTGCTAGAGGATTTAGTAAAATAAACTAAGAATTTATGATTTCCTCCCATGTGTAGGTTTGAGGTTTTTGCTTTTTAACTTTTTTGAGTTTGCGAATTCCATAGTTTGCATTTAGTAAAGCAACATCTAAGTTGACTAAGAGTTTTCGATATATAGGGATAGCTTCATCA
>CALXVV010000043.1 GCA_944392205.1 uncultured Alphaproteobacteria bacterium | reverse complement strand
CTCTGCACGAGACAATAGAAGCTCGATAGAACGTGCGAATAGAAGTAAAAATGAAAAAACCGAAAATCCTAGTGTACATTGTAGTACATGAATTTTCGGTTTTTTCTACTTTTTACGATTAGTCGCCGTTATTGCGAGCTTCCTCGTAACTATTTCAAGATCTTAGAAACAACACCTGCTCCAACAGTGTGTCCACCTTCACGAATAGCGAAGCGCAATCCTTCGTTCATTGCAATCGGGTGAATCAATTTTACTGTCATGCGAATGTTATCGCCAGGCATTACCATCTCGGTACCTTCCGGCAATTCAATAGCACCAGTTACATCCGTGGTACGGAAATAAAATTGCGGACGATAGTTTGAGAAGAACGGTGTGTGACGTCCACCTTCTTCCTTGGTCAAAATGTAGCATTCACAAGTGAAGTCTGTGTGCGGAGTAATGGTGCCAGGAGCTGCCAATACTTGTCCACGTTCAACTTCTTCTCTCTTGGTACCGCGCAGCAATACACCGATGTTATCGCCAGCTTCACCTTCATCCAACAACTTGCGGAACATTTCAATACCTGTACATGTGGTCTTTTGGGTCGGCTTAATACCTACGATCTCGATATCATCTCCTACGTGCAATACACCTCTCTCTACACGACCGGTTACTACTGTTCCACGGCCAGAAATTGAGAATACATCCTCAATCGGCATCAAGAACGGTTGATCTTTCGGACGCTCAGGTTGCGGAATGTAGCTATCTACTGCCTTCATCAACTCTACGATTGAATCATGTCCAATCTTCGGATCACCATCTTCCAAGGCTACCAAAGCTGAACCTCTGATTACAGGAATCTCATCTCCAGGGAAATCATATGATTTCAACAAGTCGCGAATTTCCATCTCTACCAAATCCAACAACTCCGGATCATCTACTTGGTCTACTTTGTTCATGTATACAACCAAAGCCGGTACACCTACCTGGCGAGCCAACAAAATGTGCTCTCGCGTCTGCGGCATCGGACCATCAGCGGCTGATACAACCAAGATTGCTCCATCCATCTGTGCTGCACCGGTAATCATGTTCTTTACATAGTCGGCGTGGCCCGGGCAGTCTACGTGTGCATAGTGACGATTCGGGGTCTCATATTCTACGTGTGAAGTAGAAATCGTAATTCCACGAGCCTTCTCCTCAGGAGCTTTATCAATTTGATCATATGCTGTATAGCTTGCTCCGCCCTGCTCTGCCAATACCTTGGTGATAGCTGCGGTCAATGTGGTTTTACCATGGTCTACGTGACCAATCGTTCCTATGTTGCAGTGCGGCTTCGTCCGCTCAAACTTCTCTTTTGCCATTTAGATTTACTCCAAATAAAGTTAGTTAATAAAAAATTTTTTTGTTTGATTTTCGCTTTTAGAGGAGCAGATAGGGAGATTTGGAAAGTGAGAAAAATTTTAGTGTACAAAGAAGTACATGAATTTTTCGAACTGCATCAAACCGCCCTAGGTGCCCGCTAAAATTACTTTATGAATTTTTGGCTTTTACCTTATCGGCAATCTCCTTAGGTACTTCCGCATAGTGGTCAAACACCATGGTAAACTGTGCACGGCCCTGTGACAAAGAACGCAGAGTATTTACATAGCCAAACATATTGGCCAGAGGAACCTGCGCATCAATCACACGAGCATTTGCACGTTGATCCATACCGTTTACCAAACCACGACGAGAGTTCAAATCGCCGATAATATCACCCATATATTCCTCAGGTGTAACTACCTCAACCTTCATAATCGGCTCCAAGAGCTTCGGATTGGCCTGACGCATACCTTCACGGAAAGCGGCACGAGCAGCAATTTCAAAGCACATAACGTTAGAGTCGACCTCGTGGTAAGCACCATCATAGAGGTTGCACTTAACACCGGTAACCGGATATCCGGCAATAACACCGGCATCCATAGCGCTGCGCAAACCTTTCTCAACACCGGGGATGTACTCTTTTGGAACGTTTCCGCCGACAACGGTGTTCTCAAATTCAAAACCATTATAGCCTTCAATCGGTTCAAATTTGATTTTGACCTTTGCGAACTGACCGGCACCACCGGATTGTTTCTTGTGGGTGTATTCGATATCACAAGGTTTGGTAATAGTTTCGCGATAAGCAACTTGCGGCTCACCGACATTGCATTCAACCTTGAATTCTCGTTTCAAACGATCAACGATAATTTCAAGGTGCAACTCACCCATACCTTTGATGATGGTTTGACCGCTGTCAGGATCGGAAGATACCTTAAAAGAGGGGTCTTCCATAGCCAAACGAGACAAAGCCAAGCCCATTTTCTCAACATCAGCCTTAGTTTTGGGTTCAACCGCCAATTCGATAACAGGCTCTGGGAACACCATGTTTTCAAGCACAATCGGATGTGTCTGATCACACAAAGTATCACCAGTGGTGGTATCCTTCAAACCGGCCAAAGCGATAATATCGCCGGCATGAGCTTCCTTCAAATCCTCACGTTTGTTAGAATGCATCAACAACATACGACCAACGCGCTCTTTTTTATCTTTAACAGAGTTATAGATATAAGAGCCGGCAGTCATTGTACCGGAATAAATACGAGTAAAGGTCAAAGAACCGACGAAAGGATCGTTCATAATCTTGAAAGCCAAAGCAGCCAAAGGCTGATCATCGGCAGGTTTACGAACTTCCTCGGCCTCGGTGTCAGGATTAATACCTTTAATAGCCGGAATATCAACCGGTGAAGGCAGATAATCAATAACGGCATCAAGCAAGGGCTGAACACCCTTGTTCTTGAAAGCAGTACCGCAGAAGACAGGAACAAAGTCTTGAGCCAATGTACCTTTACGGATGCACTTCTTCAAGGTTTCAACCGAAATCTCTTTGCCTTCCAAATAATCTTCCATAGCTTGCTCATCTTGCTCAACGGCAGTCTCGACCAAGTTATGGTGATATTCTTCAGCCTTATCTTTGAGTTCAGCAGGAATCTCCTGAATTTCAATCGGAGAATCAGCTGTGTCACCGGTATAGATGATTGCATTCATGTTGAGAAGATCAACAACGCCGCGGAATTCAGCCTCAGAGCCGATCGGCAATTGCAATGCCAACGGGCGAGCACCCAAACGGTCCTTAATCATGTCCAAACAACGGAAGAAGTTTGCACCGATACGGTCCATTTTGTTGCAGAAGCAAATTCTCGGTACGCCATACTTATCAGCTTGTCTCCAAACTGTCTCAGACTGCGGTTCAACACCGGCAACCGAGTCAAATACGGTAATGGCACCATCCAATACACGCAAAGAACGCTCAACTTCAACGGTGAAGTCAACGTGTCCCGGAGTATCAATCAAGTTAATACGATGTCCTTTCCAAAAACAGGTGGTGGCAGCAGAGGTAATGGTAATACCGCGCTCTTGCTCTTGTTCCATCCAGTCCATGGTGGCAGCGCCTTCATGAACCTCACCGATTTTGTGGGTTTGACCTGTGTAGTAAAGGATACGCTCACTGGTCGTCGTTTTACCGGCGTCGATGTGAGCCATAATACCGATGTTTCTATACAATTCCAATTTATGTGTACGAGCCATTGTATTTTATCCCTAAACTACATTAAAATTTATAATGGGAGAAAGCCTTGTTGGCTTCAGCCATTCTATGAGTATCCTCACGTTTCTTAACGGCAGAACCTTTATTGGCGACAGCGTCTAACAACTCATTAGCCAATCTCTCTGTCATTGTAGATTCTGAACGTTTTTTAGCAGCTTCGATAATCCAGCGGATAGCCAAAGCCTGACGACGGTCCGGACGAACCTCCATCGGTACTTGGTAAGTAGCACCACCAACGCGGCGAGACTTAACCTCAACCAAAGGCTTAACATTTTCAATAGCGTCAGCAAAGACTTTCAAAGCATCTTGTTTTGACTTGGCAGCAATGATATCAAAAGCAGAATAAACGATTTTCTCGGCAACAGCTTTTTTACCATGCTCCATAACGTTATTAATAAATTTTGCGACTACCTTATCGCCGAATTTAGCATCAGGCAGTACGATTCTTTTTTCAGCAGTATGACGACGTGACATCTTTTCTACTCCTTATTTCGGTCTCTTGGCGCCATACAACGAACGACGCTGACGACGTTTGGAGATACCCTGAGTATCCAAGGTACCACGAATGATATGATAACGAACACCAGGTAAGTCTTTTACACGGCCGCCTTTAATCAGTACCACTGAGTGTTCTTGAAGATTATGACCTTCACCAGGGATATAACTGATTACTTCAAAGCCGTTGGTAAGACGAACGCGAGCCACTTTACGCAAAGCGGAGTTCGGTTTTTTCGGGGTTGTTGTATAAACCCTTGTACAAACACCGCGTTTTTGTGGACAAGCTTTCAAAGCCGGAACTTTGTTTCTCTTCACTTTGGGTGTTCGTGATTTACGAATTAACTGATTAATTGTAG
>CALXVV010000042.1 GCA_944392205.1 uncultured Alphaproteobacteria bacterium | reverse complement strand
CCTTTCGAACATTTTATAAAAACAGCTATTCTTGAAAAACAACACTTAAAATTGTCAAAACCTCGGAAATAAAAAAAACAGCCATTTTCATGACTGCCGTTTGTATTTTTGCTTAGCACTCCCTTTCGGGTTCGAACCCCTTCGGGATTGTTATCAATACAAAAAAGACCTCCATAAAGGAGGCCTTTTTTGTATTGGTGATCCCAACGGGATTCGAACCCATATTACCACCGTGAAAGGGTGATGTCCTAACCATTAGACGATGGGACCATTACTTAGAACTAGGGCATATATAAATGGAAAAATCATTAAGGTCAAGATATTTTTTTCTAAAATCAGATTTTTTCTGATTTTACTGCTTGGCAGGCGTTGACAAAAACTTTTAAACGGTGCTATACCAACAACATTCTCAGAATATTAGTTAACATATTATTTCAAATAACAACTTAAAAATGGAAAAGCTAAGAGAAAAAGTCTATGAACTGACCGCTAAGCAAAATGAGGGCATCTTCAAGATGTCTGACCAAGACCTGATTGAATATGTCATCTTGCCGCAAATCGCCAAACCGACAGGGCCAGATACCAGAGGCAAATGCATCAGCGATGATTTTATGGAGCTGATGGCCGATTTTGGACAAGAGCTTTACAAAAAAAATGCCTTCATCGGTCAAGTGCTGTTCGAGATTGCCATGCAGCGTATTTCTCATGGCGCCGTCACCCACAATCCCAGAACAATTTTGACACAGCTCCCGGCGCCATACCGCAAATACTCTGTTTATTTTGATGAGCCGGCTCCCATGTCCTTGGGCTGCTTTCACTTCATCCAAAAACAGGGAGCGTTTGTGCTGCAACTTGAAAGCTGCCGCGAGCATATGGAGGATATCCTCTTTGGCATCATCGACCATCTGGATAAAAACGGCCATAAACAGGGAGACCTTATGCTCTCTTCTGCCGTGGATGGAGCCACCCTCCACCAACAGGCTTGGATAATTCTGCACAAATGCATATCGTTTGAAAAACTTTGGCAGCATTGTGCAACACCTGACGGCTGGCAGCAAAGGAAAGTATTCTTCCAAGAAAACTGGAAAAGAATAGACCATAAGGAATTTGCCGACCGCATAGGGCTCAATGGCCACTTCAAGAGCTTCCGCGCCAAGAAATTGGTGTTCGCATAGAATAAGAAAAACACCCGTTCTCCAATAAAGAACCGGTGTTTTTTTATTTTCCGGGGTTTAAAATCGCAACGATTTTGCTAAGCGGCATTAAGACAATACCTTTTTCTTCCAAAGACGGAAGCCAGTCTTTGAGGGCGGCAAAAGTTTGTGTCTTGGGATGCCCGATAGCAATGGCATATCCGTTTTTGCGGGCAACATTTTCGGCCTTTGCCAATTGGCCCAAAATATAAGCTTTATCGTTGTTGTTATCAATAAAGACATGGCGGTGAGCATAAGCAATGCCGGCCTTTTCGGCTGCCTCTTCAGCCTTTGATTTGGCAGAAGTTTTTGAATCTAAAAAGAAAAGCCCTTTTTCTTTCAAAACATCCATAACCGCCGACATCCGCTCCATATCTTCGGTCAGCTTGCTGCCCATGTGATTGTTAATCCCTTTGGCATCGTGAAATTTGCCAAGCATGGCAAGTAAGTTTTGCTGAATTTCTTGTTGGCTCATTTGCGTAGTTAGAACATCGGGGGCTTCATCAACTACGCTGTGTGCTTCCATCGGCACGTGAATCATAATTTCTTGGCCTGAAAGTCGAGAGTTCTCGATTTGCTTATCCAAATTGCGCCCATAGGTGAGAAAAGATACCGTCAGCGGTGCTTTAAGCGAGGCAATATCGGCTGTTCTTTTGGTGCTGATTCCCATATCATCAATCACCACGGCAATCACGGGGTTTTCGCCAAAATAAGGGGGCTTATGGGCGGGTATAATGCTTTTGCCGATGAGTTTTGGATTAGAAATCGGGCGCGCTTCCAAGACATCTTCAGGCAGTTCTTCCTCATACAACTGGTCCAAGATATTTTGGTTTAGGTCCTGCAAGGCGGAGATAAGTTCTTTTGTCTTCTCATCAACCTGCAAGTCTTTTTTGTCTTCCAACATTTCGGCCACGCGGTTTATTTCCTTAGGTGAGGCCTGCATGGCTTTTTCCAAAAGTTCCGGAGAAAATTCTTCAGACTTGATGACAGCGATTTGCTCATTATCGTCATCATACAAAAAATCGGTAGTTTGCCGGTTATCCCAACAAGTGCTGATAGGGTTGCGTTTGCAATATTCCTCAAAAGAAAGTCTCAGTTGCCTGGTTTCGGCATCATCCTCGGGCACTTCCTCAAAGACAATCTCAATATTAGTATTGTCAGCTTCCAGCGATGGTTCAGGCGGCAGAAGGTCTAAACCGAGGTAGACATAGTAGGCGCCCAAACAAATCACGGCTCCGCAAAAGATTTTGCGAACCAAGCGGATAAGTTTTTGGCGCCCGGATATGTCAGTCACTGATTAGTCCTTTTTGCGCAGTGTCGGAAAGGCAATAACATCGCGAATGGTTGCGGCTCCGGTGAGCAAAATAGCCAAACGGTCGATACCCATGCCCATACCGCCGGTTGGAGGCAGGCCGTTTTCCAGAGCGACAACAAAGTCCTCATCAAGCATTTGTGCTTCATCATCTCCGGCCTCACGCTCGGCTACTTGGGCCTCAAAACGCTCCTCTTGCTCAAGCGGATTAGAAAGTTCGGAATATGCACAACCGATTTCCATACCGCCGATATAGGCATCAAAATGCTCAACCAATCTGGGGTTGGATCGATGAGTTTTTGCCAGCGGAGAGATATCTCTGGGCATATCCATGACCAAAGTTGGTTGGATAAGATGAGCTTCAACCTTTTCATCAAACACGGCCTGGACGACTTTTCCCCAGCAAGAACAGTCATCGGCATCAACACCGACGGACTTGGCCATAGCCTTTGCCTCATCCACGGTTTGAGCTGCCAAGAGATCTATTCCGGCATATTCTTTGCAGAGGTCGATAATAGATTTGCGGGCAAATCCCTTAGAGAGGTCGACATCTTCTTCACCGCATTTAATAACCTTTGTTCCCAAAACTTTTTCGGCCACATAGGGGATCATATCGGCAAAGAGGTCTGCCATATCATTATAGTCGGCATAAGCCTGATAAGCCTCAAGAGAGGTAAACTCCGGATTATGATTCTTATCAATTCCCTCGTTGCGGAAGTTGCGCCCGATTTCAAACACGCGGTCGAACCCGCCGACAACCAAGCGCTTCAAGAAAAGCTCCGGAGCCACGCGCAGATACAAGTCCATATCCAAGGTATTGTGGTGGGTAATGAAGGGTTTGGCATTGGCTCCGCCCATGATGGTATGAAGGATAGGGGTTTCGACTTCCAAAAAGTTATGCTCCTCAAACCAACGGCGGATAGCGGAAGTAATTTGGCAACGCTTTTTAAAGGTTTCGCGGCTGTCATCATTCATGATAAAGTCAACATAGCGTTGGCGATATCTGGCTTCAATATCGGTCAGGCCATGGAATTTTTCCGGCAGGGGCTGAAGAGATTTTGCGATGATATCAAATTTTTCGGCGGCAATAGAGAGCTCTCCGCGCGGGGTTCTGCGAACATAGCCATAGATTCCGACAATATCGCCGACATCCAGAGACTTCAGTCTTTCAAGCCCGTCTTCAGACAAATGGTTTTTATGGCAAAAGGCCTGAATTTTGCCGCTCATGTCTTTAACATCAATAAACATACCATTATTGCGCACGGCCATAGCGCGGCCGGCAATGGTAACATAATCTTGGGTATCGACACCGGGCTCAAGGTCCTTATATTTTTCCTGCAAGTCGGCGGCAAAGGCGTCCGGTCTAAAGCGATAAGGATAGGGATTGTAGCCTTGTTCTTGCAAGGTTTTTAACTTAGCTAGTCTGGATTCTCTATGGACATTGGTCTCTATTGTCATGATTATTTCCTAAAATTTTTTATTAAACACAGTTATCACAAACTATAAACAAAGGTTGCATTTATTTCAATAAATAATTTTACAAAAAAACGGTTGACAGCAAAAAAGAACTAAAGTAGAACAAAAACAGGACCAAACCTGTTTGTTTGCTTGAAAGGACAAGGACTGATGCTCACCCCAAAACAATACAAACTCTTGATGTTTATCAACAAAACGACCAAAGAAACGGGGTGCTGCCCATCGTTTGATGAGATGAAAGATGCAGTTGGGCTGAAATCTAAATCTGGTATTTATGCTTTAATTGAAGCTTTGGTTGAGCGCAATTTCTTGCGCAAGCTTCCGCACAAGGCAAGAGCCTTGGAAGTTGTGAGGTTGCCTAAATTGAAACCTTCGGCAGTGATTGCTGAAGAAAAAAAGAAAGAAGATGCTCTGCTCAATGCCATGGTTGAGATTCCCTTGTATGGCAAGATTGCCGCCGGCACGCCGATAGAGGCCATTGCCAACGAAAATGATAAGTTTTCTGTTCCCTATGAGATGGTCAGGGGCGGGCAGTACTATGCCCTCAAAGTCGAGGGGGATTCCATGGAAGGCATCGGAATTTTGAATGGGGACACCGTCATCATCAAAAAAGCGGACACGGCCCAAAACGGGGATATTGTCGTTGCCTTGGTAGACAATTGCGAGGCGACCTTAAAGCAGATCAAAAAAGAAGGGCCGGAAGTTTTGCTGATTCCCAAAAATGATGCCTACGAGGTCAGACGTTTGCCGGCCTCAAGGGTGAAAGTTCAGGGAATTTTGAGCTCTTTAGTCAGAAGCTATCACTAAGTTGAAAATTGAAATTGAGGTATTAATTTCTTTTGGGTGTACAACTCAAAAGAAAGGGTATTTCGATGAACAAAACAAGCCTGCTTTTGGCATTTGGACTACTGTTGGGAGCGTGTGCCACCACGGCCAAATACGATTCTGAGCTAAATTCGCTGATAGGCAAAAGCAAAGAGGCTCTAATTCAACAAATGGGCTCTCCGAGTGCGGTTAAGATGCTCCCAAACGGGGATGAGGTCATTGCCTACACAAAGGCAAACGATGTATATGTTCCCTCTGAATTTTATTTATACAACCAAGGCGCTTTGTCAAACGAGGGAGATTTATATGCGCCGTTCTTGGATAACTATGATTTTTCACCCTATGGCGGAGCTTTTGGTTATACGGTTGAATATGTGTGCCAAACAGCTTTTTACTTGCAGGGAGGGCGTGTTGTCGGCTGGAAATGGCGCGGCAATGATTGTGCATCTTACTAGATAAATTTTCTGCTGCGCTAAACAATTATTAACTTAAATCTGTTTCACTAAAAAGAAATTAGGGAAAATAATTTTGCGAGTCTTTTTTTTATGGGGCACGCTGTCCAAGATTTAAGGAAGAATAATAATGGGACTGTTGTGGGAGATACAAAATCGGATAAAGAGTTCCGGTTTTTGGCTGATAGGGGCATTTCTGATCGTTTATTTTGCTTTCCACGCCATAAACGGGGAGCGAGGTTTGTTAAAATATCTGTATCTCAGACAAGAAATCAGCGAGGCCAAGAAGATAGCTGCCGAGTATGAAAGCCAAAAGACTCACCTTGAAGAGAAGGTCAAACACCTCTCAAACAGCAGTTTAGACTTAGATTTGTTGGATGAAAGAGCCAGAGTCGTATTGAATCTGGCCGGCTCGGATGAGTTTATTCTCCTAGATGAGGATATTGAGTGATTTTATCCACACCAAGCAGAGGCGGATAAAAAGGGCAAAACCACCGCAATATAAAAACGTTAAGACAGAAGCAAAATGCGGCTTTGGGACGTCTTTTTAAAAAAAACTGTATTTTTTTTGTTTTTTTTGTTATAGGTAAAGAGCGAACGCCTATAAGATTGTTTTTTTAGGGGCGTTTGTGTGTGTTTTAACAGCTTAAGGCAATAAATGAAAGGCAAAAATCGTTTAGGCGAGACCAAGGCCTATTCTCCGCAATATACGGAAAAGAAGCCGTTTTTTTCTGAGAAAGAGATAATCTTCAGAAGTGCCGGTCGCGCCAAAGTTTTTACAATTTCATCTCGCTTACAGGTCATTATGCTAACAATTCTATGCTTGATTGGAGCATGGAGTTTTTACTCATACCATATGTACAGCAAATCCGGCAAGATTATCACCCACAAAGACCAAGAGCTTGTTGAAACGCGGGATGCCTATGTTGATCTGATGAGCGATTTTGTAGCCATTCAAAAAAACATAGATGAAGTCTTAAGTTCAATAGAGAAGAGCGGTTCCAAAAACAAAAAGAACCTAGACAAATACAAACGCCAGGCAATGGTGGTTGAAGATAAAATCAAGCAAATCACGGCAGATAAAGATTGGGCTGATGATAAAAAAATCAATGAGAAGATGAGCATTAACGAGGCTCTTTTGCAAAGGGATATCGCCGTCTCTGAGCGAGATGCCCTGAGGGAACAGCTCGCCGAGCTGGAAGATGCGGTCAAAGAGATAAAAGAAGCCGAGATGGAGGTTTTCAGTCGGGTGGAGGCTCTGGCTCTCAAAGAGGTAAAGAAGATAAAAAGCGCCTTTTCAAGCATAAATGTTTCGCTCAAACGCCAAGGGCTATACTACAATCCGTTAGCCGGCAGCAAAAAGAGGGAGTCTTCCGGCGGTCCGTTTATTCCGGAATCGGTGTCCAAACTTGGCGATAAAAAGATAAATGACAAGATATCAAGCATTTACAAAGCAGCGGATGATTTGGAGTATTACCGCGAGGTTGTGCAAAACGTGCCGCTGGGCAAACCTGTTTGGAGCTATTGGGTGACCTCTCGTTTTGGCAGCCGCACGGATCCGTTTAATAAAAAGAAGGCCGGCCATAAGGGGATAGACTTGGCCAGCCGCACCGGCAACAAAATTCAGGTCAAAGCCAAGGGCAGGGTGGTAAAAGTTGAGCACTCCAACAAAGGCTATGGCAATAATGTAATTGTGGACCACGGCAATGGTTTCAAGACGCGTTATGCGCATATGCACAAGATATATGTAAAAAAGGGTGATTATTTAAAAATAAATGATACAATAGGAGAAGTTGGTAATACGGGGCGCTCCACAGGCCCACATCTTCACTATGAGGTTTTGTATCAAGGGCGTCCGGTAGATCCGATGCCGTTTATGCAGGCAAAAATATAGCAAAGAGGTTTTAAAATGAAGAAATTAAAAAAGTTGCTTTATTTAAAATTAGCTCGTCGGCTGAGTCGCAGTTCAACTGGTGCGCCGGTTCCAAGCATCATCAGCGAGAATGCCAGATTGAAAGGTGATATCATCAGCGAGGGAATTGTCCATATAGATGGCCAAATAGAAGGCGATATCAGCTGTGAGGAGTTGGTAATCGGTGTAAAGGGAGTGGTTGTCGGTTCTGTCACCGCCAACAATATCCAGCTTTATGGAGTTTTAAATGGCAAGGCCTCGGCGGACAACTTATTTATTGCCAAGTCTGCCAAGCTGATAGGCGATGCCACCCACAATACCATAGCCATTGAGCCCGGTGCTTATGTTGATGGGCATTGTATGCGCTTAGGCGCGCCGATTCCGGCCGAACAAGGCAAGCCTGATTTAATGCTGGTAGATAAACGCAAAGCAAAATAAGGCATAGATGAATACTCATTCCCCCGCATGGATAGCTTCCAAGCGGGGGTTGATTTATGTGGAAAAGTCCTCTGTTTTTCTGGCAAAGGCAATTTAAAAAACATATAATCAAAAGCAGTAATCGAAACCTAAACAGAGCTAGAGAAAGCTCGAAGAATGGCAGCTTTAAGAAACGCCGTTATACGAACTTTAGGGGAATTAAATGAGCGGAATAAGCCTAACTGCGTCAATGCGGTCGAATTTGTTGAGCCTGCAAAACATCAGCGGGCAGGTTTCCTCTACTCAAAATAAACTAGCAACGGGAAATAAAGTAAATTCCGCGATAGATAACCCAAGTTCTTACTATACAGCTTTATCCTTGAATAATCGCGCAGATGATTTGAATGCGCTGTTAGATTCCATGGGCCAAGCGGTGAGCACCATAAAAGCCGCCACCACAGCCTTGGAGAGCGCGACCGAGTTTTTGGAACAAGCCTCTGCAGTGGCGACACAAGCTTTAGAAACAGCAAAAATCCCGAGCAAATCATTTTTTGAAGAAAAAGTGGGGGCAAATGGTGCCGTTGTCACCACCGCGCAAGAATTAAGAGATGCGATAAATGCGGGCAAAGAGACAATTTGTGTTTACGGCGCTATAGATTTAGGTGATATCTCACAAACTGGCGGATTGACATTGCAAGAAAATCAAAAACTTGTCGGTGTTGGATATTTCGGAAACTATGACACGGATACAAATAAGTTTTCTTGTTTAACTGTTACAACGAATAGTTCTGACAAAAACATGATAACTATCAAAAAAGATAATTCTACGATTTCCGATTTAGGAATCAACTATGTTAATAGGGCTGCTGTCAATAATGGCAACATTATCTACATAAATGGTGGTGGAGGTCTCAATAAAAATACATTACGTAATCTCGACATAAATGTTAAGTTTTCAAATGATACAAAAAATACAGCGGTAACAAGTGTTATAGCTTCTCATAATGGCGCTTTGACTAATCTTGAAGGAAATATCACTATAGATGTGTCAGGATATCGCTCTTGTGGAACGTATGTAAGTGGTTCTATAGTAAATGTTCAACCTGATGCGAATATTAAGATCAAAACAAATGGTTATGAAGGATGTGCAATATCTATATATAATAACGGAAATATAAATATTAACACCAATAGTCAAGTAAATATTGAGACGTTAGGACAATACGGATACGGAATACATGCGTATAATAATTCAAAGGTTTCTCTATCCTCTCAAAGTAAAGTTAGTATACAAACAGCCGGAGAATCCGGATATGGAATTTTTTCAGAAGTCTCATCTTTTTTTGATGTGGCTTACGGTGCTGATATCAATATCCAAACGGCGGGGAAGTACGGGTATGGATTCTATATAAGGGATATGTCCACAGCACAAATTGCAGGAAATTTGTATGTAAATTCTTCCAAAGAAACTTGTTTTGTTAACTCTTATATTAGTGGAAATCGAATTAATATAGCATCTTCTGCGCAGATTTATTTGGCGACATCTTCTCCAACCATAATGAGTAACGGTTACAACAATGGAAAAGGAAGTAATGTTTTGGATATTGCTTTAGGGGCAAAATTAGCTTTTGAGAAAGACGGAAAAACAGATTGGTATAAAGTTAAAGATATTTTTCAAGATAAGGTCGATTCAACAGAGTTCCACAATATATCTTTTGACAACATAAAAAACAACCTTGAATCTACCCATGCCTGGGAGTTGCCGGAGAAGGTTGAGATAGATTTTGAAGAAGGTAATTCAAACGGTGAAACCGCTAAACAAGATTTGACTGATGCCGGCAAGAATTACCAAGAAATCATCAATCAATATGATTCGCTTATTAAAGATGCAAGTTATAAAGGCGTCAATCTTTTGCAAGCAGATAAACTCACTGTGAAGTTTAATGAAACGAACACGGCAGATTTGAGCGTGCAAGGCAAAGATATGAGCTCTCAAGCTTTAGGCTTTACGGTGTTTGGTTGGCAAACCCAAGCAGATATTGCCGATAGTCTGGCAGAAATTGCCAATGCCTTGCAATCTATTCGCAACTATTCTTCGGAGCTTGGCAACAACTATTCCATCATCACCACCAGGCAGGACTTCACTGAAAGTTTGATAAATGTTTTGACTGAGGGGGCGGATAAATTGACTTTGGCGGATATGAATGAAGAGAGCGCCAATATGCTGGCTCT
>CALXVV010000041.1 GCA_944392205.1 uncultured Alphaproteobacteria bacterium | reverse complement strand
AGCTGATTAAATCATCTGTTTCTATTAAGCTCGTGTTATTTTCTTCTTCCTGATTTTTTTGCTCTTGTTCGGCAATAACATCTTTGGCCGTCTTCCAAGAACCGGTGTTAGCTACATTTAGAATACTGTCGGCATTATCATAAGAAATATTAACCCCAGCTGTTGAAGCCGTGTAATTATAATCAGATTGAAGCTCGTACCACTTGGTGGCACCGTTTTTCTCAAAAGCTATCTTCGCCCCCGCCGCAATGTCTAGAATGTTGGGATTAGCACTACTAGTACCAACAGAAAGGCCACTGCCATTATATCCGGAATATATCTGAGCTGTCGCACCAATATGGATACGGCAATTGTCCATCGTTGTGGTAACACCACTATTACTATACAAATTTCCGGCAATATTTAAAGTACCTGAATAGACTAATATACTAGAAATATTGCTTTCGACATAAATATCGGCTCCTTCCGCAATATTCAGTGTCGAATTCTGATGTGCACATAAACTATAATATTTTAAACTATTAATTCTAATCAAAGAGCCGGAATTGATATTGGTGACACCACCATTGACAGAAACTATTCCTATCGATGTATTTTGATAAGTTTCAATATCTAATCTGGCATTTGCATTAATATTACAAATGCCATCATTCTCTGTTGTAATCCCCCTTCCCCACTCTGCATCTGTTTTTATATTAAATGAGCCATCTAAATCGAGTTGCCCATAATTCCTAATTGCCGCAAAATTGGCATCTATATTCAAATTTTTTAAATCTGCTTCAGCTTTAGAATTCACACGAATAGCAGCATATCCATTCGTATCCGCCAAAGAGCTTTTATAATCTATATTCAAGTCGCTAACCAAATTGCCGGTTTTGTTGATGGTAATGAGGTTCTGAGCTTTGGTGTCTGCTGAGGCGCTGATGGAAGAAAAATCCTTTCCCTTGGTGCCGAAGTTACCATAATAACCAACTCCGACGAGTTTTTGATTCTCCTGCAGTGTTAATCCGCCAGATGTCGAGATATCGCCCAAATCTATGGCGCCATAAACACAAATTGTTTCTTTACCGGCAGCTATGGCATCTTTTAGCTCTTGCGCAGTCGTCACGACGGCACCGTTCTCACCGACTTTTTCTTCAAAATAAGACTTTTCCGGAACATAAGAGCTACAATTTACCTGTGTGGCAATTGCCGTCGCTTGCTCCAGAAACTCGGTGGCGCTTTCTAAGGCTGTGGTGGCGGCTTTAATCGTACTCACCGCTTGGCCCATACTGTCGAGCAAAGCGTTCAAGTCATCTGCACGATTATTCAGTGAAAGCGCCGTGTAGTAAGAACTTGGATTATCTATGGCGGAATTTACTTTATTTCCCGTTGAGAGCTTATTTTGAGTAGAGGAAACCTGCCCGCTGATGTTTTGCAGGCTCAGCAAATTCGACCGCATCGATGCGGTTAAGCTAATTCCGCTCATAAGTCCCCTACATTTCTCTATTTAAGTATACCAGCCTCGATTATATATTTTTCAACATCGGTTGCCAGAAAAACGGAGGACTTTTCCACAAAAACAAGTTCTGTATTTTAGATTATAATCTTTTTTGCATAAAGATAGGGCCCCACCGAAAAGGGGCCTCGTTTTGGGCATTTACTCTTTTGGCTCTATTTCCAAAAAGAAAAACTCATATAACCTGGCCAAGACAATATTGTAGTAAACCACCAAAACAGAAATAGGAATAAGAGCCGCACATACACCGCCACCAACAAATAAGATACCTTTATATACAAAACTCAGACTCAAATCGATAACAATGGCCAGCAACAAAAATTCCCAATAATTCCCCTTGGTTTTGCTCCAGGTAAAACGCAGCGATCCGCTACGCCCGATGAGTGTGGCAATCCATGCCAGCATCGGTCGATAAAAAATCAAAGGCGAAAATAAAACAATAACCACATTGACAATTGTATTCAAATCGCCACTTCCGCCTTGTGAGTTCATCTGCAGAAAATGAGAATAATGTGCAACAAACTGAGGCGGCAAATGCGGAATAAATATAATGGCAAACGGCAACAACAAAAAGATTGAAACCACCACCACGGTCAGCACCAAAATTTTGGTCGACGGCACCAAAGAAGATACAAGCGGCCCCAGTTGCAGATAAGGTTTGCGGTTAAAATAATAGCGAAAAAAACCGCTCCACAAAACATACATCACCGCCGCCACCAACCACAGCCACACGCTTTTCCATGTATAAAAAACAGCGGCACAAGTCAGATAGTTAAGCACCACGAACAATGCCGCCATTTTGGGGTTTTGGTTGCAGTAACCAAAACTTTCTTGCAAAATCTTTTTTAGCGGCAATTTTTTGGTTGAAGATACCTCAGACATAACCTTCTCCCCTCAAAACTACTGAACAGAGTTGTCCATCGGGTTAAAGCGCAGACGCAAAACCTTCCACAAATCGTATTTCTCGGCATATTTATCTGCCAAAATCGAATATGGCGCGCAGATATAAACAGCCCTGCGGGCACTATCAGCCACCGAGCGGAAGTGATTATCGGAGTTATAGCGTCCGGTATCCAAAATCTCCACCTTGCGAACAGTGCCGTCTTGGTTCAGTTGCGCCCTGATTTCCACAATCATGTCCTCGATTCCCATTGCGCCGGGATCAAGGTTCCAACACGCACGCAGCCGTCCGGCAATAGCATCAATCTCAGAAATCGAAAGCTCGCTGAAATAAGACCCACCGGTTCCGCCCTCGATTCCCATATTGTTGACATCTGTCCCCTCTTTGATGGTGGCAGTAGTATCTGTGGGTCCTTCGGCTTTTTCCAGGGCATCAACCGAGGCCAACAAGCTTTTTAAGGGGTTAGCCAATTCAGGCTTCTTAGTGTCTTCTTTTTTGGGCTGCGGCTTTTTAGGCTCAGTTTTTTTAGGCTGCGGCTTAGGTTTGGGAGCCTCTTTTTTAGCCTCAACTTTTGGAGCCGGTTTCTTAGGCTGAGGTGCCACCAAATGGTCTCTCTTTGGCGGTTCAGGTTTAGCCGCGGGCGGTTCCGGAGTTTTTTCCTCCTTGGGTTCTACCTTTTTAGGCTCCGGCTCAGAGGCTTCTTCTTTAGGCTCGTCTTTAGTATAATTTTTTTCAATTTTACGTTTGACCTGGCTTGCGGCCTTATCCTCATCACCAAACTTTGCCTTAGGCGGCAAATTGGTCATCTCAGAGATTTTAACATCTTTGAGATCAACAATAATCGGCACTTGACCGATGGTCGGCTTATTCCAAAAAAACAACGGCAAATCCACCATGCAGATGATAAACACCAGCAAATGGAGAGCAATTGATTTTTTAAGCGCCGTACTCATATCAGAAATTATTTCTTTCTAAAATTTCTCGGTTTAGGTTCGGTTTTAAGCCCGACTTTATCAAAACCGGCCTCTTTTAATATCGCCATCAAGCCGATGACTCTGCCATATTCGGCACCTGTATCACCAGATATTGTAACACTAAGCTCGCTGTTGGCCTCACGCATGGCATTGAGTTTTTCAACCACTTTATCTGCCGGAATTTCAGTCTCACCGATATAATAGTAGCCCTCTTTGTCAACACTGATGTTAATAGAGGTCTCCTCGCCCTCCATGGCCTTGCCGCCGACTTTGGGCAAATCAAGAGCAATACCCGAGGTCATGAGCGGGGCCGCCACCATAAACACCACCAACAATACCATCATCACATCCATCAGGTTAGTGATATTAACATCGGCATTGCGGCGATAACGAACAGATTGACGTCTGGTTTCTGGCATCAAAAACATTTTTATTCTCCGGCCATATCGGCTTTGATAGCCGTATCATCAATTTCGCGTGACAAAATGCTTGAAAATTCAGCCATAAAGTTTTCCAACTTTTTTGCATAGCGATCAATATCAGAAGATATTTTATTATAAGCCACAACAGCGGGAATAGCGGCAATCAATCCAAAGGCTGTGGTAAACAAAGCCTCGGCAATACCGGGCGCCATTGCGGCCAAAGAGTTGCTCTGAGTGGTGGCAATAGCATTAAAGCTGTTGATGATTCCCCAAACGGTACCAAACAAACCAACCAATGGCGCCACCGAACCGGTAGAAGCCAAGAAGCCAAGACGATTATCCATGGCATCCAAGTCTTTGTCCATAGAAACGGTCATAGCCTTTTCAATACGCTGTTGCAAAGACACACCTCGCAACCCACGATCGGTTTTAGACTTCAAGATATTAGTACGTTTCCACTCTCGCATAGCGGCAACAAACATAGAGGCCATCGGGTCATTGGGATGATTGCCGATGGAATCATACAAGCGATCAAGTGAGCCGCCGGACCAAAATTTCTCCTCAAATTTCAACGAGCGAGCCTTAAGCTGGCGCAAAGTTCCCAATTTTTCAAAAATAATTGCCCACGACCAAACAGAAGCGGCAATAAGACCAATCATCACCACCTTGGTCATCATATCAGATGCCCACACCAAATCCCACATAGACATCTGGTTAGCAACTTCGCTTACAACTTGTGTATCCATATTTAATTACCTTTTTTCTAAAGAGATTCCTGCACAATTTTAGCGCAATGTAGCACACAAAGATAAAGATTCAATTAATATATTGTTTTTTAACAGTGAAATCTTTATGTTGCTAAAAAACTCCGCCAGTCCTTGAAAGAAAAGGCGGAGAAATAAGAAAAAAACAGACTACATGATTTTTGCCGCCAATTCCCTAGGGATTCTGGAAGGCCTTTTGGTTTTGAGCGAAACATAAACGGCCTTAACATCAAGCACTGCCAAAACCTGATCACCTCTGGTGATTTCCTGGTGCATGGTGCAAGAGGCTCCCCCCATTTCCGTCACCTTGCAAGAAACAATCAGCTCATCGTCCAAAACAGCCGGTGCCTGATAATCAATTTCGCAATGCCTGACCACAAAACCAAACTTGTCATCATCTTCCAAGGCATCCTGCTGGCGCATGCCCAAAGCTCTGATATACTCGGTTCTGGCTCTCTCGGCAAACTTGAGATAGTTGGCATAATAAACAATACCGCCGGCATCGGTGTCCTCATAATATACACGCACCGGAAACAAAAACTCGTTGTCTTTCAACTCTCCGCTGGCCGGAGACACTGGTTTTATAATCATTTTATCCTCTTTAGTTATCCAATAAATCTAATTGCGCAGAAACTTTGTCCTTTTTGAGTTTTGGCACGCCCAAATACTGGCAGCCCAAATCAGAAATAACCCTGCCCCTGGGTGTCCTCTGCAAAAAACCGAGTTTGAGCAAAAACGGCTCGATAACCTCTTCAATGGTGTCACGCTCCTCAGATAGGGCCGCCGCCAAAGTATCAGCTCCAACCGGCCCGCCGCCGTAGTTTTGGACAATACAGTTCAGATATCTGCGGTCAAACGCATCCAGGCCAAAGTCATCCACATCTAGGCGGCGCAAAGCATTATCAGCGATTTTGTTGTCAATCTCTGCCGCCCCGCAAACCGCACCAAAGTCACGCACACGCCGCAAAAGACGCCCGGCCACGCGCGGTGTTCCTCTTGAGCGTTTGGCAATCTCCAACGCTCCTATATCCGAAAGCGGCATACCAAGCAAATGAGCTCCACGTATTACAATTTTTTTCAACTCCTCCGGCGAGTAGAAATCAAGCCGCAAAGGAATACCAAACCTCTCCCGCAAGGGGGTAGAAAGCATACCTGAGCGGGTTGTGGCCCCCACCAGAGTAAAAGGCTGCAAATCTATCCTCACCGAGCGCGCCGAAGGCCCCTCACCGATAATCAAATCGAGCTGAAAATCTTCCATTGCCGAATACAACACTTCCTCAATCGCAGGGTTAAGGCGATGAATTTCATCAATAAAAAGCACATCATTGCGCTCAAGGTTAGTAAGGATTGCCGCCAAATCGCCCGACTTTGAAATCATCGGCGCCGAAGTTGCGCGGAAATTAACCCCCAACTCCTTGGCAATAATAGAAGCCAAAGTGGTTTTGCCAAGCCCCGGAGGCCCAAACAACAAGACATGATCCAAAGCCTCTCCCCTCTGCTTGGCGGCTTCAATAAAGACTTTCAGGTTTTCGCAAACACTCCTCTGCCCGACAAAATCAGCCAAACTTTGCGGCCGCAGATTAACCGGGCTGTTTAAGGTAGCCTCACTTTCGTCTTCAGTTTGTCTTTTTGGACTGACAATACGTTCTTCAATCATCTAAGTTCTAGTCCTTATTTGCAAATTCTTTAAGAGCCAGTTTAATCAAGGTGGCCATATCGGCATCAGGAGTCTTAAGAGCGGCTTGGTTCACGGCTCTATAAGCTTCCAAGCGCTGATACCCTAAATTGACCAAAGCCGAGATTGCATCCTCAATTTTGTCCGGATCACCTTGCTGCGCAGCCAGAATATCAGCCACACTGTTAGCATCCTCTTGCGGTGTCATATTCATATCCAAATCCTTTGCCATTTCGCTTGTTGGGATAGTCACTATCTTATCTTTCAGTTCAGTCACAATCCGGGCTGCCAATTTTGGCCCCACGCCGCTGGCTCTGGTAAAGGAGTTTTTATCCTGAGCGGAAACGGCCTGAGCCAACTGCAACGGCGAAAGCACCGACAAAATTGCCAAACAAACTTTGGCCCCCACACCCTGCACTTTGGTTAGAGTATTAAACCACTCTTTCTCCCAAGCATCATAAAAACCAAAAAGAGAGATACTGTCTTCTCTGACCACGGTTTCAATCAGCAGCGATGCTTCAGCCCCAACCACAAGTTTAGAAAGTGTTTTAGCTGAAGCAAAGACCAAATACCCGACCCCGTTAACATCAATAATGCAGGAATCCTCGCCCAAAGCATCAACCAAACCACGCAATTTTGCAATCATCTATGTAATCCTTATTTTTAATTATGCAATCATCCTAAACAAAAAGCTCTTCTGTTACAAGCGCTTTTTGCACTTAAGAACAAACCCAAAAATTAAGCATAGCAGATAAATCAGCGCATTCGCCTGAAAGAATTATGCGTAATGGCAATTGCCAGAGCATCAGAGGAGTCGTTGTTTTTAGGTTTGCACCCGGGCAGCAGGATTTTAACCATGGTTTCAACCTGATTTTTCTCGGCTTTTCCGACCCCGACCACTGCTTTTTTGATTTTGTTGGGCTCATACTCGGTCACGCTGATATTGTAAAGAGCCGGCACCATCATCACCACTCCGCGCGCCATACCGAGTTTGATGGTGGAAACAGCATTTGTATTCATAAACACTTGTTCAATTGCAGCCTCATCGGGTTTATAAAACTCAATAACATCGCACAAAGCATTTTTTATCTGCGCCAATCTTTCGGCAATAGGGGTCTTGGTCTCGGTGGGAATAAAACCGTCTGCCACATAGCGCAAGCGATTACTCTCGGCCTCGATAATTCCCCAACCGGTAGAAGACAAACTCGGATCCAATCCCAAAATTCTGACCATAATTCTCCAACCTCAAAAAAATCCGCTGTGTTTTATTATAAACAAACAGCGGATTAATTCATCAAAAATCTGAGATTATTCCTCAGGATTTAATTTTTTCATCACCTCATCGGAAATCTCGGCGTTGTGATAAACGTGTTGAACATCGTCATCATCTTCCAAAGCATCAATAAAATCGAGCAGTTTTTGGGCCGTTTCAAGATCATTGATATCGGTTTTAACCACCGGTTTCCAATCCAAACGAGAAGCAGACGGCGTGCCGAAAACTTTTTCCAAAGCATCGGTCACAGCTGACAAATCATCGGGCAAGGTCTCAATGTCATGATGTTCATCATCACTGACAACATCATTGGCACCGGCCTCCAAGGCTGTTTCAAACATCTTGTCGGCATCGGCAGCGCTTAAAGGATATTGGATAAAACCAATGCGCTCAAAGTTGAAAGCAACCGAGCCATTCTCACCCATAGAGCCACCACGTTTGCCAAAGATGGTGCGAACATTTCCGGCCGTGCGGTTTTTATTATCAGTCATGGCCTCAACAATAATCGCGACCTTTCCGGGACCAAACCCCTCATAACGGGCAGAAACATAATCCGCACCGCCGGCAGTTTGCGTTGCTTTGGCAATAGCACGCTAAATATTGTCTTTAGGCATACTTTCGGCGCGAGCAGCCTGAATAGCCAAACGCAAACGAGGGTTTTTATCAGGTTCGGGCAAACCGCTCTTGGCGGCAATGGTAATATCACGAGCCAACTTGGCAAAAACCTTTGCCTTCTTGGCATCTTGGGCACCTTTACGGTACATAATATTTTTAAACTGGGAGTGTCCAGACATCTATTTACTCCTTGAAAAAAATCTTAACTCGGGGCTGTTATACAACAAGCAATACTTAAGCGCAAGATTTTTTTGCAAAAGAGAAAGCAGATTTAAAATTTATTTATTCAGTCAGCACCATATAAGTAATTTTTTCATTATCGGCCTGCAAAACACGGAATCCGATGTTATTAATGGTAATCAAGCCCGGCTTATTGGGGAAACTGATGTTTTTAAAGACGCCGCCGTCGCCGAAACCTTGATCATAGTCCAAATAAGTAAACCAGATTCTGTCGAGTTTGACACCGTCATACTTAACATCAAAGCCTTTGATAGCCTCACTCTGCTCTGCTTTGGTATTTTTAACATCAATCATTTTCAGATCTGCCGGATAAGGAAAAAACTCCGTATCCAAAAGCACAAGATAATCCCCGTCTATCTGACCGATTTTATTATAAAAGCCGCCATTTTCATCAATCAAGACGGCATAACCATCCATCTCCCCTGGGATCATACGATAAACTTGCCCGTCAATAGTCACCTCACCGATAAGCTTATACTTCTTATCCGCCTTCAACACAATCGGCAACGAAGCGCTGTTCAAGGCTCCGTTTTTATTAGGTTTCATATACTCTTGAGCATAGTAATTCTTCTGATAAACCTTACTATTGAGAACCGAATAGCCGGTATAAACGGTCTGTGCCACATTTGGCTTAAAATTTCGCTCTTCCACCCGCTCGGTTCTAAGCAGTGTAGGCTTTCCGTCCGTCTCATAAAAAGTAATTTTATGCCCGTTCCACATGGTAAAAATATCATTGCGCTGAGGCAAAATATTATAATCCCCGGCTCTAAAACAGCCTGTCAACAACGCCAAAGATACCAACAGACATAATTTTTTCATGAGGTCCCCTCTTCTTGTTCAAATTAAATTTATTTTTAATTATTATACTATAAACTTCGTTTAGTAAATAATTTTATAACATCAGGGATAACTCTACAAAATGATGAGCAGTTGTTGGCAGATAAGCTTTCATCCTAAAGGACAGATAAGCGAAGAGTTTGAAAATTTCTTAGAAGAATATTTTGAAGTTTACGCCCAAAATTTTGACGATGACGGCAAAGATGAATACATAGGCTACACGGCCAAAGATTTCAAAGAAGAAGATCTGCAAGAAAGCGCAAAAAAGCGCGGACTTACATTGCCGCCTTATAAGGTTGAGAAATTAGAAAGCGCCAACTGGCTCAAAGACTATGTTATCCGCTTTGCCCCGTTTGAGGTTGCAGATTTCTGCATTTATGGCATCCACGAAAAAGAAGCTCCCCAAACCAATAAAATTCCGCTTCAAATTTATGCGGCCACCGCTTTTGGCTCAGACCACCAAACCACCAGAGCGTGCTTAACCGCCATCAGCGAGCTGTATCACAACGGTTTTGTGCCCCAAAAGATTTTAGATGTCGGCACTGGGTCCGGCATTTTGTCTTTAGCAGCCGCCAGCCTTTGGCCCAAAGCAGAAATCACAGCGGTAGATATAGATGAGGAATCTGTGCTGGTAACCCAAAGCAATGCCCAAAACAACAACCTGGAAAGTAAGCTAAAAATATGCCAAAGCGACGGCTATAAAGCCCCTTTGGTTAAAGAAAACGCCCCCTATGATTTGGTTTTGGCTAATATTTTGGCTCGCCCGCTTTTAGAAATGGCTCCGGATTTGCAAAAACACCTGTCTGCTCAGGGTTATGCGATTCTTTCAGGCTTCGTAGACAATCAAACAGACTGGATTATTTCCACTCACCAACAACTTGGGCTAAAATTGTGCAAGTTATATGAATTTGACAACTGGCGCGCAGCCCTCCTGCAAAAGGCATAAGACAATGATAATTTCAGATTTGCAAAAAGAATTGATAAAACACAAATGGGATGCCTACATCATCACCCGCGGCAACATGTTCCTAAGCCAAGAAGCCACGCTGAAAGAAGAGAACAAGCTATATGAAATTTGCGGTTTCAGCGGCTCAGCCGGAACCTTGATTGTTTTTAAAGATAGTGCTGTTTTACTGGTAGACGGCCGCTACGAACTCCAAGCCACCAAAGAAGTTGATACAAAAGAAGTCAAGGTTGTTTGTACTTCAGACAGCATCGGCAGCTGGCTCCAAAAAGAAGACGAGAGCGGCTTAAATATTGCCTATGACCCCTGGTGCCACTCCATAAGCGAGGTCGAATTCTGGAATCGTGCCGTAAAAAAACATCATTTTGTTGAAGACAACATTGGAGTTCTAGGCACCAGAATCTCCCCTCAAGTTGCGGATATTTTTGAGCACGATATTGAGTTTGCCGGCGTTTCGGTAGAAGAAAAAATTTCTTATATGACGGATTTTATAAACAAAAATAAGTTGGAAGCTTATTTTATCAGCGAGTGCGAAGCAGTCTCCTGGCTCTTGAATTTGCGTTCAAACTGCCTGCCATACACTCCGGTTTTAAGAGCTTTTGCCCTGGTTGACAAAGAAGGAGAGGTAAGCTTATTTACCAATGATTTAAACAAGATAGAAGCTGAGCTCGCTCGCTATAAAGGCAAAGAAATCGGGCTTTCTCCCAACGCCACTCCCAAGAAGATACAAAATCTGATGAAAAATCATAAAATCTGGATTTGCAATCTGGCAAACCCGATTCTCTCTTGGAAAGCGGCCAAAAATGAGGTGGAGCTGGAAGGTTTTCGCCGTGCGCACATCCGTGATGGTGTTGCCGTCTGCAAGTTTTTGTATTGGCTGGAAAACAACTGGCAAGGGCAAAATGAATTTTCCATTGCCGAGAAGCTTAAAGAATTCAGGGCCCAGGGAGAAAACTTCAAAGACTTGAGTTTTGAAACCATAGCCGCATTTGGTAGCAATGGAGCCATTGTCCACTACACACCCAAACAAGAAACAGCCCTTACCTTAGAGGCCAATTCCGTTTTGCTGTTAGACAGCGGTGTTCAGTATCTTGACGGTACGACCGACATCACCCGCACCATTGCCATTGGTAAAGTTGAAGATAAAATAAAAGACAGCTTTACACAGGTATTGAAAGCGCATATTGCCGCTGCCTCAAGCCGTTTTCCGAGCGGCACTCAGGGACGCGCCATTGATACTTTGGCCAGAGCCGAATTATGGCGCTTTGGTAAAGACTTTAACCACGGCACCGGGCATGGCGTCGGCTGTTTTGGCTGCGTGCATGAAAGCCCTGTTTCTCTATCCCGCCGCAGCAAATCCCCGCTTGAGAAAAGCCAAGTGACATCCATTGAGCCGGGCTATTACGTTGCCGGAGAATATGGTATCAGAATAGAGAATTTGTACTATATTGCTGAAGATAACAATCCGGATTTTGCCGAGCCGATGCTGAAATTTGAAAATTTAACCTTAGTACCTATTGATAAACGCCTCATCAATAAATATCTCCTAACTAAGCAGGAAATAAGCTGGCTCAATGACTACCACAAGGAAGTCTATCAGAAACTAAACCAGCTGTTGCCCTCAGAAATGCAAAATTGGCTGACAGTTTCCTGCGCCCCGTTATAACCTATACACTTTTGACATAAGTGTATAAAATAGGAGAAACAGATGCGCAAACTTTTGCTTGCTTTGGGCCTGATCTTTGCCTTTTCCGCACAAGCTCAGGTTGTCCCAACCGATGGCTATATGCCTTCGCAAGGAATAGAACCTTATTTTGACGCCGATGAAAGCAGTTATGATAAATCGATTATTTATATTTTTTTCAACAACGAGCCTTGCTATACCTGTGCTGCCGCCATTGAGATGATAGAGCAATTCTATGACCAGAATTTCATCGATGAATACAATATGTTCATGATTAATTATCAAAATGATGATGAAAACAATTTCATACAAACCTACAACCTCTCACGGCCGCTTGAGGTCGTGCTGGTTCGCATAGACGACGGCGCTCCCTTTGGCTATACCAAAATAGAAAATCTGCAAAACATGACCTCAGATCCGGTAAGTATGGAAGACTATTTTGTAAATGAGGTTAATAACTTTCTAGGCAACAATGGATAGCTTGCTACTATTGATTTTAAGAAAGCGCCTTGACAAACTTTTAGTTGGTATTATTCTAAATTAGAAATTGCTGGTTGCAATAGACAATTTTAGATAAGGGAATAAGACAATGGCAACAGGTACAGTCAAATGGTACAGCAGTATCAAAGGTTATGGCTTCATCACGCCCGATGAAGGTGATAAGGATGTATTCGTACACGTCACGCAAATAGAGCGCGCCGGCTTAAAGAGGCTAAACGAGTTTCAAAAAGTAAGCTATGAAACTTATGATGACCGTGGCCGCACGGCAGCGGGAGAGATTAAAATTCTTGGCTGGTAGAAGAATAACAAAAAATATCCTCGCATTCGGCGAGGATATTTTTTTATAATTGCTTGACATTTTCGGTTCTGAAAATCTTCAATTTTTCCAAGCGTTGTTTTTTCACATATTTCAAATAAGCCTCATATGCAAAGAGCACCACGCCGGAGAAAATAAGCGGCAACAGATAATAGATAACGCGATAAGCAATAAGAGCGCCAAACAAAGTTGCCTGGTTGTGATCTCCGGGGATGATATACATAAACAAGCCCTCAAACACGCCCAAACCTCCCGGCACCTGGCTAAACACGCCAAGCACCTGCGCAATGATAAACACGCCCATAAAGGTATCAAACGAGATATCCATAAACGAGATAAGCGCAAAGTACAAAACCAATGACGCCATCAAGATATCAGCCGCGCCGATAAACACTTGCGCCAAAGCCATCCTAAAGGAGGGAATATCAAATTCCACTTCCTTAATGATAATCGGTTTTTTGTAAAAGAGACTGGCACAGAAATAAATAAACAAGCCGATGGCGGAAACCAGCGTAACAACCTCGGTTGTCACCTTAGAAACGGAGCCGGCGCCAAAAGCGTGGTTTGGGGTCAGAAAATAGCCGACAATAATCAAGAAGAAACAAGCCACCAAATACGTAAACCCGGAGAATGTAACCATCCGCACAATCTCCGTGGCATGAAA
This sequence comes from uncultured Alphaproteobacteria bacterium, assembly GCA_944392205.1. GTDB lineage: Bacteria > Pseudomonadota > Alphaproteobacteria > RF32 > CAG-239 > CAZU01. The sequence continues at coordinate 49,863 of CALXVV010000041.1, read as the reverse complement.
ACGCCACCTGGTGTATAGACGATAGCGAATAGTTCCGCCGGAGACAATGGCATGTCCGGCATTATTGCTGACCGAAAATCCAATAAAGCCGGCAAAAATCCATTTCCACGGAGCAAGTTTGCGTTTGATATAGCGCAGGGCCAAATAGTCATAAGATGACAAAGCGACATACCCACCCAAAGAGGCCAAACAAGCCATCCATAAATTATGAGCCGGAATGGAAAAGAGAGCCTCTTTAATATCCTGCATACTATAGCGAGAAAGCTGGACATAGAGCATATAAGCGGCCACGGCAAAGAAAAACAAGCCGGCCCAAGAGACCATTTTTTTCAACAAACGTTTTGTTTTAAAAGCCATCTAACTATCCTTAATAAAAAAACTTTTTTTAATATAAGTTCAAACCCCATACTCGTCAACAAAATTAAAATAATTTTTCGCTTAACATTAATAGATAATGACTTTATATATAGGAGTATCTTTATAAATTTTGAAGGAGACGGAGATGAAAGTAGGAATAATCGGAGCCGGTTTTGTCGGCAGCACCACAGCCTATACTTTGGCGGTTAAAAATCTGGCCGGAGAAATTGTCTTGGTAGACATCAACAAAGATAAGGCCGAGGCAGAAAGCCTAGATGTTCTGCACGCGGCAGCTTTTAACGCCGGTTGCAAAGTTTGCCAGGGAGGCTATCCCGATCTTAAAGGAGCAGGCATTGTTATCATCACCGTAGATAGCCACAAAGTCCTTACGGATTCTCGTATGGCCCTGTTGGAAAGCAACACCAAAATCATGCAAAGCATTATTCCTCAAATCGCAGAAAACGCACCGGAAAGTATCATCCTAATTGCCACCAACCCGGTAGATGTCATCACCAAGATTGTGCTTGATATTTCACATTTTCCAAGAGAGCGGGTTATCGGTTCCGGCACGGTTTTGGACACGGCTCGTTTTCGCTCGATGCTGAGTGAATATTTCAACGTTTCCCCTCGCTCCATTCATGCATATGTTATGGGAGAACATGGCAGTTCTTCGCTTGTATCTTGGTCCACGGCTACAATCGGCGGTTCAGATATCAAAGAATATGCCGCCCGCCTAAAAAGACCGTTAAGTGAAGACTTCAAGAAACAAACCGCCCAAGATGTCATAGATGTCGGCTTCAAGATTTATCATGGCAAAAAAGCAACTTATTACGGCATAGCCAGCTCTTTGGTAAGCATTTGCGAGGCCATAATCAAAGATGAGCAAAGAGACCTAACCGTTTCAACCCTGCACAGTGAGGTAGCGGGAGTAAAAGACGTATGTTTGAGCCTGCCCACCATTGTTGACCGCCTTGGCGCACACGATGCCGCCGTTCCAAGCCTGAATAATGAAGAGATGGCCTCTCTCCGCCACAGCGCCGAGGTTTTGAAACAAGCCTCCTCTGAGGCAGAAAGCCTGCTAAAATAAAAAAGCCCTTTTCAAAATAAAAGCACCCTACTGAGGGTGCTTTTTTACAACCAGCTTCTAATCAATATTTTTAGCCAAACTTTCGCTTGAATTATAAGACGTTGTTTTTGATAAGCAAATTATCAGGTTGCGAATTGATTGTCGTAATTTGCAATTTTTAATTTTTCCGAAAGCCATAAGCAATTCTATATTACTTTGCTTAAACAGTGGATCAGATTCTGGGTTGATTGCAACGGCTTCATTATTAATTCCATAAAGCCTGCGAGGACTATATTTATCAAGCTTTTCATCAATTCCTTCATAGAAGTAATTAACGGGCACTTTCAGAACTGAAGCCATATCCCAAATACGGCTTGCGCCCATCCGGTTGGTGCCTTTTTCATATTTTTGGATTTGCTGGAAGGTAACACCCAACAATAAAGCCAGCTTGGCTTGTGAAATTTTCAGCATTTCTCGGCGCAATCTGAGACGATTTCCCACATAGACATCTATAGGGTTGGCCTCACCATTCATCATTCTTCCCCTATATTTCATAAAATCAGTTTTCATTTGTTTAGTATTCATGACATACTCCTAACCATGTTATTAAAACAGATTTTTTAGATGCTGTATTCGAGGTCAAAAATTTTTATAGAAAACACAAAAGACCACCTTTTGCACAAAGGTGGTCGGGGTAGTTCGTAAATCATATACCAAGAGATGACCTTTTGGCCTTTGGGTATCACCTTGAACATACGCCAAAAGCTCCCCGACCTTCGGTCAGGGATATATTCATTGCTAACTCTATAAACAGCCAGACAATGTAACGGCGTCATATCCAAAACGTCGCTTGGTATATAGGCTTACGACAGCCTCGCACCTGAGTGCTAAACAGCATTATTCATACTGCCTGCCTTGAATATAAAAGAACCTGATTAAAATTCAACTAAAAAATTAAAGACAAGAAGTCAGATTATCGCCTCATGAGTTCAACCCTCAATCGACTTTAAAAACAAAAAAGCGCCTTTGGAAGGCGCATTTTGTTTTTAATGGTGCCGATTGAGAGACTTGAACTCCCGACCCACTGATTACAAATCAGTTGCTCTACCAACTGAGCTAAATCGGCATAACCTTTGCCCCTTATAAAATACACAAACCGCCTTGTCAACAAAAATATGCCGCCCAAAGATAAACTTCTGCAAAAAATATTTGCAAACTCCCTGCAAATGGATAATATAAAAACGGAGTTTATGATATGGAAAAATTACACCACCACCATGATGATACCGAGGCAATGCTCAAAAAAATGCCTTGCCCTCAGGCCTTTGAGAACGTATCCGCCACCTTTGGGCTGATCGCCGATTCCTCTCGCCTCAAAATCTTATGGCTTTTGTGCCATTGTGAAGAATGTGTCAACAATATCGCCGCCGCCGTTAACATGAGCTCTCCGGCTGTTTCCCACCACTTAAGGCTCCTAAAACAAGCAGGTCTTCTCTCCAGCCGCAGAGACGGCAAAGAAATGTTCTACAAGCTCTCCGATACCCCGGAGGCCAAACTCCTCCACAAAGCTATTGATGATATTTTTGATATGAACTGTCCTCGCTGAAATAAAGGGACTTGACAAGGAATTATTTTTGCCATACAATTAAACATATATTTAATCGTTTAATTGAGGTAGCCATGCAAAAAACTTACACAATAGAAAATTTAGACTGTGCCAACTGCGCCGCCGAACTGGAAAATGCCTTGCAAAATATTAAAGGAATCAACACCGCCACGGTTAGTTTCATGGCTCAAAAACTCTACATTGATTTTGCAGATGATGAAGAAACCATCATGGAAGAAGTTCGCCGCATTGCCGCAAAAATTGAACCAGACTGCGAGATAACCAATGACTAAGCTTTTAAAAAAACGCCTATACAAAATCATCATTGCCGGCTTGCTTTTTTTCTCAGCCCTTATTTTGCCCTTGCCGCCAAAAATCTATCTTGCTTTTTTGATTATCGCCTATTTGATAGTTGGACTTGACATTATCCGCAAATCTGCTCTCAATATCAAAAACGGTCGTGTTTTTGACGAGAATTTGCTGATGACCATTGCCACATTAGCGGCTTTTGGCATCAAACAATATCCAGAAGCCGTGGCAGTCATGTTGTTTTATGAAGTCGGTGAGTTTTTTCAAACTTATGCTGTCAATCGCTCCCGCAAATCCATTGCCTCGCTGATGAACATTCGTCCCGATTATGCCAACATCATCAAGGGCGAAGAAGTCATCACCTCCGCGCCCGAAAAAGTTGCACTTGGTGATAGTATTTTGATTCGCCCCGGAGAAAGAATCCCCTTAGACGGCATCATCACCAAAGGGACCTCAAGCTTGGATACCTCTGCCCTCACCGGAGAATCTTTGCCTCGCAATGTTGAAAAAGGAGATCAGGTTATCTCAGGGTGTATTAATCAAGGAGGAACCCTAGAGGTAAAAGTCACCAGTTTGTTTAAGGATTCGACCGTGGCCAAAATTTTGGAACTGGTAGAAAATGCTTCTGCCAAAAAAGCCAGTGTTGAAAACCTCATCACCCGCTTTGCCAAATATTACACTCCGGCAGTTGTTTTCTTGGCTCTTGCACTGGCGGTTATTCCTCCCCTTTGTGGTTATTTAGATTTTGAGACCTGGCTGTACCGAGCCATCACTTTTTTGGTTATTTCCTGCCCTTGCGCTTTGGTGATTTCCGTTCCGCTTAGTTTTTTTGGCGGCATTGGCAGAGCCTCAAGAGAAGGAATTTTAGTCAAAGGCAGTGTATATTTAGAAAGCCTTGCCAAAATCCGTTGTTTGGTTTTTGATAAGACCGGCACCCTGACTTATGGCAAATTTGAAGTTGAAAAAATTGTTCCTCAAGAAGGAGATGCGGATTCTCTTTTGGAGTTGGCCGCCTACGTGGAGGCGCACTCATCTCACCCGATTGCCGTTTCCATCAAAAAACGCTATGGCAAAAGGCTTAAACTCTCCCGCCTCACCGGTGATGTTGAAGAAATGCCGGGCCTCGGTGTCAAAGCCGTTGTCGATGGCAGAATTATCCATGCCGGCAATGCCAAATTAATGAAGAAATTAAACCTGAAAACACCAAAAGTTTCTGCTGCAGGTTCTTTGGTTTATGTTGCCGCAGACAGCAAATATCTTGGCTATTTGCTCATTGCCGATCAAATAAGAGAAGATGCCAAAGATGCTTTTGCCTCACTTAACAACTTAGGTATCAAACAAACCGTTATGCTCACCGGTGACCGCAAACAAATTGCCCAAAGCATTGCCGACAAACTAAAAATCAACACCATATTTGCCGAACTTTTGCCGGCAGAAAAGGTCAAACATTTGGAGGCCTGCCTGGCCCAAAACCCCGGCCAAGTAGCCTTTATTGGTGATGGCATCAACGATGCCCCCAGCCTGGCTCGTGCCGATATCGGCATTGCCATGGGCGGCATTGGCTCTGATGCGGCAATAGAGGCGGCAGATATCGTGATAATGGATGACAAACTTTCAAAGATTGCCACCGCCGTCAAAATAGCTCGTCGCACCCTCTTTATTGCCAAAGAAAACATTATCTTTGCGCTTGCCGTCAAATTTTTGGTTTTAGGTCTTGGTGCTTTTGGTGAAGTCTCTATTTGGGCAGCGGTCTTTGCCGATGTCGGCGTCTCGGTCATTGCCATCCTAAACGCAATCAGAGTTTAAGGGATTGACCGCCAAAGAAACATCTGCTAGCTTGGAAAAAAGGTATTAAATAAGATAAAAGGCAATTCAAAATGTCTCTCAAAATCATCGGCAACATGACCGGAAATTCCATGGATGCGATTGACCTGGTTTTAACCGAGTTTGACGGCAATAAAATCACAGACATTTGCTCTTACAGCAAACCATATAATCAGGCCATGCAAAAAAAGATGGAAGATTTGCGCCAAAAGGCCAAAGGTTTAAGCAAAAAAGAGATAGAAAAATTACTAGGGTTTCAGACTCTGCACGATGAATATATCCACCAAATTGCCGATTGCATCAATGATATGTGCCAACGAAACAAAATTGATAAAGATAGCATTGATGCCATTGGTTTTCACGGCAAAACCTTAGACCATAATCCTCCCTCACAGGCAAAAAGAAATGGAAATTTGCCCTACACCGTACAAATGGGCTCCGGCCAAATGCTGGCAGATTTAACCGGAATTAAGGTTGTTTACGACTTTCGCTCTTTGCCTTTAATGCTGGGTTTTGAGGGTGCGCCCTTGGTGCCTCCGCACAATGCCCATATCTCCGCCGCTCAAGGAGATTGCATATATTACAACGGCGGCAACACCGCTAATTTTGCCATTATATCAGAAGGAAGCGTCAAAATCGGCTCCGATGCCGGCCCGTTTAATGAATATACGGACAACTTCATCCGCCGCCATACAAATTTGCCCTACGATGAAAACGCCAACTTCGGCAAAACCGGCAAACTAAATATGAAAATGTTGCAAAAGCTATTTCACTTCGGACGAGATTTCTACGAACAAGCATTGCCCAAATCCGGAGACCCCGCTTATTACCACAAAGACGAGATTTTTCAATACGTAGAAAAAGAAAATATTTCTTTTAATGACGCGGTACATACCTTTGAATATTTTGCAGGCTATATTGCTGCCCACGCCTTGACCCTGGTTCCTCAAGAGATAGAATTGCCAGATAAAATTGTTCTCTTTGGCGGCGGTTGGAAGAATCCCCTCGCCCGCCAAAGCTTTACTGATTTATTATCCGGCAAGGGAGAAATTTTGCCCGAACACCAAAAACAATTTATGGCATTAAAACAACGGTTTCAAAAAGAGCCCTCAATTTGCACCTCAGAATTTGAGAACTTTATGGAAGCCCGCCTAATGGCAGACCTCGCTCGCTACAAGCTGGAAGATAAAACATGGGAACTGCCTGAATTCATCAACAGCGGCAACAAAATTGTTTGCGGAATCATCGCCTGCCCCCAACCTGACCGCCATGTTTATAATGATTGCATAAACACCGCCGCCAAAGGTTGGGAACAAGAGCAAAAAGAATTCTAGTCCATATTAATTTTAATGTGCAAATCTTTAAGTTGTTGCTCGGTTACTTCATTTGGAGCCTGCATCATCAAATCTTGAGCCTTACCGTTCAAGGGGAAGGCAATCACGTCTCTGATAACTTCTTCATCCAAAAGCAACATAATCAATCTGTCCATACCATAAGCAGAGCCCGCGTGCGGAGGAGCGCCGAATTTAAAAGCGCTGATCATACCGCCGAACTTGTTATCAACCACGCTGTGGTCATAGCCGGCAATCTCAAAAGCCTTATACATAATATCCGGCTCATGGTTGCGCACAGCACCTGAGAGCAGCTCGACACCGTTGCAAACAAAGTCATACTGATAAGCCAAAATATCCAAAGGATTTTTATTGAGCAAAGCATCCATTCCGCCCTGCGGCATAGAGAACGGATTATGAGAGAACTCAACGGCACCGGTTTCTTCATTTTCCTCATAAAACGGAAAATCGACAATCCAGCACATCTTGAAAGAGTTCTTATCAATCAAGCCGAGTTCCTCGCCAACCTTATTGCGTAAACGACCGCTGAACTTGTCAAACTTCATGCCCTTGCCAATAACAAATAAGATGGCATCACCCTGCTTGGCATTAAGAGAATTTTGGATATTGGCAAGCTTGTCTTGGTCAAAGAACTTGGCAATACCTTTGGCGCCGGCCTCTGCAAAAGCAATATAAGCGACACCGCCCATATTTTCTTCCTTGGCAAAAGCATCCAACTTGTCAAAGAAAGAACGAGGCTTATCGCCGGCAGAAGATACCACCATTGCTTTAACCATATCCCCTTCTTTAACTCTTGTGTCATAAACCCCAAAACCGGATTCGCCAAAGAAGTTTGTTGCATCTTTCCAGATAAGAGGGTTGCGCAAATCAGGCTTATCTGAGCCATATTCAAACATGGCCTTGCGGAAAGGAATATGCACAAACGGAGCTTGGTCAACCGTTTTGCCGAAAGAAAATTCATTAAAAATAGTGCCCAAAGTATGCTCAATAACGGCAAACACATCTTCCTGGGTAGCAAAGCTCATTTCCATATCCATTTGATAGAACTCACCGGGGCTACGGTCTGCTCTGGGATCTTCATCACGAAAACAAGGGGCAATTTGAAAATATTTATCAAAGCCCGAAACCATCAACAACTGCTTAAACTGTTGCGGAGCTTGTGGCAGAGCATAAAACTTACCCGGGTTCAGACGAGAAGGCACCAAAAAGTCGCGTGCACCTTCGGGAGAAGAAGCCGTCAAAATCGGGGTTTGATATTCGGTAAAGCCCTGCTCTCTCATCAATTGACGAGAACGTTCAATAACTTTTGAACGCAACAAGATATTGTTGTGGATTCTCTCTTTGCGCAAATCCAAGAAACGATACTTCAAACGAATTTCCTCTGGCGCATCATCTTCGATAGCTACCTGGAAAGGCAAAACCTGAGCCTCGGAATAAACCTCCAAAGCGCTGACCTTAATTTCGATATCACCGGTTGGCATATGTTTATTAACACTCTCACGAGCAATAACTTTGCCGGAAAATCCGACCACCGATTCGGGGCGCAAAGCCTGAACTTTTTCAAACAAATCGGAATTGCTGTCGACCACGCATTGAGTAATTCCGTAATGATCTCGCAAATCAATAAAGCACAAATTACCCAAATTGCGTTTACGATGAATCCAACCGGCGAGTTTCACTTCTTTGCCGATATCTTGTGCCCGCAGTTCTCCGCAGGTATGCGTCCGATAGCTTTGCATATTCAACCTCTTAAAAAATAGTTTAACTGGAAATAAGTTTTATTACGAAAATCTAGCAAAAGCAACCTTAAAAGCAAAAATAGAACAAAAAAAAGGAACCCGTTTTCACAGGTTCCTTGAGTTTGATGAGGCCCTAGAGGTTCTTATAACGAACTTTCTTAAACTTCGGCTCGATCCCGAGAGCCTCTGCCATCTTACAAACGGCATCCCGCCATCCCTTCTCGCCAAGCTTCACCTTGTCTTCGGGAGCCTGGCGCTTGGTATTTTCGGTATTGCCGATGATGGCATGGATCGTGCCGTTCTCTCTGCGGTAGTATGCATGCACCTTGAGGAACACACTGTCATCGCGGTAGATTTCCTTGGCCACCGCCCGGAACTTTTCCTGCCAGGTACCGAACCCTTCCGCCGGAGCGGGGAAATCCATCACCGCCGCATCGACCACAAAGTACTTGCAGTCGTTACCATACTTATCCGACTTCGGCTGAAGATCCTTGTCCTCCTCGATCACGTAGAAAGGATACAGCTTGTACCGGTCGGCCAAGCTCTTCATGATGTCGAACATAGGGCCTTCGCGTTTGCGAAACTCCACAAACAGAACGTGTTCAACCCCACCGATCACGACTGTTTTTCCATCCCGATACTTGGGGGAATAAGGAACTAAAACAGCCTTCAGAGTAGCAACGGCAGCAGTGTCGCTCGCGTCTACAATTGCATAGAGACGCACATTGTCTTTTTTTTGCATAAAAATAAAAATTTTGGGTTTTGTGGTAATATATTCAAATCATCAGAAGCACCACCAACTGATGACAAAACACAATCTATATAAAATACTTAAATAAGTACCGATGTTATATTTTAATTTTTTTCCAAATTCAAGAAAAAATTAGCCAAAAATTAAAAAAATCTTAAACTTGTCATGGTAAAAGAGTGAGAAACAAAAAATTGAGAAGATAAATAATGGAAGTAATAACCGATACCGCCGCACTTGAAAATTTATGCCAAGACCTGGCCAAGAATTCTTTTGTAACCGTTGATTTGGAATTCTTAAGAGAGCATCACTACTATGCGCAACTATGCCTGATACAGTTGGGCTCAGAAACCCGCTGTGCTATAGTAGATCCATTAGCCAAAGATTTAAATTTATCTGCCTTTTTTGAGCTAATGCAAAACCCCAAAGTCACCAAAGTTTTCCACTCCGGCAGGCAAGATATTGAAATTATTTATAATTTAAGCGGCAAGATCCCCGCACCTTTGTTTGACACTCAAGTTGCCGCCATGGTAACCGGTTTTGGCGAGGCTATCAGTTATGAAAATTTAGTCAGCCACCTATTGCATATAAGATTAGATAAAAGCAACCGCCTGTCAGATTGGAGCAAGCGTCCGTTGACCGATTCGCAACTAGCCTATGCCTTGTCCGATGTTACACATTTGGTAAATGTATACAAAGAATTGGCAAAGAAATTAACCACACTCAACCGCCAAGACTGGATAGCAGAAGAGATGCAAATATTAAGCGCCCCTGAAACCTATAAGGTCAACCCGCAGGAGGCCTGGCAAAAGATAAAACATCGCTCGCATAATGCCCATTTCCTGACGATTCTGAAAGAACTGGCCGCCTGGCGAGAAGAACGCGCCCAACGCAAAAACACACCACGCCAAAGCTACCTTAAAGATGATGTCTTACTCACCATCTGTACTGCCAATCCGGAAACCAAAGAAGAATTATGCCAGATTCGCAACCTGCGCAAAGATATTGCCTCCGGCAGACTTGGTGATGAGATTATGGAGGTTTTGGAACACTGCCGCCACATTCCTGAAAACGAATATGTTACTCCGCCAAAAATCAAAGACTTGCCCGACAAAAGCTCCTCATTGTATGAACTATTAAAACTGCTTTTGAAAATCATCAGTCAACAAGAAGGGGTTGTGGCACGCCTCATTGCCACGGATGAAAATCTTCATGCCCTAAGCGTGTTTAAAGACAAAGATAATCCTGTCTTAAACGGCTGGCGCCACCAAATATTCGGTCACCAAGCAGATGATTTGCGTCGCGGCCAAATCGCCATTTGCTACAACCCCGAAACCAAGCAGATAGAATTTCTAGACCGCTAGGACATTTTTTGCAATAAATCCAATATGCTAATGACCTTATTGCACCTAAGAGAATAAAAAATAGTCTGAGCGCTTCGTCTGATTTTAACGATTCCGGCCTCCCGCAACACAGCCAGATGTTGAGACAATGCAGACTGAGAGAGTTTTACTTTCTTTTCCAAATCACCGACACAAGACTCTCCGTCATAGAGATAATACAAAATTTCCAACCTTTTCTCATTACCCATTGCCTTAAGAAGTTTTGCGCAATCTGAAATTTTCTTTTTTTCCATTTGCCTAGCCTCCGTTTATGCCAAGAATCAACTATAACTAATTTAGCATACAAAAAGCACTTCAACCAGTTCTAATAAAGCTAATTGCTAGCTATACTTAAGGATGAAAAACAAAGTTTACAAACAACTCATAACAAAGGTTGATATTATCAACTTAATATAATAAGATACTTTGCAGTCAAAAAGGAGCAGATAAGATGAACGCTGAAGAAATAAAAGATTTAAGTTTTGAAGATGCGCTTTCCCGCCTGGAGAATATAGTGAGAGAATTAGAAGGCGGAAGGATTAAATTAGACGATGCCGTCGCAGCCTATGAACAAGCCATAAGCCTAAAACAACTCTGCGAGACCAAACTTGAGGCTGCCAAATTAAAAATAGAAAAGATAGAAACTACAGCTGATGGCACATTGTCTGCAACAGAATTCACCCCGGAAGGCTTATCCCCGATAGATTCTTCTCCAAAGGCATAAGAAATGGAAGATTTCACAACTAAGCTTGCCCAATTTTCAAGTGACTTTAACAACAAACTTTCATCCTTGTTTAGCTTTCCCAAAGGCAAAGAAAAACGAGTATCTGAGGCAATGTTTTACTCCGTTTCGAACGGCGGAAAAAGGTTGCGTCCTTTTTTAGTCACCCATACAGCCAAACTTTTTGGCGTTTCGACTTCGCAAGCGTTTATCACCGCAGCGGCATTAGAGTGCCTACACAGCTACTCCCTCATTCATGATGATCTTCCGGCCATGGATAATGATGACTTGCGCCGGGGCAAACCCACTTGCCACAAACAATTTGATGAAGCCACCGCCATTTTAGCCGGAGATGGATTATTGACCTATGCCTTTGAGCTGATAAGCTCTGAGAAAAATCCCTTTTCCGCCGACATCAAGTGCAAACTAATCAATTTACTGGCCTCTGCCGCCGGCGCATTTGACGGCATGGTTGCCGGCCAAATGCTGGATTTATACAGTGAAAAAGCTTCAGATATTGACAATCCTGAAGAGATTATCAAGCACATAGAAGAAATGAAGACCGGCCGCCTGCTGCGTTTTGCGGTTGAGGCCGGAGCTGTTTTGGGGCAAGCCCCTCAAGACAAATACGATTCTTTGATCACCTATTCTCGCAAGATAGGGATAGCCTTTCAAATTGCCGATGATATTCTGGACGTGGAAGGCTCAACTGAGCAGATGGGAAAGACCTTAGGCAAAGACGCCGCTCAAGGAAAACTAACCTTTGTAAGCCTGTATGGATTAGAAAAAGCCAAACAACTTGCAAAAGAGCTGATAGCAGAGGCCAAACACGCCTTAAACATCTTTGGCCCTCAAGCTGATGATTTAAGAGATCTGGCAGACTTTATCATCCACCGTCGTAATTAATAGGTATCGATAAAAGTCAAATATACATATTTGGCAGTTGGCGACGGTGTTTTGATGATAACGCCGATGGCAACTCTGCCATCTGGTTTCAGGACCTTTATAGTTGGTTTTTGGTTAATACTTTGCAACAAGACCGTATCTTTGTCCAAAAGCTCAACATGCACAACCGGAATATCAATATCTTTTTTGGTTGGATTATTGATAAAGCCCTTTATCTCGAGATTTCTTCCCCCGTTTACATCACTAAAATTCCAATTGACATTTTGAAATTCAAGTCCCTCTCCCGGAATTTTGGCTCGGATTCCAAAGAGACGATATATACCGTTCATAAAAGGCGCCGTTCTGACAATTTCGTAGCGATAATTATACATAAGCACCACCCAAAAAGCCGCAACAACCGCCCCGACAATTTTCATATTAAAACGGCGATTAAGTCCCAACATTGTTTTAAGCTGCAAAAGAAATCTTTTGTGCCATGGCAGTTGTTGTTCTGCCTGAAAAAGTTTTTCACTTTGTTCGGATAAGCGCTCAAAAATATCCTTAATATCGACCTCAGGCACTTCCAAGGCCGGCTGTTCTTCTTGCTCTTTGAGGTTTTCCTCTTGAAGTTTATCGGCCAACAAAGGCCCCGATTCCTTCTCTGAAGTGCCCTCAAGCACCGGCTGGGAAACGCTTTCACTCATACCGGAGCGGTCAAATTTAAATACCTCGGAACAATTGCTGCAACGCAACCTTCTCCCTTCTTCTGGAATCAGGTTTTCATCAACTTCATAGCCCATATGGCATTTTGGACAATAGATATGCATGTGTTCACCTCTTGAAATCACATCATAGAATGAAAAAGCGTTTAATCAAAGCAAAAAAGTACTTTATTAAAAGAATAATTGCGATTATCTTGAAAGAAATTGAGATAAAGGAGACAGGGTTTGGCAGAAAACAGCAACAGCATTATAGAAATGCGCAATGTTGGCATCAGATACGATCAAGGGCCCGAGATATTGAGCGATATCAATCTTTCGCTCAAGAAAGGATCTTTTCATTTCCTAACCGGCAAAAGCGGTGCCGGCAAGACCTCGCTTTTGAGTATGATGTACCTTTGGCAACGCCCCAGCCGTGGAAGCATCAGTGTTTTTGGCAAAGACATCAACTTCACCAATCGGGATTCGCTTGCTTCTTTGCGGCGACGCATTGGTGTCGTATTTCAAGACTTTCGCCTGTTAGAACACTTAAGTGCCTTTGATAACGTTGCTTTACCCTTAAGGGTGTGCGGCATGGAAGAAAGAGAAGTTCGCAAACGCGTGAGTGAGCTTTTGAGCTGGGTAGAGCTGGACCGCCACATGTTAGATGCGGCCGCCACGCTTTCAGGCGGAGAAAAACAGCGAGTTGCCATTGCCAGAGCGGTTATTAATCGTCCGGAACTCTTGCTGGCAGATGAGCCCACCGGCAACGTAGATAATTTCATTGCCCCCAAGCTAATGAAGTTGTTTGTTGAGCTTAACAAATTAGGCACCACGGTTGTTATTGCCACTCACAGTGACAAACTGATAAACGATTTTGCATACCCCCGTTTGCATTTGCAAAACAGAGGTTTGCATATCTTATATCCATCAGATAAAAGCGGCTTGGGAGGTAGCGATGTCTAAGAGTGTTTATATTGCCCGCAAACAAGAACTGCCGCTCAAAGGAGATTCGACCAGCTTATTTTTACAAGTGATTATCTCAATAGCCGTTTTTATTTTTGCAATCACATTGTCGGGAGTTTTATCCATCAACTCGATTTTAGAGAACTGGAATCAGAGCATTTTGGGCTCTCTGACGGTTCAAATCATGCCCATAAACGATGCCAACCAGGAAAAAGCGGCGGCAGAAACTCTGGCTTACCAAGAAAAGGCCATTGAGTTTTTGCAAACGGTTGAAGGCGTCATCAAAGTGACACCTCTGGATGACGAGCAATTAAAGGGCTTGATTCAGCCGTGGCTCGGCGATGGTGTAAATATCGAAAATTTGCCAATGCCGCGAATTATAGATGTCAAACTTGCCTCAGACGCCGAGATAGATTTTGCCAAACTTGCCCAAGACCTGGCTGTGGCCTCTCCCCAAGCCTCACTTGATAATCATAAACTTTGGCTAAGCAAGCTCATTCGCTTTGCTGACGGACTAAAACTGATAGCCCTAACCATTTTGTTGTTGGTAACGGCAATTTCAGCCGGAGCCATATTCTACACCACCCAAATGAGCTTGGGCCTGCACAGATACATCATAGAAATATTGCACATCATGGGTGCCAAAGATGCCTATGTTGCCCAGCAATACGCCAAACGGATGGCGGTTTTGGGTTTGATTGGGGGATTGTTTGGGCTGCTTTTTGCCATTCCGATAATTTTCTTTATTGGCTCGCTGGCCACACAAATAGAAGGTGGTATCATCAGTGAAGCCAATTTGAGCATCGGAGATTGGATCATGATTTTGATATTGCCGCTCTTTGCCATGACAATATCCATGTTCACGGCTTATTACACGGTTAAACGCACATTGCAAAAGATGCTCTGATGAAAAAGTTTTTGATTATATCAGGATTGCTGTTGATTGCGCTGTGGTTTGGCGGATTTACGGTTTTCGCCTATCGCATCAACCACTATCCGGCGGATGAAAAGACGCATACCGAGGCTGTTGTAGCCTTGACCGGCGGCCGATACCGAATTGCCGAGGCAGTAAATTTGCTAAACCAAGGCAAGGCCGATAAATTATTCATCTCCGGCGTCAGCCAAGACAGCTCGCTAGATGAGATAAAGAAGAGGCAAAATCTTGAGATTGAAGATGAAAGCAACGTCAGTTTAGGACACCAGGCCAAAGACACCTTTGGTAATGCCAAAGAAACGGTTGCCTGGCTGAAAAGAAACAAGATAACCTCGATTCGTTTGGTAACCTCAAACTATCACCTAGACAGAAGCATTGCCGAGTTTAGGGCACAAGCACCGAATTTGCAAATAATCGCTCATCCGGTATATTCGGATAAGGTCAAAAAAAAGTGGTGGAAGAGTTGGCATACCTTCTCGCTTATTTTTGCAGAATATAATAAATTTTTATGTGCATATGTTCGCTGTAATTTTTTTCCGCGAGGTGACTAATGATTTTTATCCGTTCATTACTGTTTAATATTGTAGGATACGGTAGTCTGGCAGTTGGTTGCGTGCTAAACACCATTATCGGTATTTTTTCGCAAAAGGCCATTATGAAAATTTGGAACTACGGTTTTATCCCGTTCTTTGCTTGGAGTTTACGATATATCGCCGGCATCAAAATAGAAATAAGGGGCAGGCAATATCTTGAGCAAGAGAATGCGATTTATGCAGGCAAGCATGAATCTGCCATGGAGACCTATGTCATGACAAGCATTATCAAACGCGGAACTTTTGTTTTGAAAAAAGAGCTGACATATATCCCGCTTTTTGGCTGGGCACAAGCATTGTATGGGATGATTCCCATAAACCGCTCAGCCGGCTCCGCCGCCATGAAAGATATGTTGCGCAAAGCCCAAAAGATGAAAGAGAATAAACGTCCGATAATTATTTTTCCAGAAGGAACACGCCGTCAACCGGGGCAAGAGCCGGTCTACAAACCCGGCGTTGCTTTGCTGTACCAGCATCTGGACTTACCGGTAATACCATTTGCCACCAACACCGGTTTATTTTGGAAAAAGAGCTCGTTTTTGCGCTACCCCGGCACGGTTGTCTTTGAATTTATGGAGCCATTGCCGGCAGGCCTTGATAAGAAACATTTTATGGCAGAACTGCAAAACCGCATAGAAACCAAATGCGCAGAGCTAAACGCAGAAGCAATTAAGAACTATCCCTACATCAAAAGCCATATGTATCAGGCAAAAAAAGATTAAAGGAGATTTCTCGTGAGTATCAAAGCAATCGCAGAAAAGATAAAAGCCCCCTTCACCTTTGTCAGCCACAAGATAAAGGAGGGTAAATGGTTTTTGGTCTCTTTTCTGTTTGCATTTATAATTGTACTCACATTCATAGACATCACCTTAAGCCGCAATGCGGCAATCAAGCAATTCAAGGTTAACTTTTCAAGAATCATTAATAACCTAAACGAGGTTGGTTTAGATATTGCCTACGAGGATTTACAATTTAACAGTATTTACCCTTATCCGCTGATAAAGCTAAAAAATTTTCAGGTCTATAACTTAAGGGGCGAGCATTTGTGGAAATTAAAATTAGCTCAAATAGAATGCCGCCCCAATCTACTCAATGCCGGAAAGCTAAATTTTGAAATTACGGAAGACGGAGAATTTTCTTTTGACAAGAGTTCTAAAAAATTAACGGCACAAAGAGCAGAACTGCTGACAGAGTTTGGCAAGCAAGGAGATTTCAAAGAACTTCAAACTTATATTGATGAGCTCAACATAAAAGACTTTGCCAAAGTAAAATCTTTTGTTTTAGCCATGAGAAAAAGCCAAAGCATCATCCCGGAAAGAGCCATCACCCCAACAGTTGAAAGCCATGTAGAAATTCGCGATGTTGCCTTGAACGGCTTGCTAGACTACCCTCTCACCTCAGAGATAAAAAGAATATATGCAAAGTTTAATCTCATGGGAGAGATGAACGTGCAAGAAAGCTTACCCTTGGCAGCCGAGACCTGGCTGCGCAACGGAGGTTTTATAGAAGTACCATCACTGATTATCAATTGGGAGCCCTTACATTTGGTGGGCCGCGGGGATGTCAGGTTTGATGAAAAATTTTCACCCAAAATACAAATGCAAACCTCATCCAAAGCAATGCTGAACTTGTTAGAGGACTTGCAAAATAAAAACTACCTGGACAAGAAAGGAGTTTTTGTTGCCAATATTTTGCTTGGAGCCAAAGCATTCAAACTGAGCAAAGATGACAAATATTTAACCATCAGCACCCCGATAACTTACCGAGAAAATAAGTTGGCAATAGAAAATATAACGGTCAAGACCCTTGAGAATCAAAGCGGGCAATAATCACCTTAGCTAACCCATAGCGGCGCTCTTCTATATATTGATATTGCGGCGGCAGGTTTAGAATTTCATCATTACGCAGCTCAATTAAGCACCAGGCGGAAGGTTTTAGCATCCGCGCAGAGGCTATTGCTTGCAGAGCCGGCTCCGTTAACCCCTGATTGTAAGGCGCATCCATAAACAAGACATCATAAGCATCGCCGGAATTTTTAAGTGTTGCGGCCGGTTGGCGATAGATTTTAAGTTTGTCTTTTTCCGCCGGAAAAAGTGCCAAATTTTTAAGCAAAGGGCGAATATCAATATCCACGGCACCAGCCTTTGCAAAACCTTGGGATAAAGCCTCCAAAGCAAAGGCGCCGGAACCGCAAAAAACATCAAGTAAAGACAATTCAGCGAAAGGGACATTTAGGCGAGAACGCAAAATATTAAACAAAGCCTCTCTGGCCCGATCAGATGTCGGACGAACAGCCGCGCTGTCAGGAGATATTAATTTTTTGCCGCGATATTTTCCACCGATAATTCTCATAGCTCAAAAGTATTTCCGAGTTGTTCACGCAGGACTTTGGTCGGCACTTCTTTAGCCTCGCCCTTTTTAAGGGAGCCCAGTTGGAATGGCCCATAAGAAAGCCTGATAAGGCGAGACACCTCAAGACCGATAGACTTCATCACTCGGCGGATCTCGCGATTTTTGCCTTCGGTTAAAGTAACATTAAGCCAGGTATTGGCACCTTGAGAACTTTCCATAGTGGCAGTAATCGGCCCATATTCAACCCCGTCGATAACGGTACCTTTTTGCAAAGCCTGAAGTTTTTGCAAGTTAACAAAACCATGCACGCGCACTTTGTAGCGGCGCGCCCATCCATTGGAAGGGAGCTCCAACTTTCTTGAAAGCTCACCATTGTTGGTCAAAAGCAACAAACCTTCTGAATTTAGGTCCAAACGCCCAACCGAGATAACCCTCGGCAACCCGGCCGGCAGGTTTTCAAACACGGTCGGACGTCCTTTGTCATCTTTGTGCGAGGTAACAAGACCGACTGGTTTGTAATAAAGCCACAACCTGGTAAGTTCTTTTTGCGGGAGTTTTTCTCCGTCAATTAAAATTTTTTCATCACCGGAAACGTTGAAAGCGGGAGTTTCCACCACTTCACCATTAACACTCACTCTCCCTTGAGAAATAAGTTCCTCAGCCATTCTACGAGAACAAACACCGGAGCGAGCAATAAATTTTGCCAATCTTTCTGTCATTTTATGCTTTCCTTTTTGTTTTAGATTTAGCATAATCAAACAAAAATACAACAAAAAAGGAAAAAGATGGAAGCAAAAGACTACATGGCCAGAGCCTTGGAACTCGCCCAAAGAGCAGCAGAAGAAGATGAGGTTCCGATTGGCTGCGTAATTATCAATCCCGAGACGGGAGAAATTGTTGCCGAGGCTTATAATAAGAGCCAACACAGTGAAGATGCCACTGCCCACGCGGAAATAAAAGCGATTCAAGAAGCCTGCCGCAAAACGGGGAGCAATCGCCTGCGCGGCATGGATATGTACGTGACACTGGAGCCCTGCACCATGTGCGCAGGTGCCATTTCTTTTGCCCGCATAGAAAATTTGTATTTTGGCGCCACGGATGCAAAAGGCGGCGCGATAATAAGCGGGGTTAGGTTTTATGAGCAACCGACCTGCCACCACCGCCCCAAAGTCCACAGCGGCCTGATGGAACAAGAATGCAGCCAAATCTTAAAAGACTTTTTTAAGAAAAAAAGAAAATAAAAATCAGTTTGAAGAATCAGAATTTTTTTGTGCTAAAATTTCAGTTATCTCGACAATAAAGTTTCGCGTTTCAACATCATCTATCGCAGCAAAATAACGAATAAGGCGGTGCAATTGAGACCATCTTAGAGGATTTGAATTTTTATCTGTCGGCAGAATAAAATCAGGATTGATGGATATTTCATCTTCTTCCAAAGTTTTAATCAGCTCTTGCAATCTTTGATTATTTTTAACAGCCATAGTAGTCCCCTTTCTTTTCATCACCCCGGGGCTCCGAAATTTAATAACAAATTTCGAAGCCCCGCCCCTTATAAAGAACGACAGTTTTTGACCAAAGGAACTTTTGTTCTTTATAAAAGATAACCTCCTTGAAAAATCAAGGAGGGGAGGTGAAAACTGTTATACCACAGCCCGAATTATTCGTCGCAAAAATGCGCTTATATCTTCGGCTCCCCAAAGGGGAATATAATTGGTATAAGGAGTTTTCACTCTCCACTGCGGCAACCCACCGCAGCAAGAGCATAATAGCAGATAGTTATAAAAAGACAATAAAAAAAACCACCCAATTGCGGTTTAAAAAGGCACACAAAATTTCATCTCAGAAAACCGCCAGACGAGATTTTCAAAAAGGTTGGAGAATGGTTCAGATAGAGCGATTTGAAAGGCAAAAGTACCGGAGCGTACATCAGACGTACGTGAGGACACTTTTGGCCTGAACAAATCACTCTAGATGGGCCATTATACGACCTTTTTGTCTTTGCCAATCGCGGTCCTTCACAGCCTCTCTCTTGTCATAGATTTTTTTACCGCGCCCGAGACCGAGCTCAAGCTTGGCAAGACCTTTGTCGTTGAAGAATAATCTGATGGCAACCAAAGTTGCCCCCTTGCGTGCAAGCGCGTTAATGATGTCGATGATTTCCTTGTGCTTCAAAAGAAGCTTGCGATCACGCTTTTCAGCATGGCTGGCATAACCCTTGTTGGCATACTCAGCAATAAACATATTAGAGATATAAAGCTCGCCGTCTTTTTCAATGCCGAATGCATCATTGATGTTGGCATGCCCCAAACGCAAAGACTTAACTTCCGTGCCGGTAAGCTCAAGACCGGCCACAAATTTTTCCTCAATCAGATAGTCAAAATGAGCGCGCCGGTTCTGGGCTACCAAACCGGTTGAAATATAGTCGCTTTTAACTTTCTTTGCCATTTGCCACCTTCATAATCTCAAAATACAAAGCACGTCTGACCTTGTATGGAAGCTCAGCATTAGCATATTGCGGAACAAATTGCAAGCACTTCTCCCACTCATCACGCCCCAAAACTTTGGCCTCACGCAGTTCAGGAACAATCCAAAATCTTTTTTGAGCAAAGATAATCTCACAGCCGCCCAAAGTGCAACCTTTAAAATTTTTGCCCTTGAGCTCTTGTGCCAGCCGCAAAAGCTCATCAGCCTCGGGCGCATAAGGCTTGTTGCCCGCACGTTGCAAAAGCTCTGCCAACAGACGATAGGCAATTTCACTGTGCAGAGTTGAGGGCAAATGAGCTGAAAAAGAAAAGATACTTTTGCCCAAGCACCGCACCCGATTGGCCATGATATTTTTGACCTCGTCTTCAAAATAAGCGCGACTGCGAGCCAACACAGCGGCCGTATCTGCCAGCCGTTTTTCAGAAAGCCCTATTTTGCGCTCCAGTTCCGGTAAAAACTTGCGAATTTTAACGCGCAAAAAATCATCGCTTTGGTTGGATTCGTCTTCCACCCACTCAATATTTTTGGCCTTGAGATACGCTTTCAAATCATCGGGACAATCATCAAGCTGCGGACGAATGAGGCAAATCCCGTCACGATAAGTCAGCGGCTGCATGCAAGAAAGCCCATACAACCCGCTGCCTCTTTGCAAGCGAAGCAAAAAAGTCTCTGCCTGATCGCGGCGATGATGCCCCACCGCCAAGACAGAAACACCGTGCTCTTTGCACCATCCGCACAAGAGAGCGTATCTTGCCTCTCTGGCGGCGGCCTCAATATCGGCTGATGGCTTTTTTCCTTCCCAGGTTAGGATATGGTGTTCTATTCCAAAACGTTGCATAAGATTGGCCACATATTCAGCCTCTTGCCGCGAGGTTGGGCGCAAACCATGATCAACGCTCAAAGCAACCACTTTTCGTCCCATATCTTTGAGCCGCAAAACCAGTGCCAGAGAATCAGCACCGCCGGAAACTCCGGCGGCGATAACTTGTTTTTCTAAAGGATAGCGCTCAAAGAAATCCTTCACCTATTTGCACTCCAAAGCTTTGGCAAAATTAGCGGCCTTGGTCTTGGTGGCCTCCTCGGCTTTCGGAAACTCTGTTGGCAATGTCTTAAAAGCGGTGCAAGCCTCTTCTTTTTTACCCAGCTCTCTCATAGTCATACCAAGTTTGAGCAAGCTGTCTGCGCCTTTATTGCCGTCTTTGTATTTTTCCAAAACCTTTCCGAAAGCAACGGCAGCTTTAGCATAGTCCTTCTTTGCATAATAAGCCTCACCCAACCAATATTGAGCATTGCCGGCTAACTTATGCTCGGGAAACTTAGTCATAACAGCAGTAAACTTTTGAGCTGCTTCATCATTGCGGCCGGCATTGATGGCATCCATACCTTGTTTATAAATATCTTCCGCAGATTGGGTTTTGACCGGAGCCAAATCATCACCTTTAGAGATAGCTCCTCCCACGATTGAGGCGGGCGCATCTTCTGCCACCGGAGCCGCAAATTTTGGAGCCTCTGCCTGAGTTTGTCCCAATCCGCCACCTTCAATCGGTTTGCCCTCATACATCTTGAAGCGGATATCAATATCCTTGTTCATCACATCCAAGCGCTCGTTAAGCTTGTTGATTTTGAACTCAAGCTCATCAATCTTGCCAACAGCCTGGCGCAAGGTCTCATCAAACTCGCCCATTCTAACAGCCACACTCTGAGCCGAGGCTGGAGCGATTCCATCCTGCTTTTCGCGATAAGCCTGACGTTGCAAAATCTGCACTTCTTCACGCAACTGATCAATTTCAGCCTGCAAAGCATTTTGAGCCTCAGCCGAAAAAGCGGGCAACAAAAGAGTTGAAGCCAACAAAGCAATTTTAAAGACCTTCATATTTACCTCATAAAAAAACAATAAACCTTGGAATAAGATAATTTACTTTTAAGATAATAACAAGCACAAAAAAAGCGTATCCAAAGAGGATACGCTTTTTTCAAACTAACGACAGAATATCGATTAGTTACCGGCCTTAACAACGGTAACGGCACGACGGTTCTGAGCCCAAGCGGCTTCGTTGCTGCCCAAAACGGCCGGACGCTCTTTACCATAAGAAATGGTAGAAATGCGGTCAGCAGCAATACCTTGAGAAACGAGGTACTGTTTTACGGCGTTTGCACGGCGCTCACCCAAGGCCAAGTTGTATTCACGAGTACCGCGCTCATCGCAGTAACCTTGAACAACTACATTAACATTTTCATGTTTCTTCAACCATTTAACCTGAGTATCCAAAATCTCGGCAGAATCCGGGCTAATGGCAGAGCTGTCAAAAGCGAAGAAAACTCTGTCTTCAGCATTTTCCATAAAGTCACGAGCCATTTTAGATTCGCACTCGCTGCCGCCGAACAAAGAACTCTCGCTCAGAGAAGAACAGCCAGACAAGGCAATGATAGCACAGAACAAACTTAAAAGTTTTTTCATTTTATTATCTCCATATGGGTTTTAATATAAATGTAATCGTTAAATAACTAATACAGTTTTAACTTAAGCAATAAAAATTTAATTTTCAACACCAAAAACAAGAACTCCTCAAAAAAAGCATAAATTTTATCAAAAGGGCCTGCATTTTTAGTTTTTGGCTTGCAAATTTTGGCACTCAAAATCAAATTTCTCTATAAGAGATAAGTTCTGGTTCCGATTCTTAAAATAGAGCTTTGGTTTAAGGGAGATATTTTAAAATGCCAAAGCCGGCCTACCTTTTGGGTAGAACCGGCCTTGGTTTTAATGTTTTTTCTGAAGAGCTCCGTAGACCTCTTCAAGCTGAACCCAAATATCCGTCACGGCTCCGACCTTGAGTGCGTTGCGGTTGCGGATTTGGATTTCGGTGAAAAGCGCCCGCATGGTTAATGGGTACTTTTCCGCCAGTTTGGGCAACACCTCCAAAAAGAAGTGCCCCACTTCCTGACGAGAAAAACTGGCATGGGCAATGCCAAACAGCTTCACCATTTTCTTGGCAAAACCTACATCCCAAGCCGGGCCTGCCGTTTGGAACATAAACTCCAGCATCACAGGAAGTTCAAACACCGGCAGAAAGCTAAAAATTGTTGTTTGCTTTACCACCCCTTCCCCTTCCTTGGGTTCGAGAAATTGTTGCATAGCCTTGTCAAACAAAGCTATAAACTCTTTTTCCTTCCCTTTCAGAAGTTCAGGATAGTCCTGCAGACCTTTGGCAATCCCTTTCAGATCAGCATTCTCCGTGCTTTCTTTCAAAAGCAGAGAAAGTACTTGCCTGAACTCTGCATCCGTACGTGCCCCAGCATACAGATTAAAAAACAATTTTATATTCATGGCCTAATCTTTTAATCTGTTATACATAAAGCCATCCCACGAGAACCAATTAAACTTGGTCCGCAGAACAGCATCTTTGCAAGGCTCGCACACAGACAGCTCTGCTGAAGAAACTTCCACAATGCGTCCGTTGTCCATGAGGCAAAGAAGAGACTTCTCCTCGCCCTCAGGGGTCGTAAACTTCTGAGCCCAAGCCTTGGTCTCAAAAGTAGACGTCCCTTGGACTGCCAAACGTACTGAAGAGATCTGTGGCTTTGTCCCTAACAAGGTCAGCTCTTTGAGCTCAGCAATCCGCTGGAATGCTTTCTGCACCTTGTCAGGAGAAAGCTGTCCGTCATCAGGAAGAAGCTCTTCTGCTTCCCAGTACCCTTCCTCAAAGGTCACCCAGAAAGTGGCAGTATAGAAGGTATGGATTTCGGACTGGCAGCTCGGACGATTGATAAAACGGCCCATTTTATAAAGGCGCAGTCCCTCATTAGGAAACAAATTAATCCGGAAAGTATCAATAAACTCTCCCGAAGAAAGTGTATAATACTTATTCTCCTGGCTGCAGCAGATTTGCATCAGCATGCCGGCTTGTACTTTGTTTTCAGGATTGTTGCAAAATTCTTGCAATCCAACCCCATTGATAAAACAATCGACGAGGTCTCTGTTTTTACGAGATTTACATTTCGGTTTAGGCAATCCGTCCGGATGAAGAACCGTTGGGATTTTGTTCAAATTTTCCATAGTATTTGGGTTTTTGTGATGTACAAAATGCTATCTGCACATCGGGTTAATAAATCTAACATAATTTTTTTCAGATACTTTACAATTTACAACTTTAGACAAAATTAGTCAATATACTAAATAGCAAAACATCAAAATTTATGTATGGACATAAAAAAAGGACGCCGCTTTTTTCAAAGCAGCGCCCGATCAGACATTTTTAGAAGGATTAAGCCCTAACCAAAGCTCTCAGCCCCTTCTCCCCAACATCAAGGCGGAATACGCAATCCGCCACGCGGAGAAGTGTTTTGTTCAGCGGCACCGGCGTCAGTTTGGCTCCGGCATCAAGCATAACGAGACCATTTGTCACCAAGCACAACAGCTGATGCTCGTTGTCTTCGCCATCCTTAGCCACTGTTGCAAGAGCCATGCACTTAAATCCGTCCTCCTGCTCAAACTTACAGAGATACGGCCGTACACCATTCTCCCAGGATTTGTCTTTGCAGATTGCGAGAAAAGCCTCTTCGACTTTCTCAACCTGCAACCACTCCTCATCAGCAAGAAGGGGCTCAACAAAGAATCTTCCTTCCTCTTTGCGAACGACATAGCTCTCCGAGCGATAAATTCGCTCCCGCCTTGTGGTCGCGTTGAGCGAAGTTTTTACCCGATACTTCGCCTTACCTCGACCATTAACCGTCACGCCCAGACCATACAAACCTACGGCAATATTCAGGGTGCCTCCCTCCGGCACTTTATTTTCGCAGCAGAATTTCTGAAGCTCTTTCTTCAAAAAATAAGCTATTTTTTCTTCCCTCGTTCGGAACTTTTCTGCATGACTATCACCTTCCGGCACTCCCTGGATTCCAGCAAAATATGCGCCATTGATATACGTTCCCATAGCTTTTTAATTTTTTTGGTTAAAAATTATATATAAAGTAATATCTTTTGATGCGACAAGGATAGCAGAATTTGACAAAAAGTCAACACCCAACCTGAAGCCGCAAAAAAAGCGCCTGATTTTCATCAGACGCTTTTTTTCATTTCTAAAATCTGTCAAACAGATTTTAATTAGCAGGCTTTCTTGCAGCAGCAAGAACCGTTGCTGTTGTTCTTGTCATTTTTATGACGAACAGCAGCCTGAGCCGCAGCCAGACGAGCAACCGGTACACGGTACGGAGAGCAAGAAACATAGTTCATGCCGCAAGTCTGGAAGAAGTCGATAGATGCCGGATCGCCACCATGCTCACCGCAAACACCCAACCAAATCTTCGGATTAGAGCTGCGAGCTTTTTCACAAGCCATTTTAACCAAGCAGCCAACACCTTCAACATCAATAGATGCAAACGGATCAGCCACATAAACACCGCGAGCGCGATATTCATCCAAAATAGCACCGGTATCATCACGGCTCATACCCAAAGTTGTTTGGGTCAAGTCGTTAGTACCAAAGCCGAAGAACTCAGCAGACTGAGCCAATTCATCAGCCTTCAAAGCAGCACGAGGCAGCTCAATCATAGAACCGACTTCATACTTAACTTTCTTGCCTTTCTCGGCGAATACTTTCTCGGCAGTTGTATCAATAATCTCTTTAACAATGTCGAGCTCTTTCTTAGAACCTGTCAGAGGAACTTCGATTTCAGGCAAAACTTTGATACCTTCATCGGCACATTCCAAAGCAGCTTCCAAAATAGCGCGGGTCTGCATCTCGCAGATTTCCGGATAAGTAATCGGCAAACGGCAACCACGGTGACCAAGCATCGGGTTAGCTTCATGCAAAGAGTTAGCACGCTGTTTAACTTTCTCCAGAGTCATACCCATCTTGTTAGCCAATTCTTGCATTTCTGCCTCGGTATTGGGCAAGAACTCGTGCAAAGGAGGATCCAACAAACGGATAACAACCGGCAGACCGTTCATGATTTTGAACAAATCTTTGAAGTCTTGCTTCTGGTAAGGCAACAAACGAGCCAAAGCCGCACGGCGACCTTCTTCGTTGTCAGCCAAAATCATAGCGCGCATATCCGGAATACGATCAGCATCAAAGAACATATGCTCTGTTCTGGCCAAACCGATACCCTGAGCACCAAAATCACGAGCTGTTTGAGCATCTCTCGGAGTTTCAGCGTTAGCACGAATTTCCAAAGTGCGGATTTCATCAACCCAGCTCATCAACTTACCACAGTTACCACTGTTGGTGTCAGCCTTAACGGTTGGAACCTGACCTTCGATAATCTGGCCTTTGGCACCATCCAAAGAAACCCAATCACCTTCCTTAACAACAACACCGCTGTCGGTGGTCATGGTTTTCTTAGCATAGTCGATATGAATTTCATGAGAACCGGAAACGCAAGGAGTACCCATACCGCGAGCAACAACGGCAGCGTGAGAGGTCATACCGCCGCGGGCAGTAATAACACCTTGAGAAGCGTGCATACCACCAATATCCTCAGGAGAAGTCTCGTTACGAATAAGGATAACTTTCTCGCCTTTAGCAGCCCAAGCTTCAGCGTCTTCAGCATTGAAAACAGCGCGGCCAACGGCAGCACCGGGAGAAGCCGGCAAACCGGTAGCAATAACGTTTTTCTTGGCTTTGGGGTCAAGCATCGGGTGCAACAACTGGTCTAACTGGTCAGCACCAACGCGCATAACAGCCTCTTCCTTGTTGATCAAGCCTTCCTCAACCATCTCAACAGCCATACGAACAGCGGCAGCGGCAGTGCGTTTACCGTTACGGCATTGCAACATCCACAATTTGCCATGCTCAATGGTGAATTCCATATCCTGCATGTCTTTGTAGTGAGCTTCGAGGTTGTTACGAACATCAACCAGCTCTTTGTAGAGATGCGGCCATTTTTCCTCCAAAGAGGTGCCGTCACCCTTAGAAGCCATCGGTTGCGGAGTACGAATACCGGCCACAACGTCTTCACCTTGTGCATTAACCAGATATTCACCGTAGTAAACGTTTTCACCGGTAGCGGGGTCACGAGAGAAGCAAACACCGGTAGCGCAGTCATCACCGGCATTACCGAACACCATGGTCTGAACGTTAACGGCAGTACCCCAGTCACCCGGAATATTGTTCAATTTACGATAGGTAATAGCGCGGGCAGCCATCCAAGAACCAAATACGGCACCGATACCGGCCCACAATTGCTCCCAAGGATCTTGCGGAACAACTTTACCCAATCTCTTACCGATTTCTTTGTATTCTTTAACCAATTCTTTGAGGTCTTCAGCGGTCAAATCAGTATCAGACTTGTAGCCTTTAGCTTTCTTCATAGCTTCCAAAGCGCCTTCATATTCCTCAATATCGGCACCCAAAACCACGTCAGAGAACATCTGCAGGAAGCGGCGATAAGAGTCATAAGCAAAACGCTCAGAGCCAGAAGCCTTAGCCAAAGCCTTAACGGTTTCATCGTTCAAGCCCAAGTTCAAAACGGTATCCATCATACCCGGCATAGAAACGCGGGCGCCGGAACGAACAGAGAAGAGCAACGGGTTGTTGGCATCGGCAAATTTTTTGCCCATGATTTTCTCAACGCCGGCAACAGCTTCACGAACCTGATCTTTAAGGTCGGCAGGATATGTTTTGTTATTGTTGTAGTAGTATGTGCAAACTTCTGTTGTAACGGTAAATCCCGGAGGAACGGGCAAACCAACCACATTCATTTCGGCGAGGTTGGCGCCTTTTCCGCCCAGGAGATTTCTCATGCTGGCATCGCCTTCGGCTTTGCCGTTTCCAAATGTATATACCCATTTACTCATGGTTTAGATTTCTCCTTAAGGTTAACGAAAAAATCAGGCAGAAAAATCCGCCCGATGAAATTACATTCGCAAGTAAATTATAACAATAAAACCGATTCTACAAGCAAAAATTCAACATATCTCAACAACAGTTTTAGATATTTGCTCCCGACTCGGAAATGCCCGAGTCGCAAGGGTGAGATTCAGAGCAAAACGAGCGCCAAAATAGACAAAACAAAAAGAACATCGATTCGCTCAAAGATTCGCAAAGCCTTGATTTGATTCAGCCCGACTCCTTGCCTCACCTTATTTTTGGCTATTTTCACCAAAATAAATTTGTGAGTCAAAAGTAAAAATTTGCTTAAAAACGCTTAAAAATCAACCCTCAAACGGCTTTTTTTGTTGTCAAAACTAGCAATTTATGCTATAACTAAAATTGTACAACTATTAACTTTAGAAGCCATTATAACTATTACTGTAAAATCTAACTTTTTCATTTTTCTCAAACTAACGTGTTTGAGCGATTTGGGAATAGATATGATTGATTTATAGTGTAGAGAGAAGTGGCAACCATTATATACAACCGTGTTAGCGGCACGGAACTAACGAAATAATAATTTAAAAAATACACAACTATGAAAAATCTCATTTTTGTTACGATGATGATCGCCATGACTTTAGGTTTCGCTTCTTGCGAGAAGGACATCATTGCAGAGGGTTGGGACAATGGTGGTACACCTACCCCAGATCCGGACACCTACGAGCTCATCACCGAGCACGTTGGTGCCGAGTTGGCTGGTAGCAAGGTCCTGGACGACCACGACGCGATTCTCCTGAAGAATGACGAGGAAATCGAGCGTCATGCCTACGTTGCTGAGCACAAGATCAATGTGAGTGAAGTGACTCTGAAGCGAGCAATCGCTGAAGAGCTGCAGAACTCCACCATCAGCTATGTTGATGGTAAATTTGACCTTGCCGGCACCATGATGGTGGCTACGGTCACCCTGCAGAATTGTGACAAGGTATACTTCAACGAGAATGGCAAAACTTACTGCCACTCAAAATTCGTTGAAGATGGAGCCGTTGCTGCACTCACTTGCTGCACCCCGCAGCCGAGTGTGCTCAAGATCAAAAATATCAGCGGGAACATTCTTTATGCAGACATGGTTATCTCTGACCGTGAAAGCTTTGAATATCCCGTTGAGATTTCAATAGTTGAGAACGACGTTCGCACGGTGGAATACAGTGATGCCACGATTATCTCGGCCGATGAGGTTGAGATAATTAAAACCATCAAGGTAAACGGCTCTGTGGTAGAAACCTCACCTATCAGAGTTGCCTATCACGCAACTCTGGAGTGTGGAGGCATTGAGGATGCGGAGGAACTCACTCAGCTGGCCTACGGCGCTGACGCCAACGTCACCAACGGCACGGCAAATGTTGTCATGAACATCGTTAGCTTCACGGCTAGCGTGGACATGCCGGCTACCGTATCGTTTGAAGACGAAGGTTCGGCCCACACGGCTCGCGTCATCTATGATGACCTCTATGTCACCAGCAATGGTGATATTAAGGTTGTCGACAACTCGGCCGAGAATATTGATATCCTGAACACGGCTTACTTCAAGCTGGTTTGTGACAATATCGATATGGCTGCTGATACGAAGGAAATCCGTCAGACCCTGCGTGTATACGCAGAGTTTGAAAAGGAGGAGAACGGAATCGTTTATATCATTCTTCACGAGAAGGAGGATATCCGGTTCACGGCTCCTTCGGGAATTTCGCTCGTCGCTGGAGAAGATCAGACGAAGATCGTTGAGACCCTTGAACTCAGCTCGCATGTTAACAACCCTGGAAACTGGACAGAAACGAAAACCTCGACGGTAAACAATGTAAAATTCACGTCGTTCAGCCGTCAGGATGTGTTCTACTATACGAACGGTATCAGCAATACCGTGAAAGTGACCAAGAACGATAACTTTGTTGTCGTATACAACGGTCATGAGTATGGCGTAGAAATGTCTGAGGTCGCCGTTTCTGGTACAGCTCCTGTTGCAGGCAACGTAACCACGGACAACGTCTACAAGACGCGTCCCTACACTCTCAACTACACCGCTTCGCGTAATGCTGTGAAGTCTTCGGACGAGACTGTCATCACGCTGAAGAAGGCCGTAGTGCCCTACACCATTGAAGGCTACAAGCTGGTCCGCGCAGACCAGACTGACCGTTATGATTCGAACCGCACGGATTGGAATGCAACCCCGATCTGCGCATGGTTTGAGTCACTCACCGATAAGAATAACACCCTTTTCGTCGCTTATGACGAAACCACGGGTGCTGAGATTTATCGCGAGAACACGAGCGGTAAGAACCTGCCGACCATGCCCCTGGCAATGGTGTATAAAAACGGAACATTTGTTGCAGGAAGCGTGTTGATTGAGGAGAACGTGTACACGTACTACACAATCGACCACACGTACTACACTGCCGTTTCGGCCGTTTCGACGTCGACCACTGCCAAGCTCCGCAACCCCTACCAGGGAAGTGGTGTTTATGACAGTGAGGACGAAACGACCACTTTCGAGCTGGCAAACAACTCGAAATTAATTTTGAAATAATGAATCAATCACCCGCCCCAACCGCTAGCTCAGACGTCATTGTCAAAAGCGAATGGTTGGGGCATAAAAAACCCAAAAAAATGAAAAAACTCATTTTTGCTGCAGCACTCATGTTTGCAGCAGTAACCGGATACAGCCAGAACATAAACCTAGTCTCTGACGCAGAGTACAACAATCTCGTGAAAGAGACCAAAGAGAGCCACAAAGGTGTAAAAACCGTAGCTCCCCAGGTTGAAAACGGATTTCGCGGCCTTCATATCACCGTCGGCGCAAGCTATGGAAAAGATGTGAACGGCACAGCCTCTCTGGGCTACCAGTTGGGGCGAAACGGAGGGTTTGAGTTTGGCGGACAGCTTGAAGCGGGTAACCGTTTCGCTGTGGAAGCATATGCCAAGCAGAACCTCGGTCGCTACCACGCTGCCTCTTTGTTCATTCCTGCTCTCAAATTGGGTGTAGGAGCTAGTGAGCAGGATATGTGGTGCGGAGCATCAACCGATCCGGAAAAGCCTCAGGGTGTAAAACTTGCTCTGGCTTGCCCCAGAATGGCCTTCTCTGCAATCGCAGAGTTTGACCTGAAGTGGAAGCCCTCACGGAAAGAGCCTCGGCTCTACGTGGAATTCTACGGTGGCTGTCGCTTAACTCCCAGCTGGGGAAAAGAGATGCCAACCGGAACATTCCACTCCAATGGAACCAAGGTCTACAAGATCGACGGACCGTTGGATCGTGAGTGGGGACATTTCTACGGAGGTATCCGTCTTGGATGGGCTTTATACAAAATAAAATAACCCATCCGATATTATTCTACAGCAGCAGCCGTCACACTGACCCTTCGGGATCAGGAGGCGGCTGTTGTATTTTTAAATCACCGACACACAAAAAAGCCTGCTTTCTCAAGCAGGCTTTTTCCCTTCATCCAATCAGGCTTAGAATGTATAGCGCAAACCACCATACCATTCATGAGCATTGACATCGGCATCATCAATATCACCCATGTCAATATAACGATACCCGGCATCAAAGTTCAAACAACGATTCAGACGCAAAGACAAACCGGCACCAACCTGCCAAGAAAAGATATCTTTATCCCACTCTCTCTTATCTCCACCTGTATCTTGGTTTGTTAAGGTAACACGGCTCAGACCGATACCGGCTGTTGCATAAGGGCTAATCCAATAATTCGGCATCAAATCCAAATAAGCGTTAGCCATAAAACTATCGGATTCCAAAGTATAGTGGTTGGTAACATCCCCAAGAGAATTCTTCAAATTATCTTCATCATCATCTCTGTAGATATACTCACCTTCAATACGGAAGTACTTATACTTATAACCCAAAGCTCCGGATGCATGCCAAACCTCGCCAAACTCAGCACGAGCAGCCTTTGACAAAGAATCGTCGTTAGCATTCATGTTATAATCCGTCATTCCTCCTCTGACGGCGACATAGAAACCGTCACGAGCCTCGGCAACAGAGCTGACAGCCAAGGTCAAAACCAAAGCAGATGCAGCAGTGGCAAAAATCTTATTCATCAATAACTCTCCCTTTTGTTAATTTTGTCCAAAACTACCATGACTTATAAAAATAATCAAGCTTTTTTTTATAATTGCCTCAAGTTTAATCACAAAGATATTATAAAAGAGTTAATATCCCCAATTTTCCACACCTCACACATTTGTCACCGCCCCAACATTGCCAAGCCTCAAAGCGTTTCCCTCTTATGCCGCAAAGAAATGCTGGAAATCTCAGAAAATAGCTATATAATACTTGGCAGCAAAATAAATTAAAGGAGTTTTGATTAATGAAGCGCATCAGTACCGTTTTACTGGCTTTTCTGTTTGGTTTGTGCGGCTCTCCGGCCTCCGCGCAAGAAGCCGCCCCCGCCTGGCAACCCAACCCTGAACACTCCGTTGTGTTGGAAGAAATTGTCTCTGCCATCGGTCCCTCCGCGCTTGAAAACATCAACAATGCCGAGCAAGTCTTTTGCTACCAGATTACCAACCGGCCGGAAAACTACACCGGCTACACCATCGACGGTATGGCCATTGTCGGCTTTTGCGGCATCATCAATAACGAGCTCAAAACCATGATCACCTCTGAGCTGTTTATGAACCCCGACAATATTGTTTTCGATGTCACCGAAAATTGCATTATCCGTCCCAAAGTTATGCTGCGTTTTGTTCGTGGTGTAGATTTCACCGATGTCTTGCTTTCTTCCCCCTGCCATGCTTTTGCCATCTTCTATGGCGGCAAAGTTAACGCCTTCAATGCCAAGCCTGCCGCCCAAATTATTGATGCGCTCATCAATCCCCTGATCAAAGGCAAGGTTGATTTTGCCTCCCCGGCTTTGTTCAACCAGCTGCTGCCCATCGGTGTTGCCCAAACAGAGGAACAAAAACAACTCCTCAATAAAAAGAACGAGCCCATTCGTAATTGGATAAAAGCTCAAGAAGAGGAAGAAAACAACGCCCCCAAAGGCTGGAACAAATTAAAAATGAAGAAATAAAAAAATGAAGTTACATGTTGCCTACCAAGGCGTTGCCGGAGCCTACTCCCACATCGCCTCCAAAACTCTTTTTCCCGATGCGGAATATATCCCCTGCTTTAGCTTTGCTGAGGCTTTTGCCCTTGTCCAACAAGAAAAGGCTGACCTGGCGGTTATTCCCGTAGAAAACTCCAACGCCGGCCGCGTGTCAGATGTCCACCTCCTACTGCCGCAAACGGGCTTATCCATCAGCGGAGAATTCTTCCTCAAAATAGAGCATCAACTCTTGGGCCTGCCCGGCAGCCGCCTGGAAGATATCAAACAAGCTTTTTCTCACCCCCAGGCTTTGGCTCAGTGCTCCAAGTTTCTGAGCAGCCATGGCATCACCCCTATTGCCGAAAGCGACACTGCCATCTCTTGTGAAAAGATAAAATCTTTGCAAGACAAATCTTGCGCCGCCATTGCCTCAGCCCTGGCAGCTGAAACCTATGGGCTTGAGATATTGGCCTCTAATATTGAAAATGCCTCCAACAACACCACACGCTTTTTGATTATGTCGCCCCATAGCCAAATCCCTGAAGATGATGGCGGCGATTTCATTACCTCTTTTATCTTTAGAGCTAAAAACATTCCGGCCGCTTTATATAAAGCTTTGGGAGGATTCGCCACCAACGGTATCAATATCACAAAATTGGAAAGCTATCTGCTGGACGGCAAATTTGTTTCAGCCCAGTTTTATGTTGAGATTGAATCTCACCCCTCGCGCATAGCATTCAAAAACGCCTTTGCCGAGCTGGAATTCTTCTCAACCCATATTCACATGCTGGGCACCTACCCCGCACACCCATATAGAAAAGTATAAGATTAGAATTTAGATTCCGATAAATTCTTGATTGAAGCCTCAATTAATTCATCTTGCGCATGAGCATCCAACTTTTGCGCCAAAACAGCCTTGGCCGTCAAAATCGTGCGCTCCACCGCCAAGGCAGATATTTCCTTAGCCGCCAAATCTTGGGCAGACTTCACCCGCGCTTTGGCCTCTTTTTCTCTTCTGTCCATATCGCTTTCAAGCTTAGACATCTGATCCTTGCGCAACAAATTTATCTCTCTTTCCGAGCGAGATAATATCTCTGCAGCCTCCTGTTTGGCATGACGATACTTACGCTCATATTCCGCCAAAAGCTTTTGCGCTTCTTCTTTTAAATTTGAGGCATCTTCAATTCTCTTGCCGATAAGGTGCGCCCTTTTACGCAGCATGTGTTTAAGCATTTTCCACACCGGGCTGGCCAAAGCAACAACCGCCAAAACAAAAGACACGGCAACCCAAAACTCCGCGCTCTGATAAAACGGCTCGGCATGCCCGCCAAGCTCCTGCGCGGTTGTCTCAAGAGCATTTGCCACGCTGTCAGCGGCATCCAAAACCGCATTTTGGGTAGCATCAATAAGTTCGCGATTCTCTACGGGCATAATTACTTATTCTCCGTCATCTTAAGGGCCGTCTGAATTTCTTTGGCCGAAACTTTGGCAAAACCAATTTTTTTCAGCACCAGCGGCGTTAGTTCTTCAACCATAGCCTCCACATTGCCCAAAGCCTTTTGCTTGGCTGCGGCAATTTTCTTTTCACCGGCAGCAATTTCGGCATTCAGTTCTTGGGTAAGCTCCTGTTGCCTGCGCTCAATCGTGGCATTGAGCTCATCTCTTGTTTTTTGCAGAGAAGCATTAGCCTCATCAGAAGCTTTTTTTAGAGCCTGGTTATACTTTTCAAGCGTTTTTTCAACCTTTTGCTTGAGTTCTTCGGCAGCGGCCAAATCGGCATCAATCTTAGCCTTGCGCAAATTAATCATCTCCGCTGTTTTGGGAATGATAAACTTGCTCATGATAAACAGCATCAAAAAGAAAGACACACACAGCCAAAAAAACTGTGAGGGAAAAATGCTGAAATCAAGCTGCGGCATAGCCAAACTCCTTAAATTTTAGATACAAGTTTCAAGAAAGATCCCCTTTCTTGGGAGAGGAGTGCACGCACCAAAATTGCTGCCTGCGGCTCCTCTCAAGAAATGGTAACCTCTGCTTAAAAATTAGTTTCCGGTCAACATAACCAGAGCAATAACGAGTGCATACAATGCAATCGCCTCAACGGCGGCAAATCCGGCCCATCCATAAATATCAACATCTTTTTTGACCTGCGGATTGCGTCCGACAGTAGAGATAATGGTTGTCCATACCTGAGACACACCCCAAGCGGCAGCCATCATGGAGAGAGCACACATACCAGCGCCAATATAAGCTAACGGTTCCATTTTATTTCCTTTCCTAGAGTTAGTTAAAATAAGTTTTTCAATCTTAGTGCTCGTGCAAAGCATCACCCAAATATATACAGCTCAGCACCGTATAAATAAAGGCCTGCAACAAAGCAATAAAGATTTCAAAACAAACGATGCAG
The DNA here is from genome assembly GCA_944392205.1 of uncultured Alphaproteobacteria bacterium. Classification (GTDB taxonomy): domain Bacteria; phylum Pseudomonadota; class Alphaproteobacteria; order RF32; family CAG-239; genus CAZU01. Next base: position 14,530 of record CALXVV010000041.1, on the reverse strand, counting down.
CAGTTAAACAGCACCGGAATAAAACCCAGCACCCCGAGAGCGGCCACAAACCCGGCAATAATCTTGAGCATGATATGCCCGACCGTCATGTTTGCCACCAAACGGACTGTAAGGCTAAAAGGCTTAGACAAGAAAGAAATCATCTCAATCGGCACAATCAAGGGCGCCAACGCCATGGGAATTCCCCTTGGCATAAAGGTTCTGAGCCAGCCGATTTTTTTTCTTTTTATACCAATAAGAATGTTAAATGCCAAAGCGATTAGAGAAAGACTGCCAACTGCGGTCAAATGAGAGGTAAACGTAAAGGCATAAGGGAACAAACCAAGTAAATTACCAAAGGCCACAAACAAGAACACCGTAAAGATGAAGGGAAAATATTTTAATCCCTCGACCCCGACATTTTCTCGCAAAAGAGAGGCAATAAACTCATAAATTGTTTCCGGCACGGACTGCGCAATAGAAGGCACCAACGTCCTTTTGCGCAAACACAAAGCAAACAGCAGAGTCGAAACAGCCACTGCCAACATCATAAACAAAGCAGAGTTGGTAAAAGAAATGTCGATTCCCCCCACCTCAATCGGGACAATGGGTTTAACGACAAATTGTTCCATCGGATTGGACACGAGTTACTACTCCTTACGTTTCACTTCCTCGCTTTTGGCAAAGCGATAAACATTCAAAACACCGGCACCACCGCCAAAGAACATAAACAAAATCAGCAGCCATGGTTGGTAGCCTGTCAATTTATCCAGCAAAAAGCCTATTGCTGCCCCAACCAACACGCCTGAAAGCAACTCCACACCAATTCTAAACCCCACCTTAGAAGCATAAGCAAATTCAGATTCTGGTTTATCTTTGCGCGCGGAAGCTTCCCTGAATTTCAAATCACGGATTTTTTGTTCCAGTTGTTTGATGTCCTCAGGTGTTTTCTTCATTCTCAAACTCTACATTATAAAATGTTAAGCAGTTATTAAAAAGAAGGAGTAATTTTTATTTTTTAGTATGTATTTCAGCCAACCTATCTTCGATTAAAGCGGCAAAGCTTTCATAGGAATGCACGCCGGGCAACATCTCACTTTTGCCTTGAGAAGATATAACAAAAGAAGGCGTGCCCTGGATTCCGAGCTGGCTGATGCCGTTTTGCCGATTAGAGAGAATCTCGCGAGCATTGTCATCATTTTTAAGACAAAGCTCAGCTTTTTCCTGAGACAATCCGCTTAATGCTGCATACTGCTTCAAAACCTTATCCGGATTTCTCGACAATCCCCACTCACGCTGCTTTTTGAACAAAACATCCACAAACGGAAAATACTTGTCTTCATCGACACATTCAGCCAAAAGAGCTGCATTCATGGATTCTTTGTCGATCGGAAACGGAACAAACACAATACGCAATTTTCCCTGATCCACGAATTGTTCTTTTAGCTTTGGCAAGGTATGAAGATGAAAATCAGCACAATGAGAACAACCGAAAGAAGAATACTCATATAAAGTAACCGGAGCATTTTTATCTCCGATACTATGCTCATCAGGCAACACGAAGTTGTCCGGAATGTCTGGCAAGTTTGTCAAATCCTCTTGTGCGGCAGCCGGTTGCACCAAAACAATATTGCCATCTTCTGTCATTTCAAAACCCTTGCTGGAAAGGTACATTCCTCCGGCCATAAAGAAGATAACAACTGCAGCCACCAGACTGCTCAAATTTTTAATAACGCGTTCAAACTTCATCCTAACTATTACCCTTATTATTACTGATAACGCTGCATCCGAGCTCAATAAGTTTTTGTTTCAATTCAGGATTTTCAACCCCGTCACTTAAGTCCTTAATATAATTTTCTTCTTCTTTGGTTACAAGTATTTTTTGCACCCCTTGCATATCTTGCGCCTCATCATCTTCAAAACCAAGCTCCGAGTTTTGAATAATGCGGATGTCCGAAATTGCCTGATACCCAAAATAGAAGTTAATTTTTTCCTTAATAATCTTCTCGCGCAATTGGAGCTCTAAGGCAAAAGCTCCCGACGGAACCTCGATTTGCAAACAACCGCCATCTTTACTGCCGCGGCGAGATATAATTTGCTTAGGAAGCGTGTAGGCAGCCACATCCTCACCGACAATTTCTTTCCAATTAGAGAGCAGATCAATCTCCGTAAAACCTTTTTTTCCAAGCAAATTCTTAGCCAGCGGCATCAACATTTTTGCCACCGACTGCAAATCATGAGTCCGCCTCTCCTCACTGATGAGGTTTATTTGCTTATCCTTTTTTACCATACGGAGCAATCTAACAAACAATATCAACAAGGGCAAGCCTTTTGTTGACGAGAGCCAAAGTTTGCGCCTATAATCAGCACCAAATAAGAGGGAGAAAGAATATGGAATGGCATCAGATATTGCATGCTCTGTTATCGCTGATTTTTGTCATCGGCCTATTGTTTTTGACCCTTTGGATATTTAAGTTTTGCGAGCAAAAAGGTCTAAAATGCAAGCTCATCAAAGATCTCAATGCCGGTCGCAGAATAGATATTTTAGAAAAACGCGCCATCGATTCTCGCAACCAAGTTGTGTTGCTCAGGGCTGATCAAACTGAATATTTGATCTTGCTTGGACAAACCGGAAATCTGTTGCTGCAAACCAACTCCCGCCAGGATAAAAAAGATGAATAAAAAATCACTTTTAGCCATTTTAGTTTTTATTTTTGCCGCACTCTGCTGCACTGAGCCGGCCTTTGCCCAAAGCCTGAATATCAGCCTTGGAGACACACCGAGCGGTACCGCCACGGGAAGAATTTTCAGTGTTCTGATGATGATCACGGTATTGTCGTTAGCACCATCGATTCTGATTATGATGACATCTTTTACCCGTATTATCGTCGTATTTTCCATCACGCGCAGTGCTCTGGCCACCAACGCCACTCCGCCCAACATGGTTTTGGTCTCACTGGCTTTATTTCTGACATTATTCATTATGAGCCCCACTTTGGAAAAATCGTGGGAAGAAGGCATCAAACCGATGATGGATGAAAAAATAGAAGTTATGGACGGCTTGGAAAAAGCAGCCAACCCCATCAAAGAATTTATGGTCAAGAACACCAGAGAAAAAGACTTACTGCTTTTTAGTGACTTAAGTGGTGAGAAGCCGGCCGAAAGCATCGAAGAAACACCCCTGAAAGTAGCGATTCCCGCGTTTATGATCAGTGAACTCCGCCGGGCATTTGAAATTGGTTTTCTGATATTTGTGCCGTTCTTAATCATCGACATGGTCATAGCCTCGGTCTTAATGTCCATGGGTATGATGATGTTACCGCCAACCGTTCTGGCTTTGCCGTTTAAGGTCATATTTTTTGTGCTCGTAGATGGCTGGTATTTATTGGCAGGCAGCCTGATAAACAGTTTCAAATAGCGAACAAAGGCCCCGATAAATCGGGGCCTTTGTTTTACCAAACTTCATCATACCCAAGGGCCGGATCATTCAGCCTCTCATTATACTCTGAATTATTTTTCTCAAAACCAAATCTAAAGTTGGTTAATTGGTCATACCCGGTATCTACAAAGTTGCTATTCCACTTCCAAGCCGGTGCCTCATCAATGTTACGCCGTTCAAAATAACAGTAGACATTTGCAATGGCCGTCATTTCTTCATTGTAAACGGGGAACAGATTCCATACCACCACATTCTGTGTCGCCAAACTAGCCTGCCCCAAAGCCTTCAGATATGCCTCATAGTCTTGAGCATAGTACAAGAAACCCATAATTGCATGCCACCCCACAAATGTTTCATAACGTCCGGGACCTTGATCTCCTGAACTTTCAGCCGTTTCACCATTGCCCTTCACACCACTAACAGTAGTATTGAGCCAGGTATTGGTCTGAAAAGTCAACGGGAATCCTTTTTCTTCCAATAATTGGTGCGTATGGGAACCAGCCGAACCATCAGCTTCAGCCAACTGGAAAGAAGCCGTCGTCGGGTCTCTCGGCACCAGAAAGTAACTTCTGAACATATCAGAAACATCTCCACTAACCGGTTTTTCGCTCGGGATATAATAAGCCTCAGCCATTTTCCAACGGATTGGATTAATGGTAATAACTTTAGAATACCCGGGAGGACACTGCGGTGTTGGCACAAACCCCAGCCATGGAGAAGCTATACAGTTTGAAGATGTACATTCTCCGGGAGCTCCGCTAACAGTAACCTGAGACCCAACAGAAACTTGATATGTTTCCCAAGAGGTTTTTCCTGTTTCCTCCTGATAAGTATTATCCAACACATAAATACCCTTATTGATAAAGTCCGGCAAAATATCGCTCAATCTGGCTCCGCCGCGAGTGACTAGTTTAATATCATGCATTACAGACGTATAAGCCGGGTTAACCTGATAAGCATCATAGCCTTTGGATGTCGTATTTCCGGAGGCATTTGCATGCAACGGATAAGCACCTGTTCCGAGATCAGTCGGATAAGCCTCGTTAGCCAATATTCTGTCCAGCTTAATATAACCGGCAACATCTTGCTGCCCTGCCGTTGTAGAAAGATCGCTACGAGACGCGCCGGAAACGACACTTGAAGCAGCCGGCAACTGGATAATACCTTCACGACTAATTCTGATACCGGAAGAACGATTAATGCGTTCGTCACCATCTTCTGGAATTTCGGCATTTTCATCAAAAACGATATTATCGGCATCCACCTGCAGATTATCCGTATTAACCGAGAGAACGCTACCTTGAATATCAACATCTCCGTTTGTCAAAGAAACCTCCGGCTGCAACACACCGCCACCGGTTCCCGTCAGAACAGCGCCATCAGAAGCTAGATGAAGATTAGCTCCATACCCTGTAGTAGAGGTCCCGTCAGCATTTGTTGAGGTTGTAATCAAGCCCAGGCGAACATTACCATCGGCCAAAGCCAGCTTGGCATTACCGGCGTTGGCAGTAACATTATTTCCGGTTAACTCAGCGCCGTCTGAATCCAAAGTCAGATAAGTAGGATATGCGCCATCGTTGTCAGCTACCCTAACATCGACCTGTCCGGTTCCCTGCAAAGCCGCATTACCCTGACTATCAACCCAAACACTACTTCCGGATGTTTCCAAAGAAGCCGTACCAGAATCAATCAACATTTGGGCAGAGCCAACCCCGGCCTGAACAGATGTATCGGTCGTGTACAATCTCGGATCAACGCTATTTCCTACCAGCAAATTGTTCCCGGCCACAGAAACCTGAGAAGCATTGGCAAGGAAATTATAATTCCCGTCTCCCAGTGAACCACCGCCGATAGAATTTTCTCCAAACAAGTTATTTGCAACCAAATCAGTATCAATTTTCATACTGCCAACAACATGGGCATTGTTCCTAACCAACAAGTTTCCATCACTAACTAAGGCATATTCAGAATTTGCCGTATCATTTTCACCACTATTTCCAGAAACGATAGCCCCACCCTGAGCCTTCAGTTTACCGGCAGAAACCGTAACATCGCCTCCCTCTACAGATACACCACCGGCAGAAACCGTAACGCCGGCACCGGCCGTCAATAAACCGGCAATATTAGCAATACCATTAGAGATCAAACTGCCAACCGTTGTGGCACCGGCAGTTAAATCGCCGGTTATACTGGCCGTATTAGCAGAAAGCGAACCACTCACAGAAGCTCCGCCGCCGACATCCAAATCACCTGTGGAGATAAGTTTGCCATCGACAGTAACAGCTCCGGCCTCTGTTCCGTCACGTCCGGCCTCTGTCGCCGCCACGATTTTGCTGACATCGGCCAGATTCTCCCCTCCCATGTAAAGGGTTGTCTCCATTGTATTATACATCAGATCACCCTTGCTGGTATCTCTATATAACACATGCTTAGAATCGGCACCGCCGCCACCACCGCCTGAAGCCGTTACGGCGTGCACGGAAGAAGTTGCAAGGCTTCCGTCCGGAACATCATCAGAGGAAAAGAAATCGCTAAGAGGGGCATCCCATCCGCCTTGCACACCTTGTATTTCCTTGGAGCGAACAACACCACCGTTAGCACCGACCATAGAAGCTATTTTGGAAGCGCGTATCATCGGAATTTCATCTGCTGCCTTAGCCAAAACAACACCGGTAATGGCGGAGTGCTCTTTTTCCGTACCGGCATTAATTTTCTCATTACGAATAGCGAACTGAATATCATCAAACAATCTGGAACTGTCGACATTGAAGTTATAAGGCAAATAAGGTTCGATATCAGCCTTATCGATTTCCTGTTCACCATCGGGACCTTCTGCCAAATCATTGTAGTTATCGCCAATAAAATCATCTAAAGCCTTAGAAAGGGTTCGCATCTGAGTTGCGGTATTAATATCCTGCAACTCGGTTGTTCGTTCGGCAGCCTTTTTGTACAAGACAGGAGTAACCATCGTAATCAATCCCAGCATAGCCAAGGCTTCCACCATCATGCTACCTTTCTGAGATAAAAAGTTCCAATTCTTTATCATGAGTTTTCTCCCAAAATCTTGTTAAATTCCGCTCATATAAACCAAACAAACAAAATTTTCCTCTAAATCGCAGACTGATTTAAAATCAGCATCTTCGACCACAGCCTTAGGAACAAAGACGAGTTCAGCCCCCGGCCTTGTTGCCAACTGCACATTGGATGCAGATGGATTTTCTACACTGACATGGACGTCTGATGCCAAAGCAGGTAACATATAACCAAATTCCTCTCCTGAGCTTACCATATTCCAAAGGGCATTCAAAAAATCGGTATTAGGCCGCTCCATGGCTGAAGACAAGCTCAACCAACGCGTCGGTATCGGCCCATAGGTTACCACCATTTTTCGATTATCAGCGACATCGCAAGGATTCTCCGCCCCGGCATTACCAAAAGCCACGGTCATATCTTGGTTCATACAAAAGATTTTACTGGTATATTGTCCATCCAAAGAATGTCCATAAGGCATTTCAGCCAATAAATCCCCATCACTAATAATTCCCGGAGCATAATCGACCTTATCTCTGCTGGCAGAATACGGATATTTGTTGTATTTTACATAATTAAGAGCGGCCTCATGCTGAACGACAAGGCGTCCCAACGCAGCTTCGGCCATTCTGGCAACAGACAACTCCCGCATGTCCGGACGCACAGACAGCGTGTAAGACGCCAATATAGCCAAGAATGTAGCCAAAATCACCCAGATATACACCAGGGCCTCCTCCAATTATTCCATATACGTACAAGTTTACCACAAAAAAGGTTTCTAATCTATTAAATACAAGCAAAATTTATTAAAATTCACAAATCTGCAACAAAAGGCAAAAGACAATTTGTCATTTTATAAAAAAGCGACAGCTAAGCTTTGCATAACTAAGAAATTTACGTTTAATTATAAATTTTAATGTTATAGTATAGGAAAATAAAACTGGAAGCGATAACACTCCGGAGGTTTCATGCTCGACCAGGAAGATGATATAGACAATGAAGATGAAGTCAATCAGCCCAAACAACTAAGCCGCAAAAAGATGCTGATATTTCTTTTGCCGGTGTTGATAGTTGTCGGCCTGTCTGTGGGTTTATACTATGCCTTTAATCGGGACTACCACACAACCCCGGCAACCTACAGTGTTGTCCAAAAAAGTGGTGAGGGAGAAGGTAGCATTACCGTATTTTATGATCTCCCCGAACTTACCGCCAATTTGCACACGGAAGGGCCAGATAAACAAACTTTGCACATACGTCTCAACTTAGAACTATCCAATGTTGAAGACATCAAGACAATAGAACTTCTTCTCCCCAAAATAAATGATGTTGTTTTAACGCACATCATTGAACTTACTCCGGAAGAAGTACAAGGATCAACCGGCCTTTATTGGCTAAAAGAAGAGCTTTTATATCGCCTAAATTTGGCGACAGCCCCTATTAAAATAAACAACTTAAACATTAAATCTCTGGAAATACAGACAGCAAGCGATTAAGAGGAAACCATCGTGGCAGAAGAAAACAAAACAGCAGAAACGAGCAAAGACTGGGCGGACAGCATAGAGGTAAAAGACAACAATAGTGATATTGCGTCCTCCCCGGATTCTAAGATACTAAATCAAGATGAGATAGACAGTCTGCTAGGCTATGGCAAAGATACAGATACGGAATATACTCAGCAAACGACGGGGGTAAGAGCAATTCTCAATTCCAGCATGGTATCTTATGAACGCCTGCCGATGCTTGAAATTGTATTTGACCGCCTGATTCGCCTTATGGCCACTTCTTTGAGAAACTTTACACAAGACAACGTTGAAGTTTCTTTAGATAGCATTGAGTCCATGCGTTTTGGTGAGTACATCGATTCGCTCACACTTCCAACTTTGCTAAACGTTTTCAAAGCAGAAGAATGGGATAACTACGGCTTAATGTCTTTAGACAGTTCCTTAGTCTACTCAATGGTAGATGTTTTGCTGGGTGGCCGCCGAGGCACTGCCGCCATGAGAATTGAAGGACGTCCCTATACAACGATTGAGTTAAATATCGTCAAAGATATGATACAGCTAATCTTAAGCGATTTATCAACAGCCTTTGATCCTATAACCTCGGTTTCTTTTACCTTTGACCGATTAGAAACCAATCCGCGTTTTGCCGCCATTTCCAGAATGTCGAATGCAGTCATTGTTGCACACCTAAGAATTGATATGGAAGATCGCGGAGGAAAGATAGATTTAATGATTCCTTATGCAACCCTGGAGCCGGTTCGAGAACTTTTGCTCCAAATGTTTATGGGAGAACGCTTCGGTCGAGACACCATTTGGGAAAACCACTTAATGAATCAACTATGGGACACCGAAGTTGAAATAAAAGCAGTGCTAAAAGAAAAGGACATTAAGTTAGCGGAAATTTCCGCTTGGGAAAAGGGTTCATTTTTGCCCTTGGATATTCCGCCGACAGAACATGTCAACATAGTTTGCGGAGATGTTCCCTTATTTAAGGGAGCCATGGGCAGAAAAGACGACCACATAGTCATTAGAGTTGAAGGAAAGGCAGAAAAAGATGGCTAATCTTGAATTAATTATCAACATTATCATCATTGCGCTTTTAATTCCGACAATTGTTTATGCATATCGCCTAAACAATAACTTGAAAGCTTTGCGCCAAAACCAAAGCAGTTTGGCGCAGTTGGTTAATGCATTGAACGAGGCCACCTTCAAAGCAGAAAACAGTATTCCGAAACTAAAATCGGTGACTGAACACTCTTCTGAAGGATTAAAAGAAGTTGTTGACAGTGCCAAAGAACTCAAGGATGATTTGCTTTTCATCAATGAGCGAGCAGACAATTTGGCAGACCGACTTGAGAATGTAATCAGCACCGGCAGAACCATAAAACCGGAAAATCTGAAGGCCTCGCAAGAGCCATCAGTTTCAGACAAAGAAGACACCCGCTCAGAAGCAGAGCTTGAGCTTCTGAAAGCTTTACGCTCCATAAAATAATATTAAGGACCAAACATGTTAAGAAACAAAAAAAACAAAATCCGCATTTTACCGATTCTTATTTTCATGGCAGTACTAACACTGAGCATAAAAGTTAACAATGTCTTTGATTTATACAATCATCAGATAAAGCAAAAAGTAAGCATCTCGACAGCACAAGCCTTGGCAGAAGAAAAGCTCAACCAAGAAACGGCGGCTCTTTCAAAGGTTTTACAAGGAGGAGCCCCGGACAACAAAGGAGAAGAGCCTCCGGCCAATACCGCTTTTACCCAATCAGAGATAATGATTTTGCAAGAACTTGCCGAAAGACGTGAGGCCTTGGATTTAAGGGCTCAAGAGATTGACAAGAGAGCCATTCAGCTAAAAGTAACGGAAGAAGAAATCAATAAGAAACTGCGTCAGCTGAAAGATTACGAACAAAAATTGCAAAAGTTGATAAACGCTTATTCTGAACAAGAACAAGAGAATTTAAATGCCATGGTCAAGATGTATACATCAATGAAACCCAAAGATGCCGCCCGCATATTCAACAATCTGGATATGAATATTACGGTAGCTTTATTAAAAGGGATGAAGCCATCAAGTTCTTCAGCCATTTTATCACAAATGGATTCACAGAAAGCACAGGCTGTAACAGCAGAACTAATAGGGAACAATATTTAACTTGGAATATAAATTTTGTTGGCAAAGAAGAAATACATATATATTTTTTTAAGTTTATTGCTATTTCCGTTAGCAACAAATGCCGCTTTGCCGCAAACAGAAAATACACCTGCAGCAGCGCAGACAAAGCCGATAAGAGTAGAAAGCATAAAGAATACCAAGACTTCCTCATTCTTAGCCTCTCCGGCGCAAGCACAAAAGAAACGCATTGCCAGTCTGAGTTTTGCCTGGAATACACCTGTTAATTTGGCAGCTTTTGAACGCAACGGCAAATTGTGGTTAATTTTTGATCATCCGCAGCAAATAAATATTGAAAATTTAAAGAAGACTGCCGGAGAATTAGCAGAAAACATCATTCAATTTCCGCACCCCTTAGGCAGTCTGATACAAGTAACCCCTGCCAAAGGCGTAAAAAGCGCCGTCCGAAAAGAAGGGTTGCTATGGATTTTGGATTTATATACGGATGACTTGCCACAACAGCCGTTTAAAGAGCTTACCATATTTACTCAATATGACAGTATGAAACAGCCATACTTATACATTCCGACTGAATACGCAGGAAATGTCATCTCGATCATAGACCCAGAGATTGGTGACATCATCAGTGTTGCCACCTCATCGCGTCCGCACTTAGGTACAAAATCTTTTTACCACTATCCGGAATTTGATATTTTAAGCACGCTCCAAGGTTTGGCCTTTGTCATCAATGCGCCAGACATCATGCTATCCCGCGGCAACTCAGGATTAACCTTACGTGCCCAAGGACGCAGTCTCAACATCACCGGAGATTTAGATGCGCTCAAACGGCAGCAAATGCTAAAAGACGAACAGTTAACGGCACCGGCGTTTAATCTACAAATACCGCAAAAACAGATAGACATGAAATTTGTTGATGCCGTAGAGCTCCTAAAAAAGAACATCATAGATGCTCCTGCAGCAGAGAAAAACCTAGCACGGATAGATTTGGCAAGATATTATATCTATAATGGTTTAGGAACCAATGCGTTATACATATTAAACCAAATAAAAAGAGCAGACCTACCGGAATCAAGAACCGATAGTTTTCACGCTTTGAGTGGTGTTGCCAATTCTCTGGCAAGGCGCTACCCCGAAGCCGTAAAAGATTTTGAATACGGAAATATTCCGAATTTAAGTGAAGGAACATTTTGGCGCACCCTATCTCAGAGTGCTTACAAATTTGATGAATCAAACAACGCCGTAATATTTTCCTTGATATCTCTCATGAGAGATTACCCACAAGCTATCAAAGATCAAATTGCCCTCGTAGCGACAAGGAATGCCCTGCGTACAGGAGATGATCTTGCCTCTCAAAACTTTATAGACATATTACGCTCAGTTCCTGACCGTTTGAGAAATTTAAATCCGGAAATAACCTATTTGGCAGCCAAGAAACTTGAGCTTCAGGGCTATCCGCGCAATGCCATAAAAGAGTACCGAACACTTATTAACGGAGATTCGATAAAATACTCGGCTCTAGCTCGCTACGATAATGCCACTTTGAGCCAAAGCATCGGTGCAATCCCCCTAAAAGAAGCTATTGCGGAACTTGAAATGCTTAGATTTGCCTGGGGAGAAAAGGATTTTAAGTTAAAGCTGCTAAACAAATTGTCTGATTTATATCTAAAAGATTTTGACTACTACAATGCCCTCCGTACTTTAAATGACGCCGGCAACTTTGTTCAAGACGCAAAAGAAAAACAACAAATAGCCAATCGAATGATAAGGGTATTTGAAGGTATCTTCTTGAGCAACCAGGCAGACAGCAAACTTTCTCCGGTTAAAGCATTGGCTTTATACAAAGATTTTCAATGGCTGGCAGATATGAGTACCAAGAAGAACGCCATCATGCAACGCCTGGCTGACAGACTGGTTGCCGTAGATCTTCTTTCACGAGCTTCTGATTTATTAAATGAGGTGCTAGAGGCACAAGATCTCACAGCCGAGAACAGAGCACGCATTGGCGCCAGGTTAGCCATCATAGATTTATTTCAGCAGGCCCCCAATCAAGCAATTGAGATCTTAGACAGGACAAATTCCGTAGGTCTTTCGCTGGCCACCATAGGCCCGCGCCGAGTAATACGCTCCAGGGCTTTGGCACAGCTCGGCCAAACAGATGCAGCCCTTGCACTGCTTGCCAATGATTACAGCAAGAATGCTCTCATTCATAAATTTCAACTTTATTGGCAAGCCGGACGTTGGGCTGATGCGGCCGCCACCGTAAAATATTTGATAGAAGAGCCCAAAGTGGGCCAACCACTGTCTATAGAACAGGTCAACTACATATTGGACTGGGCCACGACTTTGAAAAAAGCCGGAAAAGAAACTGTTTTAGTTCGTTTACGCAATAAGTTTTTGCCTTATTTTGCCAATACGGAATATCATAGCATTTTTAATATTTTAACCAATCAGCTAGAAAAAGATAAGGTTGACATCAATCAAATCGATTCTATAGTCAGAGACGTAGAAAGCTTTACGGACTACACAAAATTTTATGAAGAATCTCTTCAAGATAATGATGTAGAATAGGATGAACAGCATATTTCAAATTGAAAGCCCCTTTGCCCCGGCTGGTGACCAACCACAAGCCATAAAAGAATTGGTAGAGGGAATAAACAGGGGAGAAAGAAACCAAGTTCTGCTTGGCGTAACCGGAAGCGGCAAAACATATACCATGGCCAAGGTCATAGAACAATGCAATCGCCCGGCCCTGATAATGGCTCCCAATAAGATACTAGCGGCACAGCTGTATAGTGAGATGAAAGAATTTTTTCCGCATAACCATGTTGAGTATTTTGTCTCCTACTATGATTACTACCAACCGGAAGCATATGTTCCCAAAACAGATACCTATATAGAAAAAGATTCGGCTCAAAATGAGCAAATAGACCGTATGCGCAACGCCGCCACCAGAGATATTTTGGAAAACAGAGATGTCATTATCGTGGCTTCTGTCTCTTGTATTTATGGCTTGGGCGATGTTGAATCTTATGCTGCCATGACACTGCATCTGCAAGTCGGACAAGAAATCAGCATCAAAGAGATTTATACCCGTTTAGCGGAGTTGCAATACGAGAGAAATCAACAAAACTTTGTACGTTCGACATTCAGAGTTCAAGGAGATGTATTAGATATTTTTCCGGCTCACTATGAGGATCGAGCTTGGAGAATATCCTTTTTCGGAGATGAGATAGACAGTATATACGAGTTTGATTCCCTAACCGGTAAGAGAACAGCAGACCTAAAAGAGATCACCATATATCCGGCCAATCACTATGTAACCCCTCGCCCGGCTGTTTCACAAGCCATTCAAGGAATAAAAAAAGAGTTAGCCGAACAGATAAAGATTTTTCAAAGCGAAAATAAATTACTGGAAGCCCAAAGGATAGAACAAAGAACCAGATTTGATCTTGAGATGTTGGAAGCAACCGGCCACTGCAAAGGAATAGAAAACTATTCCCGCTACCTGACCGGCCGCAAAGCCGGAGATCCTCCACCGACATTGTTTGAATATTTGCCGCCCGATGCTCTCCTTTTCATAGACGAGAGCCATGTTTCGGTACCGCAGATAGGCGGAATGTTCAGAGGAGATTTTAATCGAAAATCGACTTTAGCACAATATGGCTTTCGCCTCCCCTCTTGCGTGGATAACCGACCGCTGAAGTTTGATGAATGGGACAAGATGCGGGGGCAGACAATTTTTGTTTCAGCCACTCCAGGCGATTGGGAACTAGAACAAACCAAAGGCGTGTTCACAGAGCAGGTTATTCGCCCGACCGGACTGACAGATCCATTGTGCATTATTCGCCCGGTAGAAAATCAGATAGATGATCTGATGAATGAGTGCCGAAAAGTTGCCGCCAAAGGAGAACGAGTTTTAGTCACCACATTGACCAAGAAAATGGCTGAGGATTTGACAGAGTATTTAGGTGATAACGGAATTAAGGTAAGATACCTGCACTCAGATATTGACACGCTGGAGCGCATAGAAATCATTAGAGATTTAAGGCTCGGCGTTTTTGATGTCCTGGTCGGAATCAACTTATTAAGAGAAGGGTTAGATATTCCGGAGTGTTCACTGGTTGCCATTTTAGACGCGGATAAAGAAGGTTTTCTGCGCTCAGAGAGATCCCTTATTCAAACAATTGGCCGTGCAGCCAGAAATGCTGAAGGAAGGGTAATTTTATATGCCGACAACATGACTCGCTCACTGCAAGGAGCTTTGGATGAGACCAACCGCCGCCGCAAAAAACAGCTGGAATACAACTTGGCCAATGGTATCACACCGCAGACCATCAAGAAAAAGATTTCAGATTCCTTGAGCGAGATGACAGCCAAAGATTATGTTGAAACCAAGCCAGAAGAAGTTGAAAAGGTAAAGGATATAGACAAGACTCTGCGTGAATA
>CALXVV010000040.1 GCA_944392205.1 uncultured Alphaproteobacteria bacterium | reverse complement strand
CAATCAGCATGGCGTTTCGAAAAACATGGCCGTAGAGGACTTGGTTTTGGGTGAGGCCTTTGGCTTTGGCAGTCAAAACATATTGTTTACCGAGTTCATCTAAAAAAGAGTTTTTTGTAAGCATGGTAAGGCTGGCAAATCCACCAACTACCATTGCGGTTACTGGTAGCGTGATATGCCAAAAATAATCCGTTATTTTGCCGAGCCAAGAAAGGTCCTGCCAGTTGTCAGAAGTCAGCCCGTGGAGCGGAAACCACTGCAGATAAGTACCTCCGGCAAAAAAGACAATTAAGAACACCGCAAACAAGAAAACCGGCATGGCCGAGCCAAGCACCACCAAAAAAGAGGTCCAAACATCAAATTTTGAGCCGTCACAAACCGCTTTTTTGATGCCCAAGGGAATAGCAATAAGGTAAATAATAAGGGTGGACCATAAGCCAAGAGAGATTGAAACCGGCATCCGTTCTTTGATGAGCTGCCACACGGTTTTATCCTGATAAAAACTTTTGCCAAAGTCAAAAACCAGATAACCTTTAAGCATTTTCCAAAAGCGGATATGTGCAGGCTGATCAAAACCAAATTGTTTTTCAAGCTCGCTGATGAGCTCGTCTGGAACCCCTCTGGCGCCTTGATATTGGCTGGAGGATTTTTCTTGCACCAGGTTTGCCGCCCCGGAAATGGCGGAAGTGGCATTAACATTCATTCCGCTGTATTTCGCCAAAACATACTCCACCGGTCCGCCGGGCGCAAACTGAATAATGATAAAGTTTAAGGCCAAAATCCCAAGCAATGTAACGGGAATAAGCAATAATCTTTTTAAGATATAGTTTTTCATCTATATTATTCCTCCCGCCACCAGGTAAAGGGGTTGAATCCGGCCGGAAAATCAGTTTTTGGGTGTTTGAGGCCTTTGCGATATGCCACACGATTGTGTGGAGAATACCATTGTGGAATCATGTAATGTTCATTTAAGATGACCCGATCAAGGGCACGGATGGCTTCCTGATATTCTTGCTTGTCATTTGATGAGATGATGATGTCAATTAAACCGTCTATGGCCTCGTTTTTGATCCCCATCATGTTATAAGAACCATGAACATCGGCCGACTGGCTGCCGAAAAGTTCCTTGAGTTCGTTTCCGGGTAAGTTGCTCATCTGGAAGCCCAAAATGGCCATCTCAAAATCAAATTTATCCAGCCGGTTTTTGAAGATATTGGTCTCCAAGTTTCTGAAAGTCATTTTGATGCCTATTTTCCTCAAGTTTTCAATGAAGGGCAGCATCACACGGGTAAAGGAGGAGCCATTGGCGGAGTTGCTCAAAACCTCAATTTCCAGGGGCTGATTGGTGGCAAGATTAGTCATTTTCCCATCTTTAAAATCATATCCGGCTTGTTTTAGGAGGCTAACAGCTCGCTTCAGGTTTTCTCTGGTTTGCAAGGGCGAGGCATGGCGCGGTGTCTGCGGTGCTTTGGTAAAAAGCTCGGCTGGGAGTTTATCACGGAAGCGTTCAAGGAGCCGCAGCTCAAGCCCTTTGGGCGTAGCAGTTGCCGCCATTTCGGTGTTTTCAAAACAACTTTCGATTCTTTTATATTGGTTATAGAAAAGTTTGTCATTGGCCCAATCAAAGTTAAAGGTAAGGCCGATAGCCTCTCTCACTTTTGGGTTTGCAAACTTTGGCAACCTGGTGTTAAAACCAAAAAATTGGAGAGTTGCCGGCTGATTATGCGGCAGTTCTTCTTTGATAACCGAGCCGGATTTCACCAAATCGTTGTCATAAGCACTGACCCATATTTTGGCGATATATTCTTCTCTGATGTCGATATCTCCGGAGAACAATGCCTGCAGGGTAACGGTGGTGTCTTGGTAGTAGTCATAACGCACTTGATCAAAATTAAAAAAGCCTTTGCGTGAGGGCAAATCTTTGGCCCAGTAATTTGGGTTTCTTTCAAAGCTCAGATATTTGCCGGGGGCAAAACTTTTGAGCTTGTATGGGCCGCTGCCCAAGGGGGCATTAAGAGATGGTGTGGCAAAGTCTTTTCCCTCCCAGTCTTTTGCCGAATATATTCTAAGTTGAGAGAGGATAAGCGGCAGTTCTTTGTTGGTTGAGCCTTTTTTGAAATAAAAACGCACGTGCTTATCAGAGATTTTTTCCGCCCTCTCTACATCGGCATAATAAACCCGATAAAAGGGCGAGCCTTTCTGGATAAGGGCGTTAAAAGAGAAAATGACATCATCGGCGGTGATGGGAGAACCATCTGAAAACCGAGCTCTTTCATCAAGGATAAAACCGACAAAAGAGTGGTCGTCGGGAAGTTCGAATTGTTTGGCTATCAGCGGATAAACTGTAGATTCGTCATCAATGGGAATAACCCCCAAACTATCAAGCGTAAGAGCTGCCACGGAAGGAGCGGCGATTCCCTTAAAAATAAAAGGATTAAAATTGTCAAACCCACCGTATTCCGGCATCACGATTTTACCACCCTTTGGGGCTTTGGGGTTAACATAGTCAAAATGAGAGAAATCTGCGCCATATTTTGGCTGTCCGTAAATAGGCAAGCTGGATAATCTGGCAATCTTTGCCGATGCAAAATCAGCAAAGCAGACGAGAAAGAGAAAAACTCCTAAAACGAAGATGCTATTTCTGATAATTTTGCTCATCGGTCCAATTGCCGAAAGGGTAAGCCAGATTAGGTTCTTCCAGAGATTTTTCTTCTTGAGGTGCTGGGACATCTTCTTTTACCGGTGTCCTTGCATCTGCCCACTCTTTTTTGAGGCTGTCCAGAGCTTTTTGCGTATCGGTAGGCTCTGGTTTGGGCAAAACAATTTCCGGAGCTGTCTCTCGCGGTTCATCTATTTTGATGGAAGGAGCAGCCGGTTCTTCAAAAGTTTCTTCTCCGGTCATGGAAATTGTGGGCTCCTGAGGCTCGTCGGCAAAGCTTCTTTCAAGAGCAATAGAGAAAGGGTCTCTCTCAGGCTCTTGCCGCAAAAGGGGCTCATCATCGTCTTTCTTCTTAAAGATATTAAGCTTTTTGAGAAACGATTCTTTAGGAGCTTCCGGCATTTCTGGCTCAGGTTCAAAATGTTGCGGCCGCTCCTTAGGCTCAGATTTGAGCATCGGAGCGGGCTTTTCTTTTTTCGGTGTAAAGTTGGAGGCTGCCTCTCTGCCGCGTCTGAGCTCTGCGGCAATGGGAGAGAGGATGGAAAATACCTTTCCCATCACGCCGGTTTCAATCATGTTAAAGAAGACCTTATCTTGGTCATGTTTGTCGAGCATCTCCACCACAGCCTGGTAGCGTGCGCAAAACTCCATAATTGTTCCGCCCAAGAGCGGGTCATAGACAGCATGCTCAAAAATGCGTTTTTGGAAGTTCGGCTGAGAGTTGTGTACCTCAATAATCACTTTCCCGAAAGACCACTTTCCACCGTTTTGAACCTTATTCCAAAGGTTTTCGATTTGCTCTGCGGAGGCCAGCTTACAACCACGGATAATTTCAGAGAGCAGCTCATTCATATCGGCAATCAAGAGATCAAACTTGGTGAGGACAAAACCATCATTGATGTGCTGTTCAGTCTCAATCAAAACTCTTGCCAGCAAGTCAGAATAATCCTGATTTTTTTTCATTTGGGACAAAAGCTTGCGCAGCTGCAGGTTGACATTTTTGTTGTTGAGATATTGGTTAACAAACCCAAAGACCGCCCACATCAAGAAAATGGGCAGGCACACCAGCAAGGTATAGAGCATAATGTTCGCGATTCCGGCATCAAAGAAAGATATGCCGGCCAAGCTGTCGTTAATAAAGCGGATGGCATAAATAAGCCAAAGCAAAGAAGAAAAAATCAGTGTAAAAAAGGCAAATGCGAGCAAGACACAAAACTCCTCTGTTTTTCATAATAAAACTATCCTATTAGATAATCTTTTTTTTTCCAAGAAAAAACACGTCTTCTTGCACAAAAAGAAAAATAAGAGTCGAAATTTACAAAAAAATATGTTATCCAAGAGAAAGTTTTTGAATAACAAAAGAGATTATAGATGAGTAATAGTTCCGATACATTGGTTTTGGATTTTGAAAAAACGATTTTTGAGATTGAGTCTAAGATTGAGAGCCTGAAATATTTGGCCAAAGATGAAGATGTGGATATTTCGCAAGAAATCAACCGCCTCCAGGCCAAGCTCGAAAAGCAGATGCGCCAGTCATATGCCAATCTCACGCCATGGCAAAAATCACAAGTTGCCAGACACCCGCAGCGTCCGCATTGCTTGGACTATGTCCATGGTCTGATAGAAGACTTCACCCCATTATGCGGGGATCGTGTTTTTGGCGATGACGAGGCCATGGTCGGCGGTATCGGCCGTTTCAAGGGAATATCGGTTGTGGTTTTGGGGCAAGAAAAGGGCCACGATATTGAATCCCGCATTAAATATAACTTCGGCATGGCCAAACCTGAAGGGTATAGAAAAGCCCAACGTTTGATGGATTTGGCAGATAAATTCAATATGCCGGTTTTGGCTTTTGTGGATACGTCGGGAGCCTTCCCGGGGGTTGAGGCCGAGGCCAGAGGCCAGGCAGAAGCAATTGCCTCATCAATCGAAAAATGCCTGCAAATCCATTCGCCGATAATTTCGGTTGTGATTGGCGAGGGTGGCTCCGGCGGTGCCATAGCCATTGCCACGGCCAACAGAGTGCTGATGCTGGAACACTCTATTTATTCGGTTATTTCACCGGAGGGTTGCGCCTCGATTCTGTGGCGCTCGGCAGACAAAGTGAAAGAGGCAACAGAGGCTTTGCGCCTAACAGCGCAAGATTTGCGCAAACTTGGCGTGATAGATGAAATTATCTCAGAGCCTTTAGGCGGAGCGCATCGCAATCCGCAACAAGCCATAGAGCGAGTTGGAGATAGCATCTTGAAGCACTTGAAAGAGCTGAAGTCACAAAGTCGCGATGAGCTAAAGAAACGTCGTACGGAAAAATTCCTGCGGATGGGGAGACATTTTGCAGAGTCTAAATAACATTCTCGGCCAGTATTCAGACTTGCTGGTATTTATTGCGGTATTAATTATCGTGATGGGCAATATTGCTTTTTGGCTATTGTCAAAAAGCAAAAAGGCAGATTCTACCTTGAGCGATATTTTACTGCGAGGTCAGGCTGAGCTGGCCGGCAGATTATCGCAGTTAAGCGAGCATTCATCACAAGAGCAAAATAAGATTGCCATGGCCATAAACGAGCAGCGTGTGGCAATGCTAAAGATTATGGATGAGAAACTGTTGGCGGTGACCAAAAGCGTTGGTGAAGGCCTGCAACAAAATGCCAACAAGACTGCGGAGACCCTAACGGATTTGCGTGAACGTTTGGCGAAAATAGATGTCGCCCAGCAGAAGATATCTACCCTCTCGGAACAGGTCGTTTCTCTGCAAGAGGTGCTATCTAATAAACAAGCAAGAGGTGCGTTTGGGGAGATTCAGCTAAATGACTTGGTTACCTCGATTCTCCCGCCCAATGCCTATGAATTTCAGGTTGTGTTGTCTAACACCAAGCGGGCAGACTGTGTTTTGAGGCTGCCCAATCCTCCGGGAACGATAGTGATAGATGCCAAATTTCCTCTGGAAAGCTACCAAGCCTTGCGTGCGGCCAGCACACCGCAAGAAAAGACAGAGGCAGAAAGATTTTTCAGAGCATCGGTTCTAAAACACATTAAAGATATTGCGGAAAAATACATTATTCCCGGCGAGACAGCAGAATCAGCACTGATGTTTTTGCCGAGCGAGGCCATATATGCGGAGCTGCATGCTAATTTTACCGATGTTGTAGAGGTTTCATATCGCTCAAAAGTTTGGATAGTATCCCCCACAACTTTGATGGCCACGTTGAATACGGTTAGGGCGGTGTTAAAAGACGCCAAAATGCGTGAGCAGGCAGGGGTTATCCAAAAAGAAGTCGGCACCCTGATTGAAGACATCACAAGACTAGACAGTAGAATAGAGAGCCTATCAAGACATTTCAAACAAGCCAATGAAGATGTCGAGGGAATAAAAGTTTCCTCCGGCAAGATAGGTCGCCGCATTCAAAAGATAGAGGACATCGAGCTCGGAGAAGAGCCTCAGCACATAGCGGTAACTCACCTGGCTAACGATGAATAAAACCTTTGGGATAAGTGGCAAATAATATGTTGGAATTTTTTAAATTTACGATATTGATATTTGAGATAAAAAAAGTTAACCTGATAACAAATAATTAAGAAAAGGAAAAAGAAGTGACAAAGTCAGAATTGATAGAAAAAATAGCAGCAAAAAATCCTCACTTAATGTTAAAAGATGTTGAGCGCATTGTTGCGGTTGTTTTAGACAAGATAACAGATACCCTTGCCAAAGGAGACAGGGTTGAGTTCAGAGGTTTCGGAGCATTTTCTGTTCGCACTCGCAGCCCTCGTCTGGCAAAAAATCCGCGCACGGGAGCGCAAGTCAAGGTAGAAGAACGCAACATTCCCCACTTCAAGACTGGTAAACAGCTGTTTGAACTACTAAATAAATAGTATTAATAAACACAACCAAGGAGCCGAGCCATGGGTTTCATCAAAACGCTAATAGGAATACCGTTGCTGATTGTCATATTGGTTTTTGCCTTTGTGAACAATGATTTGGCGACATTCAGCCTATGGCCGTTTTATGTGGAGATAACGGTTTCCTTGAGTGTGGCAATAGTATTTTTGCTTCTGGTTGGTTTTATTTTGGGCAACTTCTTTTGCTGGTTGTCCTATGCGCCGGTTCGCAAGGCCCTAAGGGCGCAAAAGAAACAAAACAAGAAGCTGAGCAAGGAGCAGCAGAAACTCACCAAAGAGATGGAGGATTTGCACGAAAACCTCGCCAACTTAAAAGAGCTTGAGGCGCAGATGCCAAAAGTTTCCAAGTGGGAAAGATTCAAAAATTGGTTTCGTTCTTCTGATAAAAAGGAAGAAGAAAGCGAGAGCAAATAGGTATATTCAACAACTAAGGTATAAAGATGAACTGGTTATCTGATTTTGTACGTCCAAAGATAAAAAAGATTACAACCAAAGAGATTGCAGACAACTTGTGGACCAAGTGCCCTGAGTGTGGAAAAATGCTCTACACCAAGGAGCTGGAGAAAAACGAGTATATCTGCGCCTCATGTGATCATCACCTGCGTATGCCGATATTAAAACGTTTTGCCATGTTGTTTGACAATGGTGAATACAAGCTGATTACTCTGCCCAAACTGGTTGAAGATCCGCTGAATTTTAAGGATTCCAAAAAATACACGGACCGTTTGCGTTCCTACCGCAAAGCCACCGGAGCAGATGATGCGATTCGCGTAGCCCAAGGAGAAATTGGCGGCATCACCTGTGTTATTGCCGCGTTAGATTTCAACTTTATGGGTGGCTCCATGGGCACAGCCGTCGGCGAGGGGATTGTTAAGGCTGCAGAGATTGCCACTCGCGGCAACTATCCGCTGATAACGATTGCGGCCTCAGGCGGCGCACGCATGCAAGAAGGTATTTTATCTTTGATGCAAATGGCCAGAACAGCTGCCGCGGTTAACATGGTCAAGGAGAAAGGCCTTCCGTTCATCTCTATTTTGACAGACCCGACAACGGGCGGAGTTTCGGCTTCTTTTGCCATGTTGGGTGATATTCACATTGCCGAGAAAGGATGCGTAATAGGCTTTGCCGGTGCCCGTGTTATTGAGCAAACCATCAGGGAGAAATTGCCCGAGGGCTTTCAGCGTGCCGAATATTTGAAAGAGCACGGTATGGTGGACATTGTTGTCCGCCGCCCGGAGATGAGAGATACGCTGGTACGGGTGATAAGCATTTTGTTGCACCAAAAGCCGCAAGTAAACACCCTGGCAATCGAGAACAAATAAACCAAAGCCTCCCAAAAGGGAGGCTTTTTTACGGCTTGCCGGTCGTTCGTGCCATATTCAAACAAATTAATTGCAAATTAATTTTTCTGCTCTAGTATTAGCAATGCAGGGGCGAGTTGCGCCTGCGGAGTGTAGAAGCTCCTTGCTAGAAAAAGAACAACTCCTTTTATGGGGAGCCGGGGGTATAAGCATACTTGTATGTCGAAGAACCCGGACTGTTCTAGCACAGTTTCTACCTCCCCGCCTTAAATTCATTTAAGGCGGTTTCTTTTTAATAAGAAATTTAGGAGTTGAAACGATGAATAACAAAAGACAAGCAATCAAAGAACTTATTCAAAATCACGGAAGTATTGCCCAGCAACTTCACCAACTGAGAGTGTCTAAACAATTATCTTTAGAGAAACTCTCTCATGACACCAGAATTCCTATCTACATTTTAGATGATATGGAAATCGGCTCTCATCCCTTGCAACTTTCCAATCTCTATATCTTAGCTAAATACTATGGTAAAAAGGTGCATATTCAGCTAGTGGACTAAAACAAAACCCCGCTTGTTTTTTCAAGCGGGGTTTTTGAGGTGTGAAAACTTTTATATGCGTTAGCGAACAAAGATTTGCACTTCAGAAGAAGAGCCTGTTCCTACTTTGGCAGAAAGGTTAATCCTGTCTGCGCCAACACCCATATCAATCATATCCTGAAAGATTTGGGTAGCGTTGTTTTTGGCAACAGCGGAAGAACCGGAAGCGGGGCTTACGGCCACCACATCAAAAACAACGGATGGTTTCTTAGCTTGGGCGCTTTCAACTGCTTTTTTAAGACCATCTTTGTAATTTACGCCGGCTTTGTTGAACTTAGCCACAAAGAGCGGAGAAGAGCTGCTAACCGTCGGGGTTGCGCCAAAACGGCTGGCACCAGAGATCGGGCCCATCGGAACATTGTTTACCCCATAGCTGCCAACCTTAATTGCGGAGCTCAGGTTAACAATGGTATCATTAGCGGTGTTGATGTATTGCTTTTGGCGAGCAATATCACTGTTGACCTCATTGAGCAAGCTGTTCATCAACACAGAAGTTTGGCTCGCTTCGTTTTCCAAAATATGCAACTGACGGTGATCTTCATCAACGGCACCGGAGATTGTGTATGCTGCGCGGATAGCATCAACCAAGTAGTCGGTATTTGCGGTATCAGCGGCAATTTTACCGGCCAACTGGGTGAGTGCATTTGTATTCGCATTCATAACCTGCACGTTATTCTGAGCAGATTCGAGCATTGCAAACATCTGCGGGTTTCCCGGAGTGGTGCCGACCTGGAGTTTAGCCTCGATTGTGCCGGTGGTTTTATGGTATTGGAGGGCATTGTTAATGACAGAGGCTCTGATTTGCTGCAAGGTTGCATTATTAGCGCGGATGGAAGACTGCAGCTGAGTTAATTCATTGCGGAAAGTGACCACCTTTTGTCCGACAAAAGTTCCGGTATTGTTACCTTCAGAAATTTCGACAGGTTCAAAGTTTGTGGAGCCCAGAGCCGGAACGGCACCTTCTTCCAAGTCAGTATCTTGCACCGCCATAGATTCTTGTTCGTCAGAGCCAAACAGAGACGGAAACAAAGCATCTGAGGAATAGGCGCATCCGCTGATAATGAACATAGCAGCCATTGCCAGGGGCATTTTGATTACAGAATTTGTCATTGAATAAAGCACCTTTTTATAAAAAAATACATACACTTAAATTTTTTACACCATTAACAATTTTTGTAAAGGCATTTTTGCAAAAAACAAGTGAGAAATTACAAAAACAGACAAGAGTATCTGTCAATTACCAAGGAGTTTAGAGTCAAATAGATTAAAATTCTTTTAAATTATTTAAATTTTTGCTTGCATTTAAATTTGAAAAGCTGTAATAAGCTAACAGTCAAACAGATGCGCCCGTAGCTCAATTGGATAGAGCATCTGACTACGGATCAGAAGGTTGTAAGTTCGAATCCTGCCGGGCGCGCCATTAAAAAACCCTCCCTTGTGGAGGGTTTTTTAATGGCCTGTATCCGACCAGATTCGAACTTACAGGAGTAAGTTTGGGCCGAGATTTCAGGCACACGGGGGTGTGCCGGTGAGCTCAAGCGAAGAAATCGAGGCAGGCGAGGGCTAAACAAGGAGAGGCCCGAGCCAATCCTGCCGTTGCCGTAGGCAAAGAGAGCAGGCGCCTCCCTTGTGGAGGGTTTTTTAATGGCCTGTAACCGACCAGATTCGAACTTACAGGAGTAAGTTTGAGCTAGGCCACAAACAAATCTTTTACTTTATCAAAAAAGCTCTTAGATTCCGGCTGGCAGGATTCGTCTTTGCTGATAGAGCGAAATTCCTCCAACAATTCTTTTTGCTTGGCAGAGAGGTTAACCGGCGTTTCCACTCTGAGTTTAACAAACAGATCACCGCGGCCTTTTGAACGCATCATGGTCATGCCCTGGCCTTTGACCTTGACAACTTGGTCGTTTTGAGAGCCGGGTGCGATGGAAAGTTCAATTTTTTCGCCATCAATAGAGGGGATTTCTATTTTTCCGCCCAAAGCGGCACAACACATGGAAATCGGCACTCTGGTGTAGAGGTTTGCTCCTTCTCGAGAATAGAGTTTATGCTCCCTAACGGAGATAAATACATACAAATCACCGCTTTCACCGCCACGGGTTCCGGCTTCACCGCCGCCAGGGATTCTCATTCTGGTTTGGTCTTCAATTCCGGCCGGAATTTTAACTTTGATAGCTTTTTCTTGGCGGATAAATCCATTACCTTTGCAATCCGGACAAGGATCCGTGACCATATGTCCGGTTCCTTGGCAATGCGGACAAGCCTGCTCCACCACGAAGAAACCTTTTTGCAAATGGATTTTGCCGCTTCCCTTACAATGAGGACAAACAGGAGCTTCTTTTCCGTCTTTGGTGCCGTGTCCGTGACATTTTTCGCAAGTGACTGAAGAAGGAATTTTAATTTCTTTTTCCACCCCGGAGAACGCCTCTTCAAGAGAGATTTCCATATTATAGCGTACATCGGCTCCGGGCTGGGCATAGGCAGTTCCACTACCGGCACTTCCACCGCCCATAAAGTCAGAAAATACTTGAGAGAAGATGTCTGAGAAACCGCCGCTTCCAAAGTTGAATTCAAAACCGCCAAACGGATTTCCGCCACCCATACCGCCGTTGGCAAAGGCCTGATGTCCGTAGCGATCATAGGCGGCACGTTTCTGCTCGTCTTTTAAGACCTCATAGGCCTCATTGATTTCTTTAAATTTAGATTCCGCCTCTTTATCGCCGGGATTCCTGTCGGGGTGATACTTTAGGGCCAGACGGTGAAAAGCCTTTTTTATCTCATCACCATTGGCGGTCTTAGACACTTCTAAAATTTCGTAATAGTCTTTTTCAGTCATTTTCAGTCACTTCAATATTTCATTGTTGATTTGTATTTAGGTTTTTTCAGACGAAAAAGCAAGTAATTATATGAAAAAAATAAAAGCATAAAAAATCGACAAAAGTATTGCAGAATTTGTCCAAATATGTTAGCATAAAATTAATCAAGTTGCTGTAAGCTCAAATAAATTTGAGGAATTTTAGGAGAAAACCAATGGCTGACTTCACCAATGAGGAATTAGAAGAGATAAAAAGAAGACTGCGCTATGAAAATCCGGGCAATAAGTACCGAGATGACTTTGGGCAAGAAATAAGTGAGATGCAGGCATTGGAAAGATACATTTTGGCCCACAAAAAAGAGCTTCGAGAGGAGTTTGAAGCTCAAAAACAATCTCAAAATTTGCCTCAAGAGAACGATGAAACGATATTGGAGGCCTTTAATGAGCTCGTAACAAAAGATGAATGGACCTCATCACCCAAAGAAAAAGAGCAAGCCATTAAGGAGTTTTTGGAAAGAAAAGATAAATATTTTGCCACTATTTCTGAAGAACAAAAAGAAAGAATCAATAAAGAGATAGAAGCGCGCCTAAAGAATCAGCACCAAGAAGAACAATATTATGGTAATGAACTTTATGTAACTACGGAGGATTTCAGGAAACGTTTTAAGGGCGAAGAAGGTAAGAGACTTCAGGATAGAGTTGTGGTGCAGCCAGAACCCACTCCTGAACCAGAACCAACTCCTGAACCAGAACCAGAACCAACTCCTGAACCAGAACCAAAACCCACTCCTGAGCCAGAACCTCTCAAAGAAGAAGTGCTGCAGGGCTATACTTCTGATGAATGGAAGCAAATATTGGATGGCGCAAAGAGCAACGGACAGTTGCCAATTTTCTTGGATGTAATGTCGGATTCTCTTAAGATTGAAGAAGGACTTGAAATTAGTGCCCTCAAAAGAGTTTTGGATGAACAATTTCCGCAAGATTTTGCGGAAATGTCAGCAGAGCAAAAGGAAGTAACGCTAAAAGAGCTAAAAGAGAATTTATCACCTGTTCAAACCGCAAAGTTCAACGGGCTTCTCCTCCAAGATGCTCATATGCTGGCAGAAATCCTACCTCCGCACCAGTTAACAATTATGGCGCAAGATACAGATATATCTCTGCAAGTGTTGGAACCAAAAGAAGATAAGGAAAGCAACGAAGCCAAAACAGCCTTGAGAGACTACCAAAAGATTCTGCTTGAAACAATGCTGAATAAAGTAAGGGGGTATGCGCAAGGCAATATCATTGTTGATGTAAGCAATATCAGCGATGTTTATGATGGCGCCCAGGAAATGCTGAATTATTTGAGCCAGAGAGAGCTTTCACCTGAATTGCGTGAAATGATAGAAAATGTTCGTCAAAGCCTCAATGACAAGATTAAGGAATATGATAAGGTAAACAACCTTGATCAAGTTTCCCCCGAAGACGAAAAAGCTTTGGAAGAAAGCTTTGATAACATTTGGCAGCAAGTTAAAAAAATAAATTTGCAAGATTCTAAACAGGCCAACGAGTGGCTGGGTGAATATGCAAAAGACTTAAATGCGCTCACTTTTGAGGAACCAGACGCAGCAAAAGACAAAGAACTGTTCATAGAAACCGTTAAACTCGAAGCTGCCAGGAATGTCGCCGTTGCCACCTTTAAACAAAAAGATGCCAATATTGAAGAGGCCATAAGACAAGAATTATCAAAGACCTTAAAAACGCATGCTGACTTGTTAGTTGCCACCAATGCTCAAGCTAATCTGCCGGATAAGGCAACCGATAAAGAAAGACTAAATGCAGCAGAGAAAGCAAGCTATAAAACACCAATCAGCAAAAAAGGTTTGGCAGCATTTCAAGCGGCAGTTGTCAATAACCACGTTAGCTATTTAAATCGTTTGGCCGGTCGTCTAAACAATCGCGGAGCCAAAGTTTTAAGCAAAATATATGGCCCGATTGCCAAGGTTGATAAGACCTGCATAGCTCGTTTTGGAAAATACTACACGGTTCCACGGACATTTTTAAAGATGTGTGCCGGAAACATGGCTCACCAAGGTTTTAACCAAGCAATGAGGTTTGGTTGTAATACGGTATCGCTGGCCGCCGGGGTTCCGGGAATGGGCTCGTCGCTATATGCGGGAGTTTATGCGACCCAGTCATTTTGGAGATTAAGAAAGTCGTTTATGGAAATGCGTTCTCAGGCACCGAAAGAAGAAAGCGGTCTGAAAACGTTTGGTAGATTTGCCAAGGAGCATGCTCCCGAAATTTTAATGGCCACCGTAACCACCGCTTCAATAGCCTTGGCCGGAAAAGTTGGTGAATGGGGGGCAGAAAAAGCCGTCCGCTACGGAACCATTGCTGCGGGCTTCTCAATATCTGTTTTCAGAAATTATAAAACCGAGAGAAAAAATGGTAGCACTAAAAAAGAAGCATTTTTGAAAGCATTCAGCGGAGCATCCCTGTCTACGGCAACAGCGGTTGCAAGCGGCATGGCTCTGGCAGGAGGATTAAATTTACTGTCATCCCATACGGCAACGGAAACAGATCGCTGGGGAGAGCACAGCACCAGAACGCCGCACGCTGATGAGTATGATGCATCAGATTCAAGCTATACAACCGAGCCGGTGCAGGCTGACAATTTGAAAGATTGCTCTCAAATGACAGCAGAACAGCTAAATGAAGCAGGAGTTATAAAAGATAGCTTATCAGCAGAGGAAGGCGCAAGTTTACAACATGAGAGTGCTGAAAATTTAGCGGCAGACGGTCGAGTCAGGGTCGAAACCTCAGCTGAAGACCCGAATGGTTTTAAGGTAATAGATCAAGAAGAAAGCTACCAAGTAAGCTATAAAGAGGGTGCTGTTGAATATGCGCAAAAAACCCTTGAAGGATGGACCAGAGATGATCCTGATTTGTTAGATAATAATATTTCCGCTATCAAAGACACAATAAATGCTTGGAACGCCGAGCACCCGGATCAGGCCGTTGACCCATATAGAGCTTTGCTAGTGGCCGGCCATTGCGGAGCACAAATGGTTAACGCTGATTTAGACAGCAATATGCTCCATGTCCAAGATGGCGATGATATCAGAGCAGGAGGACAACATCACTCCATGGGCGGTGAATGGTGTACAACAAACGGAATTCCGCAAGAAGCAGTTGCAGCTGTTGCCGGAATTACAGATGCAAATGGCAACATACAAGTTGATAAGTTAACTCCTGAAGTAATGAAGACGATAGCTTTGTTAGACAACTGTGTCAGCGCCACCGGAGAAGTTGGGCATGTAGATAACGCAAATGTCCAAACAGATCATCATCTTGGCCCCAATGCCGTCAAAGATGCCAACGGGGAGTACAGACATGCAGAACCGGGAAAAGTTTACACGACCTACGCGAACTTTGATTCTCCCAAACAGGTCACTGTTATTCCGGAGCAAGCCCATTATGAAAGAATTGACCAGTATACGCAAGTAGAGCAGCACAACTTTATACCATTTACAGTCATGTTTGACAGATGGAAAGGCGCTGCTAAAAAGATGATTCTAAATCCGATTATGGGCAGCAATGGTAAGGCTAAAAAAGAGCAGGAAGTTGAGAGAGTTGATGGAAAACACGTAATCAACAAACAAGAAAAAGGCTCAACAGAAACTTCTGCAGAAAAAGAAAGCTCTGCAAGCAAAACAGAAAAAACTTCCGAGCAAACAACAAAAGCAAAAAAGCCTGGATTTTTTAATAGGATCTTTAGAGGTAACAGTAAATAAAGCTTGAAAATCCCCGCCGAGGAAACAATGGCGGGGATTTTTTTTGCCCTTGATGAATTCATAAAAGTATGATAGAGACTTAACATATTGAAAAATATTATTATAAACCTCTAAAATTAAAGATTATGGATTTAAAAAAGAAGCAAGAGCTTTTGAGCCAGATTAAAAAAGGTATTGAACAGGGAAATCCCGGAAGTTGCAAAGTTGAAAATATCGGATCGATATTTTTTGTTTATAACGGCGGAGCTTGTGTTCTGCGCTCTCAGGTCTACCACAATTCAAAGAAGATAGGTCTTGACTACGAGCAGATGGATATGGATATTTCCTACTTTGTAGGCAGCGAGGAGCATGCCAAAAAGCTTGCAGAAGCTCTCGGAGGCCGAGCCTACCCAACAGAGTACCTCTATGTTGAAGCAAAAAGAAATCTGTGGGTTTGGGAAGGCCCAAAGCGCCACGATCAAATGATGGGGCTTGCACAACCTCTCGACATGGAGGAGATAAAAGCCGCATTATTTTAATGCCACCAGGCAAAACAAAAGGGAGCTATGAAACAGCCCCCTTTTGTTTGAGATTTACCAGTCAATGACTGATTATTTAACCTCTTCAAAGTCTGCGTCGACAACTTTGTCATCACCGGCAGCCTGAGCCCCACTCTGAGCTCCGGCGTCAGCTCCTTGAGTTGCACCGGCAGCCTGAGCAGCCTCGGCTTGAGCCTTATACATGGCCTCACCGAGTTTCAAAGAAGCCTGCATCAAGCTCTCAGTCTTCTCTTTGATGACAGACAGGTCCTCAGCTTCCAAAGCAGTCTTGAGAGCTTTAATCTCATTCTCGATCAAGGTCTTGTCAGAGGCAGAGATCTTATCTCCATGCTCCTTCAAAGTCTTTTCTGTTGAATGAACCAAAGACTCACCCTGGTTTTTAGCCTCAACCAGCTCTTTTTTCTTCTTATCAGCTTCGGCATTGGCTTCAGCATCTTTAACCATCTTTTCAATATCGGCATCAGACAAACCGCCGCTGGCCTGAATACGAATAGCCTGCTCTTTGTTGGTAGCTTTATCTTTAGCAGATACGTTAACGATACCGTTCGCATCAATATCAAAAGTTACCTCAATTTGCGGCATACCGCGCGGTGCTGGCGGGATTCCGACCAAATCGAACTGGCCTAAGAGTTTGTTGTCGGCAGCCATCTCACGCTCGCCTTGGAAGACGCGAATGGTAACGGCTGTCTGCCCGTCCTCTGCGGTAGAGAATACTTGAGATTTACGGGTCGGAATAGTGGTGTTACGGTCAATCAAACGAGTGAACACACCGCCCAAAGTCTCAATACCCAAAGACAACGGGGTAACATCAAGCAGCAAAACATCTTTAACATCACCCATCAAGACACCGCCTTGAATAGCGGCACCGACAGCAACAACCTCATCGGGGTTAACACCTTTGTGCGGCTCTTTGCCGAAGATTTCCTTAACTTTCTCCTGAACTTTCGGCATACGAGTCATACCACCAACCAAGATAACCTCGCTGATATCAGAAGGAGAAACGCCGGCATCAGCCATAGCCTTTTTGCAGGGTTCAACCGTTTCATCAATCAAATCCTCAACCAAAGATTCAAGTTTAGCACGGGTCAGTTTGATATTGAGGTGTTTCGGTCCGGTCTGGTCTGCGGTAATAAACGGCAGATTAATCTCTGTCTGCGTGGTTGAAGACAACTCGATTTTAGCCTTTTCGGCAGCTTCTTTCAAACGTTGCAAAGCCAGACGATCGTTCTTCAAGTCAATACCGGTCTCTTTCTTGAATTCATCAGTCAAGTAAGTAACCAGGCGTTGGTCAAAGTCCTCACCACCAAGGAAGGTGTTACCGTTTGTAGACTTAACTTCAAAAACGCCGTCGCCGATTTCCAAAATAGAAATATCAAAGGTACCACCACCAAGGTCATAAACCGCGATAGTGCCGTTTGCTTTCTTGTCCAAACCATAGGCCAAAGCAGCAGCCGTCGGCTCGTTGATGATACGCAAAACCTCTAATCCGGCAATCTTACCGGCATCTTTTGTGGCCTGACGTTGAGAGTCATTAAAATAAGCCGGAACAGTGATAACGGCCTTATCAATTTTTTCACCCAAGTAGCTCTCGGCATATTCCTTAATCTTCTGCAAAACAATGGCAGAAATTTGTGACGGAGCATATTTCTGGCCCTTAACTTCGACCCAAGCATCTCCGTTATCGCCCTCAATGATTTTGAACGGAACCAAAGACTTATCTTTAGCAACTTCCGGTGAATCATAACGACGGCCGATCAAACGTTTGATGGCAAAAAGGGTGTTTTCAGGGTTGGTAACAGCCTGACGTTTAGCCGGAAAACCGACCAAGCGCTCAGTATCCGTAAAAGCAACCATAGAAGGTGTTGTACGAGCACCCTCAGAGTTTTCCAAAACCTTAGGCTCTCCGCCTTCCATAACGGCAAAGCAGGAGTTTGTTGTACCAAGGTCAATACCAATAACTTTATTGCTCATGATTTTCACATCCTTTGTTTATATAAAAGAGTATTTTTAACTTTTCTACTTGCTTATATAGGGACGAAAAAACGGCGATGCAAGACCGCCGTCAATTTTTTTGCAAAAAAGTTTTACCAGTCGCACTGAGCCTCAAGTTCATTGCATAAAGCAACAATATTTCTGGCCTCTTCGGGGGAAACGGCCGGCGGTGTACCCAGTGTTGCCATATTGATAAAATCTTCAAGCTCCAGGGCCAAAGAGTTGCCGCCCTCGCACAAGACCTCGCCATTCTTAGATAGACGACGCTCAAGAAAATCTATTTGCCAGATGTTGTTTTTTGCATCAATCAGCCTCATTTTGCGGTTAATGGCGCAGTCGCTGCAGCGGAGAGCCTCGAGTTTGACAATGGTGTCGCACTCATACATCAGCTCTATAACAGCATGTTCATCCCAACGGTATTCCGGTTTTTTATCAATCAAAGCCTTAACCCAAGTGCCTTGCAGGAGGGAGGTGACAATGGCCAAATCATGAATCATCAGCTCAGAGATGATATGTGTTTGTTTCACGCCGCCGTTTTGAGAGGTTCGAATGCCGGCAATGGATTTCAGCGGTGCATCCAAAAGTTTCTTAAGCAAAGTAACAGCGGGATTATAGTTTTCCGTATGCCCGACCAAGATCGGCACTTTGTACTTTTGGGCCAGCTTAATAAGCTCAAAACACTGGAGCTCATCACTGGCAAAAGGTTTTTCCACCAACAAGGGAATGCGTTTTTGGATGAGGACTTTGGCGGTTTCAAAATGGTTTTCGGCCGGAGTAGAGATGATGGCGGCATCTACACGCCGTTTGCTAATCTTTTCCAAACTCTCCAAGGCCGGCACATCAAGCTCCTGAGCCGCAGCTAAAGTGGATTGAGGTGTAGAATTCAGAATACCTGCAATTTTTACCCTATCGGCAAAGCACTCACGCAAGACCTTGAGGTGCTTGCGTCCCATATTTTTGCATCCGATAATGGCAATTTTTAATTTTTTCATTATAGATTCTTTTCAATTCCCGGTAAGAGGTTATAGATGTTTTGGCCGCATTTTTCATCAAAATAAGCTTTAATCTCAAAAAGCTTTTTCCATTTTTCCACCATATGTGGCAAGATTCCATAACGCAGAGTAACGTCAACCAGTCTTTTTTCAGCAATGCAGAAGCCGTTGGGGTTAGCAAGCGAGTCACAAAGCTGTACCAGACGGTCGTAGTCATCAAAAGGTGTCTTCTGAATATAGTCTTTTACAAATTGCCATTCTTGGGCCGGTCCGTCATACTTGGGGACGCCGATTTCGGCATCATTAAAGAAATAAGAGTGTGTCATGCTGATTTTGGCCACTTCATCCCAGCCTTTTTCCATACAATAGACATAGCCTGCATATATATGTTTTTGCCCACAACGGCCAAATCTGCGGCCGATATCATGCAAGAGCCCAAAAATATAAGCTTTGTTGGCATCCATTCCAGCGGCTTCGGCAATAAACTCACAAGCCTTCGCCACAAAACGGGAATGCTCCGTCCACGCACCGGGGTTAAGAGAATTGCCGAGCTCAAGCTCTTTTTCTGCTTCAGATCCAGATGGATAAGCCATCAGTAAGTTCCCTTGGAGTTGATTTCATAGCCGGTATTGCCGTCCACAACGGAGTTGGCAAAAGCAAAGTCCGTAGAATTAACGGAGTGGATTCGATACAAGGTTTCACCTTGCTCAACCGGGTCTCCGACTTTTTTCAAGAGATCCAAGCCGGCCCCCGGATATTGGGAAGCCCCGGCCAAAACGCCGATACGGTTAATTCTGGCATTATTAATGCTTTCTACCACACCGCTTTGGGTTGCAACAATATCTCGTGTCAAGTGTCCAAGCTGTGGCTGTGGAGCCTTGCCTTGGGAGTAGATAATTTTATTTAAGGCTTCCAGAGCACGGCCGGAAGTCAAAATTTCTTTGGCCACGGCATAGCCTTGTCCGCCTCTGAGTTTGGGATCAAACTCCAACACCCGTCCTGCCAAAAAGAGAGATTTTTCAAGTAAGTCTTGCGGAGCATCCTCTTTGTTGCGCAAAACCTTCATAATGTCGCGAGCCTCCAACACGGCACCGATTCCATTGCCGATAGGTTCACTCCCGTCGGTAATAACCGCGTCAACCTCCAAAGAAAGCATATCCCCGACATATTCAACCAGTTTCCGCAAACGCATAGCTTCGTTGGTTGATTTGATACGTGAATTGGGGCCGACCGGAATATCCAAAACCAGATGAGTAACACCGGCAGCCAGCTTGATGGCTAAAATAGAAGCGGCCAGGTGCTGCAACTGCAAAAGCCCCAAATGCCGCTCAACGGTAGAAACGATTTTACTACCCTCCGCAATAGGCAAAACATTAAAGTCAGCAATGGCGGCACGGTTTTCCTTAACCAGAGATTTAAGCTTATCTTCATCAATATCCACATTGGACAACACGGCAAAAGTATCTGCCACACCGGCACAAGAAGTTAAGGAATGTGCAGCAGTTTTGGGCATGGGCAGGCCATAAGCTGCAACAATGGCGGTAATGATGATGTCGGTCTTGTTTCCGGGTACGCCGCCAAAACAGTGGCAATCAACCACGATTCCCTCATTATCCCAACGGATAACATCATCTCCAATCAAGGCTTCTGTCAGCGCCAAAACCTCCGGAGCGGTCATAAAAGAGCCTGAAGCCACCAAAAAAGAGGCAATATCCATGTTGGAATACCGATGAGAAACAATGTCATTAACAATAGAAGCATATTCTCCGGCGCTCAAAATATTTCCAGCAATTTTGCGTTTGATTGATGCCAGGCTCGGAGCTGTTGGAGCCAAACTGAGCGAGACATTAGCGCCTTCGGGCAAATTAATTTGGTCAAAGGCCTCACTGTTGAGACCGAGTTCATCGGGTTTAACGATTCTTGCATCATCCACCACTTGCAAAAAAGCATAGACAGGCTTTACGCCGCCATGAATTTCAACCTTTGTGAGGGTCTGGACATCATCTACCTTGTAGGCAGCACAATCTCGATGAATATAGGCAATATTTTCATTAAAAGAATTTACGGCAACATGTTTAAGACTTAGCATTATTAACCCTTATAAATATCACGATACATAATACCGTATTTTATAAAACAGAGGTTAAAATATAGCTAATTTAGGAGGCGAGGGCTAGCCGATATCTTCAAGGATGCAAGATAGAGAATGTTTTAAGGGCGAGCAGGCAAAAGCCCCGATTTTAAACTCATCAACAATTTTAGGGATCGTAAACATCCGAATTTGCCTGAAGTTTGTTCCGTCAATGGAGGCAAAGAGTAAGATATCCTTGTCTTTTTTCACCAATCGGCACCATAATTCGCGCGGCAGGTTATCCAAGGGCCAAGATGCCCAATCGGAAACTCCGGCAACGGTAACAACACTGCCCAACTGAGGCTGACGCAAATCCGTAGTCAGAAGTCCGGCCTTTGCCCAATTCTGGTCATCAATCCTAATCATAATCCCGCACTGGTCAGAAGCAAGAACATCGCCGATTTGCCATTTGACGGTAAACCGGCAATCTCCCTGCTTACGAGTGTAGAAAAAGTGCCCGTTGTCTTTGTAAAAGCGATGATGTTTGCTCTGCCAAAAATCAGTTTCCGGCAATGTTTCCACCAACATTCCTTCTTCCACAAAACGGACATTGGCAGGCTCATTGAGCCAGAAAAAATTTTTAAGCGAGTCCAGAAGCATTAAAAGTTCCTTATGGTTTCATCGGGTAGCTTGCGCAAAGCATCTTCAAGAGCCGTGTTGGGGGTCTTGGGTGCCAAAATCTTAAGAGTTATAATTTGGTCACCACCCTTAATCCCTTTACCTTTAAGGCGGAGTTTTTCGCCACTTGAGGCATAGGGAGGAATGTTAACAGCCACCTTGCCGTTAATAGTCGGGACAGTAACTTTTGCCCCGAGGATGGCCTCTTTAACGGTAATCGGCAACTCCATCACCACATTGTTTCCATCCAGACTGAAAATGGGGTGCTTATCAACATTCAAGGTAATCAAGACATCGCCGGCCAAGCCGCCATTGGGACTTGGTTGTCCGAGCCCTTTAAGGCGCAAAGTTTGCCCATCAACGGTTCCGGCCGGAATCTTAACATTGATGTTTTTGCCGTTTAGGTTAACAGTCTTTTCATCACCGCGGGCAGCAGAAAGAAAATCAATCCGCATGGTGTAATTGATGTCTTCTCCCTTGCGCGGCCTACGTGCAGAAGCACCAAAGCCACCACCGAACCCGCTACTGCGAGCACCGGTAAATTGAGAAAAAATATCATCTCCGAAAATGGAAGAAAAATCAAAATCTCCGCCACCGGTACTGTAATAAGTCCTGGTCCCGCCTTGGCCGAAGGGGTTACCTTCGCCATAGGCCCCTCCGCCAAAGCCGGCACCAAAACCGGTTGGCTTGCCATCGGCATCAATTTCGTTATTATCATATTTCTTGCGTTTTTCTTTATCGCCCAAAATATCATAGGCACAAGAAACCTCTTTAAATTTCTCGGCCGCATTTTTATCGTCTTTATTAAGATCCGGGTGATATTTACGAGCCAGTTTACGATAAGCAGACTTAATTTCTGCCTCAGATGCGTCTTTGCTGACTCCCAAAACATGATAAAGGTTTTTGTTCATTTTTTCTGCTCTTTGCTCCAATCTTTCTTACTTTAATATGGTATATAGGAAAGCCGAGTTCCGATTGCAAGGCAAAAAGAGACTTAAAAGTCAGCCATTTTTTTGCACATAAACGTCGCCCGTCTGGAGTGATCCGGACGCATGGTTATATCATAGAGTACGGCCTGTTTGCCGCCATGGTCTTGGCAATAAAGCGCGGCGATGGGGGCAATTTCGTCGACACGAATATCCTTATACTCATAGGTAACAAAGTTTGAAGTCTTTTCAACCACTCTTGTGTGGGCGGCAATATGATTATAATCCGGCTGCTCCCAAACCACCTTTTCAGGCTCTGCGGCGCAGGCAGAAAGCAAACAAAGCAAGGAAGCCGCAATAAAAAACTGTCTCATTAGTCATTCTCCTGAGATTTTGCTTTTTTTGGAGTGGTTCGTTTGGCAGGGGCTTTTTCCATCACAATTTCGGTTAACCCCTCAACAGATTGGCCGCCTTTTTGCAAAATGACCTTTCGTCGGAGGTCTTGCAATCGTCCATAGGCTTTTTCATGGTCATATTTAGGTGTCAACATAGCTGAAATCCTCCAAAATACTGGTTTCAGTCTAAAGCTTTTTTATTAAATATTGCTTAATCAAGCTCATTGTAGATGTCTTTTCCGGCCTTGAGTAAAATGTTATACACCCGTTTGTTGGTAGAATTTTTGGTTCTGGTGTTCTGTAGCTTATTGAGCATGCGCTGAAGTTTCTGGTTAAACATTCTGTTTTCGCGCAAACTTTCAACGGCGCTCAAGTTTTCCTCATCATCAATTTTGTAGTTAACAACGGCTTTAAGGGTCGCGATATATTTAGCATCATTTTGCGCTGCAAATTGGGCAGATGCCGGAAAAGAAAGAATTACGGAAAGACAAAAAGCCAAAAATGCCACTTTCATGTGTGCTTTCTCCATAAAAAGATTGTTTTAATCAAGATTACTCTTATACTACAGGCATTAGAAGATTTTGACTATGGAATTTTGAAAGTTATCAAACATGAAAAAAACTATATGGGCCCTTTTAGATGACCGAATGGGCAGCGTGGGCCAAGCCAAGGGAATTATTTTAGCCCTGGGTGATTTGGTTAATGACGAGGAGAAAAAAATAGTATATACACGCTGGGCCAAGCTGCCGAATTGTCTGAAAGGCCGCTCTCTCATCGGCGTAAACAAAAAAGAAAGCTCCCACCTTGATGCCCCTTGGCCGGATTTTGTCCTGTCCATCAGTCGCCGTACCACGCCAATAGCCAGATGGATAAAAAAACAATCAGCGGGAAAAACCAAGATTATACAATTAATGCACCCCGGCAATTGCGGATTAAAAGATTTGGACTTGGTCATCGTTTCTGAGCATGATGCAAAAAAAAGCAAGGGAGGTAACTTCTTCTTTGTCACCGGATGCCCGCACCGCGTTTCTAAAGAAGCAATTGCGCAGGCAACGGAAAAATGGGCACCGATATTTTCAAATCTTCCCAAGCCATGGTTATCGGTTATTATCGGCGGGTCAATTAAAGGCCGCCCGTTTAGCCTGGAAAATGCCAAAAAATTGGGCCAAGAAATAAAGAATATTCACCAAAAAATCGGAGGATCAATTCTGATTTCCACCTCGCGCCGAACCGGAGCAGAAGCGGAAAAAGCAATAATGGCAGAGCTCAAGGGGATCCCATCCTACACATATTTGTGGGGAGAGAAAAAAGAAAATCCGATAATGGGTTTTTATGCCTGTGGCGATAAGATTATCGTGACGGGAGATTCTGTTTCAATGGCAAGCGAGGCCTGCGGCTCAGGAAACCCGGTTTTAATCTTTGAAGGACAAAATTGGCTCACCCCCAAGCATAAGAGGTTTATATCTTCCCTATATGCAAAAGGCTACGCCATTGCCCTTGAGGATGAAAAGGCCTTGATGTTCACACCAAAAGAGCGCTTAGACCCTGCGCAAAAGATAGCAGAAAAGATAAGAACTCTGCTCTAAAAATCCGGCAGGAAAAACTCTGCCTCAGATTTGTTTGCCTCAGCCACGAGAACTTCATCGATGGGGCTAGTCTTTTTTGTCGCGACTACTTTTTGAAACATCCCGCCAAAATAGAGGCTTTTACGCCAAACGAATTGTGATTTGTTTTTTGCAAAAGTATCAATATCCCTATCCCAAAGTTTTTCGGCAAACGGGTGATAAAGACGATTATACATCCGAACAAAGTAGCGCAAAGGATGCCAAGGATTAGGGTTGTGGTAATCAACAAAGACAGCACAACCACCGGGTTTGACAGCATTCAGAGCATTATTAATGACCTTAGCTTTGGTTGCCGGAGGTAATTCTTGTAAAAGCAAGAAGCAAAGGACAACATCGTACTGATCTTTGATGTCAATAGAGGCGGCATCCTGCTCAAAAATCTTCAAAGCCGGATAGATGTTCCCATATTTTTCTTGGTTTCGAGAAACTTGAAAACTATTGATATCTAAAATATCGTACTGCCCATAAGCCCCGATTCTCTGAGCAACCTGATCAATCTCATTGCCAAAAACAAGCCCGAGTTGCAAGACATTCTGGTTCATTTTTATATTGTTTAAGGCCGCCTCCACAAGTTTGTTGTACTGAAAAAAAGTACGAATATTTGCAGACCAATTAGAGTCAAGGGTATTGCTTTTATCCAAACTGTTGTAGATATCTCCATAAACAAGCTGGGTATAGGCGGGCAATTTTTTCTTGGCTTCGTTAATCATTTTCCGGCTCCATTTTAGAAAAAGCATCAATAACTTGTTTAACACTTTCCTCAAAGACATCTTGGCTTTGAGCCACGAGTTTATCCAAATCTTTAAAACGATGTCTGATGATTCTGTCCTCAATAACCAGGCAGATGGCAGAAAAATCATCCATTCCAAACACCTGAGAAGAAGATCGCCAACTATGGAAAATCAGACGATTTCCTTCCCAGTCAGATTTTTCAATATCTTGCCAGTTTTTTACGGATTGCGCAAGAAATTCATTCCAAAGGGAGTGAATTTTTCTGGCTCCGAAGACATTTTTATATTCGTCAAATCGCGTAAGATTAAGTTTTATAGTTTTTTCTAACATGTTCTTTGGTGTTATTTAATAGGTTTGATTAGTCCGAGTTTTGTAGCTTCAACAACAGCCCCGGTCCGGTTGTAAACGTTAAGAATCTTTAATATGGCCGTCACGTGAAGCTTAACCGTTCCCTCGGTAAGACCCAACTCGTAGGCAATTTGCTTATTTGACTTACCCTGCGAGATGAGGCGGATAACATCAATCTGTCTGGGAGAAAGAATTTTAACCTTTTCGGAGACATCTTGTGCCGGCGACATATTTTCCACTTGTTTCAGCAAGTCAAATTCATTTTGATTGGTACCCTGCAATAATTCCGGTGGAATATAAACACCGCCGGACAGGACCAGAGTTACGGCACCGATAATGACAGCATTACTGGAGGTTTTTGGAATATATCCGGCAGCGCCGATTTCAATGGTTTTTTGCACGATTTCTTTATCAAAAACCGCAGATAATATGATAATTGGGGTGTCAGGCAAGGTTTGGTGGATTCGTTGAATGGCATCAAGCCATTTAGCACCAGGCATGGCCAAATCAGTTAGGATCAAATCAAAATCCTTGTCTTTTTCGATTATTGAAAAGATATCGGTATAATTTTTTGCGCTGATAATTTCCATTTCAGGATCGTGGTCATGGAGGATCATCTCCAGCCCCTTCAAAAAAAGTTCATGATCATCAGCAATCAGTGTTTTCATGAAATTACTCCTTCCAATCACCGGCAACAGCCTGCCAGACTGCCAAAGCGGCAGTTGCGGCAGTTTCCGCACGTAAAATCCTGGGGCCCAAAGAAACCGGACAAACAAAAGGCAAACGCCTAAGCAAAGCGGCTTCTTCCGGAGCAAATCCACCCTCAGGTCCAATTAACAGAGCGGCGGGTTGATTTTTATAAGCGTTAAACGCATCAACAGCAGGTTGCCCGGTTCTTGTCTCATCCATAAAGAACAATTTTCTGGATTGCGGCCAGTTTTTCAGTAGGCTGCTCAAATCCGATATTTCATCCAAAGCGGGCACATCAAAACGTTCACATTGTTCGACAGCTTCCACCAGTTGAGCCTTAACTCTGTCAGAGCGTATCTTATCAGTGATTCCAAAACGAGTAAAGACCGGAATAATCTTATTAACCCCGAGTTCAACCGCTTTTTCAATTAAGAAATCTGTGCGATCTTTTTTAAGCGGAGCAAAGACAAGCCAGATATCCGGAGATTTTTGGGGTAAACGTTCTAAAGACAAGATCCTCAGAATTGTTTGCTTTTTGTTCGCACCAACAATTAGAGCGGAGAACTCCCCGTCTTTATCATTAAAACAGCGTATGTTTTTCCCGTTTTCAAGGCGCATGACATTGCACAAATAATGGGACTGTTCCGGCGGAAGGGCAATTTCTAAATCAGGAGCCAAGTTTTGGGGTACATAAATACGAATTTTGCTTTTTTCACTCATAGGTATTGCCTCATTTACTTTTGCACGCGCAATCTAATGATTTTACTTTGCAGAACTTCATATTGCCGGTCGTTCGCAAGAATATTATCAATGAAAAAGGATTCCTCGCCACAACAAAGCACTCTGAATTCCAAGATGCGCCTATCATGGTCATGTTCCGAGCTTACGATTTCGGCCAATTTAAATTTTTCATCAAAATGCCAAGAGCTACCGTCTTCTTCAGGAAGAATGACAAAGAAAGATTGCCCCGGTTTTGCATAGATATTCTGAACAGATTTTTTTTGCATATCGACATAAAACTTGAGTTCTTCCTGATTAGGCAAAAGTTTATCAGCAATCTCACCATAGTTGACAGGAGAGCAATCGTCAGAAGACGTTTTTTTACCATTTTCCTCATCTTCAGATTTTGGCAAAGACGTGTCTCTGACGATGTTATTAAAGGAAAGGGCACGACGAGGATTTTGTACAACAAAAGCCTGAGATTGCCCAAAGCACAACAATACGGAGGCAACTAAGCCCAGAATAAAAAGCAGACAGTGCTTAACCATTTGTTCCTCCGTTTGATTGCAAAAATCCGTGGCATAACCGATAATTTGGCTTTCTTATATTTAGTTTATAGTTTAACTTACAACAGATAAAGTAAAATTTTGGTTACAAATCGCTAACAATATATGGACTGAGCATGATAATTACGATTGACGGACCGGCCTCTGCCGGCAAGGGAACTCTGGCTGGCAGCCTGTCAAAAAAATATAATTTGGCTTATTTTGATACCGGCATGGTCTACCGCGCGGTGGGGCTGGAGTTAGTTTTAAGCGGTCAGTCGCTGGAGGATGAGGCCGCGGCGGAAAAAGCCGCTTTGAGGCTGACTTTCCCCAAAATGATGGAGCTGTCCCGCCACAAAGATTTTCGCTCAGATATTGGTGGCAGAGCTGCCTCGGTTGTAGCCGCCCAGCCCAAAGTTCGGCAAGCTTTGTTGAAAATGCAACAAGATTTTTCCAAGAAACCGGTGTTTGCAGATGGCTCTCCGGCTTCAGGAGCCGTTTATGACGGCAGAGATACCGGCACGGTTGTTTGCCCCAATGCAGACATAAAGTTGTTTATTACCGCTTCTCCGGAGGTTAGAGCAGAGCGCCGATTCTTGGAGTATCAATCCAAAGGGCTAAACAAGAGCTATGAAGATGTGTTGGCGCAGATTCGCGAACGTGATGAAAGAGATGAAAATCGGGCGGCGGCGCCACTAAAACCGGCGGCAGATGCAATTATTTTTGACACCTCAGCCTACTCAGCGGCAGAGGTTTTTGAAAAAGTCTGCGAGATTATCGATAAATCAGCAAAAAAAGCTTGAAAAATAAATATTTGCGTGTATAAGTTAGGCACGAGCCAGCAACAGGGTGCGCTGTTTTGGCTTGAGTTTTAACCACGCACAAGTCCGCCTCGCTTTTTATTTCAAGAGGAATGGCATTTTTGAAATATAAATACTTAATGATTAATACCGATATTAAAATCCCTGAAACAAACGAAAATTTTGAAGCTTTGTTGAACGAGCAATTCGGCGACAAAGGCTTGGTTGGTTCTGTTGTAAAGGGAACAATCATCAAATTGACACCTGATTTTGCCACTGTTGATGTAGGGCTCAAATCTGAGGGCCGCATTCCTTTGCGTGAGTTTGGCCAAAATGCCGAGCTCAAAGTTGGCGATCAGGTAGAGGTTTATGTTGACCGCTATGAAGATAAAGACGGCAACATCGTTCTTTCTCGCGAGAAAGCTCGTCGTGAAGAAGCTTGGAAAGATCTTGAGAAGTGCTTGAATTCAGGTGAGCGTGTAAACGGTGTCATCTTTGGTCGTGTTAAAGGTGGTTTCACTGTTGACTTGAACGGTGCCATTGCCTTCTTGCCTGGTTCTCAGATTGATATCCGTCCGATTCGCGATATCACACCGTTAATGGGCATCACCCAACCCTTCCAGATTTTGAAAATGGATAAGGTTAGAGGCAACATCGTTGTTTCTCGTCGTGTTGTTCTGGAAGAGACCCGTGCAGAAGCCCGTGCAGAGCTGATTGATACCTTAAAAGAGGGCGCAGTTCTCGAAGGTGTTGTTAAAAACATCACTGACTACGGTGCATTTATTGACTTGGGCGGTGTTGATGGTTTGTTGCACGTTACCGATATTTCTTGGAAACGCATCAACCACCCGGCAGAAGTTTTGTCTGTTGGCCAGACCGTGAAAGTTCAGGTTATCAAATTCAACGAAGATAACCAGAGAATTTCTTTGGGCATGAAACAGCTCGAGGCTGATCCTTGGCAAAACGTTGCCGAGAAATACAAAGTTGGTGAAGTATACACCGGTAAGGTTACCAACATCACCGACTACGGCGCATTCGTAGAGCTCGAAGACGGTATTGAGGGCTTGGTTCACGTATCAGAAATGAGCTGGACCCGCAAGAACGTACACCCGGGCAAGATTGTTTCTACCTCACAAGAAGTTCAAGTAAAAGTTCTGGAAGTAGATGCCGACAAACGTCGTATTTCCTTGGGTATCAAACAATGCACCCCGAACCCGTGGGCAGCTTATGTTGAAGAGCACCCGGTTGGATCTGTTATCGAAGGCAAGATCAAAAACATCACCGAATTTGGTTTGTTTGTCGGTCTGTCAGATGAAATTGACGGCATGATTCACCTCTCAGATATCTCTTGGGATAAACCCGGTGAAGAAGCCGTAAAAGACTACACCAAAGGCCAAGATATTCAGGCCAAGATTATCGATGTTGATGTTGAAAAAGAGCGCATCAGC
Organism: uncultured Alphaproteobacteria bacterium; assembly: GCA_944392205.1. Taxonomy (GTDB): domain Bacteria; phylum Pseudomonadota; class Alphaproteobacteria; order RF32; family CAG-239; genus CAZU01. The sequence continues at coordinate 68,340 of CALXVV010000040.1, read as the reverse complement.
TTAGGAATCAAACAATTGTCTGAAGACACTGTTGGCGCTGCTTTGGAAGCCTTCAAGAAAGGTGATGTTGTTAAGGCAACAGTTACCAGCACAGATGACAAAGGTGTAAACGTTACTGTTAACGGTGTTAATGCCTACATCAAGAAGGGTGATCTGTCTAAGGACAAAGCCGCCCAGAACCCTGAAAACTACAAAGAAGGGGATGTCTTGGAAGCAAAAGTTACCACTGTTGACAAGAAAAACAACAAGCTGAACCTCTCGGTTAAAGCCTTGGAGATTGAAGAAGAGAAGAAAGCCCTGGAAGAATATTCTTCTTCCGATACCGGCAACTCTGCTCTCGGAGATGCTCTTGGCGCAGCTTTGAAGAAAAACGCTTAAAAACGGCGTTTGGCTTTAAGTCAAAAAAACACCACTCTGTAAAGGGTGGTGTTTTTTTTGTGCAAAATAAAGTTAAATGAGAGAAACTATTTCCGCGCGCAGTTGATTAAGACCTTGTTTTTTTTCGGAGCTGGTTGAGAGTACTTTTGTGTAGGCCGCAGCGTGTTTGGCAATTTCCGTTTCAATTTCAGCCATGAGCTTGGTTAGTGCGGCGGAGCTGATTTTATCCGTCTTGGTGAATACAATTTGATAAGTGACGGCGGCTTTGTCGAGCATTTCCATAACCTCACGGTCAACTTTTTTGAACCCGTGACGAGAGTCAATCAACAAGAAAACGCGCTTAAGGTTTACTCGCCCTTGCAGATAGGCAAAAATAACCTTTTGCCATTGTTTGACCGTGCTTTCAGGCGCTTCGGCATAGCCATAGCCCGGCAGGTCAACTAAGTGGATTTTACCGCCCAGGTTAAAATAGTTAAGCTGTTGGGTGCGCCCCGGGGTGTTAGAAGTTTTTGCCAGACCTTTTTTGCCGGTTATGGCATTAATCAAGCTGGACTTCCCGACATTGGAACGCCCGGCAAAAGCCACCTCCGGCATTTCTGTTAAAGGCAGCTGTTCAAGTTTTGCCACGCCCAAGACAAAATCGCAAGAGCCGGCAAAAAGCTTTTCTGCGGCCTTGAGTTGCTCTTGGGTAAAATCTTGCGGAGCAAAAGCCATTAATCAACCCCCACTTTTTTCATGATAACTTTTTGCTGCATGATGGAGAGGATGTTGCTAAGCGTCCAGTAGATAACCAACCCTGAGGCAAAATGCCCAAGCATAAACATGAAAATAAGCGGCATCAGCGCAAACATTCTGGCCTGGTCTTTATTAGCCGGTTTCGGGTTGAGCTTTTGTTGAATATACATGGTCAAGCCCATGAGAATTGGCCAAACACCGATATCCAAGAACCCAGGTACCGGCAAATGAGTAATAGCCGAGATGGTAAGCGGGTCTGGAGCTGAAAGGTCTTTAATCCAGCCGATAAATGGAGCATGGCGGATTTCAATGGAGATGTTTAGAACCTTGTACAAAGAGAAAAACACCGGAATTTGGATGAGCATGGGCAAGCACCCTGATGCCGGATTAATTTTTTCCTTGCGGTAAAGGTTCATCATTTCCATTTGCAACTTGGTCTTGTCATCTTTGAATTTCTCTTGCAGTTCCTGAATTTTAGGCTGCACTTTTTTCATCTTAGACATGCTCTCATAAGACTTATTGGCAATCGGGAACATGGCCAACCGCAGCAAGGCAGCAAACAAAAGAATAGCCCAGCCCATATTGCCTATGAAGTGGTAGAGAAAATCAAGGATATAGAAGAAAGGTTTGGTCAAGAAATAATACCAACCAAAATCAACGGCCAAGTCAAACTTATCAATATTAAATTTTTCGGCATACTGGTCTAAGAGTTTAATTTCCTTGGCGCCGGCAAAGAATTTGCTGTTGAAAGTGCCGACAGTGCCGCTGGTGATTGTCAGAGGTTGGCCGACAAAATCTGTCTGATAGGTGTTATCAAGAGGGGTTGAGAACTTTACTCTGCTCTCGGAATTGTTGTCGAGAATAAGGGCAGAAAGCCAATAATGGTCAGAGAAACCGGCCCATCCGCCGTTAGAGGTGAAGGTTTCTTTTTTATCTTCTTTGAGTGTTGAAAATTTGATTTCCTTGAGGGTGGAATCAAGTACGCCGGCCACACCTTCGTGTACAACTTTTGTTGAGTTTTCAGACTTTGGCTCGCTGCGGCTGATAAGCCCATAAGGATAAAGGGTGACATCTTTACCACTGTTATTTTCAACCATTTGCTCAATATTGAACATATAATCATCATCAATCGAGATTTTGCGAACAAATTTGAGGCCTTGTCCGTTGTTCCACTCCAAGACAATAGGTGTTTCGGGGGTAAGCTGTTTGCCCTTGAGGGTCCAGACGGTATCAGCCTGAGGAAGTTTAAGGCGGCTGTCTGTTCCAATCCATCCAAACTCGGCATAATAAGGCGCGTTGGTTTGAGAGGGAGCCAAGAGCTCAACATCAGGACTTTGGGGATCAAGAGTCTGTTTATATTTTGTAAGGTAAAGTTCATCAAGACGGGCACCTTTGAGGCGGATAGAACCTTTAAGAGCGGAGTTTGAGATTTGCACGCGTTTATCAAGAGCAGCTGCCTCGGCAGTGGAGAGAGCCTCATCAAGCTTAGGCTCGTCAGCTGAAGTTTTCGCAACTTCTTGCTCAACAGCAACTTCCGGCGTATCTTCGGCTATGGGCTGTTTTTTGGAGGGAAACAACCAGTTAGTGGCAAAGATAACGATAAGTGACAAGATAATGGCGGCGTACAGTCCCTTTGTTTCTTCTCTCATAAACCCAAAACTCCTAAAATTCAAAATAAAACACTGGTTATATGTAGTATATTTTTGCAGCCAAAGCAAGCAGATAAATTAGTTTTCACGCTTTTGTTTCGGTGGTACCGGGTCGTAGCCGGAGCCACCCCACGGATGGCAACGAAGGATTCGTTTAATCCCCAAAATAGAACCTTTCCAAACGCCGTGAATTTGCAAAGCCTGAATAAAATATTCAGAGCAAGTAGGCTTGTAGCGGCACACACTTGGCAACAAAGGAGATATACAGTTTTGATAAAATTTAATCAGCGCAATCATCAGATATTTCATGGTGGGCAGTTTCCTCTGCTTCAATCTGAGAATTAATGGTGCCAATAGCGCGCTTCATGTCAGAAACCAAGCGTTCAAATTTAGCATCGGCGGTATTGTAGCGTCCGATTAAGACATAGTCCAAACCGGCTTTTGCCAATTTGGGAAAACACAAACGTGCTGCGGCCCGCAGGCGTCGTTTGGTGCGGTTGCGAAGATGAGCCTTGCCGAGTTTCTTGGTGGCGGTAAAGCCGAGATAGCATCCGTCTTGCAACACCTCTTTGTTGCGCATGGATAAACTTTGAGCCGCCTGGAGGATCAAAGTCGGCATCACCGATTTATATCCCTTGGCGGCTCTGACAAAATCTTTTCTTTTTTTTAAGATAAGAACTTTCATCGCTTAGGCCGAAAGTTTTTTACGGCCTCTGGCTCTGCGGGCAGCTAAAACCTTGCGTCCGCCGGCGGTAGCCATACGGGTGCGGAAGCCGTGACGACGAGTTCTAACCAGCTTACTGGGTTGATAGGTACGTTTCATTTTAATTCTCCGGTTAATTATTGTTATTTAAAACCATTAATCTCAAACCAGATTAAGGTTCTCGGGTAAGAAAGCTTATAAAGGCATAAATAGTTTCTGTCAACACAAATTTACAAACTTTTTCCGCCTCTTAGGATTGCTTCTGCCCGTTGAGAGTAGCTCCCGTCAGCCTGATGAATAATTATTGGCGCCGCAATGGATAGAGGAGCTTTGCTGTCTTTTTTGGCGCGGATAATGACACGCTTGGCGTCTTGCTCGGCTTTGGAGTAGATAGGAAAGATTTTAATATCGCCAAGTTTTGTGCCGATAGCGTTTAAAATTTCATCCAATGCTTGAGCGCGGTTGACCATATAGAAATACCCCTGAGGCTTAATCATCTTAATGCAAAGATTAACCCATTGAGTAAGAGAGGTTTGGTTAAAGTTGTGAGCGGTAGCTTTGCCGGCCTTAGGAGATGTTGGCATATTTTGCTCAAAATAAGGCGGATTTGAAACCACGTGAGCAAAAGAGCAAAAAGGCAGGCCGCAATCAAAAATATCGGCATTGATGTATTTGAGAAAAGAAAAATTATTGGCGGTAGCACTCATGTTGGAAAGTTCTGCCAGCATGGGCTGAATCTCAACCCCGGTAATTTGCGGGGCGAGTTCAAAAAATCTTTGCGCCAGACAAAGGCTGACAGCCCCGGTTCCGGACCCTATGTCCAAGATGTTATCGCCAGGGCGCAGTTTTTCAACCGCCGCGGAGAGCAAAACAGCGTCAATCGCGGCACGGTACCCGTCATTGGGCTGAAAAATTTTAATTTTCTTGTCTAATAAATAATCTTCGGTATAATCTGGCATAAATCAAGCTCCTTTAATTTAAGGGCATAATAGCGGCAAAAAATAAAAAAAACAACAGGAGAGAAACATCGTGAGTTGGTTAGATATCTGGTTTTTGGCATTGGCATTGTCGGTAGATGCATTTGTGGTGGCTTTTTCATACGGCTTGGTTATCAAAAAACAAAAAGGCCGATCAGTCCTAAAGATAGCTTTTGCCACCGGTTCAGGGCAATTTATCATGCCCGTATTGGGATGGTTTGGCGCCCGCACGATTTATCATCAGATAGAGCAGGTTGACCACTGGATAGCCTTTTTTGTGTTTTTGATGTTGGGCTTAAAAGTGATAACGGATTCTCTCAAAAGCTGTGAATGCCAGAATAAGTTGGATAAGACCTTGTCTTTGAAGGTTTTGTTTTTAATAGGAGTGGCCACATCCATAGACGCCTTTGTCAGCGGCTCCATGCTTTATTTTGTAAAGGCACCGGTCTGGAGTTCTGCCGCCGTAATTGGGCTGACAACCTTTGCCTGCTCCTGCATAGGGTTTAATTTTTGCCGGATATTCAAAAAGTTTCCCACCAAATGGCTGGAAATATCATCAGGCATCATCTTGATAGGACTGGGCTGTAAGATATTGTTTGAGCACCTATCTGCTTAAATAGATAATTGTATAAACATATGGACAAAATAGCCAAAGAGGTATAAGCTGTCATCATACTTACAAATTATGATAATAATAATTAACACCTACAATTATGAAAACGGATAGAAATAACATCTTGAAAAATCTGGCTCCGTGGGCAACGCTGACAGTAGTTTTTGGAGCAATGTTAGCTGTTAGTGTACTCTTTGAGTGGAGCTTTGTGTCGGGAATAGGACTGATTGGTGTTTTAGTCTTTGGGCTTGAGTTATATGAGGCTTGGCTGCCGATACATCATTATTTCAAATTAAGAAAAGCACTCGCCGGACGCACACCAAAGCAAATCACGGATTGGCTTGTTCTTGATGCGTCACCAAAGGAGCAAGTGCATTTTCTGATGTATTTAGCACCGGAAAGCTTCAGTGAGATTTTTAGGCATTGGAACCTGGGCGTTTATCAGTATGTACGAATTTCAGCGGAGAAATACGCCAAAGTACTGATACTGTTCCAAGCAATAATGATAAACAAAACAGGGCGGTTATAATAACCACCCTGTTTTGTTTTAGGCCCATTCAATATAAGCTCTGGCGAGTTCTCTGGCATCATCGCTGTCATAAGTGCGAATGCTGTGGAAAGTATGCAGCCCCTCACATTGGGTGCTTACCTTGATTTTCTCGCCCATATGTCCTTCTTTTTTGAAACAAATTTCAATATGTTTGGGGTCGTGCTCAAGCCGAAATTCCGGCGGCACGGATTCGCTGGCCCACAAGACATAAACGGCATTGTTAACATGCCTGTTCATATCAATATCATCAAACCGAACTCTGAACTTGGCTTCTTCATCCACCCGCTCCACCTCCGGAAGTTTGGGAAAATCCGTTTCCAAAACTTTTTGCGGCAACACGGCATATTCGGGCAGATTTTCCCTAAGACCTATGGGGCGTTTTTTCTTAAAGTCAATCAGCACCCATTGGCTAGAGGCTTGGATGATGCTTTTGTTGTTTTCTCCAAAAACCTCAAACTCTCTAATGGCACCCAAACGTTTTTCTTCAGATGGCCAGGTTTCAATTCTGATATGTTCATGCATTTTGGGCAAGCGTTCAATATCCAAAACATAGTTTGTGCCAACCCAGGCAAATCCTTTTGAGAGGACATAATCGATTCCCAGGCCCATTTCTTTAGCGTGATTATCTGCCATATCCTGAAAAATATTCATTAGTGTCAAAATGCGGAGATTATTGTTGCGATCACACTCATAACTGCGGATATTATATTCACTTATAAATTTCGTTACTTCCATCTTTATTTTCCCTGTTGTTTGCGCTTATGCAGCAACATTTTAAATTGATTTCGGCAGCGTCTGGCACTAAAAGTGCGTTTCAGAAACCCCGCCCCGGAGGTAGGCTTTTGCCATACTTCGGTAAAGATAGCCTGGTCATTGACGTAATTAACCACCAGCCAAGTGGCAGGACTTTCTTTTATAAGCTCAAAAGAGTTTTTTTCAAGCTTATAAAGATGATTGTTGCGCGCAGTCGGCTCCGCAATCCTTATTTCGATATATTGAGCCAGCTCCCGAAAACTGTCAATAACATATATCGGGCAATGAGTTGGAATAAAAAGGGGTGATTGCAGAGTATTATTGATGATTTCATAATCTCCCAAGAAACCATGCCCATAGCCTTGCAACACAGGGTAGTCTTTAACATCTACAAAGCGGATGTTTCTGGCATTGAACTGCCCGCGCAAAGGATTAAAGAACGTGCCTGAAGTGATAATCCCAAAGCTGTCAGTACTGCTGTCATCAAAAAAATTGCCGATATTGTTAAACGTGCCGATAACCGCAAAATCATCACCCAAGGCCTCCACGTCAACCGGGGTCCCGAGAACAATTTTTATGCGATTTCCAGCCATCTTTTTAAAGTCGATTCCATATTTTTTTATCTGCTCAAGGTAGATATAAAAATCATGGTTTCCATAAAAGATGACATTTTTCTTGAGCTTAAGCGCCGCCAAAAAAGCCACCAAATACATCTCCGCGTGAGTGGGGTATACGGGAATAAAGATTTTTCTTTTGTGAGATTTCTTGATGAGCTCAACAAGTTTTTTGAAAGTGTCAACCTCACGTACGGCGATTCCATCAGAGGTAATGCCGCAAAAGTCAGCTACCGAGAAATTTATCTTTCCGGCCAGTTGGTGTAAGCGTTTAAGATTTGTCGGTTTGCGAAAATAAGTGCTGTTATCGGTTTTCATATCCCCGGTGTGGTAAACGGTTGTGCCGTCAAAGGCTTTAATGATAAGGCCGAAACTGTCAAAACAGGTGTGAGAAGATGATACAACTTCGATTTTAAGGGATCCGCACCTGATAACATCTCCATCCTGAATAATGTTAAACTTTGGGCGGCTGCGGCGAGGAACTGCAAATTCATCATAAAGCTCCTCCAAAATCATGAGGGTATATTTTCCGCCAAACAGCGGTGGCAGAGAATATTCGGCCTTAAGATAGTGAACAATTCCGTTAAGGTGATCAGGGTGAGAGTGAGTCAAAAAAATAGCTTCGGGGTTAAGAAACGGGGTTTGCAGGAGCTCCCTGATATCTGGAACCGCCGCTACCGAGTTTCTAATCCCCAAAGCCTGGTGATTATCAAATTTTCCAAGGTCAACCACAATAGTTGAAGCTTTAAGGCCGGATTTAAGTTCTTTAATGTCGGTATACTGGTAGCAATGCCCGCTGATTTGATCTATATTGTTACCGCCAAGTGGCCGCCAAAACAATCCGGGTTCTGAAAAATACCTATCCATTTAAGCCTTAAAAGTTCTATTATTGGCGCTTGCTCCGGCGATATTCTTCCAATTTTGCCTCACGCCAAGCATTAGCCTTGTTTGCTACATTTTGTTCAATTCTTGTTTTATTTGTAGCATAAACACGAGTGCTTGCAAGTTTTTTAGCCATCTTTTGCCCTTCTTTTCCAAACAGGTGAGGGTTGGTGTTGAAGGCGGTCTTAACTTTTTCATAGGCTTTAGCCAATTTTTTCTTATAAATCTGAGCTTTTTTCGGCGCGCTGGAATGATAAGCCATGGCGGCCTTAATCCAGTCATTTCCTTTTCTCTTGTAGAGCTTAGTTAAGAATTTTGCGCTATACTCCACATTTTTCTGCGGATCAAAAGCTTCTTCCACACTCTTGAAGGCGTCGGGATGGTAGGCCAAGTTAATTTGCATACATCCAACATCAATACTTTTCACGCCGGCTCTTTGCAGGCGTTTAACCTCACGAACGGCCTCGGCTTTGGTTCTAAAGAAGGTTCCTTTGCCTTGAGCATTCACTGTCCACGGCCAAGCAAGAGTTTGTTGGCGTTTTGCATCCCAGCGTCCGGTTTCAACACTGGAGATAGTGGTCAAGAGGTGTTCTTTTATTTGATATTCTTTTTCAAGTTTTTGTGTGGCTTCCATACAAACCAGAGCGTCATCATGAAATTCGGAGTAAGCTCGAGCCTGTACTGGCTGAATAAACATCAGCAATATTAACAAAAGCATTAAAATATTCGATACGAAAAGTCGCATCCCTCTATTCCCTCAGGTTAGCCAACAAGTATCCCTCATGCAACAAATGTGCCAATTTCAACTTGTCTCACGGCAACCACAAAAATAAAATAACCTGAGGTTGGTGATCCAAAGGTTTTGCCGGCTGAAAATGCTCGGCCCAACCAAAACTACTCGCTACAAAAGTTAACAAATAGTTTACAAACAAGAGAGGCTTATAACATATTTATTTTTTAAAATCCAGCAAAAAATTCGCCAAGGCCAGAATGCTCTGGCAAATATTGCTGCTAACAGATTGAAAATTCTTATTTTTTGTTAGGGTTTTTTCATTCATATAGAGGCTGCGATTTATTTCCAGTTGCAGCGTATAGATGTTTTTGCGAGGCTGGCAGTAGTTAAAGGCAATATAAGCCCCGGCATACGGGCGGTTAAACTCGACGCGATACCCAAACTCTTCCAAAGCTCGGCTTAGGAATTCGGACATTTGAGTTGGGCAGCTTTCATCAAAAAGGGTACAGATGCAAAAATCCAGAGGTTTTTCCTCATTCATGATATTACAAATCATAGACGGCATAGAGTGGCAGTCAACCAGCAAGCAGAAACCAAATTTGCGCACGCATTTATCCACGAGTTGCTTCAAGCGTTTGTGGTATGCATCATAGACATATTTGATTCTCTCCATTCCCTCTTGGTAAGAAAGCAATCCGTTATAAATATTTTTATTCGGATAAACGATTCTATGGATAACGCCAAGCCCCACACGGCAACGTCGGCTTCCGGTATTGTTAGAGCTTTGCGGAGCATCAAAAAACATTTTGTCATCAATTTCGATTTTATCGCGGTTAGCATCGACAAACGTGCGAGGGATATTCATGCTGATAAGCGGAATTCCTGCATCAGATGCTTGTTTGATGATCTCGGTGACAAAACAATCCTCTGAGGAGCGGAGTTCTTTTTCGCTCAGAGCCGAGTTTTCAAGAAATTCCGGCGGAAAAAGATTGCCGCTGTGGGGAGAAGACAAAACAATTGGAAATTGAGGTTCTTTAACATTAAATTCCTCAAAGATTTTAAGGCGTTTATAATTAACCCTGAAATCAAGTTTTTTGCTATCCACACCAATGCTCCTTATTGTTTGAGAGTAAAGAGCATTATACGAGAAAAAGCTTAAATATTCCCTAATTTTGGGGCTTTTTCTTCAAGAGCCAATACTGAAAAAGTATAAAAGCGGCGATGAGAGGCAATAAGATTTCAGAAGTTTCCTCCATAACTTGAAGATTAAGGCGTAGCTGTTCTGGCAAGGCAACACCGCCACTATGCTTATAGTTTGAAGGGAAGCGGTCTATAAATTTTCCGAGAACACCCAAGGTGCAAAGTGTGGCAATAGACCAGGTAACAGGATTCATTTTAAAGAAGGAGGTAACCAAGTATTTTGTGTATTTGACCGCCAAATATAAAATGACCGCAAAAAAGAGAAGGAGCAAAAAGCCGGCCAAAATTTTTTCGTTCAAAGGGTTTTCGGGGTTTAGAAAAAATCTTGATTTAAAAGCGGTAGTATCTTTAGAGGGTATCCAATGTTGGATTCCGTTTTCTCTCAAGAAAGCTGAAATTCCAAGAAAAACAAAAAGGATAAAATCGATTCTGGAGCTTTTGGAAGTATTCCAAAAAGTTTTTGCAAAGCAAATGAAGGCGATTAATAAAGGCAAATAAGCCAGATTTGTGATAAATTCGAGATAGCCGGTTTCTTCATCTAGAATATTGGGCAGAGCATCATATTGAAAAACAAAAATAAAACACATCCAGGCAAGCCAAATAAGGGAGAAGAAGATAGGAGTGGTTAAAGGAGATGTAAGATACTTTTTCATTGCAAGAGTTCCAGTTCAAAGTTCAAATAAAAGATAGATTATCTTTACGTCGATAAAAATTTTTGTATAGGAATTTTTTTTTGAGATTTATTAAGTTGGTATGTAAAAAGTTCTTGCCAAAAGAAAAAGTATAAGATAATAAGATAGGCACCAAAAGATAAAACGGGTGTGTAGCTCAGTGGTATGAGCACTACGTTGACATCGTAGGGGTCGCTGGTTCGATCCCAGCCACACCCACCATACACCAAACCCCGCCTTGAGCGGGGTTTGGTGTATGGTTTGGTAAGGCTTGATCGACCAGCGAAGCTGGTTTGACGCCCGAGCTCCGAATTTATAGGAGCGAGGAAGAGCGACCGAAGGGAGGCCGTGAGGCGGCGGAGTGCGAAGCGCCCGCCCAAACCAGCCACACGGCAAATTAATAACCCCGCCTTGAGCGGGGTTTGGTGTATGGCTGGAGTTGATTTTGATAAATCTGTTGCCAAATTGAATAAAAAAACATATCATCAGCGCCAGCAAAGAGAGGTCTGATGAAAATTGGCGTATTTGATTCCGGTTTGGGCGGATTAGTTGTGACAAAAGCTTTTATCAATGCTTTGCCGGAATATGACTATGTATATTACGGTGACACCGAGCATTTGCCCTATGGAGAAAAAACATCCGGACAAATATTAAGCTACACGATAGAGGCCATAAAGTTTTTAATTTCACAAAATTGTGGCCTGATAATAATAGCCTGCAATACGGCCACTTCAATTGCTTTGCGTTATTTGCAGCAACGTTTTATTCCCTCTTTTGCACCTGATGTTAAAGTTTTGGGCGTGGTTATTCCAACCGTCGAGGAGGCCTTGCTTGATAATGCACAAAAAGTGGGGGTTGTTGCCACCAATGCCACTGTGCGCTCCCATATTTATGAGCAGGAATTGCACAAGATAAAACCTGACTTGGAGGTAAGAGAAATTGCCGCCCCGGAGCTGGTCCCGTTTATTGAGGCGGATAACTTTGCAGAGGCTAAAAAAGCGGCATTAGGATATGCTAAAAAGTTTGAAGATGTGGATTCGCTGATTTTGGGATGCACACACTATCCCTTGCTGAAAGAATATTTCAGAGAGGCTCTGCCAAAAGTCAGAATAATATCTCAAGATGAGCTGATGGGCGCCAAATTGGCAAATTATCTGGAAAGACATATAGAGATAGATATTTGTTTGAGTCGCAACCGCGATTATAAATTTTTGGTCAGCAACTGGAATGAGCATTACCAAAAAGTAGCGGCCATGCTTTTTCCGGGGATTCCGGTAGGGGAGAAATAATGCAAAAAGTTTTTTATATCTTTCGCCATGGAGAAACAGAATACAATAAAGAGCGACGCTGGCAAGGCTGCGGAATAGATATGCCTTTGGATATGACCGGAGAGGCTCAGGCACATGAACTTGCCAACTTTTTACAAGACAAAGGGTTGGAGATTGTTTACTCAAGCCCGCTCAAGAGGGCTTTGCAAACAGCTGAAGTCGTGGTTGAAAAGTTAAATATTCCGCTCAAGATAATTCCGGACTTAAGAGAGGGCTGCTTTGGTGAGGTTGAGGGAATGTTGAAAACGGATATTGCCAAGGCATATCCGGAGATTTTTGCCACCTGGTATGAGGAAGACGGCCCCATGGATATAGGGTTCCCCGGCGGCGAGACCAAACGGCAAATGCAAGAACGGATGCTGAAAGTTTTAGATGAGCTGTTGAAAACCAAAGAAACGGTGATTGGCATAGCCTCGCATGGAAGTTCGATTCGCTATTTGCTGATGAAATTTGGACACAAACCCTCCGCCATGAAAAACACCGCCCTTTTTAAGTTGAGTTTCAAGGACGGTGTTTGGGAGTTGAAAGAATATTGATTTAGTCAATAATCTCGTCAGGGTAGATACCATAAAGATTTTGTCTCGGCATCCAGCCATCGACATTACCAAACTGTATGAGGCAGAAATTGGTGTTGACCGGGCATTTCTTTATTTCGCCAACCACCTCATCTTCGACCTTGGCAATAACTTTTGAGTTGTAGTCATCTTTGGCATAGATGTTGTTCTCGCCTGGGGTGATGACCTTAACAAAGCGTTTTCCTGTCAGCATAGATTTGTGCACCCAGCTTTCAGAACCTTGCCAATCTTTAATTTTGCGCCACAACTCAAATTCGGCGATAATTTCAACCGGAGCGGATTTTTGCATATATACCCATTCAATCGGATATCTTGCGCCCGGGCCCGAACGTGCATTAATATGATTAGAGCGCAGAGACACAAAACGCGGAATAGCAAGTCCGGTCTCTCCGTCATCAATCAGATTCTGTGCAGAAGCGTTGCCAAAAGAGAAAAGCAATAGAGCTGCTGCCATAAATAAAGTTTTCATTTTGCCTCCCTTTTTAATCTTTTTTTATTCTGTTGGCCTTATTATGTCAGTATTAAGTGAATAAATTGTAAAAAAATAAGAGAAGAAAGGAATTTTTTATGGACATCATACAAGTTGCACAAGATTTAATTCGTTTTCGTTCAGAAACCGGCAACGCCAAAGAAATCAACCAGGTTATGGACTATATAAAAATTCTTTTTACCGGCACGGAAGCCAAAATAGATGTTTTTGATGAAGTAGCGGGAGCACCGGTGATATTCATCAGAAACACGGATTCTGAGGCCTTTGATGCTTTGGTTTTGGGGCACATAGACGTGGTTGCCGCCTCAGAAGAAATGTTCACGCCGCAAATCAGGGATGGTAAGATGTATGGGCGCGGCACATTGGATATGAAATCTTTTGCAGCAGTGGCTCTCAATTCGATGGAGCATGTTTTGAAAAATAAATTACCGATAAAGTTTGGGGTAATATTGTCTTCAGATGAAGAAAAAGGCAGCAAGGGGACACAAGCATTTTTGGCCGCCCACCCGGAAATAAAATCGACAATAGTTTTGGACAATGATGTCGGCGGCGATATCAGCAAGCTCATAGTCAAATGCAAAAACCCCGTGTTCGTGAAGTTGATTGCCAAAGGGCAGGCCGCTCACGGCTCTCGTCCGTGGGAAGGAGTAGATGCCAATGAGATAATGGTTGAAACCATAAATAACTTACGCAAATCTTTTCCCTATTATTCAAAAGACGGCAAGCAGCCAAAAGACAAGTGGATAGATACCTTGCACGTGGCCAAAATCAATGGTGGTGAGGTTTCAAATGTTATCTGTAATTATTGCGAGGCTCTATGTGATATTCGTCTAACCGAAAACAGTAGTGTAGAGGACTTAAAAGCCAAATTGGACAAGGCCATGGCCAAAGGCTGTGAGTATAAAATAGTTTCATCATCAACCCCGGTTGTGATGAGAGAGGATAATCCCTATATTTTGGATTATAAGGCGTTTGCCGAGAATATATTAGGTCGTCCGCTGAGCTTTGAATATGAGGGCGGTGCCACCGATTCCAGAGAATTTGCCGTCAAAGGCTCAACGGTTATCATGCATTCGGGCAGTGGCGATGGCATGCACGCAGAAGGCGAATATGTTGAAATCGATTCGGTTTTGAAGATAGCGGATATTCAGATAAAATTTCTTGAAAAATTAGCTAAGAGCTAGAACTAGAAAAAATAGAACCCCATCCTGGAGGCGGGGTTTTGTTTGAAAAAGATGGCGCCAGCGGCGGGACTCGAACCCACTACCCACAGTTTAGGAAACTGTTGCTCTATCCTGATGAGCTACGCCGGCAACACCTTTTTTGATTAGCCTCAAAATGATTAAAAAGCAAGCAAATTTTTAGTCCACGTACAAGACTTGATTGCTGCCGCTGACACATTGTTGAGTGATGGTGCCGCTAGATTTTGAAACAACGGCAAAACATTGTTTGTCCTCAACCGGGGTATAGTAAACTGTTTGTGTCTGCGGAGTAGTTGAAGCGCCAATGGCAAATCCGATGAGACCGCTTGAAAAAGCCAATAACGGAGCATTGAGATCACCATGATGATGTTTGTGAATAACGACCGGCGCCGGGCGGTGGTGAGGACGATGGAACGGCTTGGCTGCAACGGGTGTTGCCAATAAAGACAAGGCCATCAGACAGAGCAAAAACTTTTTCATGGCATAATCCTTTCATTTCATAAGTTGTTTCTACCCACTAAAACGAAAGGGAAATAAAAAAGTTCAAAGGTTTTTATTTCTTAGAAAAATCGCATTCTTCTCCATGCGCGTTAAGAATACCGATAGCCTGGAGGTAAGAGTAGATAATGGTGGAGCCGACAAATTTCATGCCGTGCTTTTTTAAGTCTTTGGAAATAGCATCAGAAAGAGGTGACGTGGTCCGCAGGTTATAGGGCTCAACAATAACGTTATTGTTGGTAAAGCCCCAAATATATGCATCGAAAGAACCAAATTCTTGTGCAATTTTTTGAAAGATACGGGCGTTTTTGATACTGGCAACAATTTTTAATTTATTACGAATAATATTGGGGTTTGATAGAAGTTCTTGAATTTTGGCATCATCATAACGAACAATTTTTGTCAGGTTAAAATTATCATAAGCTTTGAGAAAAGCCTCTCTTTTATTCAAAACACATTCCCACGAAAGCCCTGCTTGAAAACCCTCCAAAATAAGCAGCTCCAGCAATTTCGGATCATCATGCTGGGGAATGCCCCATTCTTCGTCATGGTATTTAACGTATAGAGGATTACGAATATTGAGCCAGGCACATCTGTTCATAAATTTTCTCTTAAGTTGTGGAAACTGATAAGTTGATTGGTACAACAAAACTCAGAGTAAGACAAGGGATTTTTATATAATACAAATAGGGAGGGATTACTCTGCGCTGGCGCTTGAGTTGCACGGGCGCTCATTCGCCAAGGCTCACCGGCACGCTTCCGCTTGCCTTTCGCTGGTAGTCGAACCCTCTTCTCCGAGGGTTCAAATCCCCCCCCAATCTCTCAGTATTTACAACAAAACCCTGCACAAGGCAGGGCTTTCTTGTAAATGGCGGATAGGGAGGGATTCGAACCCTCGGTACCCTTTAGGGGTACACACGATTTCCAATCGTGCGCCTTCGACCACTCGGCCACCTATCCTCAAAAACAGAGCTTAAACTATCCTATGAAAAAAGATTTTGCAACAAATTTTTTCTAAAAAAGATAGATTGCTGTTTTTCGTGTTTACATATTGGGCCAACCAATGGTCTGAGTGATGATAACGTCATCTTCTTCCATGCCCAAAACTTTAGCAATCATCGGGCGGTCAAAATATCCGCGAACCACATTGTTTAGACCGCGGGATGCGCAATAAAGCCCTACATTTTGATAAGCCGAAGCGGCGGCCATGGGAGAATATTGAGAATCAGTTCCCGTAAAAATCAAGGTCAAAGGAGCGGTTTCTACAAAATCTTGCTTGGCCAGATAAGGGGTGGTATCTATGTCAGAAACTTTTTTAATTGAATTTGTCTCTGCATCATATTCCCACACACCGTCTTTGCGTGCGGCAAATACGCGCATATTTTGCATATCGCGTCCGGTCGGAACCGTCCGTTTTCCGTCATGAGAAATTCCCCAAGCCACATATAAAATTTCACTCAAAGTTTGGTCATCAATGGCCTTTTGGCTGAATTCTCTGACGGTTTGTCGACGAGAGATAGCCTCCATCAAGGGGATTCCGCCTTTTGTGTCAGGGGCGGGAAGTTTAATTTCTTCAAGAGCAAGAGCCTCACTGCTAAAAGCCAAAGCCAAAGCAACTAAAGGGAAGAGTTTTTTCATGGTGATGGTTCCTTTCATAAAAACAATACTCAAATCATAAGTCCATTTTATTGGCTTGTCCATTTAATTAACCAACTTTTAAACCAATAAGAGTATTATTTAGAATGTATAAAAACTCTTGCAAAGCGGCACGTTATGTGCTAGATGAACTTTTATAAAACTATGGATTTCTGCGAATGATAATTGATAGTAATAACAAAAAGCAAAAGAGTATTTTAACCAACAAGTGCTTTTATCAAACCACGGCACGGATTATGCGTGATTTTGAGGAAAAAGGTTACGCCAATGCCGCCGATGAGACTGCCAAAGTTATTGCCGCCTATCATGACATTGTCAAAAAGAAAACCAAAAACCACTTCAATGCAGACTATAACAACGCCTTCAAAAGAATAGACACGGCAATACAGTCTTTGGCCAATCAAGTTTTTTATGATTGTGATAAAAAAAGCTTGGACTATGCTTACCACTCTTTTGAGGAATTTGACCACATCGGCGCGATAGTTACCCGCCAGCGAGCCAAAAAAGGCGTCCTTTAATATCTTCTCTTCGCTAAAAATCGTGTACTTTTGCAATATCGTGGTTGCAAAATGGGGCGTTATGTTTTACTGATAAAGTATTACTAATATTTTTAAGGATAAAAAATGAAAAAACTATCTCTGATTGGGTGTGGCCGCTGGGGCACTTTTTTGGGTTGGTATGCCGCCAACTATTGTGGCTTTGATGTCGATATGTACGATATTCCGACCTCGCCGAATTTTATAGAACTGAGAGATACGCGCAAAAATGCCTATCTGACGCTCTCTGATAACATGCACCTATATGATAATCTGGCCGCAGTCTTGAAAAATGACATAATTATAATTTCCATTGGCTGCCAATATTTCAGAGGTTTGTGCAAGGAGCTGGCAGCTTATGACCTGAATGGTAAAACTTTCCTGCTGGCAATGAAGGGCTTGGAAGAACCGGGTGCCACAACCATGCTGGATGTTATGCGCCAAGAGATAAAACAAAACATTCATATTGCCACATTGGGTGGTCCCGGCCATGTTCAAGATTATATGAAAGGTGTTCCTTCTTGCGCCGTGATAGATAGTGATGAAGAAGAAACCAAAGATAGGATGATAAAACTATTATCAAGCGATTTGATAAGATTTTACTATGGAGCTGATTTGATCGGCAATCAGATTGGTGCGGCCCTAAAAAATGTTATAGGCATTGCCGCCGGCATTTTAGATGGGCTTGAGTGGTATGGGCTCAAAGGTGCTTTGATGGCCAGAGCTCCGGTTGAAGTCGGCCGCTTCATCAAACATTTTGGCGGCAACCCGCAAACGGCATATGGTTTGTCGCACTTAGGCGATTATGAGGCAACATTGTTTTCAAAACACAGCCACAACAGAACCTTTGGCGAGAAGTTTGCCAAAGGAGAAGACTTTGGCAAACTGGCCGAAGGAGTGCCGACCCTAAAAGCGGTCAAGAACATTGCTGATAAGGAAGGTATAGATATGCCGATATGCCAAGCACTATATCGCGTGGTTTATGAAGGCGCCGATATCAAATCAACCATTCGCGGTATGTTTGAGAGAACTCTCAAGCAAGAATTTGAAAAATTATAATAAAAAGCCCGCCAAATGGCGGGTTTTTTATTAAAGCAAGAAAGTCTATTTTCCGGATTTAATCCTTTCAATAAGCTCCTTAACAGACGGAATTCCGTTTCGATACAGAGGATCTGTTGCAAAACGGTAAACCTGATGCCCGGCAAACAACAGATTATCGACAATGCTGCCGTTATGGCTGACATCATACAAGGTTTTATGAATACAATAAGAACGCGGATCCGGCAACCTTCCGGTAGAACCCCGAGCCTGAGACCAAGAAGAAAACTGGCATTGAGATAGGCAACCAACGCAGTTTTTGCGGTCTTCTTTCATCTGCACCCATTCATCAGGAGTCAAAAAGACAACGGTGTTGTCAGGAGTTTCTTTGACTTCCGTAAAGCCGGCCTTAATTTGGTTCATGGCTTTCTCACTGTCCTGCGGGCGGATAAAGATTACCTTTGTCTCACTCATGTTAAGGGGTTGAGAAAACTCTTCCGTCGCTTCATGAGAGAAAGGAACCTCACCTTGTTTACGCTCAATCAAGCGAGAAAGGAAAGTGTTTTTAATTGCAGAAGAGAAGAACCCTGTAGGGCTGAATTTTTGCAAAATAACATCACCCTTTTTCACCTGCAGCATCAACTTTTTCCATGCGTCGCTGATAGGGCTTTCTTTGGTAATCATCGGCCTGGTACCAAATTGGAAAGCAATCTTACCAATGTCTGGGTTATCAATATAATCCTGCCAATCATCCAAGGACCAAATGCCCCCGGCCAAGATAATGGGTTTTTCTTCCAGCCCCAAACTATTCATGAGTTTGCGGAGTTCCACAATGCGCATATAAGGCGTTTGTGGTTGGTTAGGATCCTCGGCATTAGACAATCCGTTGTGCCCGCCGGCCAACCACGGGTCCTCATAAACAACACCGCCCAAATATTCAACAAATTTATTATAGGCGCGTTTCCACAAAACATGAAAAGCTCTGGCAGAAGAAATAATCGGGTAATAATATACCCCAAATTTCGAAGCCAATTCACCCAGGTTATAAGGCAATCCGGCGCCGCAAGTTACACCATGAATAAGGCCTTTGGCTTTTTCCAATACACCATTTAAGATTTGTTGAGAACCGGCCAGCTCCCAAAGCATATTGATGTGAATACGTCCCTTTCCGCCGGAAACCTCATGAGCAATCTGAGCTTGGGCCAAACATCCCTTAATGGATTGCTCAACCATCTCTTGATGGCGGGAAGGCCTGTCTTTTTTGAAATAGCGTTCAAAAATAACATTTCCTTTTTCATCGTAATAATCAGGGCTGACACCGGAAAAAGTTCCGACACAATTCTCATGCGCCCAAGCACCTGAAGAACGGCCGTCGCTACCGTTAATACCCTTGCCGCCCTCAATCAGGGGCAATACTTCCTTTCCGGAAATGATAATTGGATTAAGATTTTTCAATTTTTTATCCTCTGTTGCAACCATATATTGGTAAATATATAGCAAGGTTAAGGCGCTAATTCAAGCAGATTTTTTGGAATATCATTAACAGAGACCAAAGCGATAATAATACAAATCAGAGCATATACTTGCAGCATATCGGTTACACCTTTGTTCTTAAAAGGCGGAAATATATCCTGATATTTGTGTATAAGCTCATGAATTCCAAGCATCAGAAAAGTTGCCAAGATGGCTTGCATACCGACCCCGATATCCAGCCAAAAACTTTTTGTGAGCAATAACAGTTTGTAAAGAAGTCCAAAAAACAATAAATAAACGCCGATAACCGCAACGGAAATTTTTTGCATTTTGGTATCAAAGGCAAGTTTAAGTGCTTTTTCTTGGCTGATTTTTTCTTGAGAGAGATCATCGACATTGATACCGCGGATTTTCTCAGGTGTTTGTTTTTGCTTTTTGAGATCGTGCATATCATGGTAGAACTTATCTTCCATAATGCATAGACCACAGCCTTTTGATGTAAAATAAACATGATTGGGATTGTTTTTGCATTGGCGCAAATGGTGCATCAACTTCCATAAATGTTCTTGCCATTCATAAGCGCTTGGACGATTCCCTCCCTTGGTAAAGGCGCGCTCAAACATCTCCAAAGTGTCTTTATCAAAATATTCATGGAGGCTGTAAGGGTGTGGGGCCTGATATTTATCTGGCCACAAACCGTAAGCATAGTGATATTGCTCAATACGATTTTGGATAGTGAGCATTTCGGCATCACTTTTACGCGGCGAGCCGGAAAACGGATGAATACCGTTGTTGAGCAGTTTAAAGATAATGACGGCCAGAGCAAATTTATCTTGTTCTTCCCCCATCTCCTGGCAAGAAAGGTTCATTCCCTCAGGGTAGATATATTCTTCGCTGACAAACTCTGCCGGATAGCGACCTTTTTCTCCTTTGATGGAAAAACCGTCGCAGTCAACCATTGCTACCAGCATATTGGCCTTATAAACAGAGACATTGGAGGGTTTAAGATCCACGATATAATGTCCGCATTTGTGGAGAGATGTTACCATGGCGGCAACATTATAGGCGGCAAAAATACGGTAAGCATATTTTTCGGAAAGACCAAGTTTTTTCCTGGTCGCCTTTTGCATCAGGTGGTCCAGGGAAACAGCCTCGTCCATATTAATAAGCGGCATCAAATAGCCGACACAAAAACCTTGCTCATCTTCGAGCAACGCCTCCGGCCAAGCAATTTGTGTATAAGAAACGCCATCGGCTTCCACCGGTGGAAAATGGGGCTTGTTTAGGAGCATCGCCTCGAGCTTTTGGCGGTTTGTCTTGCTCTTATTGGTGTTATGAAAGATTTTTGCAACCAATTCCGGACGGTCCTGAACTTTGTAGATTTTACCGGAGGCTCCGCCACGATTAATCATCTCGTCCAAAGATATTTTCCCAAAGGAGTGGTCGGCATATACGGCATTAAAAATCATGGGATCAGTCATCTTAGTCCACCTTTATCCACACCAAAGTTTTGTCATCGGGGTTTATTCGTTGAGCCTTAGGAGTGTTGAGGGTGTTGGCCAGAGCCTTGACAGCTTTTGTTTTGCTTTGAGCCTCTGCCAAGAAACGGTCTATGGGAGCAACAAAACCCTGTTCAATTTCCTTAAAATCAGGAGTGAAGGAAAAACTGGCCACCCCATCGCTCATCAATAATAGCCTTGAGGCGTTTTCAAAAAAAGTCAGCCGCAAATTTTCAAGCCATGCCTGCTGAGTATAAAAGAAAGTTTCACAGGTAAAGTTGCCGTTTTCGGGTCTGGAGGCCACAAAGTCGCTATAATCACTGCGCACGGCAATGGCGGCACCATCCCCTATATGAAAAAACACGCCCTTGTTGCCGTGGCACATAACCCCGACCAAAGTTGCGGCAAAATCGGCGATTCCCGCTTCAGATTTTGAATGATTTAGGCGATGGAGCATCAATTTTTCTCTAGCCAATTTAATAGCTGCCTTAATCTTTTCCGGCGCCTTTGCAAAATCGGCATTTTTCAGCAGATCGCAAATTGTTGAGCAAATGATTTTTGCCCCAATTTTTCCGAGTTTTGCAGAGCCGGCTCCGTCAGAAACAACAGCCACCAGATTCTTGCCCACAACATGCTTAAAACAGTCCTGGCAAGGTAGTTTCCGATGATGGTGCAAGGCGCCGGTAACACTGGCAGCCACTATTTTAGGGCGTTTTTTAGTTTTCATCCCATTCCCCGGTATCTTCAAGCAAATCAGGCGTGTTGGGAGCGGCTCTTGAGATGCAGGAAACACTGCGGCTGAGCCACAAGAAAAATTCCGTAAATTTCAATCCGGTCAGGCGTTTGGGCGCGATGGTAGAAAATTTGGCCAATTTTTCAAGGTTAGCTCCCTGTGTCCCCACGGCATGAATAACAACTTTTTTGTTTTCCTGGGCTATACGACATTTTTTAGCAACAATTTCCCAGTCATAATCTGTTGGCTCTCCGTCGCTGATAAGAAATATCCAAGGGCGCTTAGAGGTAATGCCGCAGCTATCATAGAGGCATTTTTGCTCCTCAATTTTCTGCAAGGCCAATTCCATGGCTTTTCCAAGCGGAGTAAGCCCGCCGGCTTCCATGGTGGGAGCCTCAAAATTCATGGCGTCAATCCAATCAGAAGAGATTACGGCCTCGTCTTTGCCAAAGGCTTTAATAATCAAGAGTTGCACGCGGGAACTGGCATCAATATCGTCTTTGAGTTCTTTTTCCAGAGCTTTGAGGCCGGCATTGAGCTGTTTTATAGGCTCCCCGCGCATAGAACCCGAGCAATCCAAAACCAACACACAAGGAGTGCGTTCATTAGCATTGTCGGCAAATTCCACATAAGGAATGAGTTCATTTTCGATATCACTTGCAACCATGGTTTATGCTCCTTCTTATTCTTTAGGATACGTATGAGGATATCCACTGCCCGGTACTGGTTCCGGAGCGGCCATTTTCCCACAGGAACAAAGAATAATTGAGCAAAAGAGCATCAAAAAACATAAATACTTTTTCATAACCATTCCTTTACTTGTTATCTGCTATAGTATAGATATATAGCGAACAAGAGTTAAGTAAAAATTAAGTTATACAGAGAAATAGATGATAAAAAAGATATTGATGCTTGGCTTGTTGCTTTTGTGGAGCGGGACTGCCGCTGCCAAAAGTGGGTTGAATATTTTTGCCTATCCGCGAGAGGCTCCGCAAACGCCGATTTACACGGCGGATGGTAAGGCTATCAAATTGGGGGATTTCAAAGGCAAATTTCTGCTGGTGATGTTTTGGTCCCGTTATTGCGCTCCCTGTATTCGTGAGTTAGATGAGATAAATACGTTTGTCAACAAAACCAAAGACAACGGAATAGAAGTCCTGCTGGTGTCTCAAGACGATGAGTGGACTATGCCCGGCGAACAAAAGGAACTTTTGAAAAAATATGAGGCTCCTGATGTGGTTTATTATACTGATAAAGAAGGCAAATTAGCCGGGGATTTCGGAATATTTTCTTCTCCGCACACGGTCTTGGTGAACAAAGCAGGGGAAGAGATCGGTCGCATAAGCGGTTCGGTAGACTGGGAAGATGATGACGTCATTGAATATATATACAAAATAAAAGCACAGCACGGATAAAGCAAATGTCAGACAAGATATATATCAATTGGGAAGATTTTCACGCCGAGGTCAAACAACTTGCAACAAAAATAAAGGAAACGGGGGAGTTTGACCGAATAGTGGCAATCAGCCGCGGCGGGTTAATCCCGGCCGGTATATTGGCTTATGAGCTTGACATAAGAAATTGTGATGTTATCAATATGTCAAGCTACGACGGAGAGATAAAAAGACAAGATAATGCCATAGAAATAAAAGGACTATTGGCAGGTGTAAATGAAAAAACTTTGATCGTTGACGATCTCTCAGACAGCGGCCGCACCTTAGAATTGTTGCATCAACAATATCCCAAGGCCGTAAGGGTATGCGTGTATGCCAAGCCAAAAGGGCAAAAATCTTGTGAGATATTTGCTAAAAAACTTCCCGATCAGTGGATTGTTTTTCCCTGGGACTAAGAAACATCCATAAAAATCGGCAGGCCTCTCGCCATACGCGTCATTTGCGTCTCGATAGAGGTACCCAAATTGAGCTTTCCGCCTTTGATGATCCCTCTAACCTGGTCACCTTTAGTAGTATCCGGATTGGCAAAAAGAAACGAAACCGAAACTCTTTTAACAGAAGTTCCCACCAAGGTCTGGTGTAAAACCGCCAACATTCCTCGAGAGAAAAGATCATAGGCCAAATCTTCGCTCATGCCGCCGGCTGCGGCATATTTAACGGTAGAGGTAATGGCATCAGTCACATTGTTGGCGTGAATTGTTGAGAGCACCAAGTGTCCGGAGGTCGCTGCACGCAAAACTTCGCTGGCGGTATCGGGAGTTCTGATTTCCCCAACCATGATATAGCGAGGTTTAGAACGTAAAGCAGATTTCAATGAGGCGCCCCAATCACCATTGATAGGTTGCGTTTGTTTGCAAAGGCCGAGCCCGCCGTTAGGCGTGGTATAAACGCCATCCAGAGGTTGCTCATTAGGATCCTCAATTGTATAAGCAAAACCGCCTTCAGTAGATAGATAATCTTTAAGCAAGCTTGATATAGAGGTCGTTTTTCCCGAACCAGTCGGTCCGCTCCAAAGGATTAAACCAGATGCATGCTTAAGAGCCAGAAGGTATTTTTCTAGTTGTTTGGGGTATCCAAGGGACGAAAAATCCGGAACTTTTGCCGGCATTCTTCTGGCACAATATTGGACCCCATCTAGGGCAATAGTTCTCTCCACACGGTAGTATATTCCCTCATATATTACGGAGTAGCTCGGATTCTTTCCATCCCAAGAGGTTTCGAGTAAATGGTAGAATTTATCAAAATCTTCCGGTTTAAAACGCATTAAAGCATTAATTGTCTGTTTGTTTGGGATAAATGCTTCTTTTGTAGGCGTAATATAAATATCGGAGAACATTGTCTCGGTAATAGTTGTCATGGTAAACCTCTTAGCATAAAGGATCAATCAGCCAACAGCATATCAAGTATATATTAACAAAAAGCAAATCTGCAAGAAAAGGGGAACAAAAAAAGCCCCACCCGAAGGTGAGGCTTTTTGAGAAGGTTGGTAACTAGTAGTACTCCCACTGGACAGCATTACCAGCAGCATCCGTATCGTCACTACATTTAGCAGCCGCCTCATTCAGGGGAATAGGCATATCCTCTATTTTAAATGTGCCATCCTCACCTATAGTAGCCTTTGTCGTTTTAGCCGTACCGCTGGCGATTCCGATAGAAACCAAACCGGAACCCGCCTGAGAACCCCAGTCCGCAGTAGCGATAGAAACACAAGCTTCCTGGGTCAAACCGGTATATTGCACAATAAATGAACGGTTAGCTCCGCCGCTGTTTCCGGTTTCCAAGAACACACGGCCTTGATAAGCATTAATAATCTCGGTTGTACTATCTCCGATACGCATATCGCCCGGAATAATACCCATCTGAATAGCAGTTCCAATACTCAAGCCGCTATAATCAACACTGGAAGAGAACAGCGAACGGACGTTCATAACCAGCATAGAAATCTGATCCAGTGTTTTGTTAACACGATATTTAGCCATAGCTTTAGAATAACCGGAGATACCACCTATCGAAAGCACCCCGATAATCGCGAGCACACCAAGCATTTCCACCATTGAACGCCCGGATTGCTCATTTTTATATAAAATATTCATAGTATCTCTCCTCAATTTACTTTGTTTATAGTTTAACTATAACAAATTAATAAATTATGAACAATCTTATCCTTAGTCATAAAAAGTACAAAAGACTATAACCTAAGTCATAAACTTACTGCTCATAATGCCAAATTATCGTGTTATTACTTTCACAAATAGCATTAGCTCTATTCTTTTGTATTGGCAAGCCATTTTCTTCATCATCCCACGTAAAAAATTGATTATTGTCATTATTAATTATTGAAATTCCGGTTACTCCCAGCCAGAAATTCTGTGAGAACTTGAAACTAGCTAACCCAACACATTGTTTTTTATTTAAGTCTTTATAAATAATATCAAAATTACGAGCCCCGGGCATTAAGACATCAGCCTCAGGACCGTTTCCAACCAACACCGGATTGCCAAAATACCCGACTAACTGATTATTTTTTAGCATTTTATTGGGGTAAATCTTTTTGTCAAGCACCATTTGAGTGCTTAACCCCCAATAATCCGGACGGTTTTGGTAGTAGCGCCGAATATTGGCGGCCAATTGTTCAAGCTCTGTCGCAGCTTCACTGGTTCCGGAGCTCTCTTGAATAAAGAAAAAGGAGACAGAGAGCCAGCCCAACAAAATCACACAAATTCCAGCTGCCAAAACTTTGTAGTGAGGAGCAACAAGCTGCAGAAGAGTACCTTTTATAGCCAAGATTTTTTCTTTAAATTTCATCTTACACCCCGCTTCCCATGCTGCTGGTTATCTGATCTTGCATGTCAAAGGTTCCCATAACGGCCCAGGCAATAACAGCACCGATTGAAAGCAAAGCCACCATGTTTAAGAGGCCTGCCTTTTCTTCAATCATATAGACAGATTCTTCAAGCCAGTCATTAGCCAAGTTATCGAGAGCTTCCTCAAAGTTATCAAGTTCGGAATAAATTTTAAGATCCCCGATAATCTCCGGATCAGGAAAATTCAACCCGGTCTTGTCAAGAGCCTGTCCCAAGTTATCACCGTTATTAATAAAGACCAAGGTCTTATCAATTCTTTCTCGCAAATACCGATTTGAGTCTCTGCGCAGCGCGCGCATGGCTGTAGAAACAGGGGTTCCGCCTTTTACCAAGGCAGAAAGAGCCAACAGCCAGCTAATGCCGGTAAAAACTTTGTACAAAGACCAAGGCGGAATAGAATCAAACCAGACTCTAATCCTTCCGGTCCAAATCCCGATGGTAAAATAGATGACGGCCATTGTTATCGGCAAAGAGGCGAATGCAATTGCCCAGTTATCCTTAATCCAATTTGAAAGACTAACCAAATCTCTGGCCATTCCACGCCAAACAACGGTCGGCGCGGCATCAATCATTGGCGGCACCATATAGACACCAATAGCATAAATAATTAAGACTGACATCATAACCAAGAAACTCGGATAAGCAATCGCGCCGATAATCGGTCGAATCATCTTGGTTGATCCCTCAGTCACTTTAATCAAGTTTAACAACGCACTTTCCAGATCAGAGACATCGCCGACAGAAAGCATTAAACGTTCTCTGGCCGGAGCCCAACCTTTCAAGGCATCTGAAAAAGTTTTACCGTTATTTAAAGCTCTTCCCCAAGCGGCAATAGCAATAGCCAACGGTTCACCAGGGTTTTTGCCACCGTTGCTAGCCGTATCATGCAGCATATCCAAGGCATCCATCAGGGAAAAGCGGTTTTTCATCAACGATGCGATTTTACGATAAAGCTTCAGTCTCGTCTTGTTAGAGAACTGAATAATCATTTTGGCATAATACTCTTCAATGACATTAAGTTTCATCATTGCTCGTTGAAGAGATCTGGATTTCTTTTTGTTGATTTCAACCATTATTGTTTCCTCTAGTATACCGGACGCTGATCCATCAAGCCGCACCAGCGTTCAACCTCATCAAGGTCGATCAACCCTTTGAGCATTCTTTCAATGGCGGCTTCTTTCAGGGTGCGCCCATTCAGGTCGCTGGTCCAATAGTCAATAGCCTTTCTTGTCTCCCCCTTAATCATGAGCTCAAGAAAAGTAGCATCCGGAAGAATAATTTCAGGCACGCTCATTCGCCCCTTAATACCTGTGTTGTTGCAATATTTGCATCCGGGGCCGCGCACAAAAGTATTTTCAATGCCAAAATCTCCCAAAGCAATCTTAAGCCTTTGAACAGAGGGTTCATTGAGCTTATCTTTAACAGAGATACGGCAATGAGGACAAAGTTTTCTAAACAAACGTTGAGAAATCAAACCTTTCATCAGCTCCGGGTCAAGAAGTTTAAATGTCTCAACGCCCATATCGCGTAAACGGGTAAGAATAGCAGGGGCGGAGTTTGCATGCAGGGTCGTCCAAACGCCGTGTCCTGAAAGGGCTCCTTTAAATGTCAGTTGCGCCGCTGACAACGAACGCACCTCACCAACCATCATAACATCAGGGTCAGAACGCAAGGCTGCAGACAAAGCCTTAGTAAATTGTTCATCTTTTTCTTCTTCGGTGTTGGCGTTGGTTACCGGCATTTGTCTTGCTCCCGGAATTGGGTACTCCGGAGGGTCTTCCACGGTAATTAGGTTTATTTCATAATTTTTCTCTTGCAACAGTTTAATCATATTACGCTGCAATGTCGTAGATTTTCCAGATCCTGTCGGGCCGGCAATAATGCTAAGCCCCACCGGCACAGCTCGTAAGCGGTAAAATAAATTTTCTTCAAACTCACCAAATCCAAGGCTGGCCAGATCTCCGGAACCATCAGGGTTATCATCGGCATAAAGCAGACGCATAACCAAATATTGGGAACCAAAAGCAATGGGGTTAAACTGCAAACGAATAGCCAAAACGTTATGAGGCAGCATTAGCTTACCTTTGGAACCACGCAAGGGAGTGGATCCAAGTTTTTGTGCACCTTGGAACTCGTTTTGAGCATAGTTTGAATCTGATACATCAGCTGAAGCAAACGCTGCACGAACAAAGGATTCTCCCCAGTCTTTATTATATTCCATCTCGGTTGTCATCATACCATTGATACGGAACATAATCTGTGTACTGTCAGCCACCACAACGTGGACATCGGAAACCTTTTGTGCCGCTGCACGTGCAATAACATTGACAAAGTCTTTTTGCATCTGCAGCTGATCAAGCTCGCTGTCTTCCTTAACATCGACGGCCGCCTGAGCACGTTCGCCAATGCTGTAAATGGCGTTAATTTCGTTCTGAGAAACGTAAGTCGGTTTCAATATGTTGAGCTTTTTCTTTCTGGCCAAGACCTCAAAGCTCAAGACACGTCCATCAAACTTGTGCGTCTCAACGACTAAGAACCGCCCATCAGAAAAAAGAGCCAGCAATCTCCTGGTGTCATCATTGATCACCAAAGAAGACCCAGGCAGGGTGAGTAACTTGTTGCCATTAGAAAAATAAGTGTCAGTGATAGAAGACTTCTTCTGAGAATCAATTTTTGTTTGTTCCTCAGAAGGACTGAGAGATTCAGCCGTTGAAGCTTCATCTCCGGAGGTTTCATTTATTTTTTCATCACTTTCCTCAGCCATGGAGCACTACCTGGCAATCATGGACTTTCCAAGTCCGGGAACGCCTACACTGGTTGCAAACGTATGTTTTTCTGCCGTTTGTGCTGCAGCATCTGCAGTCGGAAGATCCGGAGAGACAGAAGATTTAGGCTGCTCCAAAGGCAAAATACCCCCGGCGGCAAAATACAGATAATCTTTAATCCCGTCTTTTTCAGCTCTTACATAAGTTGAGGTAATCTCATCTATTATATGACCACTTTGCAGAGCCGTTCCTTTTTTAACATAAAAAGGAGTACCGTCTTGATTAATAAGTTTAGCAATCAACTCACCGCCTTGTCCTCTAATCTCCATAACGGCATACATATTAGCCAATTTCAACTCCGGAATAGCAATATCTTCCTCGGGAACTTGCGGTGCTGCGGTGGTTTCTGCTGCTGGCGCTTCCTGATTTCCCTCAGCAAACGGGTTCCTCTTTTCCATTTCACGTTCCTGAGCTTCAATTCTGGCCTTCAGAACAGAAATCTTAGTCTGCAAGTTATCAATCTCTCTTTGATAAGCGTTGATGGTTTCGGTAGATTTTGCAGAAGCCTGTGCAACGTTAGTCTGGATACTTTTCAACTTGTTTTTCATATCATTCAACAAGTTGGTATTTTCTTCCTTAAGATTCTCTATTTGCTTGTAAAGAGAACCCTCATGCGCAATCCATTCCTGATTTGCTGCCAGCATATCATTTTTGTAAGCGTTCAAAAGACGCTCTTGTCTTTCTTTTTCAAACTGAATATCCAGCTCTCTTAATTTCTGCTGTTCTTGCAAAACTTTCTGTTCTTGTTCTTTTTCCCACTCAACTTTGCGCCGTTCTTTTTCCTCAGCCTTTTCTTTTTCCTGAATAGCGGCTTGCTTACGCTGATTTTTAATTGCTTCTATTTCGTTCTTAACCTTTTCACGGCGTAATTCAAGGTTGAGCAGAGCTGTCTGTTTTTCAAGGTCAGACATCTGGGAAAAGATATTCTCATCAATTTCCTCATCGTTTGTCCCAAAAATTCCAACCCCGGCACCCGGCTGCGCCAGTGCCTCAGCCGGCATTACTGGAACACTTTCTTCTGCGGGCTTTTCCACGGCAGCAGGCTTATCCTGAGGAGCAGGGGTGGCCTGCTCCGTCGGAGCAGTCTTTTCATTACCAAACAGGGGAGCATCTGTTGGAACGCTTGGTGACGAGCTGTCTGTTCCCTCATCAAACATAGCTTCTTCAGAGAGGGTAACAACGCCCTGCGCGTACAAAGAATTATTATTAGCGGCAACAAATAGTGCTAAAGCAGATACACTCAAAATATTTCTTATTTTATAAAACATAGATTGTCCCCTCGTAATGCCAGATTTTGTTCTGTGGCGAATATGATATGAGTTTAATCTCAAGTCCTGAATATTTTGTTAATAATTCAATCCAAGTCTGCGGATTATATTCAGAATTTAATGAAAACTGCAATGTTTTGTAAATGTTTCCGGTAGAAGACTTAGCTGACCCGGTGGAAAAAGCAATTTTAATTCCAATGGCTTGGAACGTATCATTCAGTTCGTCTTGAAGGTCTATCAGCCTTTTCTGCGGTGGATTGAGCTGTTCCTCAGCCTTTGGCAAAGAGAGCGTCGCTGAGAGCGTTCCGCCGTCAGCCGAAAAACTATATCCGGAAAACTTAAGGCCGCTGTCATCTAATGTTTTCTTCGCCCAAGAAATTCGTCCGACGTTTCGTTTCCAACTAGTGGCCGCGCTACCATTAGAGCACACAATATTGCCAATTTCCCATCCCGGAGGTAAGAGTTTATCCAAATCAACGATACCCTTTTGGCAGTTAATCATAACTTCTTTAGCGTTAGGAACCTTCTCCCACGGTTTTACCTCAACGACGGGCTCGGCTTTTTTAACAACCTTAGGCTTGACCGGAACCACGACTGGGCGCACGGTCGGTGTTAAAAAGATGCTGTCGATCAAGCTGGATAACAACCAAATACCAACCACTGCGGAAATGGCAATGACCATAAAGAGCTTTGTTCCTCGCAAAGCCTTAATTTTCTGAAGCTTTGACTTGGCACCCCGCATAAGCAAGTCACCAAGGTCAACTTCCTCAGTTTCCTCAACGGCCCATTCCTTAGGAGCTATTTTTTTGCCCCAATCCGGCACCGCCAACATAGACATAAACTGGTTTTTTGCTTCTTCTTCATCTAAGAAGAGCATATCACCATCAGAAAGGATAATGTCGTTACGAATACAAACATACCACCAACCTTCCTGAACTTTAAAGACAGCGACATAGGAGCCAACATCCGACAAAGCTGTTGCCAAAGCTACGGCACCGACAGTCTCACCGTTCTTATAGCCTTCATGAGAAACACAAATACCAAACTGAGGAGCTTTCCCTCCTTTGATGCAGAAAAGGTCTGCGCCTTCCAGAACACCGGCAGAAGCTTCTTCAACTTCCTGAAAGGGATCGCTGGCATTCTGCAAAGGTTGCCAGAACAAACTTGTTGCATAAGTCGTTCCGTCAACCGTAATTGACGTTCCCCATGTCCGTTTGGCAGAGGTTTTTTCAATATCGTCATCAAGCAGTTTAGCCTCTTCAAGCACCAGCTTTCTCCTTGCTTTTTTATTAGTTCATTGACATTCTGGATTCGGGTGATAACGGGGTTTCCAATACCACCGGTGTCAAGATGATAACCAGAACACTGCGTTCTTTTTCGGCATTAGCTGTACCACCAAGCAAAGAGTTCTCAGCTGAGCCGGTTCCCTCCTTTGTTGTGGAATTGTTAACGCGCTCATATCCTGTCAAGATAAGGGATTCACCAGAAGTCATGGCAACTTCTTGCGTAAAGGCACGAGATTCAATATGCGGGTTTTGAATATATTGGTTCTCATCTTCTGCACCAAATTCGACCTTATCAAGAGAAACCAGATCAGACAACGTCATGTTAAACATAACAAGCATTCTTCCATGTTCAAGAATTCTGGGTAAAACGTCCAAAGTAAAGCCAGTTTCTACTTCTTCAGTCGTTACCGAAATATCATAGTTATTACCATCGGTACCACTGTTTGTCTTGGTCATCTCAGCAATGTAGTTTTGTTTTTGAGTAACCTGGATAGGAGCAGGTTTGTTGTTAAGAGTTGTAACTGTACCACTGGTCACCAGGCTGGTATTATTGCGTTGAGACAAGGCCTTAACGGCAGCATCTGCAGTCCAGTGATTGTTAATGATACCCCAAGTCAGCGTGTTGCCAGCCGTCTCAGCTGAGCTGATACTTGTCGATCCGGTTACGCCAATAGAGGTTATACCGTCTTTGAACGTAGCGCTCAAATCCAAACCATAATTGTCTGTATCGTTAATTGTTACCTGCAACACCTTAACACTGATGGCCACTTGTCTTGATAGGCGAGCGTTCTGCTCATTAATGTATTTTGCAACTTTTTTGATATCATTAGGCGTAGCCGTTAAGGTAATTGTTCCGTCAGCCGGAGACATTGTGAGCTTTGCACCTTCACTAATCATAGAGTTAATGCTTTTCTCAAAATTTCCCCACAACTCAACTTCTGCGGAATTGTTCAAGCTAACAGAGGAACTTCCGCCGCCGCCGCTTTGGCTTCCGCCAACGGTAACAGTCAAGCTGGGCTTTGTCGGCAGGCTGTAGACAACGAAGGTCTTTGTGATAAATTTATAGAAATGGATTTCTTTCTTTTCATACCGCCACCAGATTCCAAAACGAGAAGCAACCTCATCCAATAGGCCGCTCAGCGGTCCTTGGTAAGAAACCAGCATTTTGTCTGGTTCTGCCCAATCTGTATTGATTGCCTCGGCAGTGGGTTTGTTGGCAGCCCCTTTAGATTTTACATCAGCTTCCAATTGGGGTGCGTATCTAACGCCCAGGGAAGTTGTCTTATTAATCATATCGCCAATTTCAAAAAGAGTAATTGGACGATTGCTTACTAAGGTAATGCCATTTTTCCCTTCCAGATAAGCAGGTAAGGGCTCTCCTTCATACTCAATCTCGCTGGTATCACCGAGCCAAATTTCGTCTTTAACTTTAATGAGGTCCTGGTTTGCTAAAGGAGTTGGAGCCTTGGCAGCCTCTTTGAGCTTTGTCGCTGCCTCAACTTCACGGTCAATTGTTGCATCCAGGTTTGTAGATATAGAGCAAGAGGCTGCGAATGCTGCCGCCAACATCCCAAATCCGAGTTTTTTCCAATTAGTTATATGCATTCTCATCCTCCATTGTCTCAACAACTAAGACTCTATTTCCTTTATAAAATGTCGCAACAGGAGCCGGTTTAGCTCTGGCAAAAGTTCTAATCAAGGCAGAGCTGACATCTGCAAAACGCCCTCTAAACATAGCGCCGGCAGCCAAAGTGTAGTTACGGTTGCTATTCCAAATCAAACGCCATCCGGCACGCTCACTCCAATCAGTCAAAAGTCCTTTGAGAGTGCTTCCTTCTTCAGCCAGCCAATCCTCTACTGGATCTTCTCCTGAGGACTGTGACGACTGATCAGTCTCTGAAGCCTCTTCCATGGCGGCATTTACCTCCTCTTCATAATCAGTCACTTCCTCTTCAATGGTTGGCGGAATAGAGGCGGCCATATTACTCCCCGGGCCAGAAGTTACGATATCCTGATCTCTAGGCGCACGCTCTCCAAATTCGCGGTAGTCGGCAGCAGACTGGCGATAATTGATAAGGTCATTATCGACATTTTGCGCCGGAGGTACAATAACAGCCTCTTTCTGGGGAAGCGGGGCTTGCATAGGAGCTGCGGCAGTCGGAGATGCCACTTGATTTGCAGGAGCATCTTCCACATAAGTGTTTCCGGCGCCAAAGATATCCAGTTGGCTGCATCCAGTTATAAAAAACATCGTTAGCGCGCAAGCACTCTGCCATAAATTGCGGTTCATTTTGTTTATCCTCGGATTAGATTTCGTCATACTTTTTTCCTATCATACATACTGAAAAATAAATAATCAAGCGCCACACAAGACTTATTACCATTGGATATAATATCCGTTAGCGGCTTTATTTAAATTTCGATTAGCTCCTTTCTGATTATTATGGGTAATGGTCTTAATAATAAAAGAGTTCGGCTCTCTTTGGGTAAAGACGGTATTAATTTTGCTATACTCCACGCCTTTGTTTGTCAGAATATTGTGCAAAAGGTTGAGCCTTTTTTGTTGCAAATCCATGGCACTGGTGCCATCAATTCTGATCTCAATAGTCATGTTTTTGTTTTCGGCAGCCTTGGCCGCAAAAGCCTGTATCCAGCGCAAGGTTTGCCCGGAAATTTCGGCCCGATTGGGTTGAAAAGAAAGTCTCATTTCTGTTGGCATAATCTTGCCGACGCTGGATTTCTTTTGTATTTTTTTCCGCAGACTACCAAGAATGCTCTTTTTCTCTTCTTTAGGTTGTGGCTCAACCTTTGACTGCTCCTTGGCGCTAAAAATAGCATCCAAAGAGGCCAATAGCTTATTTTTCTTGCTGTCTGCATTTTCTTCAGCTTGAGGCTGCGCCGGCTTTTCAATAGCGGCAGTTTGCTGAGGTGCTGCATTTTTCTCTGTTGAAACTTCAGCGGTCTTAGCCTTTTCCTGGGAAGATTTTTCTTTAGGGGTGTACGATAATTGAGGGGTTAGATTTTCATCATTCAAGATATCTTCCGGGATCGGAATCAAAAGATTTTTAACGGTTTCTGATGCGAGTTTTACTCCATCGGCGGAAACCTTAGAGGGATTAAGTGCGTTCTTTATATCATCACTATCTTTTTGATAATAAGCCTCTTGAGAAATTTTTTGGTTTTTCAAAGCGCCATCGGCTTTTGCTACAAGCCAAGGAGAATCGGTCGAGACCTTTTTATCTGCCATGCTTTCCCAGTGTGGGGATTGAGCCGGGGTCTTTTCTGTTGAGGCTGTAGAAGAAGATTTCTCCATGCTGTGGATGGGGATAGACTTGTCCGCCAAAGCAACCTGATTGGTTTGCGTCTCGGATGCAATTCTAACAATGTTCTGTGCTTGTAATAACTTGTCTCCCCCTCGCTCCAAAGGCAAAAGCGGAATTTCATCGGAAGGTTCAAAAGCATTGTCGCCATCCGCTTTGTTGATACCTGTGTTCGTAGTCAAATCATTGGCCGCCAATAAAGAGGCAGGAGAAGATCCGTTTTGCGTAGGTTTCTCGTCTTCCTGCACACTAATTTTCACAACCGGAGCAGTCGCAGGGGCGTTAGCCTTCTTGGGTCGTCCAATCCCTTTTGATTCTGGGGCTTCCAACGGAATGACAATTTTGTCTGGCTGCTTTACTTCCTCAGCTTGTTGCCGCATCAGTTTCGGCTTGGGAGCTGCATTTTCGGCAAACTTCACTGCGGAAACTTTTTCTTGAGGGGCGGTTTCCAGCGAAGGTATCGAAAATTCCAGCGGAATTTCTGGTAAGTTGAGGTCATCGGCCATAATGATTTCATCTTCAGACACCTCGGAAGGGAGTTCTTTTTTAATCTCAGGCAGAACACTCAAGGCAATTTTTTTGACAGGAACGACGGCAACGGAGGGGTTTGTTGCATCATTTTTCAAGAAAAGAGTGATGTTGCTGCGCGGAATTTTGATGTCAGAAGCTTTTGTGGGGTGCTCATGCCAATACATCCCGTTTGCGGCAAAAATAGCAAACAAGGATACGGAAAAACTATAAACAAAAGTTTTTAAACCTGTTTCTGGCATAAAATAAACCCCTCTAAAGCCTTGATAAATCAAAATGCGACTCTTGGCAAGAGTCGCTAAAAAATATACACAAATTTGTGGATTTTTTTGCTAAATATCTTGATGCGGTGAATTGCCGATTCTTAAAACTATCATCTTGATTTTGTGGTGTTTACTTCTTTTTAAGGACTGTGAATTTTTTGTTACAGCAAAATTTTATGCGTGTAAACAGTATGTTAACCATTTTTTGGTATAAGCAATTTTGCTAGAAATTGGAGCAAAAATCGGTTATTCTAAAAGAGTATAAAGAGTTTTGCTATAAACATCATGAAGGAGAAAAACGATGCAATTTATTAAGAACAATATTTGGACATTTTGCTTGGTAGCAGTCTTTACACTGTTGACTTTTGCAGGCGATGCCGCTGCGCAAAGCAGTGTAATGCAGACATCACAGCAGAAAGCTCTGAATGTATTTACCTCTGTTAAGACGATTATTTTCGTTGTTGGTGGTTTTGGTTTGGTCGGCGTAGCCTTCGGTGCTATTTTCGGAAAAGTAAACTGGAAATGGTTTGCCGGTTTGGCAGTAGGTCTTGCGATTTTGGCAGCAGCCGGTTCTATTGTAAACTACGCAACCGGTGAGAACATGTCTGGCTTCCAAGACTCATTTGATAACGCAACCAACTAATCTTCTCCTTCGTTCAGGTTCCGGGCGGCGTTCTGCGGCCCGGGCCGAACAGGAGAAAGGGCAAGGGGGTCTTGGAAAAACGGTTCCGCCGCTTAGCCTATCCCCCTTTCTTTTAACATCAATCAGTTAGGCTGGTTGATATTAAAGGATAAGAGAAAAATTAAACGGGAGGGTGCAATGACAAACTTTAAGAAGATATGCCGGATATTGGTGGTTGCGGCATTTGCGTGCACCTTCGCCACAGATGTATTAGCAATACTTCCAGAAAATTTTCAAAAGGGTAGAACGGAAGCGTTGCCGCAAAAACAGACGCTTGCAGATTGTCAGGCTCTTTGTACAGCAGAAACCAGAACTTGCGAGCTTCAATCAGACGGATCTTACTCTTGTGTAATAAAGAAAGAAGAAAAACAGGGAGAAGAACAAGCCAAAGAAGCGGGGGCAGGTACCAACTCTGAACAGCCGGCTTCAGCGGTAACCGGATGCTCGAGTAATTACGGACTGTTTTCAGGATTAATTTCCACCGGAAGCAAGATATTTAGAGGATTAAGAGATTTAATATATGTCGTCGCTGGTTTTGGTATCATAGGCGTAGCCGTTGGTGGATTTTTCGGTAATTTAAACTGGAAATGGCTAGGCGCCATAATCATAGCATTGGTTGTGATAGCCACTACTGGTGAGATAATAAATATGATAACCGGTTGTGATGGTTTTACCCAACAAATGATAACGGACACCCTAAAATAGTTAAAACGATGGCAAGGGAGCAGCTCACAGAAAGTTTGAGAGCTAGGAAATAGAACATAGGAGGACGCCATGATAAACATAAAGAAAATAAGTCAAGCAGCATTGATTGCCTGCAGTATCATTTTTGCGTCTTTCTACACTTCTGCAGCAAAGGCTCAGAATGTTGATGATGATCAAGCTAAAATTGATGCAGCACAGCAAGATAGAAATAAAAGAGAACAAAAAGCAGAAGCCGCCGCCAGAGAGGCTGCGTCAAAATCATCGGAGCAGTACGGAACTTCTCAAAAAGAGATGTCAGCTCAAGAAAGTGCTAAACAGCAAGCACAGCAAGACAAAGCAGCAGCTCAACAAAAAAGTGAAGCCTATAAGTCGAGTTCAGCATATCAAGATGCACAAAAAAATTATGAACAGCAAGAACAACAAAGGAGAAAAAATATTGTCAATGCTCAGCAAGAGCATAAGGATTACGTAAATTCGGTTACAGCGGAATATGATGATAAAGTTGCAGCGGCTCAGCAAAAGTATGATGAGTGTATGGGCCGTAATGGAAGCTGTTCCAGCTATTTAGTGGAGCTAAACAACACTAAAAAAGAACGGACAAGTGCAATAGATGCCGCCAAAAATAATGAGACTTATAAAAATAAAATTGCAGAGGCTGAGGCAGGAGACAAGGCGTATACAGATGCACTTATTCAAAAATCTATGGTAGATGAGCAAGCCAGAGCATATGACGCTGAAGTCTCGCAAGCCGCACAACGTGAAAAAGAGGCAGAGGCTGAACGCCAAAAAGCAAAGCAAGAAGGAATTGCTGCAGCAGACAAGACAATAGACGCCAACAGAGAAAAAATAGAATTAGCAGAAAAAGAAAAAGCTAAGGCTGAAAAGAAACTGAATGCGGCCAAAGAAGACGTAGAGAGCAAGTGTGGAAAAGACCCTAACAGCAATGCTTGTAAAAAAGCAATGGAAAAGATGGATGCGGCTTCAATAGAGGTGGGAGCAGCCAATAAGACCATAGATGAAGCAAATAGTGCAATAACCGAGGCAAATGCACAGAAGGCCATGCTGAATATGGATGATGATATGGCTGATTTTGAGGCCGATTTAGAAGCCAGTTTTGATTCAGAAATGGGTGAGTTCGATGCTGCCAAAGACGCTGCAGCCAAGAAAACTGCCGCAGAAACCAAAGCAATGACCGAGAAGCAACAAGCAGCTCAAGACGCACAAAAGGCCAATGATGACTATAATAATGCAGTGCAAGCATATAAGGATGCTGCAGAAAATTTAGCAAAGAAACAGGGACAATGTGCAAACGGGAATCAGCAGGCATGTTCAGAGGTTGCGGCTGCTCAGCAAACATTAGCAGAAGCCAAAGCTGCCGCAGATGAGGCGTATCAAAACAAACAAGAGAAAGATAAAATTGCAGAGGAAAAAGGGGCTATAGCTGGAGATGCTACGGAAACAGCCAAAATAGAATTAGCAACAGCAAAAGACAGGCAAAAGGCAGCAGAAGATAAAGTCGCAAGTTTAGAAGCTTCATTAGCAGAAGCAAAAGCAGCTTGTGAACATTCAAAAACTCTGACATCTAGGCAAGGTAAGGCCGATGCAGAAAAATATTGTGCAATGCAGTCGCAATTGGAAGAGCAGCTAGAAGTAGCAAAAGAAGAGCTGGAACAGGCAAAACTAGATGCAGATATGGCCCAAACATTTTTAGACGGCCTAAATGCAATAAATGGAACAGGTGAACATTTTGGGCAAGAATACAAAGCATTCAGTAGTGCAACAGGAGAAATGTTTACGGGAACTTATAGTGGTTCTATAAATTATGACCAAACCGGGGATGTCTTCACGACCTTAACACGTCGTGCAGCCAGGATTCTGGTAGGCCTGAAGCCAATAGTATATGTTTTTGCCGGTTTTGGCTTGATAGGTTTTGCCTTTATGGCGATTTTCAACAAGATAAGTTGGAAATGGTTTGCCAATATAGCAATAGGCTTATTCTTAGTTGCTAATATGGGGCGTCTGATTGAATATATGGTTTATACCGTAAACGATAGAGAATTAACAGAAACAGAGAGACCGAGTGATTTTGGAGATCATTTACACGGAGCATTTGCCGATACGGAATATGCTTGGGTGGATGAGATGACTCCATATATGCCACCGGAGCAGGTTGAAACGCCGGATACATCGGTAGAACCCCCTGCCGAAGAGGAAGTGACCACTGAGGCCAGAGGTTTCTGTGAGGCAGAGCAGAAAGGTGGTGGATTGTTTGGCGGTGGCGGATTCGCAAGCTGTGTTAAAGATTTGATTTCTGCCGGTAAAAAGGCTGTTGATACGGCTAAAAAAGTTCAAGATACGGTAAATACGGTTAAAAATACGGTAGACAGTGTAAAATATGCCGCAGACAATATTGGCGCAGCCATTGATAAAATTGGTGAGGGCAACCTTGAGGATAGCTTCAATGCCTTGAGCCAGATTGGTCAGAACGTTAACTACATCGTTGGTTCTACCGGTGGCATGATGAATAATGTAATGTCTAATACCATAGATATTGCCAACAATGTTCAAGATATGACCAAGAGTAGGGATCAGCAAGCAGAATTGCAAGCGCGTCGAGATAAAGGCGAGGCCACCGGAGGCTTTACGGCAGCTTTGATGGGACAAAAGGTCACCAGAGATGAAAATGGTAAGGTAACCGGCGTAGAGCACCGCTGGGGCGGAGACCTTGAGTATGATAAAGATGGTAACGTTGTTGTAAAACAGAGTGGATTTGATGACAGTGGCAAAGCCATAGAAGGAGATATTGCCAGCAACAAGAAGAATGGTCAAAACACCGGCCAGCTTGGATTTATGGACATTACAAATGATGTTGTCCAAAAATCCGGAGAGGTAAATCAAAAGTTCAATGAAGCAAGCCAGACAGCGGGAGCGCTTGTTGGAAGTGTTGCAAACTTCAGCGCCTTTGGCTCCAAGAGCATCAATGAAGGCCGCCAAGAGCGCCAGGCAGAGAAGCGTGCAGAGAACATTGCTCAGCAAAATGCGGAGAGAGCTGCGGCAGATCAATCGCGAGTTGATAGCATAAAAGAAGAAAAAGAAAATAATAGCTCACAAAAATATGGAGGAGAAGAACAAAGTGCGGCCGATGTTTCTGTTGCAGAAGCCAAATCAGCAGCAGATGACTATAATAAGATAAAATCACAAGCGGCAACAGCGGAAAGCACGGCTAAACGTTTGGAAAATGAGGCCAAGACAGCTACAGAAAAGGCAAAACAATTGGCTGAAAAAGCCGCCAAGACAGGCTTGCCGGCAGATCAATATGCGGCAGATGCGGCTCAATCAAAGGCAGAAACAGCGCAACGCAAAGCGAATGAAGCCAAGGAGGAAGCTGCAGAATTACAAGAGCAAGTGACCGAGAGTGAGAAAAAAGCAACAGAAGCTGCTGTGAAAGCCTCAGAAAACGTCAGAGATCAGGCAAAAGAAGATATGGATAAAATGTCTGAAACTCTTGATGCTGCCAAAAAGAAATTGGAAGATGCTCAAGCTAGCGGGGATGAAGCCCAAATTAAGAAGGCAAAAGAAGAATTAAGCCGCACGCAGGATGAGTATGATTCTGTCGAGCAAACTTATTATCAAGCAGCAGCCAAATATGCATCATTAACGGAGGATAAAGATGCTCGTCAACAAGCAGAGCAAAGACTTGAAGATGAAGAAGCTGCGCTCAAGATAATTGAAAACTATGAAGAAAAGGCAAATCCTGTTAATGTAGCAAATGAGGCAAAGACAGAACTGCGCCAAGCAGAGACAGAAGCCGCATTGGCACAAGGAAATGCAAAAAACAAAGCTGCAGAAGCGGAAAAAGCCCAAAAAGAAGCCGACGAAGCTCAGAAAAAAGCTGAAAAAACAGGGTTGGCATCTGATAGAGAAGCTGCAAATTTGGCTAAGGTAAAGGCCGAGCAAGCAGCCAAAGCCTCTACAGAGGCAAACCAAAAAGCAGCCGAAGCTCAGGCGGCCATAGCTCCGCTGCAAGAAAAAGCTAAAACAGCTTTAGTCAATCAGGCAACTTACCTTGAGAAAAAAGCTCAAGCAGATGTGGCAAAATATGCCGAAAACATCAAGCAAGCAGAAAGTGACGTTACAAAGACACAAGATGAACTATCTGCAGCACAACGAGAAGCAGAAAAAGCTCGAGAAAGGGCAATACAAACAAAAGATCCTTCGGATATAGTAGCCGCTCAAAAAGCTGCGGATGCTGTAAAAGAAAAGGAAAATGCATTAAAAGATGCTCAGAAAAAGTTAGAGCAAGAAAATAAAAATTATAATAATGCCTATATCGGACAATATGCTGCCAGAGCCGAAAAGTCTGATTTGTTGGAGGGAGCAAAAGATACAAATACTACTCAAACTCAGAATGCAACGAACACTACGAGTGTTAGTAAAACAACCCCTGTTTTGTCATCTTCTACTCAAGCAAACAAGAACACGGGAAAAGTGGAGCAAGCTAACCCGCAAACGAATTTAGTTAGCCAACCGACAAGCGTAGCAAGGCCATTGCAGGCAGTAGAGATAGCGCCAACAGAGGCTAGACTGGAGCAGACGTCAAAACAAAATCTTAATCCGGTGGCTGATATGGCGCAGATAAATGAACAATACTCTCAGGCAGAAAAATCTGCTAATGAAGCAAAAAATGAGGCAGAGATAAAATTACAGAATGCTCAGTCCTTACAGAGTGCGGCGACTAAAGCTGTCAGCACGGCAAAAAGTGCAAGCGATAAAGCTAGGGCGGCAATGCTGCAAAAACAAGCGGACTTAGCCAAACAAGAGGCCAATGCAGCGGCTCAAAAAGCAGAAAATGCACAAAAACCTCTGGAAAAATTGAAGCAAATAAGAAGGGAAGCCTCTTTGGCTGAAAGTAAGTATATCCAATCTCAAGCCGTTGAAACTAAATCTGTGGCAGAAAGGAATATACCTAAATACAGAGATGCAGTTCGCGCTGCTGAGATAAACAGGGCTAGGATAGAAGAAACACTCCAAAACTTGATAAAAGAGTATCAAGATGGAGATAGAAGCCAAACTCTGATGAATACGTTAGCAAGCACCAGGGAAGAATATTTGGCTGCCGGCCGCCAATATCAAGAAGCTCAAGCTACTCTGGAAAACGAGATTAAGCGTCGCAATGATGCAGAGCGTCAATACAACGAGGCCTATGCTCGTCAGCGGGAACTTGAGGGAAATTAATAAGCCCTATAATAAAAGTTAACGCATTATTCATAAAAAAGAGGTATCCTTAGAGCAATAAGGAGCCCTCTTTTTTGTGCAATGGAAATGAAAGCAAGGGATAACCTTTCTATGATTGTTGCATAAAAAAATGAGCGCGGTATCATAAAGAATAGAAACAATGCAGGGATTGAACCAATGCGCGAAATTATATTAAAAGCCGTAGCCAATCCGCCCAAGATTCTGTGGGGGCCGTTTTTGCCAACGATGCTCAATATGGGCATCCAGTTCCCTATTATGTTCATGTTTCTGGGAACATTTGATGTTAACCCGTTGGTATTTATGGCCACGTTAGTAATTGGGCACATCATCTGCATTGCTATTGGCGCAAAAGAGCCACACATCTCGGCGATGATCCAGGCCTATGGCCAAACCGCCAAAACGTCACACAACCTCTATAAAGTAAAGGGGAACAAATTTGCACCCTGATTTTGATTTTTTTAGCACATTTGTGCAAGGTCTGACTAATTTAGAAGTTTTGGTTGCCGTGATAGGGTTTATATCAGCGGCGGCTTTTGCCGGATTTTGGGTAACCAAATTTGGGTATTATGTTTTGCCCCAGCCGAGAGAGTCTAGGGTTTCAGACTTTTTGCCATTCAACAAATTGCTTTCTGACGGAATGACGATTCGTTGCTATAATGGCTCCCTGGCAAGGGTTTTCCGTGTGACAGGTGTTGACTTGGCTTTCGTTACCGATGAGAAGGTGATGTCAATGCTTGAGGCCCGCAAGGCCTGGATAGATGGCATGTCTGATTTGCAGGTTACTTGTCGGGTAATAACTCTAAGAGAGAGGGTGCCTCTTGAAGAAAGCAAGGGCGATTTTGGCAACGCCTTGCTGGAGCGCATAGATGAGGTTTGGAGTTCAAATTTAAGCAGAGTTTACAACAACTCGCACTATATCGTGCTATCTGTTGCAGACAGAGATGAAAATCTGAAAGACTTGAACTATGCTTCTCAAGCCCTAATAGCGACATTAAATGAGTATGGAATAACAGCCTTATTTGAGGCCGAAGGAAGCTCAGCCGCAGATAGCCCCCTGTCTGTTTATGCAAAGATTTGTAGTCCGATAACCAAACCGCAACCAAAAATCAACGGAGCAGAGGGTGCTCACTTAAATGAATTGCTGACGGCCGAACATATTCATTTTACCGGAGAAAACGGAATAATCAGATTCTTCACCGGAGATAAGGAAAAATTCGAAATTGCGATGGGGATTCGGTCCTCTGGTGACTATATGGACGAAAGCATGGTAACCTCACTGCTTTCAATAGATTCAGAGCTGGTTTTACTGCACAACGTGCGGCCGATATTTAAGCCACATGCCAGAGCATTACTCATGCAGCAGCAAAGAATGGCAACTATGACAAGTTTTTCAGGCGACGTCATTGACCAATACGGTGAGGTTTTGGCAGCCATTGAAGATAGCGATACCAATCACCAATCTTTAACCGAGTATGCAATGGCAATTCTTCTTCAAGGCGATACTTTGGAAGAGATAGAATTTGCCGAAAGCGAGGTTCAAAGGATTTGTCGGTTGTTTGGTGTAACACCGGTAAGAGAGGGGTGGGTTACGCAAGCAACGTTTTTCAATCAATTCCCGACTTATGAAACTCTGCCAAGGACCTACAGATACCTCTCAAGGGTTGTTGCTGCAGCTATTTCTTTTGATAAACCCTCGGAAGGTTTTTCAAAAAGTGACTGGGGTCCGGGAGCTATTACCGTATTTCGTACGGCCTCTGGCTCTGCATATCGATTCCAATTTCACGTATCAAGTGAAGATTCAGCCGTTGCACACTGTTGTATTATTGGTCCAACCGGTCAAGGTAAAACGACATTGCTGACATTTTTGGCCGGACAAGCCATGCGCCACCATGATTTGAGAGTATTCTTCTTTGATAGACACCGTGGTGCCGAAATCTTTACAAGAGCGATTGGGGGTGCCTATGTCGGGTTTGAAGGTGACGAGAAAAATGTTTCTCTGAACCCGTTTGATTGTGAAAATACAGTCAACAATAGGGCCTTCCTGCGCCGGTGGATGCGAGCTATTACTCTGGTAGACGATGCCGTCTCAGAAAAAGAGATTGCCCGTGCAGTAACAACGGCATTTGATTATCTGCGCCCAGAAGAACGCATGATGACAAACTTATATAA
Organism: uncultured Alphaproteobacteria bacterium; assembly: GCA_944392205.1. Lineage (GTDB taxonomy): Bacteria > Pseudomonadota > Alphaproteobacteria > RF32 > CAG-239 > CAZU01. Next base: position 24,234 of record CALXVV010000040.1, on the reverse strand, counting down.
GAGCTGTTTTTCACCCACCGGAAACATGAGAAGAGAACTGTTCAAGTGGGTAAATCCTGATCAATATGGTAAGATTTTCAACTCAGACACAGATAGCTTGGATTTGAAATCTAAGCGTTTTATGGCTTTTGACTTCACACATATTTTTGAAGATGAAACATTAGCGCCGGCAGTAATCAGCTACATCATGCACCGGATTCAATCAGAAACTGGAGAAACCGGGGTTCCCTCGCTGATTATGATTGATGAGACAGCCCCAATGTTAAAGCATCCGATGTTTAGAGACTATTTTGTCATAGGTCTGCAAGAAGGACGTAAGAAACGTCAGGCCTATTTGTGTGCTTTCCAACAGCCAAATATTATTGATAAATTGGGTGTTGGCGAAGTTATTCGTGGTCAATGCCAGACAGTTATTTTCTTCCGCAATCCGCAGGCGACACCTGAAGATTATCTGAACTGGAATTTAACTAATGCGGAAACGGATTTTATTTTTGGCAAAAGCTACCGGGATTTCCCCTATGCAATTTTGCTTTCACGTCCGGCCACGGGAGAATCTGTAATTTTGGATGTAGACTTAAGTGGTTTGGGGCCATACTTACGCTTGTACAATTCCGGCCGCAAGAATGTTTTATTGGTTGAAGAACTGATAAAGGAATACGGAGAAGAAAACTTTGTTACAAAATATTTAAATATTTAAGAAAACAAAGCAAATTCGTTTATTTGGATGGCAGAATATGCTATCATAAAACATAAGGCAGACACAAACAGGAGGTTGCAATGAAAAAATGTTTTGGAAAAAGATTTCTAGGCGTTTTCCTTGCGCTTCTGTTTTTTAATTTGGCCTCTTCGGATGTGCATGCACAGGCGGTTGTAACCGATACACAAAGTACCGGTAGAACAGTAAAACAGTGGTTTACGGAGGTACAGGAAAGCAAGACGGTGGTTGCCACCATGCAGACCGTCCAAAAAACCAGCTCGGCCATCGGAACAGCTAAAAAAACTGTTTCAGAGTATGTCATAAAGAACAAGGAAAAAATAGAAGAGAAGCTAGCAAAAATTCAAGAGTACAAAGAAAAGGCAGAAAAATATAAGGCCGAATACGAAAAGTATAAGAAACAACTAGATGAAAACATTGCTAAGGCCAAAGAATTAAAAGAACAAGCTGAAGCTGGTATTGAGACGGCCAAAGAAACGGCTGAAGCGGCAAAAGAGGCTGCCAGCAACGCTGTGGATGCAGCCAAAGATAAGGTTGGGGGAGCTGTAGATGCGGCCAAAGATAAGGCTGGAATATCTTCTGATACAGAGCAAGCAGAAGAGATGGCCAAAGATGCATCAACGGATGAAACTTCAACAGAAGAGGGAGCAAAGGCAACCGATGCCGCGGTGGAAACGCCAACCAACAATGCTGCGACGGAGCCTGCTGCAGGAGCTGATGGTAAAACGGCAGCAGAAGGAAATAATGCTGCGGATTCTACTCCGACCTCAAGCCGTACGGCATTTAGCGGCGCCGAGAGCCAAAATGCCAATACACTCAAAGAAGGAAGCTCATCAAACATGGATCTTTCATCCGTTTTAAGCACGGAAGAGCTGAGCACATTTAACAGCCTGAGCAATAAGAAGACGCTCTCGGCAGAAGAGAATGCCAAATTAAACGTATTAAAGTCGAAGATATCTGAGGCCCAAAGTCTAAAGGCCACTGATACAAATACATCTTCGGCCAATATTTCCAAGGCTGTGGTTGGGGCGCCTGCCGGTACGGAAGTAAAAGCAATTGAAGAGACGACAACCAATGCCATAGCCAAACCGGCGGTAACAAAGCCGGCAGTCACCACTCCGACAGAGCGCACACAACTAAGAAAAGCCTTCACAACATCATCATTGCACCAATCAGAAACGTTAATGTTTGCTAAGGTTGAATTGTTAAACTTGCCTGATGGCGGCACGGATTCTAATGAGACGGTTATCATTCCGCGGGCGCTGGCAATGTATTGTGGAATAAATTCCGGTGATGCGCTGGAGGCCGGCAAAGTAGATGATTGTTTGCTGAGGCTAAACAAAGAAAGGCAAAGCGCGCAACTATTCTCAGGCAGTGATGCCCCGAGAGTTTACAATCAGGCGATGGCGCAGTATGTGGCAGCCAGCATGGCAGAGGCCTACAAAGCCAGACAAGATGCCGATAGTTTTGAAGAAAATTTTATTGATGCGGTAGATTTTGCCTCAGAGCCGACAGCGCAAGATGTTTATGATAATATTGTAGAGCTAAACAAAGCAGTAGATATGCAAATGAATGGATTATTGAAGGTTTTCAGCACTCAATTAGCCGTTCAAAGCTTGTATAACTATGGCAGTTATTCCTTTGTTCCGGAAGAAGGAGAAGAGAATGATTAGGCAGCTGACATATTTAAGCTTATTTTGCTGCCTAAGCATTATTTTTGCAGCTGCGAATGCCTGCGGGCAAGAACAGGAAGCGACAAAACAGGAGGAACAAGAAGAGCAGATATCGGCAGCGGATGTTGAAATGGATGACGGAACTGGTCCGGAAGATGATGTGGTTATAGCCAAAAAGATGGCCATGCACTGCGGAATATCATCAAAAGACGGCCGAGATAAAGATAAACTCAACGAATGTTTGGATAAGCTTGCTGCCGAAGGAAAAGACCTGCTGACCATTGAACAAGATATGATGCACCAATTGGGTAAAGATGCCTTGGAAAAAGCTATAACGACCAAATCTGCTGCCGGCAACTTTGAAGCAACCCGCGATGATGAACTAGATGAAGATAACGGCGTGCAAGCAGGTTCTGCTGCGGCCGGGGGAGCATTATCTGCAGACGGAAGCGATTTGCGAACCAGACAAACCAAGAATATCAAGATGTCCGGTCGTAGCTCCAGAAATTTGCTACAAGTAATAGACATATATTCAGCGAGAGTTGGATTAGATGCCATGGAGGTTTTCTTTAGGATTGATGCGCCATACCGCCTATCAGAGCAGAAAGAGGAGGAAGAATAATGCCAAATCGGTTGACATACGGAGGCATTTTAGCTGCTTTATTTTTGATGTTTAGCAGCACGCTCTGTTATGCGCCGACAGATCCGGTCGTCAATGCCATAGACTATGCCAACGGTTTGGTAAAAGATGCAGGCTCCATCCAAGAAGAATACGCCAGTTATGCCAATACATATGTTCAGGGAAAGATTGGTGAGCTTGGTGATGTAAATGCTGTCAAAAAAAAGGCCGATAAGGCAAAGAAATTAAAAGATCAATACAACAAAGCACAAGAAAAGTATAGCAAAGCCAAGGCACTGGCGGATAAGGCCAAAGAAAAGAAAGATGCCCTGACCAAAAAAGCCAACGATTTGAAATCAAAGGCTGAGGATATAAAGAAAAAGTATGATGATGCCATGAAGAAGGTAAATGACATCAAAGATAAGGTTGAAGACGTAAAAGATAAGGTTGAAGATGTAAAAGATAAGGTTAAGGACGTAAAAGATAAGGTTGAGGATGTAAAAGACAAGGTCGAAGAGGGCAAGGCAGCACTGGAAAATGCCAAAGAGAGTGCTGCAGCACTCAAGGAAAGCGCCGCAGGAGCCATAGATGCCGCTCAAGATAAGGTGAGTGGAGCAATAGATACGGCCAAAGAAAAAGCGGGCATGTCTTCAGAGGCGGAAACGGATGTTGATGGAGAAGCTTTACCAGATGAGGCCGCGGTAGTTTCAGAGGAAAATACTGAAATAACAGAAGACAATATTCAAGAAGATCTTTCAGAAACAGCCCAAACCACACCATTGCCAACAACATCTGCATCTGACCGAGCATTGACAGCCATACAGGCTCTAACAAGCAATCAAGAGGGAGTACTTACAAATATTGCCTTGCCAACGACAACGGCATCTCCGCAGCTGATGAGCACGATTTCAGCAGATGAGGTCTTGGAACTAAGTGAGACACAAGATAGTGAGATTGTACAAGCGCCTGAAGCAACCAGCGAATTTAATTTGGAAGAACAGTTGTTGATGTCTGATGAGCTCAAAGCAAAAGAAAGAAAAGAAAATGCCGCGCCGCAATTAACGGTAGAAGCGCTAAAAAAAGAATTAAAAGCAGGGGATGAAGCCAAGCTAAAGGCATTAAGAGAAAGCAGACGCCAAAGCTTCGGCTTGTCGTCCGCAAAAGCAGTAGAGGAGAACGCCAATGAAAAATAAACAAATAAAATGGGCGACCATCATTTGCTGCAGCCTTTTGTTTGTTGCAGATGCACAGTCGTTTGAGATTCCCTCATACATAGAAGATCCCCAAGATGTGAGTGGTAATATCAATATTATCATAGAACAAAACACGCCCAAAAGAGGGTCTTCAGAAGATGCCCAAGATCTAACCAAAAAGACCCAAGAGACCATATCTGAATATGCTGCCAGATTATATGCCGAAGCATTGGCGATTCGAGCAAGTATGAGTAAAGAAACCGGAGCCGTTGAGGTCGTCAAGGATGTTGCCGGTAATATTCTAGGCTCAACAAACAAACAGGCAATTCTTCAAAACGATGTTAAAAGTCAGGTAAAAAACATAGCCCTGCACCTAAAGCAAATTGTGGAGTTAGAGACGGCAATAGTAAATTTGCAGAGCACTCAGCTATTGGCTGGCATGGATGAGGTTTCCACCTCAGATAGCGGATCGGAGGAGGAAGACCAATGAAAAAAATAGTATATCTGCTGTTTTGCAGTTTGTTGATAGTAGAAGCTTTTTTTAATATAGCACCTGAGGCTGTTGCCCAAGTAACTAAAGTTGATGCAACAAAAACGCCCTCCAAGATCACCGTTTGGTTTCAGACACAAAAAGCAAAGTGTGAGAAGATTATGGAAAGCGTGCAAACATCCCAGTTTGGTCAATTTGTTGGAGATGGGATCAAATATACCAAAGAAGGTATAAAGTTTGCCAAAGACGTTTACGATAAGAGTATAGAGCTGTATGGCGAACTGAAAGATAAGGTATTAAACAGTGCTGAATATAAAATGGCAATGATTTCCAAAGAAATCGCCGAAGAGAGCCAAAAGCTCAAGGATTTGCAAGAAGAAAAATTGAAGAAGCAAGAGGCCGTACAAGCTGAGATTGATTTGCTAAAAGAACAAACATCGGCCAAAATAAGCAGCATCCAACAAAATGCGGCTATTTTGGCACAGGCCCAAAATGAGCAGACAACAGAGGCTGAAGCTTTAACAACCAGGTCAGCTGCGGAATTAGAGGCAGAGCAAGAGGAAGAGGCTCTGGAAAAAAGTTCGGAAATGGAAGGAATAGAAGTAGAGATTGAGCAGATTCAGAGCGAAATGGAAATGCAACTGGATGACTACGAAAGTGAGATTGAAAATATTGAGGACGAGTATGAAGAGAAAATTCTTGAACAAGGAGAAAAGATTGCCAAGCTAACGCAAGAATTGGCAGAAGTAAGCTCCTCAAGCTCTCTTATTAAAAAACAACCGCGCGATTCTTCAGAGGCATTACAAGAGACACAAGATAAATTTTTGCTTCCCAGAGCACCGAGCATCAAAGAAGAAAAGAAGATAAAAAAACAGCGAAAACAAGCTCTGAGCGATGTGATTGTGGAAACATCCACCACCAAAGCAGACAAACAGCTTTCCAGAGCCTCCACGAAAGAAAAGACCGATTCCAAAGAGGAACTAGGGGATACCATGACCGGAGAATCAGAGGGTTCAGGTGTCAGTGCAGAGGTATTAACAGAGCAGCTGCATGTTCTGCGAAGCTATATAGACGTTGTTTTGGCGGATTTGAAACTGCAAGCATCGATAGAGGTAAATAATTTACGTAAAGTAAGTTCAGAGCCATTGGAGGAAAAGTTTAACCTTTGTGACTATACAGATCAGTCCAACGTGGGGCTTGAGGGAATAAAGAAAAAAGCATCCGGAGCCATGTCAAAAGTTAATGAATTGCAAGAAAAAGTAGCCGATGTCCAAGGCAAAATAAGCGAGGCCAAGGAAAAAGTAGATCAGGCCAAAGAAACCGTAAGTAATGTTCAGGATCAATATCAACAAGTCAAAGATATGGCAAAAGAAGCGGAAGGTATAGCCAAAAATTATAATATTGATATAGCAACAGATCCGTCAACCATAGGAGTGTTCTGATGATGAGAAAATATTTATACATATTTTTGAGCGGGGCACTTCTATTGGCAAGCAGGGGCGCGCAAGCCTTCTGGGGGCTGGCCATAGATACGTACCCAATGGCGGACTTTGTTGACCAGGCAGCCTCATATATTCAGAGCTCAGCAGATTTGGCCAACAACGTCCAAAAAACAATCAAGACAACTCAAGATAATGTCAACAATATCCGTACAGCAGTTATGGCTGTTTATAGTGGTGAATTGAGTACGTTGGTTGATAACAATTCAATAAATCCAGGCCAAAAGCCAATGGAAACCTGTGTCTATTTGGGAAAACAATATAAAAATGATTCAGCAGATAATGCATATGACTTGGTAAAAATATTATTTCAACAATATCCGAGTAATGATACGCTGGAACAGCAAGAGTATAAAAACTACAAAGAAAAGTTTTATAAAGATACGGTTATTGAGATAGTTACGGCAGCTGGAGAAATACAAGAGGATCTGGATAACCGAATTCAACCTTCCATCGATGAAAGTATCAAATGTATACAGGGAGACAGTCAAAGTTGCGGCACTCCACCTCCCGGCGGCAACAATGATGCTATTTTTGTAGAAGGTAAGGCTTTTGAAGCCGTCGATAATTTATATCAGACTCTTTTGAAAATAACGGCTCTAAAAGCTCAATTCATTGCCGCAAAAGTAATTTATCAAACTGAGCCCTTAGCTTACGTAGAGGGGGTAAAAGATCAAACAGCCGATACTTCTGCCGCAGCGGAAGAAGCTGCGGCCAAAGCGGCGGCAGAAGATGCAGAAGCCGCCACCACAAATGCCACGACAGCTCCAAGCCCGGAAACGCAAGCGCTGGTTGCGCCGTTAAGCAAAGTTTATGCGGAGGTTTCCACGCACAACTCAGAGGTCTTGGCCTTTGCCCAAATTGGGATGACACAGTCTGAAAAAAGTTCAATTTCATCTTTGGCACAGGTCGAGAGCGCGGTTACGCTATCCAATGATAAATCACAACAATATGTTGATGGTGCTCTCACCTTTGTGGTGCCTGATGTGTCTCCAGAGAAACACGCTTATGTTTATGAAGAAGACAAGATGGCAGAATTAGACAAGATTGAGCCTGTAGATGAAGATGTTAATAAGGCTAGGGATGTTCATAATCTGATTCGTAGGTTAAGTGACTACAAAAATGCAGCGGAAAGCATGCAAGAAATGCGCGAGAAATACGAAAAAGCGTTGACTTCTTTGAAAAAGGCAGACAGTTGCGCCAAGAGTTATATCGGACGCCATTTTAGCAATGCATCAAGCGTTTGGGGTAGCACAGCCAATGTCACAGATTATGATTCTCGCAGCGGGATTTCCGGCTGGGCATATAAAGCCTATGAAGCGGCAAAAGCAGCGGAAACCACAGAAACAAGCAGCGGCGACGTTGTCGCAATGGATATTGACTATGAAAGTGTTGATTTATCAGATCCAACCGACATCGAGAAGAACAGAGCCGTGATTGAAGCCCAGGGGAGCTTAAGTCCCGGCAAAAGCAAGGAGGAAAAGGCCTCCGCCGAGGCCAGAGCCAGTCGAATGCTCTCCTGGCAAATAGGTTCTGAAGCTTCTAAGATGTTGGCCTCCGATTCTGCAAAATGGGGCAAGCCTCTAAAGGAACCGGCATTTCCAGTTTGGCAAGATGTAAAAAGCTTCTACAATCAATATTTGGATCTCAAATATGCCAATATAAAAAGCTATCTGACATCATTTACCAAAAATGACGTTTTAGCCGTTGTCGCCGAACGTCTCAAAGGAGGAGATGCCGCAGTAGATGATACGCTGCGCCGCAAAGAAGCAACAGTACTGACAGATCAACTTTCTGCAGAAGTGCAAAGTGCCGATGCCAAAGGGAATCAGGAATTATCAGGCTATGAGGCAGATTATCAAAACGGACTGAAGGCATTAGAGGAACAACGAAAGGCTTTGGTTAGCCGGTTAGATAGTGCTTCCGAGAAACTAAAGACCGAGAGCGACACCCTTTCAGATCTGAGGAACCAAGCGCAAGATGATGCCGGAACCACTATGAGAGAAAAAGTCACGGCTCAAGAGGCCTTTCCGGATAATATCAATGAAAGTGCCTCCGGCAATATGGAAATTGCCGAGGTTGAGGAATATGACGACCTTTCTGCATCATTTAGCAGCAAGGTGTCGGAAAACAAGGCTTCATCAGGGATAGAAGAACAGCAAAAGAAGGTCGAGAACCAAAAACAAGTGGTTAGCTCGCTAGACAATCAACTAACGGAGCTGGATAATAAAATTAAAGCTTACCGATTGAAAGCACAATCAGGGGTTTTAGGGCTCAAATCCTCAGCAATAAAAGCAAAAAGTTCCTTAGTGGAAAGAGCTGCCGAGACATTGGCTATGGCAGACCAAGACTACGCCAAGGACGTAAAAAGCAATTTGTTGGCAATTTTGCAAGACTACCCTCTGCAACAAGAATTTGGCTTAATAGTAACTCCGGAGACGGTTTATGAGGGGCTGGAGAATTCTGCCGACAAAGCTCTGGATACTCTGTATGCACAGGTTGAAGAACGCATAAACCAAGCCAGGAAGCAGATTTCCGCTCTGGGAGATAATTTGTACAATCCCGATTATCATGAGCAAATAGACCAAATACATCAAAACATGATCAAGGATATTAAAGCAATGGCCATAAGTGTGAGCGCCATTGGCATATCACGAATTCAGGGCATAGAATTGTATGGTAAGTTACTGACAGCTGATACATCAGCCGAGGAAGATGACTATTTTGTCGGGCAGCCGGCCAAAGCAAGGGACCTTAAAGCTCCCAAAGAGATTTTTGCTGAAAATCTACCACCTCTGAGAGAAGTATTTCACTTTGATGAGACGGATTTCCAAAATGTTAAGCCTTTTGTTGAGGGCAATACCCAAACCTCAACAATTCTAAATTCAGATTTCTTGAATGTCGGAGGAGAGATCCCGCTTGTTTGGCAGCACATGTTGCAAACACATGCATATGTTGAGGCAGATATAGATTTGCAAAAGGCCCTCAATGAGGGGTGCACCCAGGTTTCATTTTTCAGAGGCGGAGCAATGCCTTGCAAAGTAAAGGATTCGGCAATTGTTGTGGATATAGACGGCAATGGAGATTACATCCGCTCCTCTGCCACGGGAGACTTGCCGGAGTGCTCATATCTGGAAGCACGTTCCGGCGGCGTATACCACACACGCAGAGAGGTAAACATCAATCTGGGTAGCGGAGAAAATGAAAGCCCGAAAGATTGCACCTACAGTGAGTTAGGAACATTGTTCACAGCAGATGGTGAGGGCAATTTATTGTTCCGCCAACCGACATACAATGCCTACTATGCCCTATTAGATGAGTTAAACAACACAGAAGATGAGTTGAGCAACGAGCAAAAGAAAAAGCTGGCCGCTTATGATCGGACGCCGCTGGCCTTTAACCAAATCGGAGAATTTTTGGTTTATGCAGAGAATGAACGAAATGCGAAAGAACAATTAGAAGATATCGAGAAACAATATCAAGATATGCTAGAAAAACTCTATGATACTTTGCGTGAATATGGCTATGAACCCTCTGCTGAGCTGGATTTAGCCAAAGAAAGTGACTATAATCTGGTTAGAAACAAGCTAGATAACATAAAGAACATGGCAGTAACGGAGGCTTTGAGCAAGATAGAAGAAATTGACATTGCAGAAAACGATGTTGTTGCCGAACGAGTAGCAAGTCTTCAAAATATAATCGCGGCATTGCAAAAAGATAAAGACGAGATGACACTTATCGGCGGCGTGGTAGAAGATCAGAATAATCTTGACGAAGAAATAAAAACTTCTAAAGTAAACGAAGAAGCTGCAGACAAGTTCATAGATAGCCTAAACAAGGCTTCAGCCAGCATTAATTTGCCAGAAGCACCATACTGTGCTACCTATTAATAAGGATTAATTTTCAGAGATGACGCCAAATCAAATAGAAAACGGAAAACAGACATTAGCCATAGAAGACGGCGCAAGACGGACGCCGGAATTTTTGGATCATCTTGAAAAAGAGAGTGAAGGAGCCAAGCTAACATACTATTTATGGCTATCTAGGCTTTTTATCTTTTTAGCCTGTGCATCGTTGTTGTTACTGATGAGCTCTGCGCTAGCGTTGTTCCGTCTAGCTCCTATGGTAACGGTTGAGCCGTTTTTAATCATTAATCAAGACACATCTGAAGAAATGGTGAGAGAAGAGCCAATTACAACAGATATGTCATCAAAAGACAAATTAATGAAGATGTTTATTGGCCAATATGTTATTTTGCGCAACACGGTAATAAATGACCCGACAGAGATGCGCTCTCGTTGGCTTCCGGGAGGAATGGTTAACTATTTGTCGGCAGAAGATGTCTTTTATGCCTTCCACCAAAGCGCCTCATCCAACTGGGAGGCAATGTTTAAGCGGGCATTGGTAAGAGAAGTAGAGATCATTGATATCAGCCGTCAAGGCGGCGAAAAAAGCCCGGTTTGGAAAGTCGATTTCAAGACTTATGAATTATATGATGAACAGGGCAAAAGCCAAGCTCAAAAAGAATCAACGCTGCGCGTGAGGTATTGGACAGCTTCGGTTACGGCTTATTTCATAAAAGAAAGAATGTTTATGGGGCGTCGTTTACTAAATCCACTAGGTTTTACGGTTACCCGCTACTCTCAAACCGAAGTAGAAATATTCTAATTTGTTGATAAGTATATTCAAGCTGTTAGACATTTAAAGCAAAAGAGTATAAGTTCATACTATCTGGAAGATTACAAAATTGAGCCTAAGAAAGGGTTTTGACAATGGGTAAATATTCTAAGCTATTGATAGTGCTTGTTTTATTTTTGCTTTCCGGGTGTTTTGGCTCTTATTATGAGCCTGAGCCGGTTGGTATTGGTAAAGGTAGTGATGAGCTAAAATTATCTCCTTGCGCATGTATGGAAATTGAATTGCCGAAAAATTTACCGGATTGGTTTGTTGCAACGATTTAAAACGGAATAGCATAGATGGCAGAGAGAATAGGGACATCTCCGGACGGACGTAAACTTTTGGGCGGCAATGCTCCAAGGGCACGCCGTCAGCAGTCGGAAGACGTTTTTGTCGCCAATGTCGGCGAGAAGCGCTATTTGTGGACGGCACGTGCTTTTGCAATCATTACGGCGTTAAGTATTTGCTGTAATGTGGTCCTTATTCTTGCTATTTTTCAGGTTTTGCCTTTGTACCGAGTTGAGCCGTTTTTGCTTACTTTTCAAAACAAATCGGAGCAAGTCTACAATATTCAACCCATCAAAGAGGGATTAAGAAATCAGAAGGCAATTACCGAGGTGTTTGTGAGAGAATATGTTTTGTTGCGCAGTTCTTTTACAAGAGATATAGAAGAAATGGAAGCACGGTGGTCAGCGGACGGCCCGGTTAAAGAAATGTCTTCGCCAAGGATATATGATGATTTCTTAAAGAATACGGCGCAAAGAGCGCTTAGCGTCATCCGCAGCCGTGGCTTGAGCCGAGATGTGAAGATTCTTTCGGTAAATGAACTCACGAATGGTATATGGCAGGTTGAGTATGAGACCAGAGATATGTACCCGGAATCAACGGCCCCAGAGGTAAATTATTGGACTGCCTCATTAAACGTTTATTATCGCCCCAAAACTGTTAAGTATGGGGATCGGTTAAAGAATCCGATAGGTTTTACGGTTGACAGATATGCGTTGACCTTTAATAAAGTGGAGTAGCACAAGTGTCTTTTAAATATTCAAAAATATCAACTTTTATCATATCATCCCTGGGCCTCGGAGGTTTGTGCTCCGTGGCTTCTGCGCAAGTAGACCAGCAGATTATGGATGCCAGTGCGGAGCAAGCGCAGGGAAATTACCAGCCGATGAACTTGGGTTACGCCGGATTTAACTCTCTCGGAATGACACAGGCCGCATGGCTTGATCCTCTCCAAAATTTGGGAGAGGGGCAAAGCAAGCCGGCATATTCACGCTATTACTGGTCGCCGGATTTGGTCCTCCCTATTCGTGTCAGAGAAGGAATGATAACGCTGGTTAACTTTCCTGAGTGGGAGATGATAGAAGACATTTTTATTGGAGATAACGCAACATTTGACGGCCAAATTTCGGGCCCGAATTCTTTGATGCTATACCCACGTAAGGGAGCAAACGTTGGCGTAGATACCAACGTTATCGTATTCGGGCGTTCAGGCAACCGATATGTTTTCTACGTAAAAAGTGAGGCAGTAAATACCGAGAGGCTAACCAATGCCATCATAGATATTGACGTAATTGGCGGTGAGGACGGCAGTGGCGGCAGCGGATCTGCTAATTTTGGCGGCGGCTCAGGAGGCGTTTTGGGCGCGCACACGGGCGGAACGGTTTCTGGCGGCAAGTCTGTAGATGCAAATTATACCAGGCGTTTTCAAAAAAGTGATTGGTTGAAATCGATTCCTTTGGACCCATCCAAGTTCAGGTTTGACCTAGAGGTTTATGTGCCCAATCCAGACGACGTTGTTATCGCGCCGGAAAGAGTATGGAGAGATGATATCTTTACTTACATAGACTTAGGCAAAAAAGCATTAAATATGATGCAGCGTCCGGTTGTCAGCATGATAGTTGAGAGAGTTGAGGTTCCTGTTGGCTTCAGAACCAAAGGTCCCGACAACCGACTGATAATTGTTGAGGGCGTTGGTGACTTGGTTCTAAGAAACGGCAAGAGAATTATTTGTATCAAGCTGCGTCGTTCGGATGAGAGCGGGCTGGAGTATGCCATCGATTCGGCAGATTATTTGCCGCCTTCATGGGAGGTTCCTGCGCCGTTGCCGGGTGGCAGCAATTTGCCGTCATCATCCGGAAATGCTCTACGCCAAGGGGGGGCGGCAGGAGCTCCTATAAATGGAGCTATGCAGGGGGCAAATGGCCAGGCAGCCCCGGGGCAATACGATATTCAGGTGGGACAAAGTCAGGTAATTGTTCCGCAATATGCCGCAGGGGGCAGTAATAATGGCGTTGGGGTTGGTTTCCAGCCCGGAGGTGGTGCCGCCAATAATTTTGACTATTCTAAGATGCAAAGAATAAGTAACAACGGAAGCTCGGCACCCAATCCTTATTCGCAGCAATATGGCTATGGTACCGGATTTAGCGACGGTGATAATTCAAATATATCCATCGAGCTAGGGACAGACGATAATGTTTCCAATTTGGAGAAGTTATGGGACCGTTTGTCTTCTCAATATGCCGCAGATTTATCTCGCTATGAGCCGTTTTTCTCTGTAGATGCTCCCGCGGACGGACAGGGAAAAGAGCTTTTCCACCTTCGGATAGGACCCGTAAAAACGTTGGAGGAGGGCGACAAGACGTGCAGCATTCTAGGGCGCAACGGGGTTTTCTGCAGCGTAGTTAGGACACAGTGATAAGAGTAAATGGAAAAGGAAAATTTAACACATTCGGAGAAGTACATTAGAAAAACCAATCGCATAATTCTGGCGATTGGTATTACTTCTTTTTTAATCTTCATCTTTGGTGTCTTCTTGCTGATAAAGAGTAACCAGAGAGAAAGTGAGTATGAGGAGCCGGTGTTTACGGACAATGCGGATGTGTTGAATATTGATAATACACCGCCGCTGGCTCAAAATATAGAATTCACGACCATAGATGAGGAGATTCCGCTAACCACGACGCCAGACCCTGTGCCGATGGGGCAAGTTGTCTTAGGTACGGAAGCTAAGAATGTTCTGACTTTGGGCACCAACGGTAAGGCAGCCGTCCAGATTGTAAGTGTTGATTTGGCAGAGCCTCCGGCAGATGGGTTTACATTTGAGAACGGATGCAACAACAAGACCTTATCGGGAGATGAAACCTGTCATATAACAATGAGCTGGGCACCGGTAGTGGCGGGTAATGTCCAAAATAATTTTATTATATCTTGGTACGAGCTAAATTTAGGTCAAAGTAATGTGAAGTCCGCCAAGGTTCCGGTAACAGGCAATGCAATAACCAAAGAGGATTGCACCATTTGTGAGACCGTGCCGGGTGTAACCAATACAGAGGCGGGTCAAGCACCTGCTGTTCGCAACGCCATAGGTCCAGATGGTAAGATTATCGGCACAGTTGATGCTGACGGTTATGTTAGAGATGCTAATGGCAATATTATTGGCCGGGTGGGCGCCGATGGCCTGATTATGGACGAAGACGGTAATGTTATAGGTGTGGCAGACAATCGTCGAGCGGTTTATGACGAGTTTGGCAATCTGATTGGCTATGTAAATCCGGACGGAACGGTAGTAGATAAAGATGGCAACATTATCGGCCGAGTACTGCCCGACGGCACGGTTGTTGATATGAACGGCAAGGTGATTGGCCGTGCCGTAGATACGGGCTTTGTTTATGATAAAGATGGCAACATTATAGGCCGAGTGTTACCTGATGGCACGGTTGTTGATATGAATGGTAATGTTATCGGCCGAGTTATGCCAGATGGTTCAGTTGTTGATTTGAACGGGAATGTTATTGGTAGCGTTACCAAACCCGGACGGGTAGCTGTGGATGAAAACGGCAATGTTCTAGGCGTTGTAATGCCGGATGGCAGCGTAGTCGATAAGGATGGTAACACAGTAGGTCGTGTAGATGAAAACGGCAACGTCGTAAAGTCCGGGGCGCTAGGTAAGGTAGGAAAACAGGTTCGCCTGGCATATGATAAAGATGGTAATGTCATTGGGTATATAGATGAAGATGGCAATGTTCGCGATTTCAACGGCAATATTATCGGCAAGATGCTAGAAGACGGAACTCTGGTAGATTTAGATGGCAATGTCATAGGCAAAGCTGGCGAGGTTGTAAATTTAGCGCTGGATGAAAATGGCAATGTCATAGGCTATGTCGGGGCAGATGGCAAGGTTTATGATAAAGACGGCAACGTCATAGGCTATGTTGATGAGAATGGTAATATTGTGGATGCCAACGGCAATATTATTGGCTCTTTGGTTCAGGTTAACTTTTTGCCAATTACCCCGCAGGGAGAAATATTAGGCAAGGTAGAAAACGACGGCTCCATTACCAATGAGGCCGGACAAGTAATTGGCCGAGCTCTGCCAAACGGATTGGTAAGAGATGCCAGCGGTTCTAAGGTTGTGGCAAAAATGGTCCGCGGAGGCTTTTTGGTAGGTTATGGTTGCAAACAGTTAGGGTACCTGGACAAAGACGGCAAAGTAAAGAAGAATGATGAGGACACCGGCTTGAAAATGAGCCCTGAGGGAGTTGCCACGGATGGTGAGGGGCGTTACGTAGGAGAGATTGTCCCTCAAGGAAGAGTTTTTGATAATGAATGTCGTTATTTAGGACGTGCGGACAATACGGGAATAGTCAAGGACGACAATAACAGGTATGTCGGTTGTATCAATCCGGACGGCAGCGTTCTAAATGAGAAAGGTGAATTTGTTGGTCATGTAGCCTATCAAGGGGCCGCGGTAGATTATGACGGAAATTATTTAGGACAAGTCAACAGCGAAAATATTGTTGTCAATGATGCCAAGTTGCCGGTAGGTTGTGTCGGACTGTATGGAGAAGTATTTAACAGCAAGGGCGTTTATCTTGGCAAAGTGATGTCCGGATATTATGGCTTTGATTTAAATGGTAAGTATTTGGGGAATGTGGATAAGAGTGGGCGTGTAAAAATTTATGGACAGCCATCCGCAACACTATCTCCCAATAATTTACTGTTAGATAAAAATCGTCAAATTATTGGTTCTGCAATTGCACAAAAGACATCGATAATAGATGCAAAAAGTGAGGCAATAGGAACAGTTTTTCCCGATGGGCAGGTCTACAGCAACAAAGGCATTTCACAAGGAAAAATACATAATGACGGAACGGGCTTCTATGGCCAGGAAGTTGGAACCAAAGTTCCAACAGGAGAGGTTATAAACACCAGAGGCGAATTGGTTGGTGTCGCGGGATATAATGGTCAAGTGATGAACCGCTATGGAGATAATATCGGTTATGTAAACAACAAAGGAAATTATTTCAATCAGAGAGGCGAATACCAAGGAGCGGTTGTCACGAGAGGTCCTGCCATAGGTTATGACGGCTCATACCTTGGGTATGCCACGGCATCAGGTAAGGTGATAGATACGGAAGGAGAGGTCTCCGGCACATCAAGCCACGATGCTAAGGTCCTAAGCGGAGAGGGAAAAGTTATAGGAGAGGTTATCCCTGAGAACGTAATGGTTGATATATGGGGCAATTACAGCGGGTTCTTGAATGCGTTGGGAGATGTCTCAGACCTGAAAGGAAAGGTTGTTACGGCGATTCTGCCTGGTGGTTCAACGGATGGCAGCTTGAGCGTTTTGCGTCACGGTGCAGTGGTTGACTTTGGAGGTAATATCATAGGCGTCGTTGCTCCCGACGGCAAAGTTGTAAATGCCGATAATGTTGCCATTGGTAAAGTCTTGTCAGATGGTAATGTTATGAGTGTTTCTGGCAAGCTGATAGGCGAGGTCGTCGGTGGAGATATAGTTGTTGGTAACAACGATAAAGTTGTGGGTTATGTAAATTTTGATGGTAAAATAAGCACACCTGATGGTAAGATAATAGGTAAAATATTGTCTGGCGGGCTAGCCATAGATGCACAAAACGGGATTCTGGGCAAGATATACAAGATAGGAGCAACTGTTTTGGGTAATGACGGAAGCTACAAAGGACGATTGGCATATGATGGAACGGTTATAGATGCGGGAGGGCAAACAATCGGGCAAATAAAGAGCAACGGTTCATTTATCGACCTAGATAAAAAAGTTGCTGGCTATGTTTTGCAAGAAGTTGCCAAGAACCGGAGGAATTAGAGTTGAAGCTTCAAAAATTAGTAAAGCAGGGGATAAAACATGTAGCAGCATTGTCTATGACAGTGTTGTTTTGCATTAGCTCTGCGGCAGCTCAAGAGATAACGGCCATAGATTTTAACGGAGATTTGCTGGGCAAGGTTATCCCAGATGGTAAGGTTGTCGGTTTTACTAACCAGCTTATAGGCAATGTCACCGCAGACAGCTTGATTGTAAATTTTGACGGTAAATTAATCGGCGGCGTTGTTCCGCAAGGAATAGCCATTGGCAATGATGCCAAGCCATTAGGAAAAGTTGGCAATGATGGTACCGTTCGCTTAGCTTCCGGGCAAGTGGTTGGAAAAGTCTTGCCAAACGGATTGGTTATAAACGACTACTATGATATTATAGGCGCGGTTATTTTTCCAGGCCTTGTCTATGGCGATGACGGACAAACAATCGGACGTGTTACTGGAGACGGTCAGTTTACGAATTTACAGGGGCAAAGTATAGGGTTAATAACTCCGGACGGCTATGCATATCGCAAAGTCGGTACAGACTACACTTTAGCCGGCCGGTTGATGTCATCTAAGATGGTTGTTTCTCTGCAAGGAGAGTTTATCGGTAGTGTTATGCTCGGAGGCCAAGTATCTAACTTTGATTCTGAGGTGATCGGCAGAATAAGAGCCAATGGCTATGTTTATGACACTCAAGGCCAAATCATCGGGCACATTGTTCGCTCAGGCTACGCTTTTGACAACAACGGCTATTATTTAGGAGTTGTTACTTATAATGGAGAAGTCGTAAACGGAGACCGCTTATTGGGGCGGATTCGCGCTGATGGCAATATTGTAGACTTAGAAAATAATTTAATAGGTTACAGCATTGATATTGCTGCCACGGCGACAGATTTAAGAGGCCGCTACATTGGCCGTCTTATGCCTGAGGGCAACTTAGCCAGATCAAAAGACACAACGGCATTGGTAAGCGCCAGGGGCATTGTGGTCGGAACAGATGGAATGCCCATAGGGCGAATTTCGGCAGTTGGGCCTGTGCTTGATTATAAAGGAGCTCTAAGAGGCCACGCTTTGAGTGGGGGCTCTGTTATAGCCTTAAACGGTACACCGATAGGCTACATGGTAGGAGAAGATGCCTATGATTTGTCGGGCCGGATGATTGGCGCGGTAATGGGGCAAAGGAGTGCCTTCTCATCAGACAACACATTTTTAGGAATGTCTGGTATTGGCGGGGTGCTGGCTGGCAATAATGCCAATTTGCAGGCATCTCCGTTTGGCTATGTCTTTGATCAAGAGGGCGGTTTAAGAGGTGCAAATATTGCGCAGTCTCTCTTATATAGTCCTAATGGTTCACCCATAGCAATTATGGGAGTAAATGGGCAAGCGGTAAACGTTTCCGGAAGTGTGTTAGGTAATATAAACGGCGCGGGCTATGTCCTAAATCCCCAAAACCAGTTGATTGCAAAGAGGATAAAAGCTCTTTTTGCCTCAAATCCGAATGGAGAATATTTGGGGAATTTGACGGCGGAGAATCTGATAATAAATGCCAGCTTGGATATAGTGGCAAAATTGCTACCAGACAACTCTGTTGTCAAGACAGACAGAAGCGATAGCGTAAATTATGGCCCCAAGATCGGAAAAAGCTTTTCAGAAAAGGTCGCCCTAGATTTTGGTGGTAATTTGCTGGGATATACAGATATCTTAGGCAGGGTTAATAATTTAAACGGTGCCAAGATAGGCCAGGTTGTTGAACCAGGTTTAGTTGTTGACAATAACGGATTAGTTTCTGGGCGTGTAGCTGCCTTTGGCGCCATGATTAATGACAAATGCGAGGTTGAAGGTGTCCTAACACCCCGAGGCGATGTCCAAAATTATCGTGGAACATACTTAGGAAAAGTGCTGGCCAATGACTATGTCATTAGTGACAGTGGTACTTCGCTGGGATACATAGTCCATTCACGTCCGGTTGTAGATGCCGGAGGAAGAGTTATAGGCTTTAGTTCTGCCAATGGCAGAGTTATGGGAGCAGACAAGTCAGAACTTGGCTGTTTGGATAGAAGGGGGCGGCTTTACAACGCAGACAACAGTTGGATAGGGAGTGCGGTTAGCTACACATCAGCAATAGACTTCAGTGGTCGCATCATAGGGCGCTCAATATTGGATGGTAGTATTGTTGATGACAGCAATCAAATTATTGGCTACCAACAGCCGGACGGAAACGTAAATTCGACAGCAGGTTTGCCGCTGGGAGCCATGCAGCAATACCGAGTAGCCTTTAATCTGGACAATCGTTTTATCGGCCGAGTTTTGGAGGATGGTTCGGTCATAGACAGTCAAAACAAGAATATCGGCAAAATTAATTTTGAAGGCTATGTCTTAATAGACAATCAAAAGGCCGGATATGCACTATACGATTTTTATATGTATGACGCATCTGGAAATGTCATTGGCTACATTAACCGCAACGGAGATGTCACCAACTTTACCAACAACAGTCTTGGTCGTATAGAGAGAGGCTTTTTGGTAGATAAAAATGGTCAAGTTATCGGCCGAGGAAATAGGGATTATCACATAAGAGACAATAGCCATTTAGTGCTTGGTGAATTGGCCTTTAATGGGGATGTTTTGGACAAGTCCGGTAATTTGGTCGGCCGTTTGGGCAAGGCGGGAGAAATTCTCAACCGGAATGATGAAGTGATTGCGACAGCCTCACCGCTACAATACTATAGCAAGATAGCCAGCCAAGATAAGCGCCAAATGGTTTTTGACAAAGACGGAAATTTCTTGGGCTATTTGGATGAGAACGGCAATTTGGTAGACGCCAATGGCAACATAATTGGATATGTTGACAAAGACGGTAATGTTGTAACCAAAGATGGCAAAAAAATCGGAGAAAGACAGACAGAGCAAGATGTCTATGATAAGGATGGCAACATCATAGGAAAGACAAATGCCGACGGTTTGGTCGTAGATGCCAACGGCAAGGTTATAGGCCGTCTCAATGAAAATGGTGATGTAGTAGATGCCAATGGCAATATAATTGGCGGAATTAATCGTAATTGGTATGAGAAAGCACCACAGCCGGAGGCAATAGCAAAATCCGATGATGTCTCTCCGGCATTAAAGCTGCTGGAAAGCAAGCAATATAAAAAATCTCTGGGCATTGCCCTAACGCCGGACGGAGAGTATTTAGGCGAGATTATGGAAGACAAGAGCGTTGTTGACAGGGATGGCAACATCGTTGGCCACCTAATGCCGGATGGTTTGGTTATAGATGATGATGGAAATCTGATCGGCGTTCAGGAGGCCAATCGTCCGGACAGTAGTGGCATATTTGTTCCGCCAGGAACCTTTGGCGACGGTGGAGCCTACGGAACAG
The DNA here is from genome assembly GCA_944392205.1 of uncultured Alphaproteobacteria bacterium. Classification (GTDB taxonomy): domain Bacteria; phylum Pseudomonadota; class Alphaproteobacteria; order RF32; family CAG-239; genus CAZU01. The sequence continues at coordinate 3,869 of CALXVV010000040.1, read as the reverse complement.
GAGCCGGTTCTCCGGGTAATTTGGGCCCCGGAGGCGGGTACGGCCCCGGGGAAAGGTATGACCCGATGCGCCAAGCAGCCTTAAACGCAGCAATGGCTGAGCGCAGAAAGAATATTACGGTCGGAAAGATCAGCAACGGCACGCGCAAAGAGGCCTTCGACGGCATGCAAAAGGATTGGTCTGAGCAAGGAATTGCCAAGATAATTTCCTCATGGAGAGTCAACATGAGCGAGATGATTTTGTCAGACAAGCCGATCCCTGCAGTTATAGCCAGAGCGATAGATTCGAACAATCCGGCACCGATTACGGCCTTTGTAGAGAGAAACGTTTATGCAGAAGAGGGCCGAAATGTGATTATTCCGGCAGGTAGCCGCTTGATTGGAACTTTGGGCGGCGTAACCGCCAGCACGGAGGCAACATCAGAATCGGCGCGTGTTCAAATATCTTGGGAAAGGTTGATACGTCCGGATGGCTCATTATTTGTCTTCCAAGGCCTAACAGCGGATGCACAAGGACGAGCCGGAGCTCTGGGGTATGTTGATCAGCAATTGTTCAAGAAATACACTTTGCCGGTCATGACCACGAGCTTGACCAGTGCCACGGCGTACTTTATGTCACCAAACGATAACGAGAGTGAGAACGAGACACCGCGTCAACAAGCGGCAAATGATGCGCGTCAAAATTTCATCAATGAGATGAACAATATTTTTGATGAGATCTTGCAAGATAAATCGAGCATCAAACCATTGACATACATTCCGGCGGGCACCCGAATTATTGTCTTCCCCAACACGGATTTGTGGCTGAGGACCTGGGAAAACGATCAAGATTCGTCACTGCAGCTTGAGAAACCGCAAATCTTTATTGATGATGGAGAAAAAGCGGCCGAGCAAGAGAAGAAGTCAAGAGAGCCGACAACCAAGACTGTTTCCTCAGGAGGCGATGTTGTGTATGATTCCAGTATGGATGATGTAGAGAGCGCCAAAGCTCCGCCCCCGCTGATAGACGATTCTAAGTCCAAGAAGCAATCGACCGGTCAGGCCTATATAGCGCCGCCCCCGCCGCCGTCTGTATCAAATAGCGGCACTGCGGCACCTGCTCAGTCGACCACAACCGGAGGATCTGGCAACAATACCAACAACAATAGTGTGCCGGCACTGTTCTAAGAGAAAGGGAAAAGGGTAATGAGTTTTACGGTTTTAGAATCAATACTTCGTCCTTTATCTTACTGGTACAATCAGGAGAACATAGAGGAGGTTGCCATCAACAGGTCTGGGCAAATTTGGCTTCGTCTGAGGGGCAAACGTGCCTACCCATGGGTTATGTACAAAGACGAGAAGCTAACCAAAGAGTATTTGACGGACCTATTATACATTGTGGCAAATACTTATGAGCTTCCGTTTGACCCTGTGGAAGGCAACCCGGTTGTTTATGCAGCAATTCCCGGAGAGCATCGTTTTTCAGCCATATGCGGCCGCAATGTGATGTATGACAACGATGATTTAACGGGGGGCATAGCGCTGACGATTCGTGTGCACTCGGATGATGTTGCATTTGGTTTGGGGGACTATGGATTAACCCAGGGACACAGCCTGCACAAGATCAACCCGCTAAAAGATATTAAGGAGCCTGAGGACCCCTATGAAAGACTGTTGCTCAGCATCAAAAGGGGCGATCACATTTTGGTTTCTGGTGCCACAGCAACCGGTAAAACAACATTTTTAAACAACTTATTGAAGATTTTGGATATTCACAAAAGAATAGTCACCATAGAAGATACAAGAGAGTTGATTGTTCCGCACCCCAATAGGGTTCACCTGGTATTGTCCAGAACGGAGCAAACCAATGCCTTAACCTATGCCAAGATCATTGACTTGGTTGTTCGTTTTACGCCGGATGCAATCATCGGCGGAGAGATTTCAACCGGTAACGCCGGCGCCATTTGGGAGCTGATGGGGTCAGGACACGACAACTGTTTAGCGACCATCCACGCGGAGAGTTCTGAGGCGGCATATCAGGCATTTACAGATCGTATTTTGCACACCTATCCAACAATTGACAGAAAGAAAACAATAGAAGAGATGCGGCAAAAGCTAAGAGTTGTCCAGATTAACCGCGATGGCAACTTGAGAGCCGTAACTGAGATTACTTAGAACCAGAGCCCCGCTCATGAGCGGGGCTTTTCATTTATGTGGAAAAGTCCTCTGTTTTTCTGGCAAAGGCAATTTAAAAAACATATAATCAAAAGCAGTAATCGAAACCTAAACAGAGCTAGAGAAAGCTCGGAGAATGGTGCAGATAAAGGGATTTTAAGCGCGAGAAAAATTCTAGTGTACATAAGGCGTACATGAATTTTGCGAGCCCCGCCAAAATGCCTTTAGGTGCGCCATTATACGAACTTTAGAGGGATTAAATGAGCGGAATTAGCTTAACTGCATCGATGCGGTCGAATTTGCTGAGCCTGCAAAACATCAGCGGGCAGGTTTCCTCTACTCAAAATAAACTCTCTACCGGTAATAAAGTTAATTCCGCGATAGATAATCCAAGTTCTTACTATACGGCTCTTTCACTAAATAATCGTGCTGATGATTTGAATGCTTTGCTTGATTCTATGGGGCAGGCAGTGAGCACGATAAAGGCCGCCACCACGGCCTTGGAAAGCGCTACTGAGTTTCTGGAACAAGCGACGGCAATTGCTACACAGGTAAATTGTAGCTCTTATGTTCCGGAAAAGTCTTATTTTGAAGAAAAAGTCGGTGAGAACGGCGCCGTCGTGACGACTGCGCAAGAGCTAAAAGATGCCATTACTGCCGGTAAAGAAACAATTTGTGTCTATGGCGCTATAGATTTGGGAGATATTTCCACCTCCGGTGGTTTGACACTGCAAGAAAATCAAAAACTCGTCGGTGTTGGTTATTATGGCAACTTTGGCACCAAGGGAAAGGATTTTTCTTCCATCAGCGCCTCAGCAGACACCAAAGCTCAGAACCTCATTACCATCAACAAAACCGGCAATTTGGTTAGCGACTTGAGCATAGATTATAAAAGCTCTTTAGCAAGTACGAATGGATATAATGTGATTAACATCACATCCAAAGCTGAAGCAGATTTAAAAAATTTAAATATAAATGCTAATTTTACGGCAATTAACAATCAAGGAACAGCTGATTTGAATGGTTATTTTAATCTCAAAACAGATGGAGCTTTATCTCATGGAATATGTTCTCAAAATGGTGGAGTATGCAATATTAATATCAAAGCTCAAGTGAATATAGAATCTTCGTCCAGAGGAATCTGGTCTGTTAGAAGTTCTACCATTAACATCAATTCTGGAGCAATTGTAAGAAGTAAAGCCTCTGACGTAAATTTATGGATGGAGACAAATGCTGTTATTAATATTGCAAAGGGAGCTTGTGTTTATACAGAAGGTAGCACTGTTGGTGCAAGAGTTTATTCCAGCACTTTAAATGTTTCAGGAAATTTATATTGTAATGGGCACATGGCAACGCTATCAGATAATTGTCATATTAATATTGGGGCAACAGCTCAGGTTTATTTTAATTATAATGGCAGTGGCCTTTCTGTTGGTACTAGTAGTGCTAATCCCAACATTCTAGACATTGCGGCGGGGGCGAAGATAGCTTTTGAGAAAAACGGTGCCACCAAGTGGTATGAGGTTCAAGAGGATTACAATTACACAGCTTCAACAAATAGCCTAAATATTTCTTATGATAACGCCGAAAGTATTCTAAATGTAGCTAACACCGGTTCTTGGAAGACGGCCAAAGATGTTATTGCCGAACAAGAGCAAAAAAATCAGGAAGAAGAAAATAACACGAGCTTAATAGAAACAGATGATTTAATCAGCT
>CALXVV010000039.1 GCA_944392205.1 uncultured Alphaproteobacteria bacterium | reverse complement strand
ATTTTACCACAAGAGGCGTAAGTTTTCTTGATTGAGTGAGTGAAGCGTGAGCAAGCGAAACGAAATTAGAAAACAAGTGACCGAAGCGGAGTTGTTGAGCGCAAAGCGCGAAACCTACGCAGCAAGACGAAACTGTAGCGTGACAGTCCGGGTTCTTCGAGCATAGCCTTATACCCCCGGCTCCCCGTAAAAGGAGTTGTTCTTTTTCTCGTAAGGAGCTCTGATACTCCACAGGAGCAACTCGCCCCTGCGGAAATGATATTAACGCATAAAGATTAATTTGCAATTAATTTGTTCGGAAGGGCAAAGATTGTTTGGCTAAGGCACCGCCGACCAGCACCCCGACCAGCGGGAGTGGTGCGGGTTACAGCTTGCTAATCGCACCGGGGCGTTCCCCGGAGGTGGTTGATAACACCATAGAGAGTATTAAGCTCTTGCTCGGTTAATTGACCGCGAGTAAAGATATTACGCAGATTGATAACCATTTTTTCTCTTTTTTCACCCACTCTGAAATTTCCGCAATCTTCAAGTAGGCTTTCAAGATAAGAGCAGAATTTGAGAATTTTTTCTTTTTCTGCCGGCGTGGTGTGGTTGGTGACAAATTCTTCTTTGCCCAAATCCTTTTGGGTTTTGTAGAACTCATAGCCCACCAGCAAGACTGCCTGTGAAAGATTGAGCGAGCAGTGCTTGGGGTTGAGGGGAATATTGATGATGGCATCAGCCAAACAGATATCACGGTTATTAAGTCCGGTTCTCTCCGGGCCAAACATCAATCCGCAGCGAATGTCGTTTTGGAGCTTTTGGGCAGCTTCATGGGCAGCAAATTCGGCACTCAAGACAGCCTTTGTCTGGTCACGGTGGCGAGCAGTGGTTGCAGCCACCCATTGCAGGTCGGCGATAGCCTCTTCGGTCGAGGCGTAGACTTTTGCATTATAAAGAATTTCCTCTGCATTAGAGGATGCTGCAACAGCTTTGGCTGAGGTGTGGTCTTCTCGTGGATTGACAAGACGCATATCACAAAGTCCACAGTTCATCATGGCACGAGCAGCCATGCCGACATTCTCTGCAAGTTGAGGTTCAACCAGAATGATAGAGGGGGGAAGGGCACTCATTTATTGTTCCTGATCAGTTCTTGGAAAAGCATCATCCAAGGGGTCAACAAAAGTTTCTTGTAGATATTTTTGCACATCTTGTCTGCTTGCGGCATTAACTTGAGGAGCCTCATAAGGGACTTGCTCATCGGGGGCTTTTTTAAGATTTTCTCTGCGATTTTTGATTTTTTGCAAAGTTTCGACCGCATCGAGCATTCTCTTTCTCTCAGCCTTGTTGGCATTTACGACAGAAGTTTGAATATTCTTCTGAATTCCTCTGCGGGCATAAATCTTTTGTTCTGGTGTAATCTCGACCGGGGGCAACTGCGGCAAAGCTTCCTCTTGCACAGAAGCATTTTCTTCTGCCTTTGGAGTGGTGTTTGTCGGTTGAACTTGCTCAGGCTGCTCTACCTTGGCATCAGCCACGGTTTTAGGTGCGGTCGTGCCCAAAAGTTGAGCCAGCGCTAGGGAAGGGATAGAAAATAAGAGAGCGGAAAGAAGATATGCTTTATACATTAGATACAACCTTTATTTTAGTCGGTTGAAAGAATATCAATGCTGTTAAACAAGATGTTTTCCATATCCAAACCAGATTGATCCTCCACCACATCGATAAATCCGGAAAACATGGTGTCAAAAGGATTACCCTGGTGGCCCAGGCCGTCATAAGCTTCACGCAAATGTCTGGCATAAGCCTGGGGCATATTTTTAATTTTTTCATCATAACTTTCAGGAATTTTATATCCCAAATCGCGTAAATGTTGGGTAGCAACCAGCATATTGTGTCGGTTAACTTCGGGAGCAATCATTTCCTGGCCTTGAGCCTCGCCATAGGTTGTTGCTTCACCGATATAGTTTAACTTTCCGTGCTGGCCGCTACCACGCCACGTCTGAATTCCGCTTTTATCTCTGGCACGTGCCCAAGGATCAACAGGAAGGATCTCTCCACCATTTGCCGTATCTTGGTAGACGGGAGCTTGGGTCACGTCCGTATTGGCGACATTATCGCCCATATATCCGTCATTTGGGTTGATTTCCCATGGGTTAGCAGGCAACTGAGCCATGGCGGCAGTTGTCATCAACAACACCCCGGCGGCACTCCAAAGATAAGCTTGTGTTTTCATGGCACCCTCCTGCTAAAGCCCTATCTCTATAACCTTATGATACTACAAAAAATAGCACAAGAATAGTTACAAAATTGTTAAATGTCAGTTTTTATTATCAGGCAACTCGGATTTGATTTTTGCCAATTCTTTTTCCAATTGCTCCAGGCGATATTCCACTGGGTCTTTGTCGGCGGGATTAACGCCATAGGGATGAAATTTGTGGTCGCCGGAGTGCTTTTTGAGTGTTTCATGCGCGGGCACACCGACAACTGTTTGCCCGGAAGCTACATCTTTCAAGACCACAGCATTAGCACCGATTTTGACATCATCACCGATATTGATGGGGCCAAGCACCTGGGCCCCGGCACCGACGACGACATTGTTGCCGAGCGTGGGGTGGCGTTTGGCCGTGATTTTGCCGTTTTTATTAAAGACGGTGACACCGCCAAGGGTTACCCCATGATAGAGGGTGACGTTATTGCCGATTTCGGTTGTTTCACCGATAACCACGCCCATACCATGGTCAATAAAGAAGCCTTTGCCGATTCGCGCTGCCGGGTGGATTTCGACACCGGTCAAAAAACGCGCAATCTGAGAAAATACTCTGGCGGTTAGACGAAAATTTTTCTTCCATAGCCAGTGGCAGCCGCGATAAGCAATAATTGCCTGCAGTCCGGCCGAACAGAGCAGGGCCTCCAGGCGAGATTTGGTGGCTGGATCTCTGGCAATAACAGCATCAATGTCATTAAGAATTATCTTGAATTTTGTCTTCATTTTGTGATACATTCCTGAAAATGTTAATAATTTATACAGCTTTTATGTATATATTTACGTAAAAGTGCTAAATTTAGGTTAAGAAAAATGACAGAAGTATTGTTTAACGGGCTTGCCGGCCGGCTAGAGGGCAGATATCATCAAAGTGAAAATCCCTCAGCGCCGATAGCCTTGGTCTTGCACCCGCATCCGCAATATGGCGGAACCATGAACAACAAGGTGGTATATACCCTGTTTAGTTGTTTCCAAAATTTGGGATTTTCGGTTTTACGTTTTAACTTTAGGAGTGTTGGCCGCTCTCAGGGAACTTTTGAAGACGGCCCCGGAGAACTGTCAGATGCAACGGTTGCGCTTGATTGGCTGCAATCCGTAAACCCTGAGGCTCGCCAGTGCTGGATAGCCGGCTATTCTTTTGGTGCCTGGATCGGTTTGCAACTGTTGATGCGCAGACCAGATATCAATAATTTTATTGCGGTTTCTCCTCCGGCAAATGAGAAAGATTTTTCATTTTTGGCACCATGCCCGACTTCAGGGCTAATCACGCAGGGCTGCGCTGATGAGATTGTCACGCCCTCAAGTGTCACAACCTTGGTAAAAAGATTAAACACGCAAAGAAACGTATCTGTTGATTACGCCATGATAGAAGGCGCAGATCATATGTATAACAACCATTTGGTTGATTTATACAAAACGGCGGGGCATTACATTATAGATGCCATGAAAAAGAAGACCCCGACTAAGAAACGTCGCGGCCGCCGCAGAAAATCTGAGCTGGAAGACGGTACCGAGGATGAGACCTTGTTGCTGGAAGGCGAGAGTGAAACAGATGATTTTGATGATGTTGATGACACTCCGCTAGACGATGAAGATGAAGAATAAAAAATAAGAAGATATAAACCCCCGCTAGGAAGTTTTTCCAGCGGGGTTTTGTTTAGTCCATCGGTTGGATTTCGGCAGGGTAGGCAAGCAAGTATTTAAGGATATAGACACGGATAGCGCTTGAGAGATTTTCGTTTTCTCTTGCGGCATCAATCTCGGTTACCAAGGCGTTGATGCTTATGTTTCTTTCATTGGCGATTTTTTTGAGTTCATTATAGAACTCATCTTCCAGACAAATACTTGTGGAGTGGCGGTTAGCAATAATCACCGAGATTTTACGCATGTTTTTTCCGGTATTCGTCAATAGAAACCACAACGGCAGACTGGTTACTGTCTTTAACTTCTTGCGGCTCATCTTCCAAAACGTTATCGGAGGAGAACATATCTTCGCCATTGCTGAAGCTCAGAGCAAACTTGGCATAAGGGTCAGCAAAATAGGTGATGGCGTCATATGGGATTCTGAGTGTTTGCGGAATTCCGCCAAAGCTCAAGTCAACCTCAAAATAGGTAGCGCCCACCATCAGGTTTGCAAATTGGTGCTGCAAAACGATGGTCATATCCTCGGGATATTGGTTGAGGAGTTGGGCAGAAACTCTGGCATTTGGGTGATTTGTTTTGAACGTGATATAAAAATGGTGCTCGCCGGGCAGACCTTCATCTGCGGCAATTTTGAGGCTCTCAATCACCACATGTTTAAGAGCTTTTTCTACCAATTTATCATAGTTAATATCCAAATCTTTCATGCTCAAAACCCAATCTTTAAAAAAACTTAAAAAAGGGGGACTTTCCTGTTGCTGGGCAAGTCCCGATAGCCCCACTTTCAACTAACCAAAGTCAAAAGAATTTAGTTTGTTGCGACTACAATTAAGCAGCCATTGCAACGGGTGCTACGTTATTATCGTTAGCATTCATTTTGATTTGAACCGATAACGGTGGTATCTCACCGAACACAGCAAACTATCTTTACTGATACCTGTCAATCCTATGTCACCCCCGTTAAAGGTAAAAATTGGTGGAGGTGCCGGGTACTGCCCCCGGGTCCAAATATCCTATTCCACAGCGCCTCTAGTGTTGTAGTCGGATTTCTCCGACAGCGCGTAGTATAAGCATTTTGCAAAAAAAATTCAAGATATAAGATAGGGTATAACAATTTTTATTGCAATTTCAAAAGAGGTGCATATACTGCGAGCTGTTTTACTTAAGAATCTGTCACCAAATTAGTATAGAAATGAAAGGATTTATTATCGATCGCCGCCAAAGAGCTTTTTTGTTTGTGCGCGAACACGACTTTGCCAATTTGCGCCGCTTAGTAGCCAACGGCTGCCCGGTAGACAAGAAGATACTAAAATCTGTCTACCATAATGAATCTGAACTGGAGAAACTTCTCCGTTGTGCCAAAAGCTTTGAAAATGCAGCTGACTTGTATAAGATGTTATGCCGCATTTATCAAGAAGACAAACTCAATCAGAAATTAGCCCGTTGGGGGTGTCAGGCTCTGCTCCGGCAAGCCAGCACCGAGAAGTTGATAGGGCTTCACCAACTGGAGGTTTTGGCCCAAAAAGATGAGCCGGTTGCCGCCGAATATTTGGCCTCGCTGGGGAGATTTGACTTACTGGTTAAATACCCGGGGACCTGCGCCGTAACCGCCTTGCAGCACTACCACCGAACCTATGACCTGTTGCGGTTGGGTGTATAGAAAACGAAAAGAAGAAAAGACTGTTATAAAAACAGTCTTTTTTTTTGTGTTTAAAAATGAATTATCTATAATGAGGAAAGATAGGAAAAAGGAAAAGTAAAATGACAAAGATTGCAGTCTGGTGCCGCCACGATGGCGATAATTTGATAGGAATTGGCCCCAAGATTCCATGGCATATTGCCTCAGATTTCAAGCGTTTTCGCAAAATTACCGAGGGGGAGAATCTGGTTGTGGGCGAAAAAACTTATGAGAGCTTTCCCAACCGCACACTGCCCAATCGCAACATCTATGTCTTGACCCTAACAAAAGGCTATGAGGTAAGCGACAAAACCCGCCATTTTGTTGCCGGAGATATCAAAGATTTTGCAGAGTTTGAGGGCGATTTATATATCTGCGGCGGAGCGACCATATACAAATTGTTTATGAGCTCCGGCGATTCTCTGTTGCCGGATGTTATTGTTGATAGCAGATATTGCGGCAAAGTCGATTCGCTTGAGGGAAAGAGGATAGATATCACTCCTTGCATTGAGGTTATGGAAAAACGCTACCAAAAAGTCAGCCCCGACTACGAGCAGGAAAATGTCTACACATCACTATGGGTTAAAAGAGGAGATTTTGTTGACCAAGCGGTTTTAAAAAAACTCATGAATATGATTAGTGTCCAATACTAGGAAAAGAGAGCGACTATGAAACAATATTTGGAAATCTTAAAAGACATTATGGAAAACGGCCAAGACGCCGATAACCGCACCGGCATTTATGCACGCAAAGTTTTCGGCCGCCAGATGCGGTTTGACTTGAGCAAAGGCTTTCCACTGGTAACCACCAAGAAGATGTTTCTAAAAGGCATTATTCATGAATTGATATGGCTGCTTTCAGGCAACACCAACATCAAATATTTGCAAGACAACAATGTTCATATTTGGGATGAATGGGCAGATAAAGATGGCAATTTGGGGCCCGTCTATGGTGCTCAGTGGCGCAATTTCAACGGCGAGGGAATAGACCAGATTTCAGATGTTATAGAGCGGATAAAGAAAAATCCGCAAGACCGCCGCCTGATTGTCACGGCTTGGAATCCGGCACAGATAGATAAGATGGCTTTGCCGCCGTGCCATGCTTTTTTCCAGTTTGATGTCACACCGGACGGACGTTTGAATTGCCAGTTATACCAGCGCAGTTGCGATATGTTTTTGGGGGTGCCGTTTAACATAGCCTCTTATTCATTGCTGACGATGATGGTTGCGCAGGTAACAGGGCTAAAACCGGGAGACTTCGTGCACACATTGGGCAATGCACATATTTACAACAATCACTTCGAGCAGGTAAGAATCCAACTTGGCAGAGAGCCGCTGCCGCTGCCGAAAATGGAATTAAACCCGGAGGTTAAAAATATTTTTGATTTTAGATATGAAGACTTCAAACTGGTGGACTACCAGTGCTATGGCCCGCTAAAAGGTGATGTCGCGGTGTAGAAGGATGAAGACATGCAGAGAATAGAAACAGAGGTTGTATACACCAAACTAGCCCACTATGTGGAGAATCCTGCCAATTTAAGCTATGCAACCGAGGGTTCGGCTTGCTTTGATATCTGCGCTGCCCTCAAAGAGCCGCTAACGATAGCCCCGGGAGAACATGTCGGCGTGCCGACCGGCCTGAAGATTGCGGCAGAAGCGCCACTATGGTTTCGCATAAATTCGCGCAGTGGGCTGGCAATTAAGCATGGTATCATCACCATCGCCGGAATCATCGATACGGACTACCGCGGCGAGTGGATTGTGGGATTGTTAAATACCAATGCGGCAGGGAGCGGCAAGTCTTATACGATTGCTCCGGGAGATAAGATAGCTCAGGTTGAGCTGCCGTTTCCTTACCATGCGGTGTTTAGGGAAATAAGCCAAGAATCCTTTGATAAGCTATCCACCAGCAGGGGCGAGGCCGGATTTGGCTCCAGCGGGAGATAAGAATTAAACAAAAAAAAGCACCCGTGTCTCACGACATGAGGTGCTTCGGGTTTATGGCTAAAGAAAGAACTGGTTTGAAACCAGTTTGGGAAGCCAAGCAGGGTAACCCAAAACCCACTTGGCAAAGTTTCGGAGCCAAACTACAGCCGAAGCGGTAGGATGCTCCGTAGGGCGCCGGAACAGAAACGAATACAAAATACAATACAATGGCGTTATGGTTAGAATGTTTCCGTTCCGGCAAGTTTTGAAAAGGTTCCACACGGCAATAGCAAAAAAACTATTCCGCTATGAAAAGAGCTATGTGCGGTGCAGAACCTTTTATATAAAAAAAGAACCGAGGCTTTTTTGAAGTTTTAAAGTTGGGGTTAGTTGGTTGGTTAATCCCCGGTTCTCTGTATATCTGTATAATTGTAGGCATAGTAATCTATTTGAATACTGCCTATAAAACATATTTCTGAAATTTTGTCAACTATTTTTTTAGAGAATTTTAAAATAAAAAAGAGGAGATACCGTTTCACAACGTTGTTCTCCTCAAAATTGGCTGAAAAAAAAGGAGAAGGGTTAGCCGCGATTTGCTTTCCAGAGACACCGCATCTTTACAAAGAAGAGCATCTGCAGGTAAAACAACAAAGGGGTAACACATTCTCCGAAACCGGGCCGAAAGAAGCTATCATGAAAGGCCGGGTTTTTATATTTTCAAAAAGTCAGAGGTGAAGAAGGAAACCGTGAGGTTAGAGTAGCGAATTCCAAAAGCACGAACCCAAATTATCACCTCTGACTAAAACACAATTCATCTAAAAACTTAATAAACTAAACAGGGTATATCCCCCAAAACAAGTTTTGTCAAGACATTTTTGTATATTTTAGAAAAAACTGCAAAATATCTCTATTTTGTTGACGTTAGGAGGTTTTTGTTTTTGGTAACAAAGTCTTGGTAAGTTAAGTCACTCTTCCAAAGCGAGCGCACCAGGCTATAAGTTCCGTCTTTTGAAAGCTCATTGTTGAAGTAATTTTCATTAATTTCCAGCTCTTGCTCATCAGTATTGATATAAATCAAAGCACAGCATAAAACATAAATGGCGGTATAGATTGTGCGCTTAAACCAGTGCGGGTACGGCACCGAAGTGAGTAGAAATTTTTCTGCCCTCCGTACAATGAGAAAAGTGATGATGATTAGCGCGGCAATATAGGCAATAAAGAGATAGTTCTGCGAAATATCATCGGCAATTTCGCGCATATCAATCAGATATTCAACCGCGATAAAGTTAAAAGCAGCAGAGAATTTTTCCCAAAAGACCAAAGACATGGTTTCCTCAAACAGGCTAAGAAAGATGAAAATACTAAAATTAGCCACTGCTATAAAACGGTCAAATTTAGAATTAACGTATTTTGCAGGAAGAATGAGAAGATAGAGGGCATAAGGCAGCATCATATATAGAAATGAGATTGTCGTGGTTTTTATCAACACTCCCACGGTCTTAATCATTGGCATAAAAGCCCAATCCACATACTCACGTTCAGCCAGCAGCAAGAGGCCAAAGGTTAAAAACTCAATCACCACGGCGGCAATAAAGAAGGGGGCTAATCTGCGCAATAAAAAAGAATTCATACTGTTATCCTTATATTTTTCCCTAGGCTAAGATATATTTTTTCCCAAGACAACCAAAATATCACACATTTAACATCTAAATTATACAAATCTGAAATAGACCTGAAGATTTTAATTTTATAAGGTATAATACTTAAAATTGAGTAAAATAGTTTTAAACAATTTTTGATAAGTTGAATAAAAAAGTTGATATTATATTTAATTGTGTTTATAAACATACCTCATGAAAAAAATACTAACGATTTGCATACTCATTTGTTTGTACACCGCACCGGCAAGGGCCGGATTTGCGGAATACTGGCAACAGCTGAAATCAGATGTTGCTAAAACCTGGGATTCTGAAGAATATGATGCCTATATTCCGGTCTATGCCTGGCACAACCGGCTGACTTATGACCAAGAGCATATAGATAAATACAACGAAAATCCGTGGGGTTTTGGCATAGGAAAGTCGCGTTTTGATGAAAACGGCAACTGGCACGGGCTTTATGCCATGGGCTTTAAGGATTCCAACAAACATTTGGAAACATTTTTTGGCTATGCCTTCATGAAGAATTGGTTTGTGAACTGCAACCCGGACTTTAGAGTCGGCATAGGTTATACTTTGGGAATTACCCAGCGCAGTGAGTGGTACTATCTCCCGGTGCCGGCGCCGCTTCCTTTGGCTAGTGTGGAATACAAGAGATTCGCCCTGCAGGCGGCTTATGTTCCCGGCGTCAAAAACGATGGAAACGTGTTGTTTGTCTGGACCAAGATAGCGATTAATTAGCAAAAATCCCCAACTTGGGGATTTTATTTTATGTTGTTGCCAATTTCATAAAATATGATAGCCTCAAAAGTATCAGAAACGAAAGGTGAAACTAATGGAACAAAGAATTATCAAAATCGGAAATTTTGAGATTGGCAATAAGTTGCCGCTGGCTTTGCTTTGCGGTCCCTGCCAGATAGAAAGCCGCCAGCATGCGATAGACATCTGCGGCGCAATGGTGGAGATAACCAAGAAATTGGGCATTAATTACGTTTTCAAAGCTTCTTTTGACAAAGCCAACCGCACATCGCTCAATGGTCCGCGCGGTGTTGGCTTAGAAGAGGGGATGCGTACTTTTGACGAGATCAAAAAGCTTTATAACAATATTCCGATAGTGACCGATGTGCATGAGCAATGCCAATGTGCAGAGGTTGCCAAACATGTGGATATACTGCAAATTCCGGCATTTCTGTGTCGCCAGACAGACTTGGTTGTTGCCGCCGCCAAAACCGGCAAGGTGATAAACATCAAGAAAGGGCAGTTTTTGGCCCCGTGGAATATGAAGACTTTGGTTCAAAAATGTGAAGACAGCGGCAATGACAAAGTATGCCTGACCGAGCGCGGCGTTTCTTTTGGCTATAACACTTTGGTAACGGATATGCGCTCATTTCCGCAAATGGCCAAAGATACGGGTTGCCCTGTGATTATGGATGCTACTCACTCGGTTCAGCAACCGGGCGGCCTTGGAGGTTCTTCCGGCGGCCAAAGAGAATTTGCTCCGGTTTTGGCCAGAGCCGCGGTGGCCGTAGGCGTAGCCGCAGTTTTCATTGAAACACATGATAATCCTGATAAAGCCTTATCAGACGGCCCCAATGCGATTCCTCTAAAAGATATGGAAAGAGTTTTAACCGAGCTGATGGCATATGATAAGATAACCAAAAGCATGATACATGATTATTAAAAAAGAAAAGCCTGAGCAACCAACTCAGGCTATTCTTTTGTTCTAGAACAGCATACCGGCAGAGAAACCGGCAAAACCGACGGCCAGGCCATTGAGCAACAACGCCATGGCAATGTTGTCAACAAGCTCAACGCGATCACGCAGCTCTTTGAGCTTAAGCCTTTTTTCCACCCAAGGAAGCAGGCTGTGGCGCAATTTGCGCAGTCCTTTGATTTTTAAGGCATATGCCCCCAGAAAGACAAGGCCTGATAGAGCTATGAGCTCGAGCATAATCCTCCCTGCATGGCGCATATCATGTGCAAAGACATAATATGACCATACCAGTATGACAACCAATAAAATAGCTGCCAAAATAGATAAAATCTTTTTCATATAATAAGTTTTAAGTTGTTTTTTAATCAAGAAGATATTAACCGAACAAATTAATTTTGTCAAATTTTTGTTGACGGGACGGCGGCAGGGAGCTAATTCTTAAAATATGAAGTTCACAGATCAAGGCTACATAATAAATTTGCGCCGCCATGGCGAAAAATCTTTGATATTGACGGTTCTGAGCAAAGAACACGGCAAAGTGACAGGCTATGTCAAAAATTGCCTGAGCAAGAAGAATTTATCCACATTTCAACTGGGCAATTTGGTAAAAGTTGATGCCTATGCCAGAGTTGATGAAAATATGCTACTGTTTAGGGTGGAGCTGGTGTCGCCTTTGGCGGTAAATTTTATGAGTGATAATAATAAGCTGAGGGTTTTGAGCTCATTTTGCAGTCTTTGCAATGCCTGCATGCCCGAGCAAGAAAATTTGGAAAGATTTTATTATTACGTTGATAGTTTTTTTAATCTGATAGATGAAGATAATTGGCTAGCGCATTATTCTTACTTTGAATTTTATCTTCTTGAATTTTTGGGCGTGGGGCTTGACTTGTCTGCTTGCTCAGCCACCGGCCGGACAGATAATTTGGCTTATGTATCGCCCAAAACAGGTCGCGCTGTTTGTGCAGAAGCCGGAGAGCCTTATAAGGACAGATTGTTTAAATTTCCGCATTTTATTTTAAATCAGGAATATTCTCCCTCAAAGGAAGAACTGAGAGATTTGTTGAAAATGACGGAGTTTTTCCTCTATAAAAACTTTTTTGCCACACACGGCTTGAAATTTCCGAAATGCCGTGTTAACTTGGCAGAAATTATATAATAATCAGACTATTGGATATAAAAAATATGGCAGAACCGCAAGAAAAAATAAAACCCGTTGCCATGGCTGAAGAGCTGAGCAGCCGCTACCTTTCTTATGCAATGTCCACCATTGTATCAAGATCTTTGCCCGATGTGAGAGACGGCTTAAAACCCGTACACAGAAGGCTTTTGTTTGCCATGCGCCAATTGCATTTGGACCCCAAATCGGGCTTCAAAAAATGCGCCCGCGTGGTTGGCGATGTTATCGGTAAATATCACCCCCATGGTGACAGCGCCGTTTACCAGGCAATGGCGCGCTTGGCACAAGATTTTTCGGTGCGCTATCCTTTGGTTGACGGGCAGGGCAACTTTGGCAACATTGATGGTGACGGTCCGGCCGCCATGCGTTATACGGAGGCAAGGTTAACCGAGTTTGCCATGGCCTTGATGGAAGGCTTAAATGATGATGCGGTAGATTTCAGAGACACCTATGACGGTGAGGAATCTGAGCCGGTAGTAATGCCTGCGGCAGTGCCGAATTTGCTGTGCAATGGTTCTTCGGGTATTGCGGTTGGTATGGCCACCAATATCCCGCCGCATAACTTATCAGAGGTCTGTGATGCTTTGTTGCTGCTGATAGAAAAGCCTGATGTAGAGATTGAGCCTCTGGTTCGCAAGTTGAGAGGGCCAGATTTTCCGACCGGCGGCGTTATTGTTGATAAGTTTTCAACTATTTTAGAAGCCTATAAGCAAGGGCGCGGCAATTTCCGTATTCGTGCCAAGTGGGAGAAAGAAGATTTAGGTATGGGGCAATATCAAATTGTTGTCACCGAGATTCCTTATCAGGTCATCAAGTCTAAGCTGATAGAAAAGATTGCCCAACTGCTGATGGAAAAGAAAATTCCGCTTTTGGCAGATGTCAGAGATGAATCCACTCACGATGTGAGAATTGTTTTGGAGCCCAAGAACAGGAACGTTGATGCCAATATGCTGATGGAGCTTTTGTTTAAACAAACGGAGCTTGAGAGCAAATTTGCGTTGAACATGAATGTCTTGGATTCTGACGGTGTGCCAAGAGTAATGAGCATCAAAGAGGTTTTGGGAGAATATCTGCATCACCGGCTTCATGTTTTAGAGCGCCGCTCTAATTATCGCCTGCAAAAGATAAACGCGCGCTTGGAGATATTATCCGGCTATCTGATAGCTTACCTGAATTTGGATGAGATTATCCGCATAATCAGGGAAGAAGACGAGCCCAAAGCAGTGATGATGAAGGAATTTGCACTGACGGATAATCAGGCAGAAGCGATTTTGAATATGAAACTGCGCAGCCTCCGTAAGTTGGAAGAAAGCGAGATTCATAAAGAATTTGATGATTTAAGCGCCGAGAAGGGAGAGTTAGAGGCTCTGCTCGCAGATGAGAATTTGCGTTGGCAAAAGGTGGCGGAAGAAATTAAGTATATCAGAGAAAAATTCGGCAAGAAGACGGCTTTGGGTCGCCGCCGCACAGAGTTTGCCGAAGTTGCCGATGATATAGAGATTTCAATAGAGGCAATGGTAGAAAAGGAGCCGATAACGATTATCTTGTCGCAAAAAGGGTGGATACGCTGCACCAAAGGTCATAATGACTTAAATGAGGAGTTTAAGTTTAAGGATGATGATGCGCTTTTGATGGCAATCCACGCACAGACGACGGATAAGATTGTCTTACTGGATACTTCGGGCAAGTTTTTCAATATTTCCGCTTCCGAGATACCAAGCGGCAGAGGTTTTGGCCAACCTTTGCGCCTGATGATAGACTTAGGCAACAGCGATAATATTGTTGATATGTTTGTATTTGATGCCAAGGCAAAATATCTGATAGCCTCCAATATCGGCAGAGGTTTTGTGGTAGATGAGAACCACATTGTGGCGCAAACCCGCAACGGTCGCAAGATTATGAACGTGGCGGAAGGAGAGAAATTGGCCTTTTGCAAGAAGATAACCGGCGATATGGTTGCCGTGATTGGTGATAACCGCAAGCTTCTGATTTTCAAGGTAGAAGAGGTTCCGACCATGGCCAGGGGTCGAGGTGTCACCTTGCAAAAGTATAAGGACGGAGGCCTGGCTGATATTCAAATTTTCAACGAATCAGAGGGCTTTACCTATACAAGGGCAGGCGGCACCAAGACCGAGACCGAGTTGTTGACCTGGCTTGGACACCGCGCTCAAGTTGGCAAACTGGCCCCCTTTGGTTTTCCCAAGAGCAATAAGTTTCTGAAGGAATAAGTGGCAATGTCAGAAATATTGTTTGAATATATTCGCCAAGGGGCATATGTGAAGGTAACGGCGATAGAGCCGGAAACCAAGATAGAAGCGAGTGTGGTTGTTCCGGCCACACTGAGCCAAGAGCAAATGCAAGTTCAGGCCCTGCAAAAACTAAATTACGTTTTGCGCAAAAAAGCCGAAGAATAAGAAAAAGCCTCGTGAAAACGAGGCTTTGTTTTTTAGTCAATTAATTTATTTGGAAGGGCAGTGCTTATTTGATTGAGGCACCGCCGATTAGCAAGCCGTAAAAAGCCGCTTTGTGAGGAGCGGCTTTTTAGTCTTGCGGTTCACAGCTTGCTAATCGCACCAGGCCGTCGCCTGGGGTGTGGATAAGTGCAAAGAAGTTAAGTTAAGATATTCCCAATTTAAAAATAATGTTTTAAGATACGGAAAGCCTAGGAAAAGGCAGGGGAATATTATTGACAATGGGGAACAAAATGTCTGAAAAGAACAAAGAAAGCCGCAACGCTGTCTCGGCTGAAACTCTTCCGCAATTTATGAATGAGGCACCTCACTCGGTAGAGATAGAGGAGAAACCCTCGTGGCTAAATAACAACTTGCACAAACTGATGATAGGCGTGAGTGCAATATGGTTTGCCATTGTCTTGATATACATCACCCAGTTTTTTGGGTGGGATAATCTCTTTTTGATGATGCCAGACGAGTTTGGCGGCTTTTTGGCGGGTATTACATTGCCACTGGCGATTATCTGGGTTGTTATGGCCTACATAGACAGAGGCACATCTTTTAAGCAAGAGGCGAAGTTTTTAAGAGCCTACATGAACCAGTTGGTATACCCTGAAGAAGGCGCTCCCCAAACAGCCAAAGCCATGGCTGATGCCATACGTTCCCAAGTTGTTGAGCTGCAAGAAGTGAGCAAAATGGCCACCATTCAGACGGCAAAGATTAAAGATGAGATAAAAGAAAACATCAACGAGTTTACCAAGTTGGTAGCCATTTTGGATAATTATTCCTCCAAAACGATTGTTGAATTAAGCGACGGTGTCAAATTTTTAACCCAGAATTTTGAGAATATTACGGACAAAGCTCAAAACTCGGCTGAGACGTTTTCAGGATTAAACAAAGCGTTTGCCAGCGGGGCATTGGAGATAGAACAAAGCCTGGATGGCTTGTTTGAAAAGATTTTGCCCAAGCTCAAGGAGATAAAGACTTCGGCCGAATTTTTACATGAGATTTCAGATGCCAGCAATCATGATATCATCCACGCCAATGAAATGCTAAAGCAGTTCAATGATGAGACAACCGCAAATCTGAACATGGTCAGCGAAGCACTAAATGCTCAGTCGCAAACATTGCAACAAATATCGGCGGCAGCCGTAACCAATTGTGGTTTGTTGAAGAAGACAGTATCCTCAGAAGTTGAGAGCATGGCCGGCACCCTTGAGGAGCATACATCAAAGCTAGAAAAAGCAATATCTGAAAGTGGCAACATCATGCGCGGCAAAGTTGATGAGCTCTCCAAACGAACATTAGCCAATATAGAAACCATAAACGAGCATATTCTGAAAGGAATAGATGGGTTGGATGATTCCGTGGCTTTGCAAATCAAACGAGTTGATGACAATATGTCAAAACACAATCACGATGTTGTAGAGCTGATTTCAAGCTTGGATGAACATGCTGATAACATAAACAAGAAGCTATCCAACCACGGAGACATTTTGGCTCAAGAACTTGATAAGTTGATGGTTAGAGGAAGTAATCTTGAGGACAGTATTGCTATTCAGGTCAATAATTTGAGCAATGTTTCCGAACAAGCCATCAGCGCAATGCAAAAGGTAGACGATGAACTGGAGAACAATATAGATTCATTGCAAAACAAGACGTTGGTTGCCAAAGAAGATTTAAACGGCTACATCAAGGGGTTGGAAGAAAAGACAGAGGCTCTGCAAAAGCTGGCAACAGAAGCCATGGAACAAGCAAGCACAATCGGAGAGGACCTACAGACCCGTCGCCAATACATCAAAGAAACAATTTCGGATGTTTCGGTACAAATTCAAGCTCTAAACAACGAGGTCAACGGAGCGGCAGCAAATGTCAAGAAAAATTCAGAAACATCTATTGCTGCCATGTCTGAGGTATCTGAGAATATGAATCGTTGCAGTACTTCTCTGAATGAAGCAACGTCTGTTGTTGTTGCGCAAAGCCAAGTAAGCGAGGCTTCTTTGGCGCAGCAGCATAAGAACATAACCAATAGCGCTGCCCGAGTAGAAGAAATCAGAGCGGAACTAAAACGCCAGCTTGAAGAACTGTCTAATGCATCAACAGCGTTGGAAAGCAATGCAGCAACAGCGGTTGATAATCTGAAAGATAGTTTAACATCCATGCTTACTTCTTGTAATGAAGTAATAAACAAGAGCAAAGCCATTAATGACAATCTGACAGAGCAGGCCAACCAATTTGATACCTCAGCAAACAGAACTTTGGCCAAGGTAACGCAGTTTGAAAATGTCTTGACGACACAAAATCAGAATATAGAAATACTAAGCCAGACAGTTTCTGACAGGGTTTCCGGAATAGAGAATATCTTGAGCCGTCAAAACAAAGAAGTAAACGAAGCAACGGCATCTGCTCTGGAATCCTTCAAAAAAGCGGCTAATGATTTTGATGAACAGAGCAAGGCTTTGCACGAGATTTCACGCTCAACAACGGAATACACGGCTAATGTGGCGGCAGGCTTGGATGAAAAAGCAGCAGCATTAAATACGTTGTTCAAACAGCAAGAAACCGAGTTTTACAATTTCTGTGACAAGATTGCAGACAATGCGGAAAATATGAGTGAGGCGTTAAAGAAACAGGTAGGTATCATAGAGCAGAGCGCTGACAAAGTATTTACACGTATGACCATGCTTGAAGAAGATACTTCTCGTCATACGGAGGCAGTGGTAAATGATTCGCACCGTTCGATAGACCGCTTATCAGAAATTGAGGCCATGGTAGAGGCTAAGAATACGGCAGTTAAGAAGATGGTTGAAGATATCTCTGACAATCTCGGCAGTATATCCGGCAAGATTTTGGAACAGGTAAATATCTTCAATGGTGCCGCCAAAAAGATGGATGAACAAGGAAAAGACAGCGCCAAGGGCATTATGGAAAGCTGCAACAAGCTTCAAACAGCGGAAACAGAGCTATCCAAGACCGGTGCTAATATCAGTAAATTGCTGGACGAACATGCCAAGAACATAGATTTGGCGGTTGTAAAGGCCCAAAACCAAAGTGAAGATATCAATAAGATGTTGTCATCACAGGCAGAGGCAATGACAGAGGTTTCCAATACTCTGGCAACCCAAAGCCGTCTGGGCGAGGCCTCTTTAGCACAGCAATACAAATATTTGTCAGATGCCGCGGTCAATGTGGCTCAAAAGATGAAAGAGATAAACGAGAGCTTCCAGAACAACACCAATGGCATTTTTGATACATCCACCAAGCTGGCCTACGAGTTTGATGTTTTGGGAGACAGATTGATAAAGGCCGGAGAAGATGTTAGCAAGACATCCAAAAACTCCATGAAGAGCCTAGATCAAGTTAACTTATTGTTGTCACAAACAGAGGAGGACTTAGACGGAGCGGTTAAACAATCGGTTGAAAAGATTGGCAATATATTTAAGGAATACGAAAAATATACGGCAGGTTTCAATACGGTAACAGCGGAAACAAGCACCAGCGTTATGGAAATAAATAAACTTATAGCGGCTCAGAGTGATAAGATGATAATGATCTCTGATGATACCAAAAAATTGGTAGATTGCTTTAACACAGTGCTGAATGACACTTCAAACCAACTGGCAGAAAGAGCCAACCAGGCTTATGACAAAGTAAAAGGCTTGGGCAAAGATTTGAAGAATCTGGGCTTGCAAATGGAAGATGCCGCCAAGGTAAGTGCTGCTCATCTGGTCAATTCCGGAGATAAGCTGAGAGCCTCCATCAGCGAGATTGCCGCCAATGCGGAAAGAATATCTAATGATATTTTAGGCTCCGGCGAGGTATTTTTGAAACAATCCAATGCCTTAGTAGCCGCCACCGATGATACGGTAGCCAAGGTAAATTCGGCCATGGGCAGCCTGCTTGAGACCAGCAAAGATTTCAGCCTAAACAGTGATAATATCATCAAAGAGGCTCTGCGCTTCAATGAGACTATAAGCAGCCAGATTAAGGAGTTGAACGAGCATACACGCAAGGCGGATAATACTCTGAAGAATTTGACAACGGCTTACCAGGGAATCCAGATAGAAGGCTTCTTAAAACAAGCCGGAATGATTATTGAAAAATTGGAAAGCATTTCCGTAGACATCAATCGAGTATTTAATCCAAAAGATGAAGAAGATTTGTGGAAGAAATTCTATGGCGGAGATACGGCAGTATTCGTGCGCTATCTGGCAAAGAATATGAGCAGGTCCCAGGTTGCGGCCATCAGAAAAGAATACGAGAAAAACGAGGACTTCCGCAGCCAGGTTAATGCATATCTTTCAGAGTTTGAACAGCTCATCAGTGCTGCCAAAAGCCACGAACATTCAGGGCTTTTGCTCTCCGTTGTTTCCGGAGCCGACATTGGTAAGCTCTACTATATTCTGGCCAAGACTTTGGATAAAATGGAGTAAAATTGAGGCATGAGCCGGCTTTATGTAAACGACTACCTTAACAATCTTCAGCAACAGATATACTCCTCTGTTGCAAAGATAAAAGACCAATCTTCTTTTGAAGCGCCATCAAGAGAAAAAGAAGATGCTAATTGGAACCGGCCTTATGCCGAACAGATTAAGGGGTACGCTTATCGGCTTTTGCCTGAAGAAATAAGCTGGCAAATACAAAGCGGCAATAAAATGGAAACCGGTGGTAGCGCCTATGCAGCCTCCTCATACCAACAAGCCGGGGAGGTATTAAAAGAGCCAACGGTTTTGATAGACTTCATGTTCAAAAACAACCAAGAATTTGATTTTAAGGTATAAATGCAGATATTGGATTTTGACAGCCAAGTATTTTTGGCACCAATGGCAGGAATAACGGATAAGCCGTTAAGAAAACTGACGGCAGGCTTTGGCAAAGGCAACATCGTCTCCGAAATGGTGGCAATCAATGCCTTATCACGCAAGAATCCCAAAAGTTATAGAATAGCAGATGTCAGAGATGAGCCTTATCCGGTAGTGGTTCAGCTGGTAGGAAGCGATTTGCAGTTGTTTGATTTTGCCGCCAAATTGGCTCAAGATTTAGGGGCTCACTCTTTGGACATAAATATGGGTTGCCCGGTGAGAAAAATTGTTGCAAACAAGAGCGGCTCCTACCTGATGACAGATATGCCTCTGGCCTCAAAGATAATAGAAACAGTGGTTAAAGCCACGCCCTTAAAGGTGAGCGTAAAATTCCGCAAAGGATGGGATTGCCAACACGTAAATGCGGTTGAATTTGCCAAGATGTGTGAAGAAAGCGGTGCCTCATATATCACAGTGCATGGGCGGACAAGATCAGAATTTTATTCCGGCCGGGCAGATTGGAATATCATCGGTGAGGTTAAAGCGGCCGTTAAGATACCTGTTGTCGGCAATGGGGATGTTGGTTCTGTTACAGACGCCAGAAAAATGCTTGAATATACGGGAGCTGACGGTGTTATGATTGGCCGCGCGGCGTTGGGGCAGCCATGGCTGATAAGCCAAATAGATAAGGGGCTTAAAACCGGAGAAGAATTTTTACCACCATCCCATCAACTTGTAAAAGAAACCTTGTTAACCCATATTAAAGAACTGGTGAATTATTATGGAGAGAAAATAGCTTTAGGACTTTCGCGCAAATATGTCTGTTGGTATACCAAAAGCATGAGAGATGCCAAAAGATTTAGGGAAAAGTACGTGCATATAGATAATTTGCCGGAGGCCTTAAAGGAGATTAACCTTTATTTTGAAGAGGCTAAGGAATGAAGATAATTGTCTGCGGCGGCGGTAACGTGGGTCAAAGTATCGTAAGCTATCTGGTGAAGGGTAATAACGACATTGTGGTAATAGACCACGACCAACACTGCCTGGATGAGATATCAAATGAATATGATGTCTTGCCGATATTAGGCGAGGCTGCACACCCCGATGTTTTAGAGCGAGCAGGAATTAGAGATGCCGATTTAATTTTGGCCGTGACCGGATCAGATGAAGTCAATATGCTGATATGCCAAATAGCCTACAGTTTGTTTAATGTTCCGCGCAAGATTGCCCGCATAGACAGTGAGGTGTTTTTGGATCCTGTGTGGGGAGTTTTGTATAATGACCGCCATTTACCAATAGACAACATCATATCTCCCGAGATTGAGATCGCTGAAAACATTTTGCAGGTTCTAAAATATCCGGGTTGTTCAGGTTTTTTACCGGTCCTAAAAGATAAGGGATGTATTCTAAGCCTCAAATTGTCAAAGACATGCCCGCTGCTAAACATCCCATTGTTGCAGCTAAACCGCCAAAATGAGGACTTAGATATTGCGGTCGTAAATATCTTAAGAGAGGGAAGATGTTTTATTCCCGAAGCCTACGATAGCTTTGCCGCAGAAGACGAGATAAATATATATGTGCCGATTTCAGAAGTCTACAACACAATAGCGGCCTTTGGGCTGGAAAAACAAGCCAACGAGAGAGTGTTGATATTCGGCGGCAACGCCATAGCCGAACACTTGGGAAAAGAGATAGAGCTGGATGATAGCATCATCAGCTGTAAGATTATAGAAGAAGACTACGATAAGGCCAGAGAACTGGCCAAAGAGCTATCAAGCGCAGTCATCATTCACGGAGAGATGTTGAGTGACGTTATTTTAAATGAGGCAGATATTGGCCACACCGATGCGACTATTGCCCTAACGGATAATGACAAGGACAATCTGCTAGCCTCATTATTGGCAGAAAAGAGGGGTGTTTCTTCGACTTTGTCGGTTGTAAACACACCCTCATACAGCAACTTGGTGTTTAACATTGGTGATAATATTCTGATTGAGCGCAGTTCGGTAACGATATCGAAATTGCTAAAAGAAATCCGCAAGACCAAGATGCAGGAGGCCTATGCCGTAAGCCGCGGCCATGGGGAGATATGGGAGATAAAACTAAGCGAGGAAGACAGCTGTTGTGAAAAGAAGATAGGGGAGCTAAGTCTACCCAAATCATGCCGAATTTTCATGATAAGTCGGGGAGAAGAAAGCATTTATCCTGATCCCACGACCAGACTGAGCACGGGAGATGTTTTGCTTGTTTATGTAGATTCCGCGGCCATTCGACAGGCAGAAAATATTTTTGCCTAAAAAAACTTTACTAATGGAAAAAAATGTTGTTAGAATAAAGAACAGCAATAATAAAAAGAAGGAATAAAGTGATGTCACAAAATGTCCAAAACGATTTTTTAGATAACTTAAAAGAGAACAAGATTTCAGTTACCGTATTTTTGGTAAACGGGGTAAAACTGCAGGGAATAATCACCTGGTATGATGAGACATCATTGTTATTGCGCCGCGATGGACATACGCAATTGATATATAAGCACGCAGTGTCAACAATTATGCCGGCAGAGGCCGTTGAGCTGGAAATAGAAAAATAAATTGGCGTTTATAGAGTTTAATTCCAGGCATAGGACCAAAGCAGCCGTAATTTTTCCAGAGATTGCGGAGAGTTATTTGAGTGTTTCAGCCGAGGCGAGGTTGGCAGAGGCGGTTGGCTTGGCCTTGGCCATAGATTTAGACGTCGCATATCAGGAAATTATCCGTTTAAGAAGAGTGAAACCTGCCACATTAATTGGGCAGGGTGTTTTAGAGCGTTTGTTACCGATTTTGCGGGAAAAAGAGGTTGAACTGCTGGTGGTGGATGCAGAACTAACCCCCATTCAGCAAAGAAATCTGGAAAAATTCTTACAAATAAAGGTAATAGACAGGACAGCGCTGATATTGGAGATATTCGGCGAGCGTGCCCAAACCAGCGAAGGTAAGTTGCAAGTAGAGTTGGCGCATTTGAGTTATCAGCGCAGCCGCTTGGTCAGAAGCTGGACACACTTGGAGCGGCAAAGAGGCGGCGCGGGCTTTCTGGGCGGCCCTGGAGAAACACAGATAGAGCTGGACCGCCGAATTATTGATGACAAGATTTTGCGGATAAAAAAAGAGCTGGAAAAAGTGCGCCAAACCAGACAGATACAGCGTTCTGCAAGAAAACGGGTGCCATACCCGGTTGTGGCCTTGGTTGGCTATACCAATGCCGGAAAATCGACACTGTTTAACACACTGACAAAAGGAAATGTTCTAGCTAAAGATATGCTTTTTGCAACACTTGACCCGGCGTTGAGAAAGCTGGAATTGCCATCAGGCCGGGTTGTGATTTTGTCAGATACGGTTGGGTTTATTTCAGATCTGCCCCATGAGCTGGTTATGGCTTTTCGCGCCACATTGGAAGAGGTTTTAGAGGCAGATATTATTGTCCATGTCAGAGATGCCGCCAACGATGAGAGCAAAGAGCAAAAGCAAGATGTTCTGAAAGTTTTGGAAAGTTTGGGGCTAGAGAATATAGAAGAAAGCTCTAAATATATAGAATTGTTAAATAAAGCAGACTTGTTGACGGAAGAAAAACAAAAAGAATTGTCAAAGAGCAAAAAAACGGTGCTCGTTTCTGCTTTAACCGGTGAGGGATGCGATAAATTTTTACATGAATTAGATGAGCGATTGGCAGATGGTTTTGAGGTTTTGGAGTTTGGCGTTCCGGTAACAGAGGGAAAGTTGATAGCGTGGGTATATGAAAATTCGGAAATACTTTCCAAACAGATAAAAGAAGATACGATAGTTTTCAAAGTCAGACTGGATGAAAAATCAGCCGCCAGGTTAAAAAAGATGCTCACCTCAAGGGATGAAATCTAAAAAAAGCGGAGTATATCTCTTTATAAAAAAATAAGGAGATAGAGATGATTAAAAAATTTGCACGGTTAGGTTTTATTTCATTAGCGGCCGGTTGCATGATAAACCAAGATTACGGCGCCACGCTGCAACCGTGGATTGGGCAATCAGAGGCAAGTTTGGAGCAGTCTTGGGGAATTCCGCACAATGTATTTTATGTAGCACCCAATGAAAAAGTGGTGACTTATGTTGAGTTTTCAACTCACGCCAAAGGGGGAATAAGTGACCCGTATAGCGATGAATTTTATTATGCGGCGGATTCGACACCTGATTTTGACTACCCGAGTGCACCGATGCCTTCAGATTATTATTGCAAGACCTCGTTTACGATAAGTAACGGGATTGTCACCAACTATAGTTTCAACGGCGATGACTGCGTAACGGAGCGATGGTAATTTTAATGTTTTAGATTAAGATACAGCCGTAAAGCACGGAAAAGAAATGCATAATTGTTCCTGTAAGCACAAAGAAGTGCCAAATGGCATGCGTGTATTTTTTGCTTTTCCAGATGTAGAAGAATATGCCCAAAGTGTAAAATACGCCACCCAAAATTAAGAAAACGCCTCCAAGAGTTGAGAGATTTTGGAACAGGCTTTTAGAGGCGAATATAATCATCCACCCCATAGAGAGATAAAGGCTGATAGACCAGATCTTGGTCCCGCTGCCGGAGGTGAGAAGCTTGAGAAACGTGCCAATAAGAGCCAGCCCCCAGACAATGCCGAACAAGGTCCAACCCAGAGCTCCGCGAAGATTAATGAGCAAAAATGGCGTATAAGTGCCGGCAATGAGGTAGAAGATGGAAATATGATCAAGCTTTTTAAGGCGTTTTTTCCATTTCTCGCTACTTACGGCATGATAAATGGTAGAAGAGCTGTAAAGAACTATCATAGATGCCCCAAAGATAGAGGAAGACACCACGGCCCAAGCGTTTCCATGCAGGGCGGAAAACACCACCAAAACCACCAACCCGGCGATACTCAAACCAATACCGATTCCGTGGATAATACAGTTCCAAATTTCTTCTTTGATAGTGTAGGGGCGCCAACCGGGTTTTGAAAGTTCCATCGTCCAAGTCCTTTTTTTGTTACCTAAACATCAAAACATTTTTTAGAGCCAAAGACAAGAAAAAAGAATTTGATATCTAAAAAAGAAAAGCCCCGGCTAAAACAAGTTCAGCGGGGGCAAAAGTTGTGAACTCAGATGGCAGAAACTAAATCACCTCGTTCAGTGATGATATAGTTTCGAAAGATGCCTCGGAACTGCCAGAAAGGCTCTTTAGATCGGGGCAATGTTACCTTACGAATAGAATTTTTTTCGAAATCAATTCCGACTCTATTGAGGAATTCTACTACATCTGCAATTGTGATAAGTCTTTTCATAGCATTTAGTTTTTAAATAATTTGTACTCGAATGTGTCATTTATAGCATTGTTGGCAAATTTTGTCAACAAATAAAAAATATAAAAGATTGACAAATAGAGAGCCCGAATTTATGTTGAGAGCACCTTAAGTATCATATTGTTTAATTTTTAAAAAATTTTTGTATGAAAGGAAGCGTTGCTTTTTACAGCGGGCTGTTTGATCCCTTCACCCGCGGGCATTTAAACATTCTTATCCGCACGCTCAGAGAGAACGAAAAAATCATCATCGGCGTAGAAGATGGGATGTTTGTCAATTGCGATTTTTCGCAAGAAGAACGAGTAAAGATGGCGCGTCAGAGCATTGAGGATATCCTCAAGTTCAAATGCGGTCCGGTCCAGTTCCGCAACGAGATTATTGAACGTATCCGCCAAAATCCGGAGATCGTACAGGTTGTCGCCATCAAAGGCGAGGTTGTTGATACGGCCATCCGCTGTGGCGCCACGGACATGATTCGCGGTGTCCGCAATGATACGGATATCCACATTGAGGAAGAGTTGGAAGATCGCATTCTTCTTCAGTTCAGCATCCGCAACTATCCTCTCACGAGGCAAAACTATCATCTCATGCACACCAATGATGAGGTGAGTCACATGTCTTCCACCGTGGCCAAAGACCTCTGCAAGAGAGGAGAGTATATTGCCGCTCTGCACCATGTCACGCCCGGTGTTCACAACATGATGATGCCGCACTACCTCAAACCGAAGTTTGATGTGCTGTTCGGTGGCGATGCCGAGTTGTGGGCGATTCTGTGCAAAGTCTACCAAAAGCGAACCTGGAGCAATTTTAGCCAGGTCGCCTACCTCCTGAACCGTCTGCAAATAGAGATTGTTCAAAAGGGTGTGGATAGCAAATTTGAAGATTTGCAAAGGGCAATGTTTCTCTGCAGCTTCAAAAAGTGTCCGCAAGAGACGGTCAAATGGCTTCAAACCAGAGGCATAGCCTCCAGGCTTGAGAATGTTGAGTTAATAAAGTTCCTTGATTTCGAAACATTCAGAAAAGCGGAGCTTCTGCCTGCAGAGGGCCGCCTGATGCAGCGTTGCAAACTTCTGCTGCTGACGGATATGGAGAACTACTCTTTGTATCTGCGTCAGACAGAGAAGGGAATGGCGCCGGGCAGCTATGAGGATATAGAGGACATCATCACCTACCTTGAGAAGAGTAACACGGATGTTCTTACCCCTCATGAGCTGGAGCTGGCCAAAGCCAATGTAGCAAAGCTTTCCAGAAAGGAAAAGTAGTGAGTTCAGACCTGCCGGTGCTTTTGCGCCCGCGGGTCTTTTTTTGTGGCATTAAAAGATTGTTAAGAGGCCTGTTGTATGGTATCATCAATTATGCTAAAGGGAGCAAAAAGATGATATCAGATACAAAAAATTCACCGGAATGGAAAGCTTTTGAAGAATTTATAAAGACCAAAGAGTTTACGGATTTAACTCGGGGCGAAAATGCAAAGGTTAAGGACTTTGATATGAACTCTGCCGAAAAATTGCAGGAGTTAAGAGATGTTATATGTGGGGAAGTACCTGAAGTTCGCCGCAATAAAAAGTTTCAAAGCAACCTGAACAGTGTACCCTTAAGCAAGTGGCAAGTAGGTGGCGTCTTAATAGAAAGAAAAAAATATAGGCAGTATGATAAAGAGTTTATCAAAAATAATCCTGAGAAGAAAAGAAATATTACAGCGATCACCGGTTCAAGTGGAAATGTAAAAGCATTATATGATAGAGGAAAAAGGGCTTGGTTTTCTGGAAGATATTAAACCCCGCTAAAAAGCGGGGCTTAGTATTGGCGGAGAGGGTGAGATTCGAACTCACGGTGGGCTCGCGCCCACGACGGTTTTCAAGACCGCTGCATTAAACCGCTCTGCCACCTCTCCGTGAGATAAAAGCGGTTTATGGGCAGGTTTTAGCTTAAAGTTTATTTTTCGTCAAGCGTTTTTTTAATATTTATTTACAAGTTAGATGTAAAAATAAAAAAAATAGAAAAATATAGAAAGAAACAAAATGAGTTTTCACCGCCAAATAAGCATGCTGGCCATAGCATTGAGTGTAGCAACGGCAGCTTGTGCAAATGTCACGTCTTTTGCGCCGCCGGAGTACTTGAGCTGGTTAGACGAGCTCAAAGCAGATATGGCCCAAAGAGGCATCTCAAAAAAAACACTGGACACCGTCTACGCGCAAGATTTTTATCACCCCGAGCCGGAGGTTGTCAAAAAAGATCGCCATCAGGCAGAATTTGTCCTGACTAGTACGGAATATGTAAATCGCCTGGTGAACAAAAAAAGAGTAGCCGAAGGGCAACGCCGCTACCAAGAGCTAAAACCGCTAATGGACAAGCTGGAAAAGAAATACGGCGTGCAGGGGAATTATCTGGTAGCCTTTTGGGGAGTGGAAACCAACTACGGCAGCAATTTTGGCGGCTATAATACCATAGATGCCTTAACAACTTTGAGCTACGATAAAAGACGCCCCACATTTTTCCGCAACCAACTTTATGAGGCTTTGAAAATTATAGACACCTGGCAGATAGATTATACCAAGATGCAGGGCTCCTGGGCCGGCGCCATGGGGCATTTTCAGTTTATGCCCTCAACATTTAATGCCTATGCGGTAGATTTTAACCAAGATGGGGCAATAGATATTTGGCGCTCTTTTGAAGATGCATCGGCTTCAGCGGCAAATTATTTGTCATCCATCGGCTGGAAAGAAAATGAGCCCTGGGGAATGGAGGTGAGCCTGCCTTGGAATTTTGATTTTTCTCAAAGCGGCAGAAACAAGAATAAGAGCATAAAGGAATGGAAAAAACTGGGGGTAAAAACCAAAGACAAGAAGGCTATTAAGCTGGCAGATGATGTAAAAGGTGCAATCATAACACCGGAGGGCAAAAAAGGCCCCGCCTATTTGGTTTTAAATAATTTTCACAAGATTATGCAATGGAATCGCTCAGAAAACTATGCATTGGCGGTAGGAATCTTGGCAGATTACATCGCCTCCGGCAAGAGCTGGAAGCCGATTATTGCCAACCCTGCCACCAGGTTGAAAACGGATGATGTCATGACGATTCAATCTTTTATCAATAAACTAGGTTGGGGTAAATTGGAAGAAGACGGACAACTTGGCAGCCAGACCAAAGAGGCGGTAAAAAAGGTTCAAAAAGCGGCAAGACTCCCGGCCGATGGCTATCCGGATTATCAACTCTTGCAAAAGATCAAAAACTACAACCCGGAGATAGGCTTTTCAGTCCCGGTACCGGAAAGAAAATTACACAAGGGGAATTAAGCTCTTTACGAAGCTGGAAAAACAGTATAAATTATCTGGCAATTAGGAAACGATGAGAAAGTAAAAATGACGAACAAACCCAACTTTTTGACCGTTATGCTTGTCTGCGCGGCAGCCATGCTTAATGCCTGCACCTATGGGCGGATAAGCGGCAATAACTACACCCAGGCTGAGGCCATTAAAGGCCAGGGCGGAACTTATAAGGTAGGCTCTCCCTATAAAATTATGGGGCAGTGGTATTATCCCAAAGAAGACTATGATTACTCAGAGGTCGGCACTGCCTCTTGGTATGGGGAGGACTTCCATGCACGCAAAACCGCCAATGGTGAAAACTATGATATGCACGCTTTAACGGCAGCACATAGAACTTTGCCTCTGCCAAGTATCGTAAAAGTGACAAACCTTGAAAACGGACGTTCACTTGTTCTGCGGGTTAATGATCGAGGCCCCTATGCAAAAAATAGGATTATAGATATTTCCAAGCGTGGCGCCCAATTGCTGGGATTTCAAACCCAAGGAACAGCCAAAGTTAGGGTTGAGATTATGGAAAAAGAGAGCAAAGCCCTAAAAGCAGCATTGCTGGGGCAACCGGTTGAAGATGGGGAAGACAAAGTGACGATTCCTGCCAGGTCTGCAGCCAATAGCTCATTAAAAGACCTGAAACCCTTGCAGTTGGTTGGAGCGGAATATGCCAATCCCAATGCCGTAAAGGCATATCCCAAAGGAAGTTGGTTTGTGCAAGCCGGAGCTTACTCAAGAGAAAGTGCTGCCCAAAATTTGAGCAAACAATTGGATCAATTCGGCGAGACCAATATTTATTATGTGACGGTAAACGGGCAAAAATTTTATCGTGTTCGCTTAGGCCCATACAGCCACAAGCAAGAGGCAGAAGTCATGTTGGCCAAAGTAAAAAATTTCGGCATATACAATGCCAGAATTATGCAAGACTAAAATTTGGTAGAGGCAAAAATGATGTTAAAATCTAAGTTACTTTTTTCCGTAGCATTAATAGGCGGCTTTTTGAGCTCGGTTTCCGTTGCCGGAGCAATAGAAACCAAGGCTCGCAATATGATTTTAATGGACTACGATACCGGACAATATCTATACACCAAAGATGCCGAGAAGATGATCCCGCCTGCCTCTATGAGCAAGCTGATGACGGTTTATATTCTGTTCAGCAAATTAGGCGACGGCAGTTTGTCGTTGGATGACACTTTCACCGTAAGTGAGAATGCCTGGCGCAAAGGCGGCGCGGCAAGCGGCGGGTCCACCATGTTTTTGGCTTTGGGCAGCAAGGTTAGGGTAGAAGACTTGCTCAAGGGCATCATTATTCAATCCGGTAACGATGCTTGCATTGTTGCAGCAGAAAATTTGGCCGGCACTGAGGAAGATTTTGCAGATATGATGAACAAAAAGGCCAAAGAGATTGGACTAAACAATTCACATTTTGTAAACGCAACGGGTTTGCCGCACCCTGACCATCGGATGTCGGTGGAGGATTTGGCTAAATTATCTCGCCGGATTATTTCAGAGTTTCCGCAATATTATCACCTGTTTTCACAAAAAGAATTTGTTTACAACAACATTCGCCAAGGCAATAGGAATCCGCTGTTGTACAACATGCCTTATGCCGATGGTTTGAAAACCGGTCATACCGAAGAAGCTGGATTCTGTTTAACCGCTTCAGCCAAGAAAGGCGACAGACGCCTCATCAGCGTTATGACCGGGCTTAGCTCCATGAAAGAGCGCTCAGAAGAAGCCAACAAGATAATGAGCTGGGGTTTTAGAGAGTTTGATAATTATACCATCTTGAAAAAAGGTGCCAAGGTGGCAGATATTCCGGTTTGGTATGGTGCCAGCAAAGATGTTCCGATGGTGGTATCTGAGGATGTCGTCCGCACATTAAAGAAGAGCAAATCAGATGAGGTGAGGGTAATAGCCTCTTATGATAAACCGGTTAAAGCACCGGTAAAAGCCGGACAACAGCTTGGTGTTGTTAAAGTAGAGCTGCCGGGGCAAGATACTTTGGAGGTTCCATTGGTGGCGGCCGCAGATGTTGCTGAGGTTGGCTTGTGGGGCCGTATTCGCAAGAACTTAAGCTATTTGCTACTAGGGAATGATTAATGCAAGGCAAGTTTATCACACTCGAAGGCGGTGAGGGTACGGGTAAATCCACCCAAATAAAGCTCTTGGCGGAATATTTACAAGAGAGAGGTGTTGATGTTGTAACCACCAAAGAGCCGGGTGGCACAGCTTTAGGCCAGGAGATAAGGCGCCTGCTTGTCACCGGAGAGCAAGATAAATTAGACGCTGTAGCTGAGGCTTTGTTATTTTTTGCCGACCGCCACATTCATTTGGTTAAGAAAATATGGCCGGCAATGGAAAAGGGCCTATGGGTTTTAAGCGATCGCTTTGCCGATTCCACCTTTGCTTATCAGTGCTATGGCTACCAAAACAAAGTATCAAGAAATACCTTAGATGAGCTATATAAAATAGCGGTAGGTTCGTTCAAACCTGATTTGACCCTTATTTTAGATATAGACCCCAAAGTAGGTATTGAGCGTTCTTTGCGCAAGGCAGAAGGTGAAGATGTCAAAGAAATCAGATTTGAGGGAATAGACATCAGCTTTCATGAGCGCTTAAGGCAAGGATATTTGGATATAGCAGCCAGAGAGCCAAAGCGTTGCGTCGTCTTGGATGCTAATAAGAGCATAGAGGCATTGCACCAAGATATTGTGAGTGTTGTGAAAGAAAGGTTAGGTTTGTAACATATGCCGCAGGAGTTAGCATCGTTTGAGCCGCAGTTTAATACTTATTTGGCAGGCCATGAGGAGGCCGAGCAACTATTCCTGCACTGTTGGCAAAATAATTCTTTGCATAATTCTTGGCTGATAACGGGAATAAAAGGCATTGGCAAAGCCACACTGGCATATAGGCTGGCCAGATTTATTTTAAGCGCAGATGAAAAAGAGAGGGACAAATACACCAGTCTTGAGGTTTCTCCCGATTCTCACATATATAAACTGATAGCAAGTAACGCCCATCCTGATTTTAAGGTTTTGCAAAGGGACTACACGGATACAGACCGCAAAAAGATATTAAAAGCCATAAAAGACGGTGAGCAACTAAGCCCTGATGAGCTAAAAGAGCTCAAGAAATCAGCCTTCATAAGGGTAGACGATGTTCGTACCATAAACGAGTTTTTATCACACCGCTCATCGGGAGACGGCTGGCGGGTGGTCTTGATAGACAGCGTTGATGATATGAATTCATCTGCGGCCAACGCAGTGCTGAAGATATTGGAAGAGCCGCCATACAAGACACTAATGCTTCTAATCAGCCACAATCCGAATCGCCTGCTGCCAACCATTCGCTCGCGTTGTTCCAAGCTGGAACTAAAACCGCTGAAAGACACGATTGTTTCGAGCCTGCTCAGACGTTATCGGCCGGAAATATCCGAAAAAGAGATAAAAAAAATTGCCGCCATTTCATCTGGCAGCATTGGCAAAGCTCTGAACTATGCCGACAACGGAGCCGCCGAAAAATATGATGACCTTTGCGCGCTTGTATCTGCCGGCAAAAACTTTAAGATTGCGGATATCTTAGATTTTTGCAATGATGCGGCATCTTCGGAAGAAAACTATGACTTAGCTCAGGAGCTGATTTTGAAGTTTTTGAGCGAGCACGCCAAAAGCACCGACAAGGTAATCGAGACGGCAGATTGCTGGAGCAAGACAATCAAGACTTTTTCTGAGGTTGAAAGCTTGAATTTAGATAAAAAACAAGCTTTAATAAACATAATGGCCAATATCTGCAAACAAGTATAAGAGGAAAATATGTTAGTAGACAGTCACTGTCATTTGGATTTTGATGATTTTGAGGACGATACCGCAGAGATTATAGAGCGGGCAAGAGAGTGCGGTGTAAACATGATATTAAATGCCGGCAACAACTTAGACGAGTTGGAAAATCAACTGGCCTTATCAGAGAAGTATCCGTTTATCTATGCGGCAGTAGGTGTGCATCCGCACAATGCTGGAGAATATCCGGAGCTCAAAGCAGAAGATATTATCGCCAAGACCAGTCACAAAAAAGTTATAGGTATTGGCGAGACGGGCTTAGATTATTACTATGACTATGCGCCCAAAGATCTGCAGATAAGATTGCTAAAGGAACACATCAAAGCAGCGCAGGAAACCGGGCTGCCGCTGATTATTCATAATCGAGATTCGGATGATGATATGGCGGATATTCTGGGCAAGGCTTATAAAGAAAAACCGTTTTCGGGGATGATTCACTGTTTTAGCTCCTCAGAGAAATTTGCAGACTTCGCCTTATCGATAGGCTTTTATCTTTCGGCCTCTGGGATGATAACTTTTAACAAGTGCGGAGAGTTGCGAGATATTTTTGCCAAAGTTCCTTTGGAGAGACTATTGGTTGAAACCGATTCGCCGTTTTTGGCGCCGGTTCCAGAGCGCGGGCACCGCAATGAACCTTCTTTTGTGCGCTTTACGGCAGAGAAGCTAGCGCAAATAAGAGATTTGCCGTTTGAAAAGATTGCTCAGATAACATCAGATAACTTCTGCAATTTGTTCCGCAAAGCCAGTGACAAGGGGCGGAGGAACTATAAATGAGTTATGCCATATTTTTAGGCGCAGGAGCAGCTCCCGGCGTGCCATCATTGAGTAGCGGCTGGGGCTTTTGTGATCCGAACAATCCGCTGAACATTCGCAAAAGAACCAGCACTTATTACAATTTCAAAGGGGTGGAGATATTGGTAGACACCTCGCCGGATTTACGTTTGCAGCTTTTAGATAACCAAATCAAGAGATTAGACGCGGTGCTGTATACGCATACGCACGCAGACCACCTGCACGGGATAGATGATTTGAGGGAGATAAACAGGATTAATGCCTGCAATTTGGATTTCTATGCGACAGATGTTGTGTTGAAAGTGATAAAAGCAAGATTTGGGTATCTGATAACCAATCCCAAAGAGATTAAAGATGTGATACGCTCACCTTCATTAGTGGCGCATAAGATAAAATGCAATCATGATTTTTATGTCAAAGGGGTAAAGATAACCCCCTTAAAGTTGTGCGGCCACAATGTGCCCTCAAATGGCTATTTGTTTAATGACGGAGAGGTGGCGCATATTGCAGATTTCAAGAGATTGGCACCTTCGGCTTTGAAGCATTTGACAGAGCATAAGGTCAAATTGTTAGTCATGCCGCTGACCACGCCGTTTGGGCAAAAATACCACGCTGGCTGGCAAGAGGTTTTGAACTATATAGAAAAAATTAACCCCGAACGGGTTATCATAAACCATATGGCCAGCGAGTGCGATTATGATGCACTAATGGCCGCCTCACCGGAAAATGTTATTCCGGCGTATGATAATTTGAAAGTAGAGATATAAGAGGAAGAAAGAGATGTTGTGTATTTTCCATATAGCAGACCACGATGGCAAAGGCTCTGCCGCCATTGTCAAAAGATTGTACCCTGAGGCGGAGCTTTTGGGGCTAAATCATGATATGGAAATACCTTTTGATGATATAAGACAACATGATAAGATAATTATTTGCGATATTGCACTTCCGCTTGAATTTATGTTTGAGCTAAACGAGAGCAGGGACTTAACCTGGATAGACCACCACGCTTCTGTGATTAATGAATATGATGAGGCCATGAAAAAAGGAGCAGGTAAAGAGATAAAGGGTTTAAGGAGAATAGGCACCGCGGCCATTTGTCTCACTTGGGAATATTTTTATCCGCAAACAGAAGCTCCCGAGGGTGTGAAGTTACTTGGCTTAAATGATATTTTTGACTTAAGAGATGAGCGTGTGCGCCCGTTTGAATATGCTTTCCAGTCTTTAGGAGTGAACAGGCCGACCGATAAGACCTGGGATGATTTGCTAAGCGGCAAGATGAATATTGAAGAAATGGTAGAAAAAGG
The DNA here is from genome assembly GCA_944392205.1 of uncultured Alphaproteobacteria bacterium. GTDB lineage: Bacteria > Pseudomonadota > Alphaproteobacteria > RF32 > CAG-239 > CAZU01. Next base: position 34,672 of record CALXVV010000039.1, on the reverse strand, counting down.
TAGGGCAATATTGTCTTGGATAAAGGTGCGCAATATCCGCTTGTCACATAGCATGGCGTTTGAGAGCGAGTATATGGGGTATAAGTGTATTTGTGCCAATATGCCGCAAGGATATTCGGAGTTTTTCGATTCTTTGCCCAATATCAAAGAATATGATTTCATGTGCAATTTCTTTATGAACAAGAGAAACAACTGGAATTTGTCTTTTTACACCGCCAAAGAGGGGGTAGATGTTTCCAAGATAGCGGCCACATTGGGCGGCGGCGGACATGTTCGCGCGGCTGGAGCCTCTAAGCTGAAAAAACTGCCCGAGTTTTTGCAAAAAGGCAACAAATAGGCAAAAGAAAAACCGGCCATAAGATGGTCGGTTTTTTCTTTATTATCAGCGCCGAAAATATGGCACATAAGGAGACATATCGAGATATTCCTCGAAGTTTTCCCCCTGGATATACGCACCTCCAAGGAATTTCTGGTAGGTGCGAATGTCCTGAAGCAGCGCCTCATCGTAGCTCTCCGAGGTGAAGCAGGAACGGGCCCGCAGGTCGGATAAAATGATATTAAGCACAGCCTCTTCGTGCGGAACCCCATAGAGGAGCTCTTGGTAATTCGGCCACCCCATGTTGGAGTAGTCCGAGATCAGAGATCGGAAAACGCTCCAGTCCACATCTTCCAGCCCCGGAAGAGCATATCGCTCAGCACCCTCACGAGGCTTCAGCGACAACGACAGTGGCGTTGTGTCCTTGGCCAGTGGTCCGAGAGAGGCCGCATAGTAGCCGAGAAGAATCTCGGTCAAGTGACCTTCAGGTACCGCAAAGTCATATCGGGGAGGGCAGTGCACGATGCAAAGATTAATCTTTACATCGGCATATTTTTTGTCCCGAAGCTGGAGCATTCCCTCGGCCAAAAGACGCTTGTCGTAGGTGGGGTTGCCGGAAACCAACAAGAATGTTGCTTCCTTAAGCCCCAGGCTCTTTGCCATGGCATACATCTCATCGAAGTTGCCGTGGGTATCCGTATCAGCGACTGCACGCTCATACTGCCGCATGAACTTCTCGTCACCGAGAAGAGAAAGACAGCGCAGGTATGCTTCTGCCTCGGACCCGATCATAAGCCCCTTTAATCTCTCGACAACCTTTTTATAAAGGCCTTTATTTCCCTCCTTACCGGTGCAAAAGATCCGCAACAACTCCCCGGTAACCTTATAATGCCACCTCAGAGCCTCAAAGGTATAGAGGTGCGCGGTCATAAAACCGCTAAAGCACACAAGGAAAGGGTTCTTAAGGCCCTTGGGGATGTTGTAGAGATCGTAGACCTTAGCGGTCGCAACCTCTCCACGGGCATCAATATACCCGTATTCATCTCCGGGACGCGCTCCGCCGACAATGCGGGCATAATCAAGAATCATGGCCCAATCAGACCAGGTCAGTTTATGTTCGGGTAAAAAACCGAACTTTTCATACACGGCCTGTCTGGCAGGAGCGTTGCACTTATTATCAAGCTCCTTCTGCAGGAACTTGCTAATCTCTGCAATGATGTTCGTTTTCATAGCTTATCATTATTTTAATTTAACATAAAGTATCTAAAATAAGATTTTGTAATAATCGGATATTATCATAAATTTTGTCCAACAACAAGAGGGAAAGTGATTTTTTTTTGAGTTTAGACTGTTTGCAGGCTCTTTTTGCTCTTGAGAAAATCTGAAATTGTTGTAAACTAGGCGCCGATAAAGAAAAACAAAAAATAAATCAGGAGAATTTATAAATGTCTAAAGTGCTTGTTACCTCAGCGTTACCATATATCAACGGTATTCCGCACCTGGGTCACATGGTCGGCTGCTTGCTGCCGTCCGATATCTATGCCCGCTATATGCGAATGCTGGGCAACGAGGTGCTTTACATTGCCGGAACCGATGAACACGGCACCACATCAGAAGTCGGTGCCTTAAAAGAGGGTATGGATGTTCAGGCCTATTGCGATATGTATCATGCCCGCCATGCGCAAACTTATAAAGATTTTAATTTGTCATTTGACTATTTTGGCCGCACATCTTCAGAACAAAATAAAGAGATGACATATCATATCTTTGAGCAGTTAGATAAAAACGGCTATATTGAAGAGCGCACCATCAAACAAGTTTATTCGGTGGATGATAAGATGTTTTTGGCCGACCGCTACATTACCGGCACATGCCCTTATTGCGGTTATGAAAAAGCCCGTGGCGACCAGTGTGAAAACTGCACCAAGGTTTTAGAACCCACAGACTTGATTAATCCGAGGAGTTCGGTTTCCGGCTCCACCAACCTGGAGGTGAGGGAGACCAAACACCTGTTTTTAGACCTGCCTAAGTTGGAAAAACGCTTGGCCGAGTGGATAAAAACCAAAGAGCCGTTCTGGCCGGATGTTGCCTACACCATTGCCCAAAAATGGCTCAAAGAGGGTTTGCAGGAACGCTGCATTACCCGTGACCTCAAATGGGGATTCCCGGTCAATAAGCCAGGCTATGAAGATAAAGTTTTCTATGTTTGGTTTGATGCTCCGATTGGCTATATCGGCATCACCAAACAATGGTCAGATGAAAAACCTGGTGAGCGCAACTGGAAAGATTGGTGGCTAGATGCCAAAGATGTCCGCCATGTGGAGTTTATGGGCAAAGACAATGTCCCTTACCACTCCATCACTTTTCCTGCCACACTTTTGGGCACCGGAGAGAACTGGACGCAGGTGGATTATTTGAAAGGCATGAGCTACCTGACCTACGAGGGAGGCAAGTTTTCCAAGTCTGAAAAACGCGGTATTTTCGCCGAAGATGCCATCAAAGAATTTCCCGCAGACTACTGGCGTTATTGGCTGATGAGCAATGCACCCGAGGGTTCAGACGCATCTTTCAGCTTTGATTTATTTGCTGCCGTGGTTAATAAGGATCTAAACGGCGTCTTGGGCAATTTTGTCTCTCGTGTTTTGAAGATGACATCTTCCAAGATTGGCAATACTGTGCCGGAAGGCAGTGAGCTTGAAGCCCCCGAGAAAGAGCTGATTGCCACTTTGCAAACAAGGGTAAATGACTACCTTAAATACATGGATGAGATGGAATTCCGCAAAGCCATGAATGAGCTTCGTGCCATTTGGGTAGAAGGCAATAATTACATCTCAGTAACTGAGCCGTGGACAGTGATTAAGACCGATGCCAAAAGAGCTGAGACCATTTTACGCACCTGCATAAATTTGATAAGAATCTTCGCCATTTTGAGTGCGCCGGTAATGCCTGATGTCTCAGCTTCCATGTTGGAGAGATTGGGCTTAAAACCGGAAGATATGCCGTGTCTCAAAAATTTTGATATCAGCAAAGAGATTGCAGCCCTCAAAGCTGGCCATCCGTTTGTGGTAGGCGAGACCTTATTTGAGCGTATTACTCCGGAGAGAGTAGAGGAATTAAAGCAAAAATACGGGAGCAGCAAATAATGATTGGTCGCCGCAAAAGAAGAGAAAAACAAGATGATTATATCGGCCCGGCCAAGGGGTGGGCCAAGTGCTTCCACCGATTATTTTTGTTGGTAACTTTTCCACTGCGCAAACCTTTGTGGACCTTGTTGATTGTTCTGGTGTTGTTTTTAGCCCCGACCTTTCAGGGGGTCAAACCCACAGAGGTCCATTTATGGTACTGGAATCATATAAAAAATTCTTCCTCTCAGGTAACAGACAAGGTGGCAGATAAAGCCAAAGAGATTATGGAAGAAATCCCGCAGGTTGTTGATGTTGAGCCGCAGAGCAAACCTCAAACACCTGCCGTAAAAGTTGTTGATATGCCAATTAAGCCTAGTGGTCGCAGGATGTTTGAACGGGCCAAATCAGCTCCTGTAGTGGTAAGGGAGCCGGCACAAGTAACCAAAACAGAACCTCAAGTCGCCACCCAGAAGAAACTTGATTTGGTATATTTAGATGAGCCCAAAACAATTTCCGGCCGAGCAGAGATTATCAATGCCAATGAAATTGTGGTTGAAGGCGTTGATATGTTTCTCTATGGCATTTATGTTGATCCCCAATCTGAAAATGGCAAAAAAGCGGAAGAATATTTGCGCCAGACCACACAGAATCAAGAAGTGTCCTGTATAATAAAGGCCTACACCTACCAAGCCATAGCCACCAGTGTTTGCAGTGTCGGAGACAAAAGACTAAATTATGAATTGGTGACTTTGGGATATTCAAAAAACGTTGCTTTAGACTAGAGCTTAGCGCAGAGGAGAGGGCAAATGTGGCAACCGGTACTCATGATCAGCGGTTACTTTATCAGCGTTTTGGGCTTGGCCATGTTGGTGCCTGCCGGAGTTGATATTTACTACACGCAAACCAACTGGTCATATTTCATCACTGCCTCAATAATTTCTTTATTTATAGGGCTCTCGCTGTTTTTAGCCAACAATAACAAGATTCGAAACATCACTCAGCAACAGGGATATTTGCTCACCTGCATCAGCTGGTTTTCTGTGGCTCTGTTGGCAGCATTGCCGTTTATTTTGTATGGCTCATCACCGGCTGATGCCGTTTTTGAGGCTGCATCCGGCATCAGCACCACTGGAGCCAGCATCTACAAAGATGTTGAGGCTCTGCCGCGCTCAATTTTGCTTTGGCGGGCTTTGCTAAATAGCTTAGGCGGCGTAGGAATAGTAATTTTTGCCATTGCATTGCTTCCGTTTTTAGGCATCGGCGGCATGCAGATATTCCAGAGAGAAAACTCTGATGTAAACGAGAAATTTATGCCCAAAATAAGCTATATTGCCAAAAGGATCATCTTAGTTTACATCATTCTTAATTTGCTTTGTTTGGCATCCTTAAAACTTGCCGGCATGGGGTGGTTTGATGCCGTTTGTCATGCATTAGCAACGGTTTCCACCGGCGGAATGTCTACCAAAAACGCCTCTATTGGCGCTTTTCATAGTGCCTCGATTGAATGGATCATTACACTGTTTATGTTCCTAGGTGCCATCCCACTGACCTTTTACCATAGTGTTTGGGCCACCAAAAATTTACATTCTTTGCGGTCATCACAAGTTGCCACATTTATAAAAGTTCTTAGTTTTTACATCATATGCGTAACTCTGTGGCTATGGTCGTCAGATATCTATGATTTGCCGACAGCTTTGCGGCAAGCTGCCTTTAATATCACCTCTATAGTCACCTCGACAGGCTTTGCTTCAAGCGACTACCTAAAATGGGGAATTTTTTCCGGCACCATGTTCATTATTTTTGCCTTAACCGGAGGCTGCACGGGCTCAACCGCCGGTTCTATTAAAATCTTTCGCTGGCAAGTTGTACTTGCTTATCTAAAAAAAGCGCTGATAACCACCACAGAACCCAATCGCTTGGTTCCCTTAAAAGTTGGTCCCAGCAACATAAGCAGCGAGATTACCGAATCAGTTTTCACATTTCTGACTATTTATTGTTTAAGTATAGCGTTTTTGACACTTCTGATATCTTTTTGCGGATTTGATTTTGTAACATCCTTCAGTGCGGTCATAGCCTGCATGACCAACAGCGGACCGGGAATAGGGCAAATCATCGGTCCTGCCGGAAACTACTCTTCTCTGACGGATACAGCCAAATACATACTGGCTTTTGCCATGATTTTCGGCCGCCTTGAAGTCATGACGGTGGTTGTGATATTCACCAAGAACTTCTGGAAATAAGCAAGCTACTGAGCAATTTCCTCATCTTCGGCAATAAAGCCGTTTTCCTCATCTTCTGTCGGAATATAGGCATTTTCATCTTCAATAGCGGCATTGGCAGCCTCTGGCAAAACCGTATCATCTTGAGAAGTTACATTTTCAGCGGCAACGGCATTTTCTTCCGGCTGAGGAACTTCAACCTCAGCATTTTCCTGGGGCTGAGTTTGCACTTGCAGCAGAGCCTTAGGCGCACCGTCATCCTGAGCAAGAGTCTCATCATTAACCACCACGGCAATCACCTCAGCTGGCTGATGTTTTTCCTCTCCCTCACTTTGCGGCTCCTGATCACCATCCTCATGAGCAGAGGAAGTTTCTTGTGTTTCCGAAGTTTCTGAGGCGGCAACGGGGGCAGAATCTTCCGGTGTTTCATCGTCGCTACCAACACTTATACCAACCGGCTCGGCATCTTCCCGAGATTCCTGCATAGGAATTTCATCGCGCAAAATCAACTCATCTTCCGAGAGCAACTTTTTGCCTTTTAAGTCCGCATTGTAGCACTTAAGCAACCAGACGTCATAAATCGGATGCTCAACGGCATTAAGAGCAGGGGTTGAAGAAAACATCCACCCCTTAAAGATATTGATAGGATCATCGGTATTATAATTATCCACCACATCAACAAAAGCAGTGTTTTCGGGAGTTTCTTCCGGAGAGCGGGTCACACAACGGCGCACCACAATAGAAAAACTGCCGAATTTTGCCTCGCCATTAACAGGAACGTCAATTTCGCTGACACGACCGGTGATTTTGTCCATGGCCTGCATATGCGCCATATTGGTCTCAATGTTAGCAGCCGCCGCAACATCACAAAAGGCGCACAAGGCAACAGCCGCAACGGTCGTTTTCAGAGCTTTATTGTTGATTAGAGCCATCATCGGTCACCATAAAGATAATTTCACCGACCATATCTTCCAAGGCCTTAAAGTCTTTGGTGTTTTTAACAACATCGCCATCTTTAAGATATTCGGTTTTGTGGCCGGGTTCAAATTTAATATACTTATCACCGACCAATCCGTCGCTAACAATGGAGGCGACACTGTCAACCGGTAGCTTGATATCGGAAGACAAACTCATTTTAACCTCAGCGGTATAGTCGGTATCATCCAAAGACTGTCCGATAACGGTTCCGACCTTAATACCGTTGATTCTGACATCAGAGCCAACGGTCAGTCCGCCGACCTTTAAGAATTTAGCAGTAACATTGTAGCCCTTAACAACCTGAAGGTCAGAGACATTGTAAGCAAAATAGGCAAAAAAAGCGGCCACAGCCAGAACCACGATTCCCATAATTGTTTCAACTGGTCTTTTATTCATTAGTATTCTCCATTAAAAAAATCTTATTTAGTCTTGTTTTTCTGGCGGTTAGCCTTACCGATTCCGACAATGCGGTCAAGTAGTTCTTCAATCACCATGGCATCTTGCGTATAAGAGAATTCGCCGCCGGGAGCAATCATATCAAAGGATCCGCCGGGTTCAATCTCAATATATTTTGGCCCCATGAGCCCTGAACTGACGATAGAGGCGCTGCTGTCATCGGGAAGCTGCACGTTTTCCTTGACTTCCAAGGTAAGAACGGCTTTAAAGTTTTCATCTAATTGAGCATCAACAACTTTGCCGACATTCATTCCGGCCAAACGCACCAAATCGCCGACCAAAAGACCGTCAGTGCGGTTAAATCGAGCCTTAACGGGGTAATAGTTTCCTTCCTCCAAATGTGTTACGCGGTTGTTGGCAAAAAGCCAAAAGCCAATAATGACAAGAATGGCCAAAGCCACACCAAAGCCGATTTTGAGGTATTTTGTTTCTTCTTTGCTGTAGACGTCTGTTGTTTGCATTACTAAAATCCTTTACTAAAACTAATATATACATAAATTAAAATAACGATTTTGTCACCAAAGATTTTGAAAAATGAAAATAGTTGTTAAAATTTAAAAATATTTTGTTAGAATAAGAGAGAATTTGAGCAAACGATGGTGAGAGTATGCTGATTGTCAAAAACATATCAAAGTCATTCGGAAAAATAAAAGCTGTAAATAATGTAAGTTTTTTTCTCCAAAAGGGAGAGGTTGCAGCGCTTCTTGGCCCCAACGGTGCCGGCAAGACGACCTTGCTCAGACTTTTGAGCGGCTACTATTCTCCTGACCAAGGCGAGATTTCAATAGAGAACTTCAAATTTGAAGAAGATCGCCTCAAAGCATTAGCCTCCTTTGCCTACGTACCCGAAAACGGAGCGCTCTATCCCGAGATGAGCGTGGTCGAATATACCCGTTTTATGGCAAACATTCATCAACTTTCAGAAGTTGACTTTGTGGATAATTTGGCATCTTTGGTGCAAGAGCTACAGTTAGAAAAGGTCATCAACCAGCGTTGTGATACCTTATCCAAGGGGTTTAAGCGGCGCGTGGCTTTGGCCGGAGCTCTTGTGCATCGGCCCAAAGTTTTGCTGCTGGATGAACCAACCGAGGGGTTGGACCCCAACCAAAAATTTATGATAAGAGATTTTCTAAAGGATTATGGGCGTCAACACACGGTTTTAATTTCCACCCACATCATGGAAGATGTTGAGGCTTTTGCCGACAGAATATTACTCTTAAACCATGGTAAACTGATTTGCGATACCACGCCGGTAGGACTAAAAAGCCTAACCCCAACCAACGACATAGAAGCCGCCTTCCGCGCCATAACCTCAGATAGGTAAGAAAATGAAAAATATTTGGCCTGTTTTCATAAAAGAATTTCACTCTTTTTTCCAAAGCCGAATGGCTTGGCTGATTTTGGGCGTCTATGCCATATTGTCAATGGCCGTAACATTTTTTCAGAGCCCGTTCATCTCTGCTTCTGAGCCGGAGTTGATTTCATTTTTCAAACTGCAAGCCAACATTTTCACACTGATTATTCCGGCCCTCACAATCAAGTTATGGACAGATGAAAAACGCTCAGGAACCCTGGAACTGACATTGAGTCTGCCCATCAGCTACACGGCTCTGACGGTGGGCAAATTTTTGGCTGTATGGGCCATGTGCGGCGTAATGCTCTTTTCGACGATTGGTCTGTGGATTTCAACTTCTTTGGTCACTCATACGGATAATTTAGGAATTTTGCAAAATTATCTGATTTGTTGGTTACTGTACGGGGCTCTTTGCGCCCTGAGCCTGGCGGCCTCAGCCTTCACATCACACCCGGTCAGCGCTTTTGTTTTGTCCTTGGCTGTTTGTTTGGGCTTTTCTCTGATTAGCTTCAGTACCATAGTTGAGCATTTAGGCTTTTCTTCCGAGGCTCTTTTGCGTGCCGGCGGCGCCCTAAATTTCGGAGAACATTTTGATAATCTGATTGCAGGCCAGATAACATTTGGCGGCGTTTGCTACTTTTTAAGTATCATCGGCGGAGCCTTATGGCTAAATATAGCCACAATAATCTGGCAGCAAAACAAACAAAGCAGATACGGAATATTTTGCTTTTGTTTGCTTGTGTCCTTCTGCGCCTTCAATATGGCGATTGCCCTGGCCGGAAGCTCCTTGGTATGGGACCTAAGCCCCGATAAACGCTTCAGCCTCAGCAACGAAAGTAAGGTATGGTTGAAAGAAAATAAGAACAACTTATTTGCGCGCTTGTATTTATCAGCAGAGGTGGAAAAGGACGCAAACCTGGAAAACTACTCGCAAGATGTTTTGCGCCTGCTTGAGCAATATCAGCTAAATTCCAACAACAAACTAAGTTTGCGAACCATAAAAGTTTCACCCCTGAGTCCGGAGGAGGCAGAAGCTAAAAAGGCTGGCATCAGAGGCGGTGAGGGCGAACCATATTTTGGCTTGGTCATCTCGGACCAAAATGGCCGCTTTAAGACAATACCTTACCTGGAGCCCAAACGCCGAGAATACCTTGAGCATGACATTAGCAGAATCTTAAGCAGCTTGGGAGAATATCAAAAACCAACTTTAGGCATCATGTCATCAGAGTTTCAAGTTACATCATCAAGAAATGCGCTTGACTACACCTCAGATTGGCCCTTTGCAATGGTGCTGAAAAATAATTACAATTTGCGCCACATTTCAACAAATCTGGTAGAAATTCCGCAAGATATCAGTGCCTTGCTGGTTATAAACCCCAAAGGTCTTTCCAATATCGGGCTCTATGCCATAGATCAATACCTCATGCGCGGCGGCAACGTGATTGTTTTTGCCGATCCCTTTTCTGAGGCTGCTCTTGCCCAAAACGGTGAGGCTGCCGAACACTCAAATATAGTCAAATTCTTGGCAAATTCAGGGATTAGATATGATGAGACCAAAGTCGCAGGAGATAATCTGTATAATCGCAGCTTAGACCTTGGAAAAGCTAAAGAAAAATACCCGTTTTGGATAAACGTTTTGCCGCAAAACAACAAACATCGCTTCTTGGCAGGACTAAAACCTCTGGCGCTAAACACGGCGGGTTGGCTGGATGTTTCCCCCGAGGAGGGAACAGAGGTCTTGTTTACGACCTCGGAGAACAGCGGCAGCGTAGATGCGGCTTATATTAGGTATGCAAGCTTAGCTGAAACGCTTGCAAATTATAGCTCAGAGGATAAGGCAAAAGTTTTGGCGGTCTTAAAAGAAGGAAATTTCACTTCTCTCTTTAAAGAACCTTTATTTAATACAAAAGAATATTTTGAAAGGTTATTGCCGTTTTTGAGCGTGTCACTAAAACCTGGGCGTTTATTAGTGGTGGCCGACAGTGATATCCTAACCTCCGGACTATGGAACGCCAATAAACAAGAAGGACAAGATATTTATGACTTTATTCCTTATAGCGGCAATATGGACTTTATAGAACGCACGGTTGATTATATGAGTGGCAACACAAAAATTTTGAGTGTTTCTCCCAAATTTTCTCCGGTTACTTCCACACCGATAGGAGCCGTATTATTGCTGAGAACGGAAGAAATTTTCTCACCAAAACAATTTGATATCAGCGCGGAACAAACAAAAGTTTTAAAAGAACAGAGCACCATACTCTACAAAATTGAACATCAGGAGATATTACCCTCAATCCAAGTCACTAAGAAATTGGAAGATTTAGAACGCCGTCGGCTAGAATTAAGACAAGAAGAACGGCAATTAAAACAAGACATTGTTGATACCTATAAATTAAAGTTAGGTACGTTTATGGGAATAAACTTCATTTTACCACTATTGATTTTGTGCATATTGATTATAGCTTTGCGCCTGTCTCAACGCCGCTTGGCTCGCCAAGCTGAAAGGATAGCCAATGTTTAAGCGTATGTTGAAAGCCTCTATCATTCTGGCAAGCCTATCCTTTGGTTTGCTGGCTGTAGCCATATTATTAACTGACTGGCGCTTTCCCAAGCAGTCAAACGGGGAGCTGGTCTTTGCCGCCACCTATAAGGATGGCACCAAGCTAGACAAGATTATGCTAACCACATCAGATAAAGACATAACTTTGCAAAAAGAAGGGGGCTACTGGGTGGTTAGAGAGGCAGATTACTACTATGCCAACACAGAGTTGCTCAACCGCCTCTTGACAGATTTTAACAATTCAACCTATTATGGAGAAATCCCATTCTCGGCAGAGCAGCTAACAGAAAAAGAACTTGATAAAAAAGGCATACAAATCACCACCTACCAGCAGGATAACTTGCTAAACCGCATTGTAATTGGCAAAGCGGCAGAAAAAGAGGGCTACTACTTTGCCAAACCACAAGAAAAAAACGAGATTTGGCTGATAGATGGCAAATATAATTTGCCCAAAGAATTTTATTCATGGATCATGCAGCCCATATCGGAGTTGCCGCCTGATATGGTGGAACAAATAGAAACGGATGGCAAAATAGTCAGAAGAGAAAACAGGATACAGCCGTTTTTCGGAGAGAAGGGAATATCTTCATCGGCATTTGGCCTGGCAGATGCGGCGGCCTACGTCACGGCAGAAAACGTGTTGTCTGCGCAAAATTTTGATGAGACCGCATATCCCAAGCAAAAGATTATAAAATTCACGACATTTCAAGGTCTTGTAGTCGAATATCATCTGTATTCAGATAACGAAAACTATTGGCTGAAGATAACTTTATCAACCACCCCACTACCAAAAAAGTCTGTTAATGCATATATAAGAGACAATCAGATATTCTATGACGGCTGGTATTTCAAATTATCATCCGATCAGGGAAGTCTGTTGTTTTTAACAACAATATAGCAAACAGATATGGAAGATAAAGAAAAGCTTGCCCGAACACTGCAAGAATTAAAGCAAAGCCGCCAAAGAAGAGAATTTGCGGAAAAAACAGCACATTTAGGCTATTGGGAACTAGATCTTGAGACCAAGAGATTTTATTGGTCCAGGGAGATGTACCGCATTTTCGGCTATGCCAAAGTTGTCAAAAATCACAAGCGAAATTTGATAAGAGAGGGAATTCTGGCTGATGATTTTGAGATTTATAAACAGCAAATAAAAAAGCTTTTTTCCGGTGCTCGGTTGGTAGGCGGCAAGATTCGCCTGCGCCGCCCAAGCGGAGAAGTGGCTTATTGCCGTTTTAGGGCCGGATTTGTAATGAGCGGAAACAAGAAAAAGATTGCAGGCACATTTCAGGATATAACACAGGAGGTTAAGGCTAAAGAGGAACTAAAAGCGGCCAAGAAGAAAGCCGAAGATGCCAACAAGGCCAAATCATATTTTTTGGCCCAAGCCAGCCATGATTTGCGCCAACCCATGCAGGCACTGCAGTTGTTTGTTGAATCTTTATCAGAAGAAAAATTAAAAAACTCTCAGCAAAAACTGGTGCAAAAGATATCTGCCGCTGCAGCAGGTCTGAAGTCGCTGTTAGATAATCTGTTAGATATCAGCAAGCTGGATTCAGGTGGAATAAGAGTGGAGGTACAGTGCTTTAATATTGGCACCATTTTTTGCAGACTCTGTTTGGAATATCACCAAACCGCAGCGGCCAAAGGGGTAGATGTCATTTGCAGGGTAGGGCATTTTGAGGTTGAAACGGATAGCTTTTTGCTAGAGAGAATTATCAGAAATCTGTTTAGCAACGCCCTAAAATATGCCAAACACAAGATATTAATCAGCTGTCGTAAGGACGGGGATGAAGCCTGCATCCGGATTATAGACGATGGTTGTGGCATAAAAGAGCAGGAGCAAAGACTGATATTTGAGGAGTTTTATCAGAGCAGGGAGGTCAAGGATAACAGAAGCAACGGTGCAGGATTGGGGTTGAGCATCGTAAAACGCTTAGCAGTTTTGTTGGAAGCCAAAGTTCATGTCCGCTCCTGCTATGGGCACTATAGTGCTTTTGAGGTGCGGATTCCTCTTCATCTCTTGCAAAATTAAGAAAAATGTGATTGAATAAAGGCGTCAAATCTTGGGGGAGAGCAGCTATGCAAATAGAGATGATGTTGTCTAAGATTCACCGCGCCACGGTGACAGATGCCAATTTGAATTATGTCGGCTCAATCACGATAGACACAGATTTAATGAAAAAAGCCAACCTGCGTGAGAACCAAAAAGTTGATGTGGTTGATATCAACAATGGCGAAAGATTATCGACATATGTTATTCCGGGGCCGGCGGGCAAGGGAGATATCTGCCTGAACGGTGCCGCCGCGCGCAAAGTCGCTATAGGTGATAAGGTAATAATCATTGCCTACGCTTATATGAGTGAGGAAGAAGCAGATAAACACAAACCCACCATTGTCCAGATGGATGCCAACAACCACGTTGTTGAGAAAAAAGACATCATCGCCGCATAGAAAAAAAGGCCTCCATAAAGGAGACCTCTTAAAAGCGCGTGGAGGCTACTCTGCGCCTTTTTGCAAAGGCTTGAGTTACACCGGCACTCATTCGCTAACGCTCACCGCGATACCCCCGTATCGCTTTCGCTGGTAGTCGAACCCCAGCCTCTGGGCTTCAAACCCGACATTACCTAAACCAATAAAAAAGGCCTCCATAAAGGAGACCTCTTTTTATTGGTAGGCGCGTGGGGGTTCGAACCCCAGACCCACTGATTAAGAGTCAGTTGCTCTACCAACTGAGCTACGCACCCATAATCTTAACAGTGGGGAATATAGACTCTATTTTTTTTAATTGCAACAACTTTTTTACTAAAAAAATAACCTTGCCAAAGTATATAAATGATATAAACTCGCAAATAGTATTAACCAAAGGAGAAATAAGTATGAAAAAACGTATTTTCTTAAGCCTGTTGGCAATAATCGTTATTGCCGTGGCAATTACTTGGATGTCTTTAGAGTCTATTGTTAAAGGTGTTGTTAATAAATTTGGTTCACAAGTTACCGGCACTGAAGTCAAACTTGAGGGCTTTAATCTCTCTCCCTTTGACGGCACCGCATCAATCAAAGGCTTGACGGTTGCAAACCCCGAAAACTACAAAAATCCATACTTGCTTTCTCTAAACGGCATTTCGGTTAAGTTAGATGTTAAAAGCCTGATGAGTGACACAATCGTCATTGAAGATATCACCGTAGATAAACCGGTTATCACCTATGAAATGTTGTCTATCAGTCAAAACAACATCAAACAGCTCCAAAGCAACATCAGCAAAAACACCGCCTCAGCAGAAAAAGCTCAAACTGCCAAAGATGAAAAAGGAGAAAAAGACAACTCAGCTTCAGCCAAAAAAGTCATCATTAAGAAACTCACGATTAAGGCCGGGGAGTTGAAAGCCGCGGCTAATGTCGGTGGAGAAGAAAACTCTATAGACGTTGTCTTGCCAGAAATTGTCCTCACCGACATTGGTGGACAAGACAAGGGTGAAAGTATTGTCGCCTCCATTTCCAAAGTATTGAACAAAATACTCTCAACCGCTTCTCAAACAGTTGTCAAAAGCGGCCTAAGTGACCTGAAAAACGTCGCCAAGAAGAACCTCGATAATGTTGTCGGTGGCGTCAAAGACAAAGTAAAAAGCTTTGGAATTTTCGGAAACTAAAGATACTTACCAAGTTAAAAGCCCCGTCTTTTAGAAAGCGGGGCTTTTTTCTATCTCAAATATTTTTGAGTGATTCCCGGCGTTAAAATCTGCGGCAATATCTTATAGTCGGAACTTTTGCCATCATAGTAAACATAAAGCGGAATAGAGTTGCGCCCATAACTTTCCAAGGCCTTGGCAATCATCTGATCATTATTGGTCCAATCAGCCCTAAACAAGACAATTCCTTTTTCTGAGGCCAGAGAGGCAAAATCAGATGTTTCCAGTGTTGAACGCTTATTCATCAAACAAGTAAGGCACCACTTGGCAGTAAAATCAATAAACACAGGCTTTTGGTTTTCAACCAGGGAAGATACTTCAGCGGCATTATAGGGACGCCAATTCACCTCTGAAATTTGTTCGGGCTTTATTTGGTGATAAAGTATCCAAGAAAGCCACAAAGCGGTCAAAAACACAGGAATGGCAAAGATTTTTTTCAAAATATCCATCCATTTTCCGGGTTTGGGCAAAATTTTATGAATAGCCTTGGGAAACAATCCGGCCAAGGCAAAGGGCAGAGCATATCCCAAACCAAGAGCCAAAAAGATTGGATAATAGGCATAAACGGGAGCACTCAAAGTATAACCAATGGCGATTCCCATAAAGGGAGCAGTGCAGGGGCTGGCAATCAACACAGCCAAAAAGCCGGTCATAAAAGAGTTTATCAGATGATTCCTAAAAGACATTCTGCCCGCCTTGTTAGCCAAAGGATTAGGAATGGCAACGAGGTCAAAAAGCATCAATCCGATAATCAAGAACAAGACAGCCATTGCAGCCACAAACCAAGGTGACTGGAGCTGAAATCCCCAGCCGATATTTTCACCGTTTTGCCTCAACAACAGCAAAATAGTCGCGGCAATCAGAAAAGAAATAACCACGCCGAGCGTATAGAACAAGGCCTCCATTCTATTTTTCTTTTTATTATAAGAGGTCTGAGAAAGAGAAATAACCTTAATTGCCAAAATCGGAAATATGCAAGGCATGGCATTCATGATAATTCCGCCCGCAAAAGCCATCAAGAGAACCAGCCATAAACTTGGCTGGGGTAGGATCTCAACTTCAGGCAAAAACCAACTTTCAGCTTCCTTAAGTGTTGTATTCCAATCAGGCGTCGGCAACTGCTCCATGGCAGAAACCGGAAGATTCAAAACAAAGGTTCTCTGCTCGGGCACACACTCGTCACGGCAGGCAAGCCATTTGATTTTTACTTCCAATTCTGCGCGTTCCAAAGTTGTTGTATCCGGGTGAATAATCGCCTGATAATAGGCCGTGTCACCAAAACCTCTTTGGATGATGTCATCACTTTTGAACTCCTCATCACGGCTCCAACCAAGCTCGCTGACCTCGTAACCAAAAGGCAACTTCCACTCCACCTTGGTCGGCATACCGACTTCGCCGGGATTTTGGCTAAAGATATGCCACCCCGGCGTCATTTTGAACTTGAGCAAAACGCCAAGATTTTGGTTTGGATTAACAGCATCATATTGGGTATGAAGACTGACTTTTACTTTGTCTGTAAGCTGCTCTTGCACCAAGGCAAAAGAATTTGGGATAGCAAAAAGAACAGAAAAGATAAATAACAGTGCCGCAAGCTTAAATTTTGGCATTACCTGGAACCTTTTTTAGCAATAACAAAGGCATAATAAGCCGTAGAGATAACAACCAAAGATTTAACAATGCACCAACACCCCAAAATAAGAGCAATCGGTACAAACCAGACCGGCACCAGACATAAGATAACCAAAGCGGCCAGTGTTTCGGCACCCTGAGCCAAACCGCCCAAATAGAAGGGAGATTCTTGCAACATCTCATCGGAGTCTTTGCCTTTCCCGTAGGCTACAACGGCATAAGCAAGCATAGCCGCCGCCGAGGCCGTAAAACCAAACAACAAAAAAGCGGCCGAGGTTGCATTTTGCGGCTGCGCCAAAGCAAAACCGAAAATAACCGCGGCATAGAAGATATAATCAAGACAAGCATCCAGAAACACGCCAAATTCTGTTTTGCCGTTGATTTTTGCAACAGCGCCGTCCAAAGCATCGCACCAACGGTTGAGAAGAATGCATACAAGCGCCCAGAAATACATGTTGAGAGCCAAGAAATTAACGGCAAACATACCTATGATAAAACCGGCAATGCTGATAACATTGGCAGATACCCCGGCTTTGGCCAGTTTTCTGCCGCTGTCAGCCACAAAAGATCTAAAGCAAGCCACACCTGAACAGAGATGTGTTTTATTATATTGTGAGCGAAGACGATTAACGATTGATTCGAATTTGTTTTGCATATTATAATCCCTCTTATGATTGACTTTATACGTATCATAACGTATTTTTCATCAGATGTAAGAACTAACTTCAACTTATAAAGAAGAATATGCGTATTTTAAAATATATTTCAATAATCTTTCTGTTGGTGGCACTGGCCGTATTTCTGCGCAGCACCTTTTCAGACTACCAGGAATTCGGCGGCAAAGCTTTTAATACCTATTACAAGATAAAGATTCGCACTTCCGTTGCAGACAAAAGCCTGCCGGAGCAAGTTGCAAAGATACTGCAAGATGTTGATGCCAAAATGTCTGTTTTTAGAGAGGATTCGGAAATAAGCAGACTAAACAGAGCTAGGGCAGGAGAAGATTTTGCACTTTCTGATGATTTATCAAAAGTTCTAAAAACAGCTAAAAGAATAAATAAAGAAAGCAATGGTGCTTTTGACCCCGCCATTGCTCCGCTGATTGACTTGTGGGGATTTGGCCCAGGGCATGAATTTAGAGCCCCGAGCAAACAAGAATTATCCGCCGTTAAAGCCTATAGCGATTTCAAAAAGCTCAAATTTTCAAAAGACTATAAAAACGTTATTAAAAAAGACGGCAGAACTTCGCTAAATTTATCTGCCATAGCCAAAGGCTACGCGGTAGATAAGGTTGCAGAAAGCCTGGATAATTTGGGCTTTAGGGACTATATTGTAGAAATTGGCGGAGAGCTGCGCTTATCAGGCAAGAGAGACGAGGAGGGCGGCCTTTGGAATATCGGCATTGGTGTTCCTCTAAAACACTATAAAGGCAATGCCCTGGTCATGGAGATTTCAGACTACGCGGTTGCCACCTCAGGAGATTATCGAAATTTTATAGAAGAAGACGGAAAAGTATTCTCGCATACAATCTCGCCGCAAACCGGACAACCGGTAAAAAACGATTTAGCCTCAGTCACGGTTTTTGCCCCCACTTGCATGGAGGCAGATGCCTATGCCACGGCAATTATGGCCATGGGAAAGCAAAAAGGCCTGGAGCTGGCAAACAAAATAAAACTACCGATAATTTTGTTTACGCACAACCCCAAAGGAGGTTTTGACATGGAAAGCTCCAAGCAGGCCCAACAACTGATAGGATTAGAACATGGAAACGATTAAGCACGAAGGAGAAGTCGTTTTTCAAAAAGGCAATATCGTCGGCGTCAAGATATCCAGACAGTCGGCTTGCAGCCAATGTGTGGCCAAAGATAGCTGCGGGCTTATAAATAGTCAAGCCAAAGTCATAGAAATCAGCGATGATGCTAATCGGCAGTTCACGCCGGGAGAAATTGTCACCGTCAAACTGGATGCGACCTCTGGGTTCTTGGCTGTTTTTCTTAGCTATGGATTACCGCTTATCCTTATGCTCGCAGCGCTAACAAGCGTTTATCTGGTGAGCAAAAGTGAAATAAACGGTGGCATATCTGCAATAATTATCTTGATTCCTTATTATTTCTGGCTATTCTTAAACAAGAAAAAAATAGCCGGCAGGTTTCGGTTTAGCATCTCAAAAAAAGAATAATTGGATTATAAAATGGACGATACGGTTCTGTTAAGTGTTCTGGTTTTAGGCGGAATAGCGATAGTTTCTGCCATTGTTTTGTATTTGGTTTCGCGCAAATTTGCAATCGCCGAAGATGTCAAGATTGTGGAAATAGACGCGCTGTTGCCCCAGGCCAATTGCGGCGGCTGCGGCAAGGCCGGCTGCCACGATTTTGCCCAAGCCTGCGCCTTTGTAGATGAGAAAGGCTTTGCCGGCTTGTATTGCCCGGTCGGTGGCCAACAAGTGATGGATCAAATTGCCGCCCTGCGTGGTTTTGCCAAGGTTGAAAAGAAACCAACCGCTGCGGTTTTGCGTTGCAACGGCACTTGCCAAAACGCGCCCTTAAAAGTCAGCTACGATCATATAACCAGCTGCCGCATAGCTGCCCGCATCTCAAGCGGCCAAACCGGCTGTCCGACAGGCTGCCTGCGTTTGGGTGATTGCATCAAGGTCTGCAAATTCGGCGCCCTAAGCATGAATAAAGAGACCGGCATTCCGATTATAGATCATAACAAGTGCACATCTTGCGGCGCTTGTGTAAGGATGTGCCCGCGGGGACTGTTTGAAATCAGACCCAAGACCGAAAACGGAGAAATGCTCTATGTTGCTTGCCGCAACACCCAAAAAGGCGCCATTGCTCGCAAAAACTGCAAAGCCGCCTGCATTGCGTGCCAAAAATGCACCAAAGTTAATGCAGAAGTAAAGGTAGAGAACAATTTGTCCTATATTCCGGATACAGTTTCGGCCGAGGAATTTGGACAAGCTCTGCGCGAGGCCTGCCCAACCGGCGCCATCATTTATACCAAAGAGGAGAAGAATAATGACTAAGATAAAAACGTTTCCTCTCGGCGGCATTCATCCGAATAAATATAAGATTACCACAGATTCGCCGATTATTTTTGCCGGTCTGCCGGAAACGGTTTATATTCCGGTCAAACAGCATATCGGCGCCCCGGCCAAAATACTGGTCAAACCGGGAGATAAGGTAAAGGTGGGAACCCTTTTGGCAGACGCAGACGGTATTGTCTCGGCCGATGTCCATTCTTCAGTTTCCGGCGAGGTCCTAAAAGTAGAGGCCATCGAAGGCGAATTTGGCTATGTTGAGGATATGATAACCATCAAGGTTGAAGGCGACGGGTTTGAACCAAGTATTGACAGAAGTTTGGATATTGATAGAGAGATTCCGTACACGGCCGAAGAAATTATTGCCAAAATAAGAGAAGCCGGTATTGTCGGTATGGGCGGGGCAGGATATCCCACCCCGGTGAAAACCTCTATTCCGGAAGGCAAAAAGGTAGACACACTCATCTTAAACGGTATAGAATGCGAACCGTTTTTAACCGCTGATGACCGCCTAATGGTAGAAAAAGGCGAGCAAATTATCATTGGCGCCAAGATATTAAACAAGATTTTAGGCATTCAAAACGCCATCATTGCCATAGATGAGAATAAGCCCAAAGCAATCGAAGTCCTGAGCAAGATAACCAAAACTTATGTTGGCGTAAATGTTCAGGTCTGTGCCACCAAATACCCGCAAGGAGGCGAAAAGCAATTAATCACGGCCATCACCGGCCGCGAGGTTCCCTCCGGTAAACTTCCGGCGGATGCAGGTTGCTTGGTCCAAAACGTAGGTACGGTTTTTGCTATTTATGAAGCGGTCATGAAAAACAAGCCTTTGTTTGAAAGAGTTGTGACCGTAAGCGGCGATGCTTGCTTGCACCCGGCCAATTATTTGGTGCGAATAGGTACCCCGGCATCATACCTGCTGGAAAAAGCAGGAGGAATTACGCCGCAAACGGCACAAGTCGTATTTGGCGGTCCCATGATGGGAACATCTGCCTTCAATATTAATGCCCCCATCACCAAAATCACATCGGGGCTCTTACTCCTTTCAGACAAGATATCTGCCAAACATCATGAGGAAGATTGTATCCGCTGCGGCAAGTGTGCCGAAGGCTGCCCAATGGGCTTGCAGCCATTTTTAATCGGCCGTCTAATGAGAGCTGGCCAGATAGATGAGGTGAAGAACACACGCGTTTTAGATTGTATTGAATGCGGTTGTTGTTCCTATGTCTGCCCCTCACGGATACCGCTTCTGGATTATTGTAAATTAGCCAAAATAGAACTGAAAAAGAAGAAATAACCATGTTAAAAATATCAACTGCACCCCATATGCAAACCAATCAAGACACCAAATCCCTGATGAGGGATGTTGTCATCGCGTTGTTGCCGGCGGCATTAGTCGGTGTTTTATTTTTCGGCATCAATGCTCTTTTGGTTATTCTGACATCGGTTGCCGCCTGCGCCGGGTTTGAGTACTTATTTAATCGTTATTGCTTTCACAAAGAGAACACGGTAACAGATTTTTCAGCCATTGTCACCGGCTTATTGCTGGCCTATAATCTGCCGAGTTCAATTCCTCTATGGATGGTTTTGGTCGGCGCTTTTATGGCTGTCGTTGTTGGCAAGCTTTGCTATGGCGGACTGGGCAAAAATATTTTTAATCCGGCATTAGTCGGTCGTGTGTTCTTGTTCATATCTTTTCCGGTGCAGATGACATCTTGGCCCAAACCGGAATTTTTGAAGTTTTTGGATATGGATGCCCAAACCGGCGCCACCACGTTGGGAATCCTAAAGCACATAGACGGCCAGACCTCTGCCACATACATCAATGCCAAACTGCCAAGCTATTTTGATATGTTCATCGGCAATATCGGCGGTTGTATAGGTGAGGTTTCAGCTCTTGCCTTGTTGCTCGGCTTAGCCTACATGCTTTGGCGCAGAGTCATCACCTGGCACATTCCCTTTTATTATATTGGCACGGTCTTTGCCATCACCGGGCTAATGTGGCTCATCACCGGTGATGTCCGCTATGATCCTCTCACGCATATTCTTTCTGGCGGCTTGATGTTGGGTGCCATATTTATGGCCACAGACTACACCACATCACCCATGAGCAAGAAAGGGCAGATTTTATTTGCCGTTTGTTGCGGTATTTTAACGGTAATCATCAGATTATACAGTGCATATCCGGAAGGCGTGTCTTTTGCCATTCTAATCATGAATGCCTTTGTGCCGCTGATAGATAAATATATGCAGCCCAGAGTTTATGGACAACGGAGATAAGCCATGAATTATAAGACTTTTCTGAAAATGCTTATCACCCTGACGACAATCGCCGTTCTTTCTGCCTTTGTTCTTTCAAGTGTATACAACCTCACCAAAGAGCCCATAAAAAAAGCTCAAGAGCAAAAACAACTTGAAGCCATTTCCGAGGTGGTAACGGATTTTGATAACGATCCCTTTGCGGAGAAGATGATTATCACAACACCGGATAAAAAAGATAAATTAGAGTTCTACCCGGCCCGGAAAGAGGGCAACATCAACTCGTTTGCCATCAAAACCTATTCAAACAACGGCTTTGGTGGTCGCATAGACCTGATTGTCGGCTTCTACATAGACGGCGCCGTAAAAAGCTTCAAACTCTTAAAGCACGGAGAAACACCAGGTCTTGGCTCCAAAGCAGACGAACCAAAATTCAAAAATCAGTTTGACGGTTTTAATCCCAATCGCCACAAATTTAAGGTCAAGCAAGACGGCGGCGAAATAGATGGCATAACAGCTGCCACAATAACATCTCGCGCGGTCATAGACGCTATCCAAAGAGCGGTAGACGCATACAACAACTTTAATGCAGGTAAATAAGATGAATAAGACAAGTTATGAGAACCTGACCAGAGGAATAATAAAAGAAAACCCGACATTTGTAATGCTGCTTGGCATGTGCCCGACTTTAGGTGTCACCACTTCAGCATTCAATGGGTTAGGCATGGGATTGGCAACCTTGTTTGTGTTAATTTTATCAAACTCAGCCATCTCACTAATCAAGAATTTTATTCCGCCCATGGTGAGAATTCCGTCTTATATTGTGGTTATTGCCGCTTTTGTCACCGTAATTGACTTACTGATGTCGGCATATCTGCCGGGATTGCACGCGGCTTTGGGTATATTCATTCCGCTCATTGTTGTAAACTGCATCATTTTGGGCAGGGCAGAGGCCTTTGCCTCCAAAAATAACTTGTGGCAGTCAATATTAGATGGTGTCGGCATGGGAATAGGCTTTACGATTGGGCTGACCTCTCTTGGAATTGTAAGGGAGATTTTGGGTAATGGCTCTGTGTTTAACTACCCGCTTGTCGGAGAAGATGCCACACCGATGTTGCTGTTTATTATGCCGCCGGGAGCTTTTCTGGCTTTGGCAGGGCTGATTGTATTGTTTAATAAGTTGCGGAGGGCTTAAGATATGGCATATTTAATGATTTTCATCACCGCAATTTTTGTAAACAACATTGTTTTGTCACAATTTTTAGGAATTTGCCCGTTTTTGGGTGTGTCCAAGAAGATATCAACGGCAGCCGGCATGGGCTTTGCGGTCATGTTTGTTATGACCTTATCAACGATTGTAACTTTTCTGATTTATTACACGTTTTTGCAGCCTTATAACCTGACCTTTATGATAACTGTCACATTTATTTTGGTAATTGCCGCCTTGGTGCAAATGGTGGAAATTATCATCAAGAAGGTCTCTCCGGCATTATACCAGGCTTTGGGCATATTTTTGCCGCTGATAACCACCAACTGCGCAGTTTTAGGTATTGCTATTTTGACAATTCAGAAAAATTACACGCTGCTGGCCGGTGTTTGCTACGCCTTAGCAAGCGCCATGGGCTTTACGCTGGCAATTGTCATTTTTGCAGGTATCAGAGAAAGACTGGCCTACACCAAAATACCGGTTGCTTTGCAGGGCACGCCCATAGCTTTGATTACGGCAGGTTTACTGTCAATGGCGTTCATGGGTTTTGCCGGCATCAGTAATTAATAACTCCTTCATTTTCTTGATGACCCGGTCAAACATCTGCGGGGTTAAAACACCGGTATTGATGTTGTAGCGCGATGTATGATAAGAATTAAGCATCATCAAATTGTGGTTTGGCAGAAAATGCAAAGCACCATGTGCAAATTTATAGGCAGCTTTTTTGTAACCCAAAATTCCGAGTACGGCATTGTGAGCAACACCTCCCAGGGTAAGGATGAGCTTGAGGTTTGGCATTGAGGCTATTTCTTGCTGAAGATAGCGTCCGCAATTTTTGACCTCATCACCGGTAACCTTATTCTGCGGCGGCACGCAACGCACGGCATTAGTAACCCTCACATTAATAAGCTCAAAACCGTCATCTTTACGTTTGCCATAATTACCCTTGGCAAACCCATTGTCCTTCAAGATAGGGTAAAGAACATCGCCAGCATAATCATTGGTAAAAGGTCTGGCCGTTTGGTTTGCGCCATTTAAGCCGGGAGCCATGCCCACGATTAAGATCTCCGCCTCCAAACTTCCAAAAGGAGGAACAGGGCCATTGTAATAAGCCGGAAATTTGGCCACATTTTGAGCACGAAATTCAAGTAACCTCGGACAAAGGGAGCAAGATTTATCTGGGCAACAAAACGACATAAGAACAACTCCTTCAAATATTTTTTACCAATAAAACATACACCGCGTAAAAAAAAACTTAAAAAATTTTTATATTTTTTGATTTCACCCCCTTTAAAAGTGATTTTGCAAGTATATGTAGAACGGGTAGAGCACAGGATCGTGCTCAAAAAAACGTGAACTTCAACTTATTTTAAAACAAAAATCTATTTATAAATGGAGTTTTTATAAAATGAAGAAAACATTATTACTTGCAAGTGTTGCCTGTTTAGTAGCTGCCTCAGCCAATGCTGAGATGATGAGTAGCATGAAGGAAATGAAACCCTATGTTGGTGTTGACTATGCCTACACCAATCTGGACCTCAAAGGTGCAGCCAAGCATGCTGAAGAAAACTTCAACTCTGCCAAGATTAACGCCGGTGTTGAGATGGGCAAATATGCCAGCTTAGAAGCTTTCTACCAGTTTGGCGGTTCTCGTAAAGCTCACCTGAAAGAAGATCAGGGCGGCGGCACCAAAAAGTTCAAATTCAATGCCTATGGTTTGGATATGTATGGCTATATGCCTCTTGGCTGCGCTCAAAAATTCAGCTTGGTCGGAACAGCCGGTCTTGCCATTTATGACACTGAGTTGAAATATAACGACAAAGTAAGCAAGAGCAAAGTAGGTTACCGTATCGGTGGTGGTGCTCAGTATCAACTGACAGACCACATGGCTGCTCGTGTAATCGGACGTTATGGCTACATTGGCTCTCGTGATTTGAATCACATTGCCGAGGTAACTGCCGGTTTGAAATATTCTTTCTAATCGGATAGACTCTCCTTTATAAAGTAAGACCGCCTCTGTAAGAAGACCAGAGGCGGTTTTTTTCTACCAGAAACGGCAAAAGAAACTAGCCAATCATCCTGTCAAGGGTAGTCAAAACCTTCAGATAGTAATTCTCGCCGTATGGTGCAAAATCAGAAGCTGAAACTTTACGTTTTTGCAGAGCTTTTGAATCTTTGGAATAGCCGACCAATGTAATGTTTTTAACATCACCGGCAAAGAGATCAACCAAATCATCGAGTTTTGCCCTAAAAAGAGCCTCAACCTCATCAGGATTAAAGATGACAGCTTTAGCATTCAACTTTTTTCTGATAACATAGATTGGGCAAAAAGCTCTGATTAAAAAGCCGGTGGCATCTTCAACAAATTTATAAGTAAACAATTTTTCAAATTCCGATTCAGAAACCAAGAGACCGAGTTTCTCTTCAAATTCTCTTATTGCTGTCTGTTTAGGTGTTTCTCCGGTTTCAATACTTCCGGTAACGGTAGCATCCAAGAGAGAAGGGTAGTAGGGCTTATTTTGAGAACGCAACTGAAACCAAACATCATCCCCATCTAATACCCAAACATGGACATTTTTGTGCCACAATCCCTCGCTATAGGCCTGGGACTTCATGGCTGTTCCCAGCAAATTCATATCACTGTCATAAATATCGATAAGTTGGTCAGCCATTTTCATTCTCCCATAAAGATAAAGCCCTTCACCGGTTCACCGTTTTCATAACGCAGAATTGTTTCTTCTTTAGTTATACACTCAAATCCGTTATCTCTCAAGAGTTTTTCGACATAATTTGGATTATGTTTATAGCGTCCGGAAGGCATTATTTGGTAGTTTTTATCTTCATCTAAAGCTTCAATAGAAAGTAATATTCTTTTGTTTTTTAATAAATTTATTATTTGAAAAATATCACCAACATAGCCCAAAACATCTCCCATCACCGCCCAATCAAAATTCTGATTTTTTTGCAAATAATCAACAATATCTGACTTAACCAAAGATTGATAAAGATGTTTTTGGGCAGCAACATCAAGCATCTTTTGGCTGATATCGACCCCTATGAAGATATTTTCATCATTTTTAAGAGCTTGCGCCACAAGCCCCGTACCACAGCCCAAATCCACAACGGTACCTTTAAGAGGTCCAGCAATTCTTCCCATAGCCACCGGAGCTGAATAGCCCAAATTCTTGATAACCAGCTCATAATTATCAGCAAAATGGTCAAACAACTTTTCACTATAAACTTTATTATTGCCAATGTCTTCTCCTTTTAGGGCTGCACAAGTTTGTTGGGCAAAGATATTTTCCGGAAAATTCTTAAGCCAGTTTTGCGCAATTGTAAGAGCCTTATTTAAGTCCTTTCTGGCCAATAGGATAAGTGTTTCAGAAAGATTGATGGATATTTCTTCCATGTTTGGTGCATGGGTAAGGGCGTTAAACAAAAGCCCCAAGGCCTCATCATATTCGTTTTGATCACGTAAGATAAGGGCCAAGTTATTACTCACCTCCGCAGCTTTCGGATTAAGAATCACGGCGGCTCTATATTCCTCTAAAGCCTCGCTCAAGCGGCCCTGACGCTGAAGCATTTCCGCATAATTGTTGTGAGCCTCAAAATTTTTGGGCTCTAACTCCAGAACCCTTTTGTATCTTGGCTCTGCCTGTTCAAAATTTCCCTCACGACTATAAATATCTGCCAAAGACATCAGAGCCGCAATATTGTAAGGATTAAGAAGCTCCGCCTTGGCAAAATAAATTTTGGCATTTTCAAATTGTTTATCGTGGCAAGAAAGTTGCCCCAAAAGGACCCTGACTTCATCAGATGCCGGTGCCAATTCCTTAGCCTTGACGGCACTTTGCCAAGCGTTTTCCCATAGATTGCGTTGAATATAGAGCTGAGTAAGATAATAAAAAATTCGGGCCTCAGAGGGAAATTCTTGTGCCAATCGAACAAGTTCTTCTGTGGCTTTGACAATGTTTTCCTGCCGATAACTCATGGAGAGATTAGCTTTTGCCTCGGCAAAAGATGCATCTAACGAGATGGCATATTGCCAATTTTTTCTGGCAGCATCCATATCTCCTTCTTGTTGGAGCAGGAGGGCAATTTCGTTATAAGTTTCCTTAATTTCCGGTGCCAGTTCAGTTACCTTACGAAAATTTTCCAAAGCCTCTTTAGGTTTTCCGTTCAACTTAAAAGAAAACGCCAAATTATAATAGAACGGAGCCTCTGTCGGTTTTGCCCTGATGGCTTGCATAAAAAGGCGGCAAGCCTCGTCTTGAGCTCCTTTGGCCTGGGCAACAAGGCCCAGCAAATTGAGCACATCCGGCTGTTCCGGCACGGTCTCAAGGATTTGCCGGTAAAGGTTTTCTGCCTGATCAAGCTGCCCATCCTGATGGAGCTTGACGGCATTTTGAAACATTAGCTCATAAGACATATGCTCAATACTTCCACCAAAATCTGCTGTATTTTAGCCTTTAGAATTTTAAAAATCCACAAAATTATGCAAAAAAACACTTGATTTATCGCAATTAATGTTATACATTGCGAGCACTTCCGGGAATGAAGACGGAACAACCGCCTCGTTTGGCAGCATAAGCCAAAACTACCGGGACAATAAGTGAAATCAAAAAATAAGGAAAATATAGATGAAAAGTATCGTTTCTGCAAAGAAGAAAAAAGAGCGCCAATATGGCCCGATTTGGGGCAACCCGAACAGCTCTGTAGCCAAAAGAGAATATGCTCCCGGCCAACATGGTCAGAGAAGAAAAAAACAAACTGACTATGGCACTCAGTTGTATGCAAAACAGAAATTGAAAACCTACTATGGTAACGTTTCTGAAAAACAATTCCACAAATACTATGTAGAAGCCATCCGCCGCTCTGGTGATGCTGCTGAGAACTTGATTGGTATTTTGGAGTCTCGTTTGGACAACTTGGTATACAAAGCCAAATTTGCACCGACTATTTTTGCCGCACGTCAATTTGTAAACCACGGTCACGTTACCGTTAACGGCAAAAAAGTAAACATTCCTTCTTATATGGTAAAAGTAGGGGATGTATTGGAAGCAACAGACAAAGCTAAACAGTTGGCAATCACTGTTGCCGCTATGGAAGCCACCAATCGTGATTTCCCCGGCTATCTGGAAGTTGACAGCAAGAAATTCACTGCCAAATACACCTATGTACCGAAACTTGATGATGTTCCATACGCATCTCAGATGGAGCCCAACCAGGTTATCGAGTTCTACTCCAGATAATAAATCGCAAGATTTTACAAAAATCCTCAGAAGTTGTGCAAACTCTGAGGATTTTTGCTTTAAAATTAAGAACAACTATGCTTATATATTGTATATCTGTAATGTAAAGATCAACAAAGGCGGATTAAATTATGGAAGATATTTTCTTAGATGACCCCAGACAGCAATCAGCACAAAACATTTCTCGCAAACAAAAAGAAAAGAAAAAAAATGGAAGACGCCTACGCGAGTATCTGGTTGATTTATTTGTCAAAAGCTTGCTTCTGGCGGCTTTAATTGGCATAGACTTTACCCTTTTTGCCGAGGCCGGAAGCTACAATTTATTCACGGCAGAGCAAACTCTTGCCACAGAGGCAATGTGGGTATATGCAGGGATTGCCATTTTCTCCTTTGCTGTCATCTTTTTATTTTCATTTTCGCTAACATTGCAAAACCTCATGATTGGGATAGGATGTGGATTTTTGTTGCTGGCGATGTTTGCGCAATTTGCTTTGTTTGACTCACATTCATTTCTGGCAACTTACTTCAACAACGTTCAAATTGCAGGCATCTCCGATATCCTTGCAAACTATTCACATTTGGCCTCTGCACTTATAGTGGCCTTGTTTATTTTCATTTTTCTGAGCTTTGCCAAAAGATCAACACAAACATATCTGTTGGGTATTTTGTTGTTAATCTTAGGCGGGTTAATGAGTGAAGCCTACTTCAATCCACGGTCGAGGGTTTTTGATACGTTAGCCTCCCTGGAAGACGAAAGTTCTCACCCCAACAACCGCAATTTTGTACTAATTTCGCTACAAAACGCGCCGTCATACTACCAACTTTCAGGCTTCAATGAACAACAAAAGAGTTCAGCAATTAAGCAAAGTCGAAACAATCTGTTAGGCTTTTACCAACAAAACAATTTTACATACTATCCCTATGCCTACGTAAAGCACAACAACAACCCATACCTCAACATAGTAGCGAGCCTCAACCCGAGTACCGACAAAGATCCTGAGCAATTATTGCTCTCAGATGTTGTCATGAACGGCTATTGGGACCTTAAGAATCTCGGAAGTGGCAAGCTATACCTAAAAGACAACCAAGTCTTTGATAAATTCACCAAGGATGACTATAACATCAGGGTATATGAAGGGGCGGGAATAGAGTTATGCAGCATAAACAGCAGGCTTTCGGTTAATCGCTGCATAAGACGCACGGGGCTTCCGATAAGCTTTGAAGATTTAGATATCAGCGCACAACAAAAGGCAGCTCTTCTTGCGGCGGAATGGCTTGAAAGTACAGGCTTTATAAAAGGCATAGACCCTGTATTAGGCTTGGCTTCAGCATTCACAAGAGAAGTTAGCCCGCTGCATTTTTCAACCAAGCAACTAAAGAGCTATGATGCTTTCAAAAACCTTGATCTCATTGCACAAGATATAGCGACTGACCGAGGCAACAATGTTTATGTTACGGTTTTAGACATGCCCGGACACTTATTTATGTATGATAATCTCTGCAAAATAAAGCCGGTATCAGAGTGGGTAAGCGCGCAAGACACCAGCACCAGTTTGGTCAAAAGACGTGAGGCCTTTGCAGAGCAAACCAGCTGCCTATACGGACAGTTAGAAAACTTCATACAAAAATTAGAAAGAAACGGCAAGCTAGAACATACAACGATAATCATTGCCGGATTAAATACACCATTTGCAGCCATTCCCGGAGCAGAAAAGAACCTATTTAAAAACCTTCAAAATACCAAGCAGACAGGTTTGGCTATCTATGACCCGTTGAAAGACCAAGCAGATATGGACTACAGCCTGTGCACAGTTCCAAGTATTTTAGGAGAATATTTGTACAAGAAAGATTGCACGGAACTGGAAGATTTTACAATAACAGACCAATTGAAGACACAGCTTTTCAAAGAAGCCAAGAAGCAAGAGCTGTCAAACGAGCAAATAGAAGAGGCAAAAAACTCGTTCAAACAGTGGTATGCCTCTTGGGCCGCCTATCACCAGGTTGAAAACAACATGGCAGAAGAGGTTATTCCTCTTGAGAAATCGCCGGATACACCAGAGATTCTGCCGGAAAAAGAGATAAAAGCCGCACCGGTAGCGTCCGAGGCTGAGGAATTGGCTCCTGAAGCAGAAGTGAAAACCCTGCAAGAGATTGAAAAAGAAATCCCAGCCACAGAGGAGAAGCTTGAGGAAACATCCGAAACAAAGCCTCAAAACGAGCCTCAAGCCCCAAAGCAACCGGAAAAAGAGGTGACACCACCAGCAGCTCCCATAGAGGAGGCAAGTACAACTGCGGAAGTAAAAGTAGATGAACCTGTTGTAAAAGAGGAGACTAAAAAGCCAGAAGAAATCACTGCAAAAGAAACAAAGGCAGAAACACAACCTGCAAAAGAGGATAAAGTAAAGCCAGAAGTGCGACCGGTGAAGGCAGAAACGAAGACGGTTTCCCAACAACAAGAGCAGCAAGCAGCTCCCGTACAAACAGTAAAAGAAAAAGCAAAAGCTCCCGTTCCTGAGAAAAAGCCAGAACAAGCTCAGCCTAAGACGACAGTGCAAAAAGCAACCACCAAGGCAACAGTTGCAGAATCAAAGCCGCTCCCCAAACCGGAAAGATTAAAACAAGAGTTCAGGAAGAAAATGGCCGCCGCACAAGAAAAAATGGCCACGGCTGAAGAGGATGGGCAAAAGAAAGTCATCGTTGAGGTAAAGGTAATAGAGCAATCCTCCGGCACAGATGTTATTCCCCCGGCCTTGATAGACGATTTGGCAGAAGAACCAAGCAGTATTTCTCAACCTCAAAAATAAGGCTAAAAAGTGAAAAGAACGCAGGCTTCACAATCCCTCTTGCAACGCCGCTGGCAGGCTTTTTGCAGAAACAAGCGTGCTTTTTGGTCCCTGGTTTTATTTTTGGGCATCTTTATTTTTACGTTGTTTGCAGAAGTAATAGCCAATGACCAACCACTTCTGGTGAGCTACAAGAATAAACTATATTTCCCGATTATTAAGAGCTATACAGAGCAAACCTTTGGCGGAGATTTTCCAACAGCAACGGATTATAGAGATCCATATATCAGAAAGAACATTGAAGACAACGGCTGGATGCTCTTTCCCTTGCTGCCATATTCATTCAACACGGTAGATTATGATTTAGATACGCCCACACCTTCAGCTCCAAGCAAAGAGCATTGGCTTGGCACCGATGACGAGGGCAGAGATATCTTGGTTCGCATTATCTATGGCCTGCGTCTATCAATTGTGTTTGCCTTTTTGCTAACGGCAATAAGCTCGGTACTAGGCATTGCAAGCGGTGCCGTTCAGGGATACTTTGGCGGCAAAGTCGATATAATTTTTCAGCGGTTGCTGGAAATATGGGAATCCTTGCCGCAACTGTTTGTACTGATTATCATTGCCAGTATTTTTACGCCCACTTTTTGGAGTTTGCTGATAATAATGCTGGCGTTCACTTGGATGAGCCTAACCGGAGTTGTGAGGGCTGAATTTTTGCGCACCCGCAATTTTGAATTTGTCAAAGCGGCAAAAGCTTTAGGCGTGAGTGATTCTCGCATAATATTCAGACACATATTGCCCAACGCGCTTGTTGCCAGCATTACATTTATCCCGTTTATTTTATCTGAGGCAATTGTGGCCCTGACAGCGCTTGACTTTTTAGGACTTGGCCTGCCGCATGAATACCCGTCCTTGGGAGACTTGGTGCGCCAGGGCAAAGACAATCTCCAAGCCCCCTGGATAGGAATATCGATATTTGTGGTCTTATCTGGTTTGCTGACAATGCTAATCTTCATCGGAGAAGGGGTGAGAGACGCCTTTGACAGCCGGAGGAACGGCTAATGAGCCTACTTGAAGTAAAAGATCTAAGTGTTTGTTTTCATGGTAGCGGGCAAAAAGATTTCTGCGCCGTAAAGGGAATATCTTTTAAGCTCGAGGCCGGAGAGATTTTGGGAATAGTAGGAGAATCTGGCTCCGGCAAGAGCTTGACAGCGCTTTCCATTTTGGGCCTGCTGCCATACCCGCAGGCTTATCACGGCAAAGATTCTTCCATAAAATTCAAAGGGGTAGAGCTGTTAGATAATCCTAATTTAAGAGAATTCAGAGGTGGCAAAATAGGTTTTATTTTTCAAGAGCCGATGTCATCACTAAACCCGCTGCACACCATTGAGCACCAAATAGCCGAAACATTGAGAGTGCACCAAGGATTATCAGAAAAAGAGGCCCGCAAAAAGGTGCTGAGGCTTTTGAAGTTAACGGGGATAAAGAACGCCCGCAGCCGCCTGAAGTCTTACCCTCACGAGCTCTCCGGCGGCCAACGCCAAAGAGTGATGATAGCCATGGCCATAGCTAACAAGCCTGATATTTTGATAGCCGACGAGCCAACCACGGCATTAGATGTGACCATACAAGAACAAATCATAGAATTGTTGCTCAAACTACGAAAAGAAATGGGAATGAGTATCATTTTCATCAGCCACGATTTGCGGTTGGTAAGCCGCATAGCAGATAAAGTTGCGGTCATGAAAAGCGGCAAAATTATCGAGCAGGGAAGTTGCAAACAAATATTTGAGCACCCTAAGGAAAGTTATACTAAAAGATTAATAAATGCTCATAATGTATTGAAAAAAGAAAATAATATTGAAGATAATATAATTGTTAAGATGTCAGATATTTGTGTCAGCTACCCCATCCATAAAAACTTTTGGGGCAGGGTGACTGAGTGGTTGTATGCCGTCAATCATATTTCGTTAGAGCTAAAAAGAGGCAAGACTCTGGGGCTGGTGGGAGAATCTGGCTCGGGCAAGACAACACTTGGCCAGGTTTTGTGCCGCCTTATAGCTTTTAGCGGCGAAATATATTTGGAAGGGAAACGAGCAGAAGAAATATCCCCAAAAGAATGGCACAAACAGGTTCAGATTGTTTTTCAAGACCCTTATAACTCGCTCAACCCGCGGATGAACATCAGCCAAATTGTAGGTGAGGGGCTAGAGGTTCACTTTCCCAAGCTGTCAAAAGAGCAAAAGCTTGAAAAAATCACCAGAACTCTGCAAGAAGTTGGGCTCTCGGCCAATATGCTGGAGCGCTACCCGCATGAGTTTTCCGGCGGCCAAAGGCAGAGGATAGCCATTGCCAGGGCTCTTGTATTGGAACCGCAAGTTTTGGTTTTGGATGAGCCGACATCAGCTCTGGATGTGACAATTCAGGCCCAAATTCTAAATTTATTGCAGAAAATACAAAAAGATAGAGGAATAAGTTATTTGTTTATCTCTCACAATATGCAGACCATTCAGGCAATTTCAGATGAAGTTGCGGTGATGAAAGATGGCCAGATTATAGAAAAAGGAAGTTGTGCCGAAATTTTTGAGCACCCTCAAGCTGAATATACCAAACTTTTAATAAAGGCCTCAGCCCTATGAATAAACAAAAAATCGAGAATATTATCGCCACATTGGGCAAAATGAAAGACCTCAAACGCTCCGGCTGGATAAAAAGACAAGTCACAAACCCCGAAAGCGATGCCGACCACTCATTCAGCGTGGCCATGCTGGTGCTGTTGTTGGCGCCAAAGGAGCTTAATTTGCAGCGTTGCTTGGAATTGGCTTTGGTGCATGACCTGCCGGAGGTCTACAGCGGAGACTATACCCCGGTGGATGATATCTCACCGGCAGAAAAGAGGCAAAAAGAACAAGATGCGGCCCAAAGATTAACAAAAGAATTAGGCGCAGATAAGATTGCCGCGCTGTCTGCCGAATATGAGGCCAAAGAAAGCAAAGAATCAATATTTGTCAATGGGATAGACAAATTAGATAATGTAATAACAGCCGCCTGGTATGATGACAATGCCAGAGCGAAAGGACATCTACTGCCGGAGTTTTCAAATTATGCCAAACGCTGTATCTCAGCCTTGCCGAATACGGAAGAATTACAAGAAATTTTAGATTACATCACAAAAGAAAGGACCAAACATGAGTAAAACAAAATCATACTTCACCATTTTAGCCGCCGCGGTAATCATTGTTGCCGTTGGCTATATTATGAATATTGCCTCTATAAAATCCTTCACCGCCCAATGCCTGGGCTTTGCCGGACAAAACGTGCTGTCTGTCAGCGCCGCAGTCTGCGCATTCATTTTCCTAGGCAACAAGAATTATTGGTTGATTATGTTGGGTTGCGCCATTGCCGCCGCCATCATCATCCAATTTCTGATTATCGGCCACGGGGCAGGGATTATCACTCTAGCCGCCCGAACAGTCACTTTCCTAGCCATAGTATTTCTAATGAACTTTGTTAAGTTACTGATAAATAAATAAAAACGACGAAAGCCCCGCCAAGAAAAAGCGGGGTTTTTATTTATGTGGAAAAGTCCTCTGTTTTTCTGGCAACCGATGTTGAAAAATATATAATAAAAGCTGGTATACCAAAAGAACAACGGACTGGTAAAATTTTGGAGAATGGTGCAGATAAAGGGATTTTAAGAGCGAGAAAAATTTTAGCGTACGTTTGTGGTACGTGAATTTTGCGAGCCTCGCCAAAATGCCTTTAGATGTACCGTTATACAAACTTTAGGGTA
>CALXVV010000038.1 GCA_944392205.1 uncultured Alphaproteobacteria bacterium | reverse complement strand
CAAGCTTTGCGTATTCTGCAAAGACAACAGGTTGGATCTCATGGACGCTGTTAATGATATTTCTGACATGGCTTTTCTCCAAATACTGTGGACACATTATAACTTGCGGCATCATTCTGACGCTACAAGTTATATAATAGCATAAAATCGCACTCTTAACAAGCACTTTTTCATAGAAAAAGGTGTAACAATAATAAGTAAAAAAAAGTTTAATTAATCAAGACGTTCAAGCTTTTTAATAAAATTGTACTCCAAAATTTCAACCACTCCGTAGAGTAAGATATAAGCTCCCATCAAAGTCGTAATGGTAATGGTGCCGAGCATCGGATAAGCAAGGATCAAAAAGGCAAAGATAATGCCAATCAACCCGGCGCTAAAAGCTCCTGACCAACTAAAACCTTCTTTTCTCAAGCGATAAGCAACCACCACCTGCACAACTCCGACAGCCAAACACCACAAAGCAAAGACAATTGGCAAAGTTTCAGCCGTAATTCCCAAATTGGCAGCAAGAATCAAACCAACAAAAATGTCCAAAATGCCAACAAACAAATACCATCCGGATTCAAAAGAAAAAGACGCGGCGATATAAACACCACCGATTATAATAAAAGCCACACCCAAATACAAAGCCAGCGCCAGCAAACTTGTCAGCGGATTAAACCAAACATAAACCCCCAACAACACCATAATAACTCCGGCGGCCAAATGCCAAAAACCAATATGACTATTTTTTGTCTCCAACATATTAAAACCTCTCCAAAAAAAATTAGCTCACACTAATGATATAGTGAACAAATCACCAATTACAAGAGCACAAAAAAGCCCGCAACATGTGCGGGCTTTTGCTTAAATTAGTCCTCTGCCGGAGGCGGGGGCGGAAGTTCTCCATCATGATGCTCCATCGGCGGCAATGGTTTTTCATGATGTCTCATTTTTTCGTGCATTTTTGGCCCCTTTTTACCCGGACGATGTGGTTTGCGCAAATGTTTTCTATCTGCTTTAATCTTATCAAATTCAGCCTTTTGCTCAGGCGTCAAGATTTTTTCAAAATCTTCCATGTTAGACCTGCGCAGTTCTTGCATTTTCTTGTGCATTTCTTTCATCTGCTCACGTCCTTCCTCATGAATTTTGCGAGCCTGTTCTTTTTGCTCATCGGTCAACTTGAGGCGTATAGCCAAATCATCTTCAGCCTTTTGAGCAAGCTCCGGTCTTGGTCCGTCTGCCGGTGGAGCCGGCGGCTCTTGGGCATTCACGGCACTGGCGCAACACAAGAAAGCTGCTCCGCAAAGTAAAGATAGATAACGACTTTTCATGCTTATTCTCCTTTCAAAAATTTTAATTGTTCGGCCAAAATTTTCCTTGCCGCAAACAACCTGGACTTAACGGTTCCGACCGGCAAAGATGTTTTTTTGGCGATTTGTTCGTAACTTAGGTCCTCAAATTCAAACCAAACAACAATTTTTCTGTATTTGTCCGGCAGATTGTCGACCGCTTTCAAAATAATTTTCTGCCTGGTCTTGGCATCAAGAATTTTCTCGGGATTTTCCTCTGTTGCCATATTTTCCAAAGAGTCCTCATCTCCTTCTTCCGCCGCTCCCTGTTTATATTGACGAGAGCGAAAATAGTCACGGCAGACATTGGCAGCCAATTGGCTTATCCACTGGCGAAATTTTCCCTCCTCATGGTAGTTGGGCAAGTTGCGCCAAGTTTTGATATAAACTTCTTGTTCAATATCTTCGTTGTAGCTTCCGGTTAATTTTTTAATGATTGCCCGAATACGGCCTCTGTTTTCCAAGATAATCTGTTTCATTTGCTTATCCCACCATCAGCAGACCATATTCATCGGTTGGCAATCCCATTTCCTCAATCACGGAAACCGTATTTTCGGCAGAAAAATACCCACTGTCCCAGTAGAAACCGTAGTTTTGCGGTTGCACGGGATTATATGCGGCAATACCAATCCACAAGGCCGCAACAATAGCCAAAGTTGATTTAATGACATTGCGGCGGCGTTTGCGTGCAAAATACAAAGGCTTCGCTTCGCGGATTAAGGCTGAGATATCATCCATTTTATTCTCCTTTCACAGACTAAAACGAAAGCCCCTAATAAAAGGTTCAAAAAAATTTAAATTATTTTTTTAAGCGAGCCAAATTTTGAGCGATTTGCAAAGAAAGCTCACTGATAAGGTCACTGTCTTCTTTCACCAAATCATCATAAGAATCTTTAAGCGGCCTTGAGAGATTGGTTTTCTTTTGCAAAACGGCATCACCGTTTTTATCAAACACGCTCCACCAAACGCTCAAATCAACGGTTTTATCCCAACTTCCGTCAAATCTATTGACCTCAACCCAAACAACATAGTCAAAACCCTCGCGCCGAAACCCGCTTGGCTTAACCGAGGCATTTGGCAAATAAACGGCCAAATTATCGGCAATTGCCCGCTGCATAGCCACGCTCAAGGGTTCGCTCCAACGGTTGAGTTCAGAGACATTGAGCTCCACTTGGTTATCATGCCTGGTCACAATTTGGGGCCTGTCCAGATAGACGGGAACTTTCACCTCTTCCACCCCGATATTGAGTTTAGCACTTTTGAAAATCTCCTGAGAACTTTGAATAGGTGTGAGGCTATAAAATTTGGAAGGAGGCGTCATTCCGCCAAAACAAGCGGTTAGCCCCAAAACTGCAAATAACATCAAAACTTTTTTCATAATCAATATCCCCCTTCCTTACCTTTCAGCAAAGCTTCCGGATGCCGCTCCAAATAATCCGTCAAATTACGCATGGATCTGGCTGCCTCGCTGACACTGTTGAGCGTGCGGTTAAAGTTATTAAGCGTTTCAGAAGTTGCCCCCCGATTATTAGATAAAATTTTATTCAAGCTGACAGAGGCTTGTTTAAGCTGAGCAAGCGTCGCCGGCAACTCAGCATTAAGGGTCTGAAAAAATTTATTAAACTCCAAAACACTGGCGCGCAAAGGCAAGTCCTGCACACCCTTTGAAAATTTGCCCAACGGAGACAGCACGGTAGGAATTTCCAAAATATTTGGTTTATTACTTGTGTGATGCAAAATAACCGGTGTATCAGGCAACAGCTCCAGCTCGATCATCAACAATCCGGTCAAATAGCTCTGGGTAGTGAGGCGTGCACGCAAACCTTTTTTAATCAGCTCATCCAGCACGGCGGGACCGCTCCCGAACTCGGCATCTTCAATATTTTTTCTCTGCTCCATTTTGACATAGACAGGAATGCTAAACTCCAAATTCTCGGCATTAGCAATCAAATCTATGGCTGTTACTTTGCCAATTTGCACCCCTTTAAACACCACCGGGGCACCGACATTTAAGCCGTTAATGGATTCCTCAAAATACATCACCAAAATTTTGCCCTTATCGGGAAAAATTTTTTCCTTAAAAAAGATACCAAAGACAATAAGCAACACGGCCAAGCCGCTCAGCATAAAGGCTCCGATTAGTTTTTTATTGGGTTCTTTGCGCATTTTACTTTGCCCCTCTGGTTAAAAATTTAAGAACATTCTCATTTGGCGGATTTTTAAGTAACTCTTTTGGATCCCCCTTGGCACTGATGCCTTTGATATCACCATCCAAAAAGATGGAGTTGTTGCCGATATCAAAGATTGAGGCCAATTCATGGGTCACCACCACAATAGTTGTGCCGAGGCTTTGGTTAATATCGAGGATAAGGTCATCCAAAAGCCTTGAACTTATGGGATCGAGTCCGGCCGAAGGCTCATCAAAATAAACAATTTCCGGATCAAGAGCCAAGGCTCTGGCCAGGCCGGCACGTTTTTTCATTCCGCCGCTGATTTCGGAAGGATAAAAATCCCCAAACCCGGCAAGCCCGACTAAGGCAAGTTTCAATTCCACCAATTCATTAATCAGCTTGGCAGAGTAGTTGGTATATTGCTGCAAGGGAAGCGCAATATTTTCAGCCAAAGTCATGGAACTGAACAAAGCCCCGCTCTGATATAAGATTCCGCAACGGCGCATAATTTCATCGGCTTGAGCCTGAGACGCATCGGAAAAATTCACCCCGTCAATAATAACCTTGCCCTTAGCGGTTGGCACCAAACCGGTCAAAACCCTAAGCAAACTGCTCTTGCCGCAACCACTGCCGCCCATAATGATAAAAATATCACCTTTGTTGATGGTAAAATCAAGATTTTTGAGCAGCACAAAATCCCCATAAGCAATGGTCAGATTTTTGACAATGATTTGCGCCTCGCCTTTATTCATATTCCGAGCACCTCAAAGATCCAAGTAATGATACCGGTAGCCACAATCATCCAAACAATAGCCGAAACCACGGCCTGCGTGGTAGCTTTACCGACGCTGTCGGCATTGCGCCCGCAGTAGATTCCGAAATAGCAACCGCAAATAGAGATGATAATACCAAAGACCAAACCATGGAATAAACCCACCAAGAAATTATCCATATCAAGAGCTTTTAGAGTATAGTTCCAATACTCCTCGGGCGAGATTCCAAGCATCCCAATCCCCACTGAGGCACCGCCGATAACACCCATAAAATCAGCTAAAATAACCAACAGCGGCATAGTTAAAGTCAGAGCGGTAATTCTTGGCAACACCAAGAAATCAGTGACGGGAATTCCCATTGTCTTTAGGGCATCAATTTCCTCATTAACCTGCATGGTGCCAATGGTTGCGGCATAAGAGGCACCGGTGCGCCCGGCCATAACCACGCCGACCATAATAGCGCCCATAATTCTGGTCATACCGATTGCCACCAGACTTGCCACATAGATTTGGGCGCCGAAATTTTTGAGCTGGATAGCCCCGACAAAAGCCAAAATCAATCCCACCATAAAACTGATGAGAGAGACAATTCCGACCGCCTTGTAGCTGCAATCTTCCAGAGCAAACAACCAATCCACCCGCCGCATAACGGCCTGTCCGCCGACAAGCCTGCCAAGCGAGTGCACAACCTGGCCTATAAAATTCATACCTTTTTGAATACTGGCCCATACATCAAGAGTAAACGAGCCGACTTCTTCCAAAAAGCCCTCATCTGTCTGCTTGGGGCGTTCCGGCTTGCGGTCAACCGAAAAAGCAAGGTTAAGGAGTTTTGAAAGGTTTCGCGGCCAATTAAGCTGGCGGACATCTTTTTTCTTTTCCCCTGCCAGTTTGATAAGCTCAAACAAAATAACGACTAAAGTAGAATCCCATTTTTGCAGATTTTTACCGTCGATTGAAAGAGTTTTGACATCTGCTCGCAAAAGTGCCTCTTGCAATTTGTGCAAAAGCTCAGGGTTATCATAGCCGATAAAATCTCCCTCTAAATTAAGCTGAAGCGCTTTATCAACAACGGAAAAATCCAATTTCACCTTACAAAAATCCTCTAAATCAAACTCTAGATTTAAAGTATTATCATCTGATGATTTGTCAAGAGCAATAAGCTGATACAAACCTGGTTTTAAAAAAATTTATCTGGGAACAGCCTGCAAAATGGTATGAATACCAAAACGGCTGATAGAGCTGATGCCTGACCAAAATTGAGTGTCAAAATAATCCCCGGGATAATTATCAAGCATATAAAAATCCCTCTCGCTCAGGCCACGCAGACGTAAAGGAGAAGTATAATAATAAGAATAGCCGCTGCTTGGCACGTAGTAGCTCTGCTCATATTCCTCATAATAAGAAACACAAGCGGAAAGAGAAAAAAACACCAAACACAAAAGCAAATTGCGCCACATATCAAGTCCCTTCGCAACAATGTCTTATCATAGCACAACATCACCTTTCCTGTCGATGATTATTTAAAAAAGAAATAACCTCCTCAAAACGAAAATATTCTTAGTAATTGGCCTCTCTATACAACACAAAGCCGATACCATATCTTCAATATTTTTTTACTATTACGAAGATATAAATAATTTGAGGCCTTCATGAAAAACAATGATTTAATATTAGAAAGCATTAGAG
Source organism: uncultured Alphaproteobacteria bacterium (assembly GCA_944392205.1). Classification (GTDB taxonomy): domain Bacteria; phylum Pseudomonadota; class Alphaproteobacteria; order RF32; family CAG-239; genus CAZU01. Next base: position 4,157 of record CALXVV010000038.1, on the reverse strand, counting down.
AACGAGACATAGATTTACTTTTAATTGAAGAATTGAATGTAAATCGTGATTTTTGTCGCTTTTTTGTTCAAAATATATTTGAAGATTCTAGTAATATTATAGAAGCTAAAGCTTTGCATTCGGTTGTTAATCCTCAGTTTGGAGAAACGGATATTTTGTTTTTCTATAAAACAGATAAATCCTCTAATGCTATTTTAATAGAAAATAAAATAGATGCCAATGCCCAACCAGAGCAAGCGGAAAGATACAAAATCAGAGCAACTACTATTCAAAAAGAATATCATTGTAATACACAAACATGTATTGTCGCTCCACATAATTACCTTATAAACAATAGCGAAGCTCAAAAATATCAAAATCAGATTTCTTATGAAACAATAAGAGAATATTTCAAAAAACAAAATTCTATTCGCTTGGATTATAAGGCTAAAATACTTGATTTAGCTATTTCTCAAGAGCGTAGAGGATATACTCCTATAAAAGATGATGCTACAACCTCATTTTGGATGCAGTATTGGGATTTACTGACTCAATATATACCCTCGGCAGAGATGAAAAGACCAACAATAGTTCCAGCTAATTCAGATTGGCCTTTAATCAAATTCTCTTGGTTTCCCAAAGGATGTTTTATCTATCATAAATTATCTAAGGGATATATTGACTTTCAAACAAATTGTTCATCAGATTTTTTAGAAAATATATTGGAACAAAATTCTGCTCTTTCTTTTAATCTAGTAAAAACAGGAAAGAGTTTTACTCTAAGAGCTATTGTTCCGCCTCTTGATAAACATAGCTCTTTTGATTCTCAAAAAGAAAATGTAGTTAAAGCCTTTAATATTATTAAAGAGCTTGAATATAATATTTTTTAATAATCATCAAATCAAAAAATAGGTTTTATCGCTAAAGAAAATCATACCATCATATTAAAAGACATCTGCCCATGCTGATAGCCACAAAAAAAGCCCCGAAACGGGGTTGTTTTTTTGATGGCTGCCTCACATGGATTCGAACCACGATTAACAGAGTCAGAGTCTGCTGTCCTACCATTAGACGATGAGGCAATATGTTTTGTTGGAAAAGTATATATACCAATCAAATTTAAAATGCAAACAAAATTTTCATAAAAATAAAAGATGTTTTTCAATCAAGAATTAAGGGAGGTTTTACCCCTCGCAACAAGGGCAAACCCTCCCTTAAAACTTCTGACTTTAGAAACTACTCTATTTTTCCGTAATATCCGGCCGTATAAAGAGCCTTCATCTCGCTAATCAGCGGATAACGCGGGTTAGCACCGGTACACTGGTCATCAAAAGCAAGCTCTGAAAGACTGTCCAAATTATCCATAAAGACTTTCTCATCAACACCGGCTTCTTTGATAGACATCGGAATACCGATTTCTTTTTTGAGTTTCTGAATAGCCTCAATCAGCCTATCAACTTTTTCATCATCGGTTTTTCCGCCAAGTCCCAAGCTGTCTGCCACTTCGGCGTAGCGGTGCTTGGCCTCCGGATAATGATATTGAGAGAAGATACCCTGTTTAGTAGGTTTCTCGCTGGCATTAAATTTAATAACCTGGCAAATAAGCATGGCATTGGCCACACCATGGGCAATACCATAGGCGCCACCCAGTTTATGAGCCAAGGAATGGCAAACGCCCAAAAATGCCTGTGCAAAGCAAATACCTGCCATGGTTGCAGCATAATGCATATTTTCTCTGGCCTGCGGATTATTGGCCCCGTCATTTACGGACTTTGCCAAATTATCAAAAATCATTTTGCAGGTTTCCAAAGCAATTCCGTTGGTAAACGGCGTAGCATAAATAGAAACATACGCCTCCAAAGCATGCGTCAAAGCATCAATACCGGAAGCGGCTGCCAAACCTCTGGGCATGGTCTTAACCAAATCCGGGTCAACAATGGCCATATTAGGTGTCAAAGCATAGTCTGCAATCGGGTATTTAACATGAGTTGCAGAGTCCGTGATAACGGCAAACGGTGTCACCTCAGAGCCGGTACCGGAAGTTGTCGGAATGGTGATAAGCATTGCCTTGCTGCCCAAATCCGGGAAAGTGCACACACGTTTACGAATATCCATAAAACGCATTGCCAAATCATGGAACGAAACTTCCGGATGTTCATACATCAACCACACAATCTTGGCCGCATCCATCGGTGAGCCGCCACCCAAGGCAATGATAACATCAGGCTCAAGGTTTCTGACAATTTTCAACGCATTTTCAATTGTGTCGGTATCCGGATCCGGATTAACATTAGAGAAAATCTGATAAGCAATATCCAACTCTTCCAACACGCTGGTAATTTTGTCGGTATACCCCAAACCAAACAACGGTTTATCCGTGATGATGAAGGCTTTCTTTTTACCTTTCAGCTCACGCAAAGCAAAACCTGTTGCCCCTTGCTTGAAATAGATTTTTGGCGGCACTCTGAACCACAACATATTTTCACGTCTTTCCGCCACGGTTTTAATATTGACCAAATGTTTTACTCCCACGTTTTCACTGGTTGAATTTCCGCCCCAAGAGCCACAGCCCAAGGTCAGTGAAGGATCCAGTCTAAAGTTATACAAATCGCCGATTCCGCCTTGTGCAGCCGGAGTATTTATCAAGATACGCCCGGTATCAAGCTGATCGCTGAAATGAGCTATTCGATCTTGGTTATGCTCGGCCGTATAAAGAACGGAGGTATGACCTCTGCCGGCGAAATGAATAAGCTCTGCGGCATCAGAAACGGCATCTTCAAAACTTTTAGCCTTATACATAGCCAGAACGGGAGAGAGTTTTTCATAAGAAAATTCTTCCTCTGGCCCGATTTTTGAAACCTCGCCAATCAAAACCTTGGTTTCCTGCGGCACCTTGACACCGGCCAAAGCGGCGATTTTATAAGCGGGCTGGCCCACAATAGCCGAGTTCACCTTTCCGTTTTGGATGATGGTTTTGGCCACTTTTTCTTTTTCCTTAGCACTTAAGATATAAGCGCCACGATAAGCAAATTCTTTCTTGACCTCGTCATAAACATCTTTATGAACAATGACGGATTGCTCAGAAGCACAAATCATACCGTTATCAAAAGTTTTACTCATCAAAATGGAGCTAACTGCCATTTTAATATCGGCAGTTTCATCAATGATGGCCGGAGTATTGCCGGGTCCAACGCCCAAAGCCGGTTTGCCGGAGCTATAAGCAGCCTTAACCATTCCCGGGCCGCCGGTAGCCAAGATCAAGGCGATTCCCTCATGGCTCATAAGGTGTTGAGTGGTTTCAATGGAAGGCTCATCAATCCAGCCGATAATATTGGCCGGAGCGCCTGCCTTCACAGCGGCATCGAGCATTAATTTTGCCGCCGCAATCGTGCATTTTTTAGCTCTCGGATGCGGAGAAAAGATAATACCGTTTCTGGTTTTGAGAGCGATTAAGCTTTTGAATATAACCGTAGAAGTCGGATTGGTGGTAGGGATAACACCGGCAATCACGCCGATAGGCTCTGCCACTTTGATATAGCCGTTGGTATCATCACGCTCGACAACACCGCAGGTCTTAACATTACGATATTTATTATAAATTTCCTCAGCGGCGAAGTGGTTTTTAATAACCTTATCTTCAACCACGCCCATGCCTGTTTCTTCCACCGCCATTTTGGCCAATGGGATACGTGCATCATTGGCAGCCAGGGCCATAGCCTCAAAAATCTTATCAACTTGTTCCTGAGAATAAGTTGCCAAGACTTCCTGAGCGGTTTTCACCCGGTCAATGGCCACATTCAAATCATCAACAGTCTTAACGCCGGCTTCCAAAATATCCTTTCCGGCCATATCTTTCTTAGACTTCATTTAATTATGCTCCTTAAGTATAAATAAGCCCAAAATCCCAAGAAGTATAAGCTAAAAATATCAAAAAAAGATTAATATCCGCAGATTTTTCTTTTGTGGAAAAGTCCGCTGTTTTTCTGGCAAAGGCAATTTAAAAAACATACAATCAAAAGCAGTAATCGAAACCATTAAAAACTAGTAAAAGTTTGGAGAATGGTGCAGATAAAGGGATTTTAAGAGCGAGAAAAATTTTAGCGTACGTTTGTGGTACGTGAATTTTGCGAGCCTCGCCAAAATGCCTTTAGATGTACCGTTATACAAACTTTAGGGTA
>CALXVV010000037.1 GCA_944392205.1 uncultured Alphaproteobacteria bacterium | reverse complement strand
GGAGATGATGCTAACTCTTACCAACTGGCTCAGAACAATAAGACAAATACAATGACCGATGCAAGTAATCAAAATAAGCCTGCAGTTACCTTTAATGATGTACTACAAAAATCAAGTCTAAACAATATTTCCAACACGACTATTCCTGTAAAGTTGTATAATGTGGGGAAAACAGTGAATGATATATATAATTTATATAAAAATGATGGATTTTATGCAATCGGGAAAAAATACGGCACTCCTTCTGTTCAACAAGCAAGTCATTTGGCTGAAGAATTAGCTCCAGAAAAAATATCAGATACAAATAAACACAGTGCAGTTAGTTGTGTAGGTGCCTCCGGAGGAGCCTTATCTGCCTTAGAAACTTTAGGGGGAGGGGTTGCTAAAGAAGTAAAAGATATTTACGAAAAGAGTACCGATCCAAATCTCAGAAAACAATATGGTGGCATTGGAGGTATTTTATCGGATAGCTTCAAAGATCTAAAGAATGATTTTCAAGCAACTTGGACTGGATTTTGTGCTGAAAATCCACAAGTATGCAAGAAATACCTTCCTCCATATTTGCATAATAAAATTAAGTAAGCTCTAAATAGCCGGTTGACATACCGGCTATTTTTATTTTATATAACAGGAATAATTAACACCTTAAATTGTTAATAAAAGGATGCAAGGATGAAAAGAAAATATTTATGCTTGGGCCTACTTTTATCAACCCTTATTTTCCCCATCCAAATCGCTTTTGTATTTCTAATTTTTCCACCAATTTATGTAAGTTTTATTGTACCCTTTTTAATATGGAAATTTTCATTACAAGGAAGTATTAAAAACATTGATTTAGTGTCACTGGCGTGGAAACTTCCTTTTATCTTATGGCTAAGTTTATTATCTATGTTTCTTGGAGAATTTCTAGCTCTGTCTGTGTTTTACTTTATTCCCAATAATGGCATCCATTTTATTATCTTTGGAATAGTAATTCTTCTGATACGAAGTATAACCTATATATTGATAATTTTTATCTGGCAGCCTAGCATCTACCACCTTTCTAATAAGCTAAAAAAATTAACATTTATATGTACACTTATATTCTGTGTATCAGGGACATATATTCTCTACAAACTCAGCAGCCCATCTTCTCAAGAATCCTTTGATAGCTATTATATGCATTACCTGCAAAACGAGAAAGTTGCTGAAGATAAAGTATCCGGATAAAGGTAGAAAAATATTAATGGTTGGTATAATCGCGCTAAAAGCTATTATAGCAATCCTCAAGAATTTGAAGAATTATATAAACGTAGAGTTGACGATTATATAAAAAATAAATATCCTCAATATTATAATGGAAAATAAGAAAGGAAACATAAATGCGCATTTTTTTAATTTGTTTCTGCATATTGTTTTATCCGTCATTAATCCATGCATCTGAATGTACCGGAGAAAATGCTAAATTGGTAAAACAATTGGAAATTAAATTAGACAATTGCAAAATTGATATGCCCGATAATGTAACAGATGTTGAGATGATTAAAGCATATGATAAAGTAACCGATTGTTCAAAGGGGGTTGCGTATCAAATTTTTGATTCTTTCTATAAAAACAAAAATGAGAGTGTCAAAAATGATTTCAACAAACTTATTGAGGCAACTTATATACATTATCAAAATTTGCTTAAAAATAGTGATTTAGCTCAGAAATTGTATACGGGTACAATGTATGAGGTTCAAGTTAACACTAATGCAAGTTTAAAAATTAAAGAAATTGTGCAAGAATATTTACGAGAAATGAAGCTACAATGTGCGGATTTATCTGACTTGCCCAATGATCTTTATACAAACATCTAAATTTAATGGCGGCCTAAAAATTAAAGCCGCCATTTTTTGCTATATTAAGGTAGAGTAAATGCTCTAGCATTTGCATTAAAACATATCCTTCATCACTATATGGTAATAAGCTGGTGATTGAACCGCATTGACCATAGCAATATTTATTTGCAGAATAAATATTATTATAAAAATTCCATGTACCTTTTCTTATTTGCTCAAAATTCTGTAGTATTTGAGATTGTTGCTCAGGGTTAAACCCCTTTTGAATTTCTTTTTTGATAGCTGCGGCGAGACAATTATTTATTTTTATATTACGTTCAATCATGTCTTCTGTTGTTTGAGATTTATCATTTTCAACCTTATGGGTACATTCATCAAAAATAGCTTTTGCTTGTTCCTGGGCTTGTTCTTTATTCGTTTTGTTTGTGTGATGGAACTCGGCTAAGTCATCTAATTTTGCGGAAATTCCATATACTCCATCTTCAATACAACCAGAAGCAATACCTAGATTTACATATTTACTGTCTTGTTTAAAATAGGTATGTGCTAAATCTATAGCTATCCCGTTTACATATACTTTTTTATCTTTTGTTACACTCCGAATAAAAATGGTTCTCGACTTGGCATCATTACAAATTGAACAATAGTCATATATTTCTTTTTGTTTTTCAATAATATTGACGGCTTTTGATGCTACTTCCTCATTTACTTCAACACAGACATCAGCCTTAGTATTTTCGCAAAGAAATAAAGTTATGACAAATATAAGAGCAACCTTTTTCATTCCAAACTCCTAAGGATAGATTATGATAATCATAATCTTAAAAGTTGAAAATAAGGTTAAGCAAAGTGAGCAAAATATAAATTCAGCCTTATATCCGAAACCGCTAGGAGATGATGCTAACTCTTACCAACTGGCTCAGAACAATAAGACAAATACAGGAAATCTTACTCGTACGGATGTGAATTTTGATGATAACTCTTTAAAAGAGCGTATGATCCCTGTGATAAAAGATAAGGAAAAACCTTTAGACTATATCTATATTGATACAACATAGAATAAGACAACCGGTGTTTAGTCCGTTTGGTTAAAGTGGGACAAGTTGGCATAAATTCACTTTTAAGTGGATTATTTAACATAATCCCCCGAATGTCAAGTCTTCTCAATTTTGCGCATGGGTGAAAAAAATAATTTATACTAGTATTGCTTGTGTTTGCTATTTTTGTTACCTAAATAAGTAATGCATATTGTAAATATGCAAATTTATTAACAATCAACAACGAAAGGAAAAAATATGTCAGGTGCAATACCTTTTTTAGCAAGACAAGCCCAAAAGCAAGTCTTAAAAACATCTATAACTAAATCTACAGGTTTAGATGATTTTTTAAGAATTAAACCATTAAATGAAAATGAGGATATTGTTATGAATGAGCTTAGTAAACCTAATTCTCCGGCAAGAAAAGATGTTTCTTCATGGACAGAACAAGATTATAACAATGCCGTTAATTCTTATGGATTTTCTCAAAATTATATGTTGCAAAATATGTGCAATCAATATAGAGAATTGAGAAACAGAAGATAAAATTTAATTAGGTAGCTAATATGCCAAAGATTCTGAACAGAGCAAAAAATATTGTTGTTTTAATACTGTTGCTTACAGTTTTTCCGTTAGTGTTCGTAGAAGGATTTTTGGCTTATGTATATCACTTTTCCGATGACGAAGGGCTCCAGTTGTTCAGGCAAACATATGATATTTTTTACAAAATATGTATGGACTCGGCATATATCAGTTTATTTTTAACCTATATTGCATCTCATTTTATCCGCAGAAATCAAAAATTAAAATTGTGGCTTGGGTGGTTATTTATCGCTTTGATTTATTTCATCTTATTTATGGTTTTGATTTTTGTTATTATTTTTACCTTGGGATTGTTTTCTTAATTTTTATAAAGCACCGCTCCGTTATCCAGCAATAGGTTGGCAATATCAAGCTCTATTCGCTCCAAGGCCAGGGTTAAGGCGGTTTCACCTTGGATATTGAGCCAATTCACATCAACTCCTTCATCTATCAACATTTGGATGGTTTGTAATTTGGTATCATCTTCCATATTTTCATTTAAAATAACGGACATAATAGCCTTATATCCGAAACCGCTAGGAGATGATGCTAACTCTTACCAAACAGCTTCACACAAATTAATTGCATTTTAATTTTTCTGTTCTAGTATGAGCGGTGCAGGGGCGAGTTGCGCCTGTGGAGCATCGAAACTCCATGAAAACAAAAACTCCTTTCACGGGGAGCTATCGAGATAAGCATACTTGTATGACGAATAAGATAGGCTGCGTTTTCACAGTTTCGAACTCCCCTCCTTGATTAAACTTCAAGGAGGTTTCTTTTTTAAGAAATTTAGGAGTTTAAAACAATGAACAATTTTTCTTTTTTATTACGACACCAGCTGGCATCACAGCTCAGACAAATCAGGCTTGATAAAAATCTGCCCATCACCGATATTGCCTGCCGGTGCGATTTATCCATTGCCAATATTGATGCCATCGAGCGCGGAGAGGCACTTTCTTTTAAGAAATATTTCCGCCTTATCAGATTTTATGACAAGAGAATAAAAATACTTCTCTCTGATGAAAAATAAACAAGCTTTTAGTTTAGCTCAGCCAGCTTTTGTGCCTGGTCCTCGGCAATCAAAGCGTCTATAATCTCACCCAGGGCATCGCCGCTGACAACCTCATCAAGCTTATATAAGGTGAGGTTAATGCGGTGGTCGGTCACACGTCCTTGCGGATAGTTATAAGTACGAATTCTCTCCGAGCGGTCACCACTGCCGACCTGGAGTTTGCGCTTTTCAGAATAAGCGGCATCCGCAGCCTCTTTCTGAGCATTGTAAAGTTTGGCGCGGAGTTTGCGCATGGCATTGTCACGGTTCTTAAATTGGGAGCGCTCTTCTTGGGATTCAACCACAATTCCGGTCGGAATATGGGTAATGCGCACGGCAGAGCTGGTTTTGTTAACCTTTTGGCCGCCGGCACCCGATGAACGAAAAGCCTCCATTTTGATATCTGCCGGGTTGATGTAGATATCCACTTCCTCAACCTCAGGCAAAACGGCAACTGTTGCCGCAGAAGTATGCACGCGCCCCTGAGATTCTGTCACCGGCACTCTCTGCACGCGGTGCGCACCGGATTCAAATTTGAGCTTGGAGAACACATTTTTGCCGCTGATGGAGGCTGTGGCCTCTTTGTAGCCGCCGAGCTCATTTTCGCTCACATCCATCACCTCAAACTTCCAACCTTGGAGCTGAGCATAGTGCTGATACATCTCAAATAAAACGCCTGCAAAAAGAGCAGCCTCATCACCGCCGGTTCCGGCTCTCACTTCCAAAATGGCGTTTTTCTCATCCTCGGCATCTTTAGGCAAAAGCAAAATTTTTATTTCTTTTTCCAAATCCGGCATTTTTTCTTTGAGCTCATAATATTCAGCTTCTGCCAAATCTCTCATCTCCTTGTCCAGAGACGAATCTTCCATCATGGCTTTGGCATCGTTCATATTTTGCTCGGTCTTGTTAAAATTATTGATAGCCTCAACCACCGGCGCAAGGGTAGCTAATTCCTTGTTCATTCTAACCAAATCATCGGAAGATACGTTGGGTTCTGAAACCAAAGCTTCCAGCTCATTATAGCGGTTGACGACATTTCCTAGTTTTTCTGTAAAATTCATTTTGTTTGTTCCTTAATTTTGATAAATAGCGCATATTTTATAAAAAAAGAAAACAGCCGAGAGGCTAGAGCTGCCGGCCATTTTCTTGAGATAAAATTTTATGTGCTAATGAACTTCAGCCAAGAACGGATCAAGAGCAATATTCGTTTTCTTGCCGGGTCTTGCAACTTTTGTAAGCTTGCCATTGATGTAGACATCGGCACCTTCAACTTTGCCCACGGACAAAATCATACCTTTGCCGCCCTCTGGCACAACATATTCGTCTCCCTTATGCAAAACCTTGCTGATGTAGAGAGTGTCGGCATTTTTAACCTCAATCCAAGTGTCTTCTTTGATTTTGACAACAACGGTCTCATCTTTTTTAGGCTCTTCTGCCGCTACCATAGCATTTGCCTTTTCCGTTTCAGGCTCAACAAAAGATGCCTCGGTGATGGTTACTTGGTTGTTAACAACTTCCGGAGCAGGAGCCTCAGCGGCGGGGGCTTCTTCTTTTTTTACTTCCGGCTCAGCGGCAGTTTCCTCTTCAGGAGAAGCGGATAAAGCCTCATTTTCAATCTCAGGTACTTCAGGAGCAACCGTGTAGTCCTCTACCACAAGCGGCATAGCCTCTGACGGGGCAACATCATCTGTTGCCTGTACAGATTCTGTAGTAGAAGCGACAGGAGTTTCCTCCTCTGTAATTTGATTGTTGTAAAAATACCACAAGACATAAACCAAAATCAGAGCCAACAGGCTAATAACGAGGTATTTGCGGTTAGGAACGGTTGCCTCGCTTTGCGGCTCCAAAACATAAATATTTTTATCGGGATTAGTATTGGTTTCTTCCTTATAGAGCTCAACGATATTGCTGCTGTTTAAGCCCAAGTAATCCGCATAGGAGCGAATAAAGCCAACGCCGTACGGAAAAGGCGGAAGCTCTTTATAATCACTCTCCTCAATAGCCTCCAAATAAAACTTGCGGATACAAAGCCTTTTGGCAATATCTGGCAGACGGAGTCCTTTTTGCAAGCGCATCTCTTTGAGCAAAGCACCAACTTTGTTGACTTGTTTTTGCGGTTTTTCGGCTTTTGTTTTTTCCTCTGCCGGATTCTCGACAACGGCTTGTTCTGTTGATTCTGTTTCTGGGCTAACTTTAGCTTTTTTCACGGTATTTTCCTTTTTTGATATCATAGGGTGTTAAAATTGAGCTGATTGTTACATACTTTTTAATAAATTTCAATACCATGATCATAGGCATATGAAATTAATTGTGGGCGCAAAGTCCGTCGATTGGATTTGAGCATGATTTTAACGTAGTCTTCAATGTCATCGAGGTTGGTCGAACGCACCATACTTTTAACCTTGCCAAAGGCAGAGCCGGACATTGAGAGATTTCGATACCCCAGCCCGATAAGGGCCAAAGCCTCAATCGGATTGGAGGCCATTTCTCCGCACACCGAGCAAAGAACTTTTGCCTTGTTGGCTTGAGAAACAATTTCATGCATAAGTTTTAAGAACGGAGCCGAAAGCACATCATACCTTTCGCTTAGGCGAGGATTCCCTCTGTCACAGGCAAAGACAAACTGAGCCAAGTCATTGGTGCCAACCGAGATAAAATCAGCCTGTTTTAAGATTGCCTCAAGTTGGAAGACCACGGAAGGCACTTCAATCATCAGGCCGACATTAACTTTTTTAGGTGTCGGAGAGCCGCGGCGTTTTTCTTTTTCCAGCTCAAGGGATAAAGTTTCTTTAGCCTCTTCAAATTCAGCCAGATTAGAAATCATCGGAAACATCACATTTAGTTCCTTGCCGGCGGCTGCGCGCAAAAAGGCACAAACCTGCTTACGCAATATTGCACGACGGTCCAGCGTGATTCTAATTGAGCGCCAACCGATAGCAGGGTTGTCCTCGCCGACACTTCCCCAGTAAGGGAGCAATTTATCGGACCCGACATCAAGACTGCGAAAGATGACCTTTTTATCTCCTGCGCGGTCCATAAGTTCCCTGTAGTAATTGATTTGCCTCTCCACATCGGGCATGGTTTCAGACGCCATAAACGGAATTTCTGTTCGATAAAGGCCGATACCGTCGCAGTTTGTGGTTTCAATATAGTCCAAGTCAAAAGCAAGCCCCACATTAAGATAAAGGTTGATTCTGGTGCCGTCTTTGGTTTCTGCCGGCAAATCCTTAAGTTCGGCGAGCTTGGCTTGCAGCTTTTCTTTTTCTGATATTTTGGCTCTGATTTTTTGCTGGATTGGCTCACTCGGACGGATATAAACATAGCCGTCATTTCCATCAACGGCAATAAGTTCTCCGGTCTTAATTTCGTTGTAGATACCTTTGATTTTAGAAACAACGGGAATACCCAAAGCTTTGGCAACAATGGCCACATGCATGGTCGGCGTTCCGTCTTCAATAATCAAACCGCGGATTTTGTTGTAGTCATAATCCATGAGGTCTGCCGGCCCCATGGTTTGGGCCACCACAATCAAATCCTTGGCATCCAGAGTCGAAACATCTGTCTTATCACCGCTCAAATATCCGAGTAACCTGTCTGCCACATCTCTCAAGTCGTGGAGACGCTCTTTCATATAAGTATCATTGGTGCCGGATAAGCGATTCCACATATCTTCATAGGCGCGCTCAACGGCAGCCTCGGCGGTTAGGCCGCTGGATACATTATCAGCGATTTTCTTGTACCAACCTTTGTCTTTGGCAAACATACGGTAGGCATCCAAGATATCGACATGTTCGCCGATGCCGAGCTTGGTAGAGTTAAATTTCTCATCCAAATCATGGTTCATTTGGGTGTGGGCAACTTCTAATTTTCGAAGTTCTTTTTCTTTGTCCTCGGCAAAGATTTTAGTAACGGCCTGGCGGCGTCTATGCACTATGGCGACACCGATTCCATATCCCTTGCTCAAGGCGACGCCTTTGTATTTTTCTTTTCCGGTTTGGCCTCTTTCTTTAATCAGCTCATTTTTAAATTCGTTCATATCATCAGAGGCAACAAGCTCGCTCAAAACCATGGCAACGGTTTCAAGGATTTCTATTTGAGTAGCGGAATATTCAACATTTTCCTTGTTTTGAAGGGTGATAACGCCGATAGCTCTTCCCCAGCGGATAAGCGGCACTCCGACAAAAGATTTATAGGCCTCTTCCCCCATCTCCGGTTTATAAGAGAAGGCGGGGTGCTTCCACACATCTGTCACCGCCAAAGAACGGTTGTGCTTTGCCACATCACCGACCAACCCTTCCCCGAGACGGAGAGATATTTTGTGGTTGGCATCTCTGTTAAAGCCAAAAGAGGCAAAAAGCTCCAAATAGTTATCATCCACCATCACATAGCAGGCAGCGGCATCGGCTTCCATTTGCTTGGCAATCATTGCAATGATTTGATCAAGCTTTTCAGAAACAGGAGCATCCGTTTCGGTAATTTGCCGAAGCAGTCTTAAGATATCCATGGCCTGAGAGATGGCAGGTGACTTCATTATTTTTCCACCCAATACAAAATTAACCTTGCGGAATTAGTTATATTATTTATATTCTCTTACATCAAGTAAAAACTTAATTAAGAAGGGATAAAAAATGGCAAATAACTACAAACGGGGCGACCACGATACTCGCCCTTGGGGCACATGGGAAGTTTTGGATTCTGAGGCTAACTTCTGCGTTAAACGGATAAAAGTGATTCCTGGCGGCAAGTTGTCCTTGCAACTGCATCATTTCAGAAGCGAGCATTGGGTAATTGTAAAAGGAGAGGCGTTGATTACGCTGGGAGACAAGCAAATTGTCAAAAAAGCGGGAGAAAATGTCTTTATCCCGGTAGAGGTTCAGCACCGTATCCAAAACAACACCGACCAAGATGTTGAATTTATAGAAGTACAAATTGGTGATAATTTGGATGAAAATGATATTGTTCGCATAGAAGACGTCTATGGCAGAGTCTAGGACTATGCAAAAAAGAAAAGGCGCCTGGCTCAAGGCGCTTTTTTTTGTGTTGACTTCACAAGCTAAAATTTTTACTATTCAAAGTAATGTTAATTAAAAAAAAGAAGAAGGAAAAATGAATTTTGCAGATTTGGGTTTGAGTGAACAAACCATCAAAGCCATAGATGAGTTCGGCATCAAAGAGCCCACCACGGTTCAGGCCGATGTTATCCCCTCCATTTTGGAAGGGCGAGATGTCTTTACGATAGCGCCGCAAGGCTGTGGCAAAACCATGTCATATGTTTTGCCGATATTAGATATCATCAGCCAAAAGAAAGCGCAGACAATATTGATTATCACGCCCAATTCAGAATGCTCAGTCATGACATCTGACCAATTGGCGATTTTCAATAAATATCATGAGATAAATGATGCCACCGTCAAAAACGGGGAAGAAGACATCAGCAGTGAGGCCAATGTCATTGTCGGCTCGCCTGATTTATTGGTAGACGTGGCAGAAAGCGGGCGTGTTGATTTATCCAAGACCAATATTTTGGTGGTGGATGATATTAATTTAATCAAGAAGAACAAACAGCTGCCGAATTTGGAAAAGATTTTGGCAATGTTGCCCTCAGAGAAACAAAACATTGTTTATACCAATCGCCGCTCTAAAGAAACGCAAGATATCTTGGAGAAGATATTAAAAGCGCCTGAGGAAATAAAGGTCGATAAGGCCAAAGAGCAAGAGGCCTCAATGAGTGCCAAACAAGGCAAAAAAGAACCTCAAAACAAAAACAAACCGCAAAGAAAAATTACGGCGGTTGAAGATAAAGAGGCTATAGAGTTAGCCAAAAAGAACAAAGCATTTAACGGCCGCACACCGAGCTTTATTCTGATAAAAGGCATTCTTGCCGACGAGACAGAGGCCGCCAAGGCCTAAGAAGGGTAAAAAAAAGAGCCGCTTTGAAAGCGGCTCTTTTTTTACTACCACGGATATCCGTGAATACATTTTTCCGGATTTTTATCGCAATCCGGCTTGTTAATCTCATACATGGCTTCTCTTTCCGGAGGCAGGTCGCCAACCGTGCAGGCGCCAACAGCGAGCAGAGCTAGGGTAACAACTATAAAACGCATAATCATATTCCTTTTTTTTACATAACAGCTTTTGAAAGAACGGAGCTCCAAACAAAAAAGACCATACACACAATTCCCGCTCTGGCCAAAAAAGCCAAGATTGGACTTTTTTCATAAGACTTGGCACTGCGCCAAACAGCGAGCATGATATTCCAAGAATAGGCCGCCAAAATCAATAGGCTGGAGACATAACACAGCGTCCACAAAATACTTAGTTTTGAAGATGTGATGGGATTAAAGTAGTGAAAAAAGAAATTATAGATACTTCTTCCTTGCAGGTGCCCATTAAGCAAGTGTCCAAAAATTCTCACGGCGAAGTTAATAATGACAAGGCCCAAAATCCCAAATTTCCAGAAGGTGGCAGCCAAAGAAAGTTCGCCTTTAAAAAGCTTAGAAAGCATTTTTCCTCCTCATGCAAAAGAGACAAAATCATCTAAATAAATTGTATATTTTTTGAGTCTGATAGCAAGTAAATAATAAAAATTGCACACATCAACCATGAAAGGGGTGATTTATGTGGAAAAGTGGTTGGTTGTTATAGTCAAAAGGTTCAGAAAAATATAAAGTCGAAAACGTATATATACAAAGGACTAGAAAGAACAAAGGACTAGAAAGAGGAAATGAGCGGAATTAGCTTAACTGCGAGTATGCGGTCGAATTTGCTGAGCCTGCAAAATATCAGCGGGCAGGTTTCCTCTACTCAAAATAAACTAGCAACCGGCAATAAAGTAAATTCCGCCATAGATAACCCAAGTTCTTACTACACAGCACTTTCACTAAACAACCGTGCAGATGATTTGAATGCGCTGTTAGATTCCATGGGCCAGGCTGTAAGTACGATAAAAGCCGCCACCACGGCTTTGGAAAGCGCCACCGAGTTTTTAGAGCAGGCCAAAGCCGTCGCCAATCAGGCTTTAGAGCAAGCGATTCCAAGTAAATCATTTTTTGAAGAAAAAGAAGATGTTGCCGCTGTCGTCAGCACCTGGGATGAATTGAAAGCAGCACTAGATAGTGGCAAACAAGGGAATATCGTCATCTACGGAAATATAGAAGCAAAAGATACAATCAACTTGAAAGCCGGACAAAATCTGGTTGGTATTAGCTATTATGGTATAGAAGAGCTAGATGTAGATAAATTCTCTCAGCTGACTTTTGATTTGGAAGCGATAGGCAAAACCGAAGCCATAAAGACTAATGCCGATAACCTGACAATTGCAGACTTATCCATCAAAGCTCACTCTCGGGAAACAGCATATTCTGTGGTATTAAAATTTTCCAACCGAAAGAACATTACTTTAGAAAATATAGACATATTAGTTGATAATGAAGGAATGGATTATTACAGTGAAAACAACCAAGCAACTTCCAATATAATTGGCGGTGGTGAAAGTGTGATAATAAAAGGGAAAAACAATATTTTTAATACTGGCATGAAAAACAATACAAAGGAATTGATGTCAACCGGAATAATCGGATCTAATGTTAAAATTTATGGTGAACTAAATATCCATATGTCTCAATATGGTAACAGAGGAATTTCCGGCGGTACGCTAGAATTGTTTGATGATGCCAAATTAAATATACAAGCAGATGGGAGAGCCATCAATTCATCGCACATAACCTTAAGAGATAACAGTGAGATGAACATAGCGGTAAAACAACAACTAGGGCTTTCGTACGGTTCTGTGACCTTGGAAGATAAGAGCCAATTAAATATTAATTCTTCACACTCTGCCCTAGAGGGTTTGCCAGGTAATACCTTATCGGTTAACATAAACTCCCCGCAAGCGCTTCTCAATGTGCAAAGCCTGAAAGCTTTTACCAATACGGATAATAACCTAACATTCAATGCTGTTGCCGGCTCACAAATCGGACTGAATGGTAAGCTTTATAAAACGGATACCGTTGTCAATGATAATACGATGGAAGGCAATACCATGCCCCAAGGCTTTGTAGAAGTTGCCGGTGCGACGGTAGAAGAAGTGCCGACACTTTCGTGGGTACTGGAACAGAATGCCGAAAGAGATATAAGTTACGATTATAAAAGTGAGGCAGAAGACAGCAGTCAACAATATATAGAAATCATCAACCAGTATGATTCACTCATTAAAGATGCAAGTTATAAAGGCATCAACCTTTTGCAAGCAGATAAACTCACTGTGAAGTTTAATGAAACGAACACGGCAGATTTGAGCGTGCAAGGCAAAGATATGAGCTCTCAAGCTTTGGGCTTTACGGTGTTTGGCTGGGAGACCCAAGGCGATATTGCTGATAGCCTGGCAGAAATTGCCAGTGCCTTGCAATCTATCCGCAATTATTCTTCAGAACTTGGCAACAACTACTCTATCATTA
>CALXVV010000036.1 GCA_944392205.1 uncultured Alphaproteobacteria bacterium | reverse complement strand
AGCAGCGGTTGATTTTATCCTCGAGCTCCCCTTCTTGATTTTTCAAGGAGGTTTCTTTTTAATAAGAAATTTAGGAGTTTGAAACGATGAATAATTTTTCTTCCATATTGCGAAATCAAATCGCCTCTCAGCTTAGGCAATTGAGATTTGATAAAAATTTATCTATCAGCAACATTGCCTGCGACTGCGATTTATCCGTTGCCAATATTGATGCCATTGAGCGTGGAGAACCTCTTTCTTTTAAGAAATATCTCTGCCTTATCAGATACTATCGTAAAAAAATTCATATCCAACTAACTGACTAAAAACAAAGCCCCGTTTTTTTGGCGGGGCTTTTTTCCTTACAACAGGCGGCTCTTGTCTATTGCCGCCTTAACAAACGCCACAAACAGCGGTGCCGGCGCAAAGGGTTTTGACTTTAGCTCCGGATGGAACTGAACCCCCACAAACCACGGATGATCCGGTATCTCTACAATCTCCGGCAACTTACCGTCAGGCGATTTACCGGTTATGCTCATGCCTGCCATTCGCAACTGTGGCTCATATTTCATATTTACCTCATAACGGTGGCGATGGCGTTCTGATATCTCCTCACATCCATAGGCCTTGGCCGCTTTTGAGTTCGGGCTCAAAATACATTTATATGCGCCTAACCTCATGGTGCCGCCCAAGTCTCCATCTTGGCTGCGAACCTCTTTGTTGCCATCCTTGTCCCACTCGGTCATCAGTCCTACAACCGGCTCACAATCTTTCATAAACTCCGTGGTGCCGGCATTCTTTATTCCCGCCACATTCCTTATGGTCTCTATCACCGCCATCTGCATACCAAAACATATGCCCAAAAACGGTATCTTGTGCTCTCTGGCATAGCGAATGGCATTTATCTTGCCCTCTGTTCCTCTCTGGCCAAAACCGCCGGGAACCAAAATGCCGCTCACGTCATTTAGGTGGTCTTCAGGCGCTTCTTTTTCTAAAAGTTCTGAATCAATCCATTTGACTTTTACTTTGTATTTGTTGGCAATTCCGCCGTGAGTCAAGGCCTCGTTTAGTGACTTGTAGGCCTCTAAAAGTTGCGTATATTTGCCGACAACCGCTATTCTCACCTCTCCTTCCGGGTGGCGGAGTGTTTCCACTATATGCTCCCATTTGCTCAAATCCGGCTCATCGTCACAGGGAATGCCAAAATGCTTACAAACCTGCCTATCCATTCCCTCGTGCGAATAAGCTATCGGAACCTGATAAATGCTGCTGACGTCTAATGCTGCAATAACGTTCTCCTCCTTAATATTGCAAAACAGCGCAATCTTGCGTTTCTCGTTCTGTGGAATCGGCATTTGTGAACGGCATAGCAACATATCCGGCTGGATTCCGTATTCTTGCAGCTTTTTAACCGAGTGCTGAGTCGGCTTGGTCTTTAGCTCTCCTGCCGTCGGAATATATGGCAGCAATGTCACATGAATGAACATGGCCCGCTCGCGCCCCAAATCATATGCCACCTGGCGAATAGCCTCCAAATATGGCTGCCCCTCAATATCACCCACAGTGCCGCCAATCTCGCACAACACAAAATCTTCATCCGTTATGTCTGATAAAATAAAATCTTTAATCTCATTGGTAACATGCGGAATGACCTGAATGGTCGCGCCCAGGTAATCTCCGTGGCGTTCTTTGTCTATCACTCGCTGATATATTTTGCCGGTGGTTACACTATCTGTCTTGTGGCAGGCAACGCCTGAAAAACGCTCATAGTGCCCCAAGTCCAAATCTGTCTCGGCTCCGTCATCGGTCACAAAAACCTCCCCGTGCTGATAAGGGCTCATGGTGCCGGGGTCAACATTCAAATACGGATCTAATTTTCTCATTCTGACCTTGAAACCCCTCGCCTGCAATATTGATGCCAAAGAGGCCGAAGCCAAACCCTTGCCCAAAGAGGATACGACACCCCCGGTGATGAATATAAATTTTGTTTGTTCAGACATTTAACTTACCTTTTTTAGTTACATTTTAAAGTGACAAAGGCACCTAAGTCTTAGGTGCCTTTGTATGTGAGCTCTCAACCTCATCTATTTTCCCGCTACCGGAGCCTCTGGAGCTATCGGCTCTGCCGGAGTGCTTTGGGCCGGTGCGCTCTCCAAAATGGAGCCACTCGGGCGATGGACCCCTTTATAGTAAATGGACAGCGAAATACTGGTGATAAACAATATCACAGCCAAAATCGCCGTGGTGCGGGTTAGAAAATTGCCTGTGCCGCGAGCCGTTAAGAAGTTTGAGGCGCCGGAACCGCCGCCCAAACCGTCTAAAGCTCCGCCGGTTGAACGTTGCAGCAAAATAACCGCAACCAAAAAAATACAGGCCAAGAGGTGAATTACTAATAAAACTGTTCCCATTTTATCTTCCTTTTCTTTATCTCTTCTTAGCAACAACCGGCATTTTTGGCAATACCAAGGAAGTCTTCAGCCTTTAAGCTGGCGCCGCCAATCAAGGCTCCGTCTACATCAGGCAAATTCAACAGCTCTTTGGCGTTGCCCGGTTTTACAGAACCGCCGTACAAAATGCGCATCTTATTAGCATTGCCTTTGCCCAACTTCTTGGCCAAAACTTTGCGCACCGCTGCATGAACCTCTTCAACATCTGCCGTGGTCGGAACTTTGCCGGTGCCGATTGCCCATACAGGCTCATAAGCAATAACAGTGTCTGATGCTGTCGAATCGGTCGGAACAGAACCCAAAATCTGCTCACGGCAAACATCAACGGCTTTACCGGCCTCTCTTTGAGCAAGAGTCTCGCCAATGCAAATAACCGTCTTTAAGCCGGCTTTGTGAGCGGCCTCTGCCTTTTTGCAGACCAGCTCATTCGACTCGCCATGGTCAGCTCGGCGCTCCGAGTGGCCCAAAATAACATAGCCACAGCCCAAATCTTTGAGCATCAGCGGACTGATATCTCCCGTGTGGGCACCTTTCTCAGCAAAGTGACAATCTTGCGCACCGAGAGCCACCTTGGCTCCGCGCAGAGCCTTCTTTACGGCCTGCAGCAATGTAAACGGCGGGCAGACCAGAAATTCACACTGCGGCTTACCCAAAGCTTTTACGCCGGCGGCCACATTCTTTGCCAATTCAGTTCCATCTGCCAGTAAACCGTTCATTTTCCAGTTGCCGGCAATCAGTTTTTTTCGTGCCATAACCTTATTCCTTTTGTGTTTTTCAAAATTTCTCTATCAATCTCACTAACACACTCAAAAAAACTTTTCAACACCAATATTTATGAGTTGTATAAATTATTAATATTGATATATAATCGCGCCAGATATTTTAATGTAGATGTTTAAGGATAGGCTAATAATGATTACTAAAATCAGAAAATTTCAGGACTCTTGGCTGGTTAAGGGAATTCTGGCCCTGACCGCGCTCAGCTTTATGTCTTTGTTCGGAATCTCCGGATATATCGGACACGGAAATAATAATCGCCCTATTGTCCGCGTTGATGATGTGGAAATCATGCAAGATGATATCAACAACCAACTCAACGAGCAGATCCAAACCACCAGAAACCTCTTTGGCGATGATATGGAAATTTCTGAGACCATGCGCATGGCCATGCTCTATGAAATTGTTCAGAAAAATCTGGTTAATGCCATTTTGCAAAAAACCGCTCAGGACAATGATGTCGTCATCAGCGATGAGTTGGTTCGCAAAATTATCTACTCTCAACCGGAATTTATGGATGCCTCCGGCCAATTCAGTCTTGAGAAAATGCGCCGTATGTTGAGCCTTACCGGTTGGAGTGAGCAAAAATATATTGAAACTCTCCGCAGAGATGTTATCAAACAGCACCTTGTGCAGTCTCCGGTTGAAGGTATCACCCTGCCCAAAGCCATTGACCCGTATCTTTCAGAACTCGACGGACAACGCAAAGTCTTCCAATTTGCGGTTATTGACCCTTCTAAACTCAAAGTTGACCGCAAAATCTCTGCAGAAGAAATAGAGCAATATTATCAGGATTTTGCACCCCAGTTTGAAGAACCGGAAAATCGCGATGTATCTTTTATTGAACTCTCGGTTGACCAATTGGCGCAAAATATTGTTCCCGATGATTTAGAAATCCAAGAATACTACCAAAACAACATAGCCGATTTTGTCATCCCCGAAAAGCGCCATGTTTTGCAAATGGTGTTTGATGACCAAGCCACTGCCGACAAGGCTGAGGCTGCTCTTAATGCCGGCGGCGATTTCTTCAAAGTTGCACAAGATATTGCCAAACAAGACCGCGCGACCACCGATTTGGGTGAGGTTTCTCAAGATATGCTGATTGCCGATATGAGCGAGGCTGTCTTTGACTTGAAAAAAGGTGACTATACCCTGCCGGTTAAGTCCGATATGGGTTGGCATATCATGAAAGTTACTTCAATTACACCCAAGAAAGAAACTTCTTTGGCCGCAGCTAAAGGCAAAATTATTGAAAACATTCGCAAAGAGCAGGCCTATGAGCAAGCCAGCGACGTAATAAGCGAAATTGAGGACAAACTCGGTGCCGGCGCCGGACTGGAGGACATTGCTTCTCAATATAATGTCAAAATCAATTCTGCCAAAGGCTTGAAGGATGACGGCTCGGTCAAATCCGTTGCTCCGGCTTTCAAGGCCTTGGTTGCAAGCGATGACTTTATTGACACGGCATTCTCTTATAACCCCGGTGAAATCAGCCAGGTTATGGAAAATGACACCGGCTTTGCCATCTTGCGGGTTGACAACATCCATGATGCCAAGCAAAAAGAATTGGCCGAGGTTAAAGGCGAGATTGAAAAACTTTGGGCCGACAACGAGAAAAACGCCATCGCTCAGGAGATTTTGACCGATGTCAGCCACGATCTGGAGAACGGCGACAAATTTGCCGATGTGGCCAAACGCTTTGACCTTGACCTCAAAACGACCTCCCCGCTCAAACGTGGTGAGAGTTTTGCAGGGCTTACCCCATCGCAACTAATTGAGGTCTACCAAGAAAAAGAAGGAACGCCCAAAGTCTTCAATGAAGATGAGCGTGTTATCATTGTGGTGCCGAGCAAAGTTGTTCGCAGCAAAGTCAAGGTATCTCCGGAGAAAATGGACGCTCTGCGTGCCTCCGCCCAGGCTGCTCTCAGCCAGGAGATGGCCAATGAGCTGATTGATGCCTACGGCTCGGAATATAAAGTTAGAGTCAAATACAAATATCTTGGTTTTAATGACTTGTAACAACTAAAAAAACTATCTTTCTGACGGCTGCCTCACTTGGGTGGCCGTTTTTTTGTTCCATATATTGACACAATAGCCAAAATATATTATAGTATCTTTCATTGCAACATATATTTAATTCACTATTTTTATTAACCGAGGAAGGGCCTAAGGAACCCAGTCGCGCCTCATTAAATATAGACGAAAACCATATAGCATTATGGGATACATTTTATTCTCGCTAATTTTGTTTATCATCGGTTCTCTGGTGGGCATCAGAAAGAAAAAGTTCTCTGTACCCGTCGTTGTTGTTTCATTGATTGCTTCGTTGTTAATCCTTGGAATCAACTGTCTGGGAATTCCGGTTATCTCTTGGCAAACTCCGGCTGGATATCTGGAAGCAATATTGTTTTTTGTTGTTATCTGTTTTATTACTGATGAAAACATATCTGCAATCATTGTCGGCGGGGTTTCTCTGATTTTCTTGCTGGGAGTATGGCTATCCGGATGGAGCATATTCCGTGCCAACAAGCAACAGAAGATTCTGCAGGTGACCGAAATGGCAGATACGATGCTCCACATTTCTCCGGTTCCACTGGAAAAAATGTGTATTATCAATGCTACCGTGGCTCAAAATTTGGCGGCTCAGAAACTTGGGGAGCTCCAGAGCAAATATGTTCTTGGTGAATTTCGCAAGCAGAGCCTGACCGGATCTTTCAAAATCACGGAGTTCAACGGCAATGAAACAGAAGTCCACTTTGACAACCAAATTGTCTTTGTGGCTCCTCTGGAGCATGGGGGCTTTTTCAAATGGTTCCGAAACAGATACACTGAAGGGTATGCTTTGGTTAATGCCAGCGACCCCTCCGAGTATTATCTTGTGAAGGCGGTGAATGGACAGGAACTGAAGCTCAAATACTTGGAAAGCGGATATTTTGGTAACTTTATCCGTCGACACATCAGGAATGAATATCCTAACCTGATTGTTGACGACTATGGTATTGAGCTTGACAACCATGGTATGCCTTTTAATACTGCCACTATTTTGGAAAACAAGTTTGGTTTTGGCACCAAGGTCGTGAAAGGATCTCTCATTGTAGATGTCCAAACCGGCGAGATTAAAGAATACTCTCTTGAGGAGACGCCTGACTGGGTGAACCTTGTATGTCCGCAAGACGTTACTCAGAAACAGATCTACTACTGGGGTGAGTATATCCACGGTTGGTGGAATCCTTCTCAAAAGGACAGGAAAGAGGCCAGCCCCGGGATGGATATTGTATACAATGCTGATGGATGCTCATATTACGTGGGTATTCAGGCCAAGAAAACGGAATCGTCCTCAAGTTCAACTGCGACCATCGGCTATATGATGATTGATACCAGGACCGGACAGGCAACGTTCTATGCCCGTGAAGGTATCAATGAGGTCACTGCCAAAGCTGCAATGCTGGCTGACCCTTCTATAGCCAACGCTGTCAAACTCGGAACCGTGTTCCTTGATGATGCCGTGTTCTATATGGTTGATGGATTGCATACCTATTTTGCAACTTTCATCAGCCCTATGGATAACATGCCGAAGTTCTTTGGTTTTTGCAATGCAGAAACAAAAGAAATTGTGGGCATTGGAGCAACTCTTCAAGAAGCCAAAGCAGCCTATCTTAAATCTGCCGCTCAATATAAACAGCGGACAAGTTTGAAATCAGGCAACAGTTCTGACACAATTAAAAAGACTGTAACGGTTTCTGAGAAAGTTCAGGAAGGAAACTGTTATTACTTCCGCTTCAAAGAGACCGGAAAGCGTGTCTTTTACGCCTACGGCGAGCTTTTGCCGGAGGTAAGATGGCGGGCAGACAAGGTTATCATCGGGTACAGAAACACCGATGATACTTTGATACCACTAACCAGCTATTCTCCTGTAGATTAGTAATTCCTAAACCTAAACACCCCGCTTTGTTATAAAGCGGGGTGTTTTTGTATCTTTATCTATCCAGCCTTATTCAATACAGCAGTCTACGGCTTTGCGAACAAAGGCTTTCATCTTAGCCAGGGCGCCGGTCGGTTTTTCTTCTTTTATAACCGGAGCAGCCTCTTGCTCTAATCTTGAAGATATCTTCTTGATATCATCCATCTTGTCTTCTACCCATTTGACGTCTTCAACATTGAGCATATTCATGTTTAAGCCCCAAAACAGGCAATATAACTCATAGGCTTGGTTGAACAGCTTATAAGCCTCCTCCTGGTGGCCAAGGCTCTGCTGCTTGGTGCCAACCTCCATCAGGCGCATGGATGATGCCAAAAGGTGTTTTGAAATACACCAGACCTCACCCTCATACTGGGGAATTACTTTTTGCATCAGGGTCTTGCGCAGTTCCCTCACCTCTTCTATCAAATCATAGTAAGATGTTTTGCCGGTTTTGGCTCCTGAGAACACCAAGTGCTCCTCTATGCTGATTAAATTCATGATGGCAATGGTCAAGTCCTGATCTGAGGACAAATCTTTGGGGTTGACCTTTTTGGTGGCGTCTATGCGCTCCACAAACTCTTTTACGTCTTTTGCTTTTTTCATCTTCTATTCTCCCGAAAATTCATACAACCCGGCGGCATCAAGCATATTTGCTGCTGCCACTTCTTCGCCAAGCGGATAATAATTAAACCAAACACTCAACAAAGCCAATGCGGCAACCGGCAGTACTACTTTCTCAAACGGGAAATGCGCATGGCCGCCGTTTTTGGCTTTCATCCACTGATAAAACTTTGATACATAAATAAATGTCAGCGCGCCCAAAATGGTGGAAAACAGCAAAGGATCAAGGTAGAAAACATACCAGATTACTTTGGGGCTATAGGGAATCTCTGAAATATACATAAAGCCGATTGAGCCAACCGAGATGGCCATCAGCCAGAAATCTCTGCCCCAGAAGTTCCAATTCTTTTTCTCAAACCACAGAATCAGCCAATAGCCCAACAAGGCCAACAAGGCACCGGCCCAAACGCCGACAACGCAGTCATCAACGCCATAGTGGCGGGCAATTTCCAACGAGGCACCGACGGCGACCGTGCAAACCGCGCAGGCCGGATTGGCTAAAGCCTTACTTGTCAGCGCCAATAAAATTGCCAAACTCAAAACAACAGACATTTATTTTCCTTTCATCATATCTCAACTTTCATATGTATGATAATGCATATATATAAAAGTTGTCAACTATTATTTTTGAAATATTTTATTCATTTAATGATTATTACTGCCAAAAAGCAACTTATTTTTATTGCTTATTTACAGCATTACTATTATCTTTATCCTCATGAAAAAACTTATCGAAAAAGCAAAAAACACGCATTCTCTCTCTAGAGAGGAGCTTGTGTTCCTTCTTAGGGATACGACCTGCTCTGATGAGCTGTTTGCCGCGGCCGATGACGTGCGCCGCCAATATGTCGGTGATGAAATCCACTTGCGCGCCTTAATTGAGTTCTCCAACTTTTGCAAAAACAACTGCTGTTATTGCGGTTTGCGGCGCGACAACAAAAATATCGAACGCTACCGGATTGATGAAGACACCATCTTCCTCTTGGCAGAGCACGCCGCGCGTAACATGGGGCTCAAGACTATCGTGTTGCAATCAGGCGAGGATATGTATTTCACCCAAGAAAAACTTTGCAATATCATCCGCAAGATAAAAACTTTGGATGTGGCACTGACTTTAAGCATCGGTGAAAAGACTTTGGAAGAATACAAAGCCTATAAAGCCGCCGGGGCGGACCGTTTCTTGCTTAGAATCGAGACAACGGATAAAGACTTATACCTACGCCATGATCCCGGCATGAGTTTTGAAAACCGGGTTCAGTGCATTAAAAACCTTGGGCTTGCCGGGTTAGAAATCGGGTCCGGCGTTTTGGTCGGTCTGCCGGGGCAAAAAATTGAGAGCTATGCCGATGATATCTTGTTCTTCAAAGCTATCAACGCCGATATGATCGGTATCGGCCCTTTTATCCCCCATCCTGACACGCCGCTCAAAGATGCCGCTGGCGGAACTCTTGAAACAGCTCTTAAGGTCATGGCTCTTACGCGCTTATTATTACCAGACATCAACATTCCGGCCACAACCGCCATGGAGACACTTGCGCCCAACGGGCAGACAAAAGCCTTACAGGCCGGTGCCAATGTTATTATGCCTAATGTTACCCTCACCCAATATCGCAAGCACTACGAGCTCTACCCCGGGAAGTCTTCCACCAACTACACCCCTGATGAGAGCCTGCGTCAAGTGCGCGAAAAAATTGCTTCTATCGGCCGCACAGTTTCTCAAGGCAAAGGCTTCCACATCCGCAAGCCCCTTGCCTAAATCAAAAGCCCTGCTCTTTACAAGCAGGGCTTTTTTTGACTTATCTTAGAGCTTTATCAGCTCTTCTACTTTTTCCTTGAACTTTTCCAAAACATCTGATTTTGGTGTATATTTCTCCTCAAAGGGCGGAATGCTTTGCCAGCCCAAGTCATCAAAAACTTGCTGTATCTGGTTGACTACGCCCGGGCGCCAGCCATAAGAGCCAAATGCTAAAGCCGTCTTATTTTTAGGTGCCAAACCTTTCATATAGGTTACAAAGCCGGCCACTCTCGGAAACAGCTGATTATTCAAGGTCGGGTTGCCAATCAAAACATATTTGGCATCCAGGAAATCAGGCATAATGTCTGATACATTTTTAACCGACAAGCAATGCTTGGTTACCGGAATCCCTGCTGCCTGGAAAACACCCATGGCAACATCTGCCAGGGCAGCCGTGGCTCCCCACATGGTGTCATATACAATAACAGCTTTGCCCTCATTGGCGCCGGAAGCCCATTTGCCATAGTTGCCGATAATAGCGTTGACCTCTTCTGCACCGGACCAAATCAGACCGTGTGAGGGAGCTATCATCTCAATATCCAGCCCCAAATCTCCCGCAGTTTTTAATGCCTTTTCGGCCTGCGCGCCAAAGGGGAACAATATATTGGCATAGTAGCTCTTGGCGTGCTCCATAACCACATCAAACTTGGCATCTTTTACAAAAAGCGCATCAATGCAGTAGTGCTGACCAAAGCCGTCATTTGAAAGCAATAATTTATCTTCTTTGACATAGGTCATCATCGAATCCGGCCAGTGCAGCATCGGCGTGGTCATGAATGCCAAAGTTCTGCTGCCGATTGACAAGGTATCGCCGCTCTTGATGAGCTCAAACTGCCAACCGGTGGTGTCAAAATGTGCCTCCAGGGCTTGTTTGCCAGCCGTGTTGGTGACAACTTTGGCCTGCGGAGCCAACTTCATAATCTCCGGGATATTGCCGGAGTGATCCATCTCTACGTGATTAACGACAACATAGCTTATTTTAGAGAAATCTACAACACTCTTAATACGCGATAAATTTTCTTCGCTCATATAATGTTTGACGCCGTCTACTAATGTAATCTTCTCATCCATCAGCAGATATGCGTTATAAGTTGAGCCTTGCGGCGTGGCATAGCCGTGAAACTCTTTTAGGTTCCAATCTTTGGCGCCTACCCAGTAAACTCCTTTTTTGACTTCTATTGCTTTCATTGTTTTTACCTCTTTAATGTTAGCTTCTGGATACATACATAATATCTAAAATCTTTCTTGACAACCTTATTTTTATTTATTAACAATAATGATAATCATTATTAATAAGGGGCGTATATGCGCAATTCTAAACAAAGAGAACTCATTTTGACTACCTTGGCGGAGAACCCTGTTCACCCTACCGCCGAGCAGCTCTATGCCTTGGTCAAAACAAAAGCCCCCACAATCAGTCTTGCTACCGTTTATCGGAACCTCAATTTATTGGCAGATGGTGGTGTTATCAAAAAAATATCAGGTCTTGACGGTATGGCTCATTTTGATCACCATACCCACAACCACTACCATTTTATTTGCCAAAAATGCAATAAGGTATATGATGTGCCTTATGATATCGCTCCACATTTGGCTCAAGATGTGCTGGCCAGGTGCGGTCTGATAGTTGAATCCTGCGATATTGCCCTGCGCGGTATCTGCAACGAGTGTAAAACTAACCACTAATTTTTATCAAGGAGTCTTAAAACATGGAACTCAAAGGATCTAAAACCGAAAAAAATTTGATGGATGCTTTTGCCGGCGAATCTCAAGCTCGCAACAAATACACCTACTATGCCTCCAAAGCCAAAAAAGAAGGCTACAACATTATTGCCGATAAGTTTGAGCAAACAGCCAACAATGAAAAAGAGCATGCCAAAATCTGGTTTAAGCTTCTTCATGGCGGTGATGTTCCTTCTACAATGGACAACCTCAAAGATGCAGCCGCTGGTGAGCATTATGAGTGGACCGATATGTATGCCCGCATGGCCAAGGAGGCTAAGGAAGAAGGTTTTACCAAGATTGCCGCTTTGTTTGAAATGGTTGGCAAAATTGAGAAAGGACACGAGGAAAGATATCAGGCCTTGTTAGATTCTCTTTGTGAGGGAACTATCTTTGAGCGCCCGACAAAAGTTATTTGGGAATGTGCCAACTGCGGACATCGCGTTGAATCTCCCAAAGCTCCCGAGAAATGCCCCGTTTGCGACCATCCGCAAGCTTATTTCTTCGAGTTACAAGAGCAATTCTAATCATTTGTTCTTCAAATCTTTAAAGCAAGGCAGCTTTTGCTGTCTTGCTTTTTTTATTATAGGATGAGATTAGTTGACAGGAGGATTAAATTTTGGTATTCTAGATAATGAGGATATAGATATGAGGAGAGGTGTCATGCAGAAGCGTGTGCTCTATTTTGTGGCAGCCTTTT
>CALXVV010000035.1 GCA_944392205.1 uncultured Alphaproteobacteria bacterium | reverse complement strand
GGCGACTAATCGTAAAAAGTAGAAAAAACCGAAAATTCATGTACTACAATGTACACTAGGATTTTCGGTTTTTTCATTTTTACTTCTATTCGCACGTTCTATCGAGCTTCTATTGTCTCGTGCAGAGGGGGTGCGTGCCTCTTAAGAGAGAGCAGAGGTAATCAAAAAAAATGCCAATTAATCGGTTGATATTTTGAAAAATTGTAGATATAAGAGACTCATTGAAAAACAAATTCTTATGTCTAACCTCTAATTCTTGCTATTATGAAAAATTTTATCTCTAGATTCCAAACACCTTTTTGGTTTTTGGTGGCCTTTGTGGCGATGGTGTGGGTTTCTTTCCCGTATTTGTTCTCTAACGAGGCTTGGGAAGAGAAAGGAAAGATTGTCGTTAAGGACTTTAGCTGGACAACAGAGCTGGTTGGAACGGCAAACGATTTCCCTGACACCAAGATCGTTAATCTGCTCTATGATGAGACAGGAAACGTCGCAAGAGTTTTCTATCTCAATGACATCCTGAGTGGTGAAGAGATTCTTCGCGGCGATACCGTTTATATGTATGCTTTAAGCGGTGAAAAGCTTTGTATGAGCCATTATGAAATCGGCAAAAATTACGAACTTAGGTGGAAGTATTATTGGTATTGTGACCAGGCGCCCGTAAGAAACGGAATCATTTTTATATTGTTTGTGGTCTTTATTGGTACTCTGGTGGTGGCTATCAAGAAAGAATAAACGAAAGAGGTCTTCTGTTTTTAGAAGACCTCTTTTGTGCTATGTAAGCTCTTTTAATATCAGGGGAGCAATTTTGCGTTTGGTGTTATGGGCAATTGATTTGTAATATAAAAGCAAGAATAATCGCGTGGCATAGGCAAGCCCTAATCGATTGTTTTTGCTATCTTCTATCATGGCAATAAGATCGTTGCGGCTCATCTGCTCTCTTTGGCAAATATCTTCTAGGGCGCACCATTCTTTGTGGCAAAGGCGCATGCTGGTGCGGCGTTCATGAATGGTAATAATCTTGTTAGTTAATTTCGTCATAGTTTTATTGCTCTAAAATTACAAACTTTAGGTAGTTATAACATAATTTTTTTAATTTGCAATCAATAACTGTAAAAAAGTTTATAAACTACTAATCGGTGGCTCTTTTAGCAATATAGCAAAAAGTTCTATCTATCTTTTTAATGTTCGAATGTTTCTTTTTAGACTCGCATTTGACAAAAAAATATATCTCTTAAAACAGACTCTGAGTCGGCGTTTGCGAGATTTTAAAATGCAATTTTTTTTGATTTTTTTCGCTTTTTTTGCTTGCAATCTTGGTTTTGTTATGTTACAAGAGGCCCACGACAAGTGAGAGATGGGGGCGACTCTGTCTTGCACTTGGGGTATAAAACATAGCGCATCCCTTGAATTTCAAGGCTCTGCGGAAGGTTAACATTTAGATGGCAAATCTGAAATTATGGTTTTTGCCGTCTAGTTATAGGAAAAGTATTTTAATATGATGGATACACAAAATATCAGAATTCGCCTTAAAGCTTTTGACCATCGTTTGCTCGACCTCTCCACAAAAGAGATTGTGCACACTGCCAAAAGAACAGGGGCAAACGTCAGAGGGCCGATCCCTTTGCCGACAAGAATCGAGAAATTTACGGTAAACCGTTCTCCGCACGTTGATAAAAAATCTCGTGAGCAGTTCGAAATCCGTACTCACAAGAGACTTCTCGACATCGTAGATCCCACACCGCAAACAGTTGACGCTTTGATGAAGCTGGATCTGGCTGCCGGTGTTAATGTGGAAATTAAATTGTAATAACGTTAATGTTGGCTTTTTGGAGTTTTTGGAAAAGTCAACCAATTAAGAAAAGGAAATATTAATAATGCGTACGGGTCTAATCGCAAAAAAGCTTGGAATGTCACGCGTGTTTGAAATGGACGGAACTCATATTCCGGTTACTGTTTTGCATGTGGACGGGCTTGAGGTTGTTGACGTCAGAACCAAAGAGAGAGACGGGTATACCGCCGTTCAGCTGGGCTGCGGAAACATCAAAGCCAAGAACCTTTCCAAACCGTTGAAAGGTCATTTCGCCAAAGCTAATGTTGAGCCGAAAAAGAAATTGGCAGAATTCAGAGTTTCTGAAGATTGCTTGCTTTCTGTCGGCGATAAATTATCTGTAGAACATTTTGTTCCTGGTCAGTTTGTTGATGTTTGCGGAACATCTATCGGTAAAGGTTTTGCCGGTGTTATGAAACGTCACAACTTTGCCGGTTTGGAAGCTTCTCACGGTGTATCTATTTCTCACCGTTCTCATGGTTCTACAGGACAAAGACAAGATCCCGGTAAAGTATTTAAGGGCAAGAAAATGGCCGGCCATATGGGTGATGAGCGCGTTACCGTTCAGAACTTGAAGGTTGTGTCTGTTGACGCCGATAAGGGGTTGATTATGGTTAAAGGTGGTGTTCCGGGTTGTGAAAACAGCTGGGTTTATATTACTGATGCCGTTAAGAAACCTGCATCCGTCAAATTGCCGATGCCTGCCGGTTTGAAAAAAGCTGATGAACCTGTTGCAGTTAAAGCCGAAACCCCGGCTGAGAATGCATAGAAATTAAAGGATTAAAATTATGAAACAGGACATCTTAAATTTAGATAATAAAAATGTCGGGACAATCGAGCTTGACGAATCTATTTTCGGTTTGGAAGTTCGTCCGGATATTTTGCACCGTGTTGTTGTTTGGCAGTTGGCCAGACTACAATCTGGTAACCATAAGACCAAAGGTCGTTCCGAGGTTGCCTTGACACCGGCTAAGCCGTTTAAGCAAAAAGGCGGCGGACGCGCTCGTCAGGGTTCTCGCAAAGGTACCCAATTTAGAAAAGGTGGTGTCGTATTCGGCCCAGTCGTTCGTGACCATTCTCATGAGCTGACCAAGAAGTTTAGAAAACTTGGTTTGAAAACTGCTCTCTCTGCTAAGGCTAAAGAGGGTAATTTGGTTATTATCGACGAAGCCAAGTTGGCTGCTCCCAAAACCAAAGAGCTCCAAGATAAATTGGCTGCTTGCGGTTTGACCAACAGCTTGTTCATCGACGGAAAAGAAGTCGATATGAACTTTGCTTTGGCCAGCAGAAACATTATTGGTGTTGATGTATTGCCGACCGTTGGTGCCAACGTATATGACATCTTGAGAAAAGACAAACTGGTTTTGACTAAAGACGCAGTTGTTTGCTTAGGAGAAAGATTGAAATGAGTAAGTCCAGCAAAACAAACAATGTAACTGCAAAGATGTACGATACTCTCGTTCGTCCGGTTATTACCGAGAAATCCATGATTTCTTCCGAGGCCGGTAAGGTTACGTTCTTGGTTCCTTTGTCTGCCAGCAAAGATGACGTTAAGGCTGCTGTTGAGGCAATCTTTAATGTTAAGGTAAACAAGGTTAATACAATTCGTCAGTTCGGCAAAGAAAAACGTTTCAAAGGCTATGTCGGTCAGCGTTCTGACTTCAAGAAAGCCGTTGTTACTTTGGCCGAAGGTCAAAACATTGATGTTACTACAGGGATTTAGAAAATGGCATTAAAAAATTATAAGCCCACATCTCCTGGACTTCGTCAGCTCGTTATCGTTGATAGAAGCGAGCTCTACAAAGGAAAACCCGAAAAGACTTTGACTGTCGGTTTGACTAAAACAGGTGGTCGTGACAATTTCGGTCATGTTACCAGTCGTAGAATTGGTGGCGGTCATAAACGCAAATTGCGCGTGATTGACTTTAAGCGTAACAAATTTGATTCAGAGGCTACAGTTGAGAGAATCGAGTATGATCCTAACCGCTCTGCTTTCATTGCTTTGATTAGCTATGAAGACGGCGAAAAGGCTTATATCTTGGCTCCGCAAAGACTGAAAGCCGGTGATAAGGTTATATCTTCTGCTAAAGCTGATATTAAGCCGGGTAATGCTATGCCTTTGAAGAACATGCCGGTTGGTACCATTATTCACAACGTTGAGCTCAGAGCTGGTAAGGGTGGACAGTTGGTTCGCTCTGCCGGATGCTATGCTCAGTTGGTTGGTAAAGATGCCGGTTATGCTCAGTTGAAATTGAGCAGCGGTGAACTTCGGATTGTACGTGAAGAGTGCTTGGCTACTGTCGGCGCCGTTTCCAATCCGGATAACCAGAACAAGTCACTTGGTAAAGCCGGTCGTAATCGTTGGCTGGGTAACCGTCCGGTTTCCCGTGGTGTTGCGATGAACCCGGTTGATCACCCGCATGGTGGTGGTGAAGGCCGCACCTCCGGTGGTCGTCATCCGGTTACTCCGTGGGGTAAACCGACCAAGGGTTATAAGACTCGTACTAACAAGAAGACGGATAAGTTCATTATGAGAAGCCGTCATGATAACAAGAAGAAATAAGGAGATTTGCATATGACACGTTCCGTATGGAAAGGGCCGTTTGTTGATGGCTATCTTCTGAAAAAAGCTGAAGCAGCTAAGGCTTCCAGCCGTAATGAAGTGATTAAAATCTGGTCTCGCCGTTCTACAATGTTGCCGCAGTTTGTCGGCTTGACATTCGGTGTCCACAATGGTCACAAGTTTATTCCGGTTTTGGTTACCGAGGATATGATTGGTCACAAATTTGGTGAGTTTGCTCCGACCCGTACTTTCTACGGCCACGCTGCAGACAAAAAAGCTAAGAGAGGTGCATAATGAGCAAGTCTAAAGATGCTAGAAGAGTTGCCGCAAATGAGGCTTTGGCCGTTTGCCACTCTATTCGTACTTCTCCGCGCAAACTGAATTTGATTGCCGCTTCTATCCGTGGTTTGAATGCTTCTAAGGCTGTTGCCGAGCTGAGCTTTTCTAAGAAGAGAATCGCAAAAGTAGCTTTGGCTATTTTGCAATCAGCTATTGCTAACGCTGAGAATAACCACCAGTTGAACATTGATAAGCTTTTTGTTAAAGAAGCTTTCGTGGGCAAGGGTTTAGTAATGAAACGTATGCACGCCAGAGGTCGTGGACGTGGAGCTAGAGTTTTGAAACCTTTCTCCAATATGACCATTGTTGTTGCTGAGCGTGGGGAGTAAACTAATGGGACAAAAAGTAAATCCTACCAGTCTTCGTCTCGGGGTTAACCGTACATGGGATTCCCGTTGGTATGCAGATGAAAAATATGCTGACTACCTCCTCGAAGATGTTAAAATTAAAAACTTTCTGAAAGAAAAACTGGCTCAGGCCGGTATCAGCAAGATCGTTATTGAACGTCCGGCCAAAAAAGCCCGCGTTACCATTCATTCCGCTCGTCCGGGTGTGGTTATCGGCAAGAAAGGTCAGGATATCGAGGCCTTGCGCAAAGAAATTCAGAAATTAACAGACTCTGAAGTTCAGTTGAATATTCTGGAAGTCAGAAAACCTGAGCTCGATGCCAAATTGGTAGCTGACAGTGTTGCTCAGCAGTTGGAACGCCGTGTGGCTTTCCGCCGTGCAATGAAGCGCGTTATGCAGTCTGCTCTGCGTTTGGGCGCTGAGGGTATCAAGGTTTGCTGCTCTGGGCGTTTGGGCGGTGCAGAAATTGCCAGAACAGAGTATTATCGTGAAGGTCGCGTGCCTTTGCATACTCTGCGTGCTGACATTGACTATGCAACTTCCACAGCTCACACCACTTATGGTGCCTGCGGTGTAAAAGTTTGGATCTACAAGGGCGAGATTATGGCTCATGATCCGATGGCTCAGGATAAAAAACTGGCTGAACAGAAATAAAGGTGAATAGAAATGTTAAGTCCTAAAAGATTAAAGTTCCGCAAACAGCATAAGGGTCGTATTCACGGCCTGGCCAAAGGCGGATCAAGCTTAGATTTCGGTTCATATGGATTGAAGGCTTTGACTCCGGATCGTATTACTGCTCGCCAGATCGAGGCTGCACGTCGTGCGATTACCCGTGAGATGAAAAGAGCCGGAAGATTATGGATCCGAATTTTCCCAGATGTTCCTGTGTCAGACAAACCTGCTGAGGTTCGTATGGGTAAAGGTAAGGGCTCTGTAGAGTTCTGGGTTGCCAGGGTTAAACCGGGTCGTATTCTGTTTGAAGCAGAAGGAATCGATGAAGAGACCGCACGCGCAGCTTTTGCTTTGGGTGCTGCCAAATTGCCGATTAAGACCAAGTTTGTTAAGAAACTTAATTCAGAGCAAGGAGCCTAAAAATGGTTAAAACAAAAGATCTTCGTGCTATGAGTATTGATGAACTGGAGGCAAAGTTGCTCGAGTGCAAAAAAGAGCAATTTAACCTTCGGGTGCAACAATCTACTGGACAATTACAAAATACTGCTGTATTAAGAAACGTCCGTCGTGAAGTAGCAAAAATCAACACGCTCCTTTCCGAGCGCAAGAAGAATAGTTAGGAGAAAAGAGTATGCCTAAGAGAATTCTTCAAGGTGTTGTTGTTAGTGACAAGCAGGATAAGACCGTTGTTGTTCGCGTAGAGCGTCAGGTTATGCATCCTGTATACAAAAAGTTCATCAAGAAAAGCAAAAAATATGCTGCTCATGATGAAAATAATCAGTGCAAAGTCGGGGATACCGTCCGCATTATCGAATCGGTTCCGTATTCTAAGACTAAGTGCTGGACAGTAATGTCAAATAGTGAAGACAACGCCTAGAGAGTGTTAACCGACTGGTGCGGTGTCTGAAAAGATTTTTCGGGGCGGAGATTTCGAGTTTATCTCCGCCGTCGGAAAAGACTTCAAAGCCGCGAAGTTGATTAACTTAAACAAAAGAAAAGGAATTGAAAAATGATTCAAATGCAAACCAACCTTGATGTAGCCGACAACTCTGGCGCACGTCAGGTGCAGTGCATTAAGGTTCTTGGCGGGTCCAAGAGAATGCACGCTTCTGTAGGTGACGTTATTGTAGTGTCTGTTAAAGATGCTATTCCTAAGGGTCGTGTTAAGAAAGGTGATGTTATGAAGGCTGTTATTGTTCGTACAGCTTCTGACATCAGACGTAAAGACGGATCTGTTATCCGTTTTGATAAAAACGCCGCAGTTTTGATTAACAAAGACGGTGAGCCTATCGGTACTCGTATCTTTGGCCCCGTTACCAGAGAATTGCGTGCCAAGAAATTTATGAAAATTATTTCATTAGCACCGGAGGTATTATAATGCCTAAGTTGAAAATTAAAAAGGGTGACCAAGTTGTAATTTTGTCAGGTGATGACAAAGGCAAAACTGGTGAAGTAGTAAAAGCTATGCCTAAAGAGAATAAGGTTGTGGTTCAAGGTGTTAACTTGGTTAAACGCCATACAAAACCCAGCCAGACAACTCCGGGCGGAATTGTTACTAAAGAAGCGCCGATCCATGTTTCTAACGTGGCTCTTGCTAAAGACGGCAAGGCTACTAAAATCGGATATAAAACCGTTGACGGTAAAAAAGTGCGCGTTGCTCGTAAAACCGGTGAAGTAATCGATTAATGGGAGAAAAATTTATGGCAAATTTTGAGACATTGTACAATGAAGTCATAAAAAAATCTCTTGTGGAGAAATTCGGTTACACCAACCCACATGAGATTCCGAAGCTGACTAAAATTGTATTGAATATGGGTATCGGCGATGCCGTTACCGATAAGAAAAAGCTCAACAACGCTGTTGAGGAGCTCGCTTTGATCGCCGGTCAAAAACCGGTTGTTACCAAAGCTCGTAAGTCGATTGCTACCTTCAAAGTAAGAGAAGGCATGCCGATTGGCTGTAAAGTAACTTTGCGTTCTACCAGAATGTATGAGTTTCTGGAAAGACTGATTAACATGGCTTTGCCCCGCGTTAGAGACTTCCACGGTATTACCGGTAAGAACTTTGACGGAAGAGGTAACTTTGCTTTTGGTATTAAAGAGCAAATCATTTTCCCCGAAATCAACTATGATAAGGTTGAGAATGTTCGCGGTATGGATATTTGCATCTGCACAACTGCAAAGACTGATGAAGAAGCTAAGGCTCTTCTGACCGGCTTTAACCTTCCTTACAAGAAATAAGGGGAAAAAGAATGGCAAAAACAAGTTCAGTTTACAGAAACTTGAAAAGAGCTAAGATGGCTGAGAAGTTTGCTTCTCGCCGCGCTAAGCTCAAAAAGATAGTTATGGATAAAACCGTCTCTCCGGAAGAGAGATTCCAGGCTACTTTGAAATTGGCTGAATTGCCGCGCAACTCTGCAAAGATTCGTTATCGTAATCGTTGCAAGCTTACGGGGCGTTCTCGTGGTGTTTACCGGAAATTCGGTTTGGCTCGTATCGAACTCAGAGATATGGCCAGCTTTGGTGAAATTCCCGGTTTGGTTAAATCTAGCTGGTAGGAGGGAAGATATATGTCTATGTCCGATCCTTTGGGCGATATGCTCACACGCATCAGAAACGCACAAAGAGCGAAGAAGAGTGAGGTTGTATCTCCGGCTTCCCGCTTGCGTGAAAATGTTTTGGAAGTTCTGACAAAAGAAGGTGACATGTTGGGTTATGAACGTGTTAGCGTTCGTCCGGGTGTCGATGAACTTCGCATTAAGTTGAAGTATCATGAAGGTACTTCTGTTATTACTGAAATTTACCGTGTATCTACTCCGGGACGTCGGGTTTATTCCAGCGTTAAAGATTTGCCCAGAGTTTATAACGGTCTTGGTATTTCCATTATTTCAACACCGGCCGGTGTTATGAGTGACAATGATGCTCGTAAGGCCAATGTCGGTGGCGAAATTTTGTGCCAGGTATTTTAAGGGAGAAATAGGATGTCTAGAGTTGGAAAATATCCGGTTATCGTCCCTGAAGGCGTTAAGGTCGTTGTTGAAGGTAACTTGGTTAAGGCCAGTGGTAAGCTTGGTGAGCTTTCCCATACTTTTGACGCAGATCATATTGCCGTAGAAGTTAATGAAAACAAGGTTGTTGTTACTCCGAAATTAGAGAACAAACATTCTCGCGCTTTGTGGGGTACCACCAGAGCTAATATCAATTGCATTGTAAAAGGCGTTCATGACGGATTTACTAAGAATCTTGAATTGGTGGGCGTTGGTTACAAGGCTCGTGTTGAAGGCAGCAATAAATTGGTTCTGTCTCTCGGATTTTCTCATGATGTTCCGGTTGAGGCTCCTAAGGGTATTAAGGTTAGCTGCCCGAGTGCTACTCAGATTACAATCTCTGGTGCTGATAAGCAACTTGTTGGTCAATTTGCCGCGGAAATTCGCAAATTCAGAAAACCTGAGCCTTACAAAGGCAAAGGCGTAAAATATGAAGGTGAATATATCCGTCGTAAAGAAGGCAAGAAGAAATAAGGAATGAATTAAATGAGTACGCCAAGAGAATTGTTTCAAAAGAGAAGAGACCGCATTCGGTCTGCTCTCAAAAAAACTGCGAATGGAAAGATGAGATTGTCTGTATTTCGCAGCAATATGCATGTATATGCTCAGATTATTGACGATACCAAAGGTGTTACGGTTGCTTCTGCTTCTACTTTGGAGAAGGAAGTTCGCGACAACATCAAAAAGTCTTCTAATGTTGAGGCTGCAAGCTTTATCGGTAAATTGATTGCCGAGCGCGCTCTTAAGTCTGGCGTTAGTGAGGTTGTCTTTGATCGCAGTGGCTATATCTATCATGGCCGTATTAAGGCTTTGGCTGATGCAGCTCGTGAAGCTGGTTTGAAATTCTAGGAGTTTAGGAAATGGCACAACAAGCTGTAGATCGTCGTAATAATAAGACGGAAAAGAAAGAAGAATTAGTTGAGAAACTGGTTCACATTAACCGTGTAGCCAAAACCGTTAAGGGTGGCCGCACAATGTCTTTTGCCGCTATCGTTGTCGTTGGTGACCAAAAAGGTCGCGTCGGTTTCGGTACCGGTAAGGCCAGTGAGGTTCCTGAGGCTATTACCAAGGCTACTAACGAAGCTAAGAAAAATATGGTTCGCATTCCGTTGCGTGAGGGAAGAACTCTTCACCATGATGTCGCTGGTCGTTTCGGCGCTGGTAAAGTTTATCTTCGTACTGCTCCTGCCGGTACCGGTGTTATTGCCGGTGGCCCGATGCGTGCTATTTTCGAAGTTTTGGGTGTTCAGGACGTGGTTGCCAAATCATTGGGATCAAACAACCCATACAATATGATTAAGGCTACTTTTAACGCTCTGGAAGCTATCAATTCACCTCGTATGGTTGCTGCTAAACGTGGCAAGAAAGTTGGCGATATCGTCAGCCGCCGCGAAAACACCAGCAATGCTAAACTCGCTGTTGAGGAGGCATAATTATGGCTAATAAGAAGACAATTAAAGTTACCCAAATTAAAAGCCCGATCGGTCGTCCGGCCGATCAGAGAGCTACTTTGATCGGTCTCGGATTGAACAAGATGTACAAGACTGCTGAGCTTGAGGATACATCTGCTGTTCGCGGGATGATTAAGAAGGTTGCTCATCTGGTTAAAGTCGAGGAGTAAAACTTGCAAGGCGGGCTTCAAATCCACGGATTTGAGAGCTTATGTACTAAATTGGTGCACCGCGCCCTCAAGTCCGTTGATAGCAAGCCCTCTTATCAAGTTTTATAAGGTCGCTTAGTAAATTTTAAGGTGAAGAAAAATGAAACTTAATGAAATTAAAGATAACCAAGGCGCTCGCAAAGACCGTAAACGTGTTGCCCGCGGTATCGGCTCCGGTTCTGGCAAGACTGCCGGCCGTGGTCAAAAAGGCCAAAAGTCTCGCTCAGGCGTCGCTGTACGCGGATTTGAAGGCGGACAAATGCCTCTTTATCGTCGTTTGCCGAAACGTGGTTTTAAGAATCCGTTTGCCAAGGTATTTGCCGTTGTTAACTTGGATACCATTCAAAAGGCTATTGATGCCGGTAAGTTGAATGCAGAAGATGTTTCTGTTGCATCTTTGCAGGCTGCAGGTATTGTCAGCAAGGCTTTGGATGGTGTCCGTTTGTTGGCTCGCGGTGCCGTTACCTCTAAGGTTAACGTTAGTGTTAACTCTGCTTCTAAAGCTGCCGTTGCTGCAGTTGAAAAAGCCGGTGGTAAGGTAAACCTTATTTAGCAAACGCTTAGTCGTAGAAAATTAAAAGGCGGAAAGTTCTGTGCCTGATAAGGGCGTGAATTTTCCGCTTTTTTTATTTTGAATATTGTGCGTTTGTGAAAATTTGTGGCCATTTGGTCTTATTTTTCTTTGCAAGAAATTCGTTTTTCGTGTAAAATCTACTTAGTTATGATTTTGTGGAGAAAGGTAATGTCTTCTGTTAGTTTGGGATATCGGGTTGATAAGACAGAAGAAAATTTGACTGGTTGGCAAGAGGTTGAGCAGATTCCTCCTGATGAAGTCTGTGTTGTTTGTTTGGGGGGAGATGGAACTCGGGATACCAGAGCGGCGAATGGCAGTGTTAAGGGATATCAGGAAGAAATAGATAAAGTTTTTGGAAAGGGAATCCCTGTTTATGGTATTACTTATGATTTTGCAAAGGGAGGGCAAAATAAAGCCCGCAAAATGGAATATGTTCGCCGAGGAATGATTAATTCGCAAGAGCAGCGTGAAAAAATTGCGGCGATGGATAATGGTCAAGAACCCGATTTTGCTTATATTGAAGAAATTTATAAGCGCGTTATTGAGCCCAGGATTGCTAAAAATAAAGGGGCTGAACGGATAGATGTTGAAGAGGCCGCAGCCAATTTACGCAAAATTACTTTTATGGCTCATTGTCATGGTGCGTTTGTGGCGCTAAAATTAGAAGACGTTATGGCTCAGAAGATGTCTGCGTTGGGTTATTCTGCCAAAGAGCGGGCTCTGATTCAAAAACAGATGTTGGTGGTGGCTCAGGCTCCGGCGTGTCCGCTTGGGGTTTCAAAATCTACGGTTGTTAGTTTTTTATCTGCAAATGATAGTGAAATGCCCCGTCCTTTGAATTATTTATCAACTTATGTCGATAAGAAAATGCGTGAAGATCGGGCCTATACTTATGCTGTTATGGAAAATGATGCTTTGGGAAAAGCTACCACCAAGCCGTTTAAGCTGAAGCCGAGTTTTCTTCCGGGAGTTATGGGGAATTGTTTTTTGATTAAACAAAAATATGCTTATGATAAAGAAGAGGGGCCAGCTCTTATAAATGACAAAGAACACGGCTTTGTCGGTTTTCGGGATGAAGAGCTGACGTCGGATGGAAAAGTTCTGCAAAAATTTGTTTTTAATGCCTTGATGAACGGAATTAGAAATTCAAAGCAACAATCAAAAAACTTGGTTCCCTTGCCGGAAGTCGAAAATCTGGTTTGTCAGGGTGAAAAGGAACGCAAAGTTTTTAAGCTGATGAAGCAAAATGGTGAGAAATTGATGCGAGATGTCTATAGTTACGGTCGTGGTTTGATTGCTGCGTGGCGGCAAAAGCAAAAATGAGCCATTATGCCTTTTTATTTTATAATTTATTGCTGATAAGTATAAAATTGTTGAATTAAAAA
Source organism: uncultured Alphaproteobacteria bacterium (assembly GCA_944392205.1). Taxonomy (GTDB): domain Bacteria; phylum Pseudomonadota; class Alphaproteobacteria; order RF32; family CAG-239; genus CAZU01. Next base: position 24,803 of record CALXVV010000035.1, on the reverse strand, counting down.
TTTTTTAGTGTATTAATATCTTAGCTTGAAAGGACTAGGTTTAGTCCCGTTTGTTTGTTTTAAATAATAGATTAAGGAAGTAAAAATGGTTTCACTGGCAGAGAAAATGGCCGCCAACCTTGATATGTCGGCCTTTGGCAAAGCAGAAGAACTCAAAAAAAGATTGTGGTTTACCGTATTGGCATTAATCGTTTTCAGATTGGGAACCTTTATTCCCTTGCCGGGAATTGACCCGCATATTCTTTCTGAGATTTTTGAGCGTAACTCCGGCGGTATCTTGGGTATGTTTAATATGTTTGCCGGTGGTGCTTTAGAGCGTATGACCATTTTTGCTCTGAACATTATGCCCTACATCTCGGCCTCCATCATTATCCAACTCGGACAATCTGTGATCCCGTCTTTGATGGCTCTGAAGAAAGAAGGTGAGGCCGGACATCGTAAAGTTACACAATATACTCGGTATCTGACGGTTTTGATTACCATTATCCAAGGTTATGGTATCGCCGTCGGGTTGGAAAGCATGACCGGGTCTGCCGGATTGTCTGCGGTGGTTATGCCCGGCTTTATTTTCCGCTTTACGACCATTGTTTCTTTGGTCGGCGGTACCATGTTTATCGTTTGGTTGGGTGAGCAAATTACTGCTCGCGGTGTCGGCAACGGTTCTTCTTTAATCATTACAGTTGGTATTATTGCCAATATTCCAAGTGCTTTGGCTCAGACTTTTGAGTTAGGGCGTGTCGGCTCTATGTCTGCCGGGGTTATTTTGATGTTGATGGTTATGGTCTTGGGCTTGATTTATCTCATCGTGTTTGTTGAGAGAGCTCAACGCAAAATCATTATTCAATATCCGAAGCGTCAGGCTATGGGACGGATGGCCGCTGCCGAAAGTTCACACCTGCCGCTTAAAATTAACCCCACCGGCGTTATCCCGCCGATTTTTGCCAGCTCTTTGTTGTTGCTGCCGATTACTATTGCTAATTTGAGTGCTGAAAATGGGCCGACATGGGTGCAAAATTTGAGCCAAATGTTGAGCCATGGACAGCCTCTGTACTTGGCATTGTATGCTTTCTTAATTGCTTTCTTTGCTTTCTTCTATACCGCGGTTGTCTTTAATCCGGAAGAGACGGCCGAGAATCTGAAAAAGCACGGCGGTTTTATTGCCGGTATTCGTCCGGGTAAAAATACGGCAGACTATCTTGACTACGTCATCACTCGTTTGACTGTGTTGGGTGCCGTATATTTGGTTGGCTTGTGTATCTTGCCCGAGATCCTCATCAGCAAGCTCTCTGTTCCGTTTGTTTTGGGCGGCACAACCTTGCTCATCGTGGTTCAGGTTACGATGGATTTTGTAACTCAAATCCAATCTCACCTGATTGCTTATCAATATGAATCTTTAATCAGAAAGGCTTCTTTGGCCGGAAGAAAGAAACGCTAATGAGTAAGAATGGTTTTGGACTTCATGTGGTTTTGACCGGAGCTCCCGGGTGCGGTAAGGGTACGCAGGCACGTCTGTTGAAGGAAAAGGCTCATATCTGCCATCTTTCAACGGGAGAGATGCTGCGTGCCGAGGCCGCAAAAAAGACTCCCGAGGGCTTGGCCCTAAAAGAGGTTTTGGATAAAGGCGGCTTTGCAACCGATGAGATGATCATCAATATGGTTTCTAAACGAATCGACGAAGCTGATTGCAAAAATGGGTTTATCTTGGATGGATTTCCGAGAACTTTGCCTCAGGCTGAGGCCTTGGAAAAAATGCTTGATGAAAAAGGAATCAAGCTTGATGCCGTTATTGAAATCCAAGTTCCAGATGAAATTATTATGGAGCGTATTCTGGGGCGCTATGCCTGCATGAAGTGCGGACAAGGATATCATGATAAATACCAAAAACCTCAGGTTTACGGAGTCTGCGATAAGTGCGGCGGCACCGAGTTCTATCGGCGAATCGATGATAATAGAGCTACGGTACAAAACCGACTCGTTAATTATCGGGCGCTAACCTATCCTACTATTCCTTATTTTGAGAAAAAAGGTCTCTTGAGAACAGTGGATGGTACCGGGTCTATTGCTGCCGTTGCCGCTAAAATTGATGAAATTTTGGGCATAAAATAAAAAACTGCTACTGCAATTTTAGGAAAAATTGACTTTTTTCTAAAAAAAAGGTAAATCTTTGTTGACACAAATAAATTTTAGCCTATAATCCGGCTTAATTTTGAAAAGTGGTGATCAACTTTTTGAATGTAATGATAATATCTAGATAATGGAGAGTTAACTTGGCTCGTATAGCTGGTGTAAATATCCCGAGTGCCAAAAAGGTTGGAGTCGCTTTGACTTATATTTATGGCATCGGTAGAAAAACTGCTCAAGACATTTGCGCAAAATCCGGAGTTTCTGCTGACCGCCGCGTTCACGAATTGAGTGATGATGATGTAGCTAAAATCCGCGATGTCATTGATCATGATGTCGTCGTTGAAGGTGAACTTCGTCGTGAGATCGGCGTTAACATTAAAAGGTTAATGGACCTCGGCTGCTACAGAGGTTTGCGTCATCGTAAAGGTTTGCCCGTTCGCGGTCAGAGCACAAAACAAAATGCTCGTACCCGTAAAGGTAAGCGTAAGACTGTCGCTAATAAGAAAAAGTAAGGTAGGTTGTTAAATGGCAAAAGCAGTAACACAACGTGTTAAAAAGAAAGAAAAGAAGAATATTACGGCAGGTGTCGCACATATTAATTCTACTTTCAACAATACAAGAGTAACCATCACTGACGCTCAAGGCAACACCGTTGCCTGGTCTACCTCTGGTGCGCAGGGCTTTAAAGGCTCTCGTAAGTCTACCCCTTATGCCGCTCAGGTTGCCGCCGAAGAGGCCGGTAAAAAGGCTCAGGAGCATGGTATGAAAACTTTGGAGGTCGAAGTTAAAGGCCCCGGTTCTGGTAGAGAATCTGCTATCAGAGCTTTGCAAGTCGTAGGATTTACCATCACAACCATTCGTGATGTTACTCCTATTCCTCATAATGGCTGTCGTTTGAGAAAAAGACGTCGCGTCTAATTTGTTGTCCAGTGGTTATGAGCCTTTGGTGAAAGGTCTCATAACTTCTGGTTTTTTCTGAACTTTGCATATGCAGTAATAAAGAGGACACCCCAGTGATTCAAAAGAATTGGCAAGAACTTATTAAACCGACTAATTTGGATGTTACTCCGCTTGAGGGCGGAAATAAAGCCAAAATCGTCGTTGAACCCTTAGAAAGAGGCTTCGGCTTAACTCTTGGCAATGCTCTGAGAAGAGTATTGTTATCTTCTTTGCAGGGCGGCGCCGTCACCAGTATCAAAATTGATGGCGTGTTGCATGAATTTTCAGTTGTTCCCGGTGTCAGAGAGGATGTTACCGACATCGTCTTGAATGTTAAGTGCTTGGCTGTGGCTCTCCACAGCGAGGGACCTAAAACCATGACTCTTAAGGCTGAGGGACCTTGCGAGGTTACCGCCGCCATGATTGAACATGGTCATGATATCGAGATTATGAACCCGGATCTGGTTATCTGCAATCTTGATGCCGGTGCCAAAATCAATATGGAAATGACTGTCGGAACCGGTAAAGGTTATGTGCCGGCAGCTATGAACAAACCTGCCGATGCTCCGATTGGTTTGATTGCCGTTGATGCTATCTATTCTCCGGTTCGCAAGGTTTCTTACAAGGTTGAAAATACCCGTGTAGGGCAGGCTACAGACTATGATAAGTTAACCATGATTGTTGAGACCAACGGCGTGGTTACTCCTGAAGATGCTGTTGCTTTTGCAGCTCGCATCTTGCAAGATCAGTTGAAGCCTTTCATCAACTTTGATGAGCCCGAGGCTGAGGTTGAGGTCGAAAAAGAAGAATTGCCGTTTAACCGCAATTTGTTGAAAAAGGTTGATGAACTTGAACTTTCTGTTCGTTCTGCTAACTGCCTTAAAAATGACAATATCGTTTATATCGGTGATTTGGTTCAAAAGACTGAGGCGGAAATGCTCAGAACACCTAACTTTGGTCGTAAGTCTTTGAATGAAATCAAAGAAGTTTTGGCTAAAATGGGAATCCATCTCGGTATGGATACTCCGGGTTGGCCGCCAGAGAATATTGAAGAATTGATTCGTCGTTGTGACGAACACTTCTAATCTTGATGAAATTAAAAAGCTCCCGAAAATCGGGAGCTTTTTTTGTGCATTTTAGGCGGTGAAAGCAAATGTTGTAAGATAATTTTAGTTGCCAAAAAAATCATGAGTGCTATAAGAAGTGTAAACTTTTGTTATCATGATGTCTAACTATTAATTTTTATCATTTTATGCTTTTAGAGGAAATTAAAATCAGTTTGAATGGAAAAGAAATTCCTTTAATAGACGCTCCCATCGATGTTTGCAAGACAGAAATTGAAAAAATGTCTTGGCAGGAAGCTCAGCACTGTAGTGGTCGGTTCCTTCCCAGAGCCTACGGAGAATGGGCAATCCATGATAAAATCCTTGAGCATCTCTTTTGGGAGAGACTTTTTCGGTTGGAATTGCCTATTTTGCATTTGCAAGAAGAAGACAAGAAAGACGTTTTGTGGGTTGATCAAGGGGCTTCCTCTCAGGAGATTAAAGATTTGGTCGCTTGTGAGATGAATGCCGATGATGATCCGAAGTTGGTGGTTGAGTATGAGGGCAAACTTAGAGGTTTTGCGCTTTCTCCAAATTTCATCGTTGTCGGGCGTACGGCAACTTTTGCTCTTCCCGGCACAATACGGAGGTGTGTTGCCAAATGGAATGTGCAGTTGCCAACTGAGGAAGACGCCGCCTTGCTTATGAAAAAATGGCACAAACTGCAGGATATGATGCAGAAAGTTGGTGTACCAGACTTGCGAGGTGTGGAAATATTTTTGCTTTCTTTATCGTATCAGCGCGGAAAAGGTTATCTTTGTTGGTTAACCGGCTATACCACGCCTTATTATGTGGAAAGTGAAACAGCTGTCTTTTTGCTGGCAAAATTGTAGTCAAAAGGCTGAAAACCAATCCGGTTTTCAGCCTTTTGGGTGTCTGAGAGGGGATTTTTTGCTTGCATTTATTTTTTTTGTGTGTTAGAAACTCTGGCGAATGAGGAGTCTTTGTGTATGTGCGGCAGAGTCCGCTCCCGTAGCAAGGACTTAGAGTTTGATCCGGTCTGCCCTTGCAGGCCACAGAGAATTTGAAAGGAATTTGTCATGAGACATGGCGTAAAACATAGAAAATTTAATATGGATACCAATGCCCGCAAGGCTTTGTTCTCCAATTTAACTGCTGCCGTTTTGACCCACGAGCAGATTAAGGTTACCGTTCAGAGAGCTAAAGAGCTTAGAACTTTTGTCGACAACATGATTACTTTGGGTAAAAAAGGCGGTTTGGCTAATCGTCGCCAGGCTTTGTCTTTCCTTCGTGACAATGAAGTCGTTTCCAAGTTGTTCTCTACTTTGGCTGAGCGTTACAAAGAGCGTAACGGTGGTTATACCCGCGTATTGAAGGCTGGTTTCCGTTATGGTGATGCGGCTGACATGGCTATCATTGAGTTGGTTGACCGTGACGTTAATGCTAAAGGCGCTAAAGACTTGGCTCGTGTTGCTGCTGAAAAAGCTGCCGCCGCTGAGGCTGCCAAAGCAGAAGCCGGAAACACTGAAGCCAGCAAATAAGCTGCTTCTGACGCAATAAAAAAACCGCTCCTTGTGGAGCGGTTTTTTTGTGGCTAATTAGAGTTAGTCGGTTATTTCTGCCTCATAGGCGTAGACAATTTGGGTGTCTTTTTCATCATCTTCAATGCTTAATTCACAGACCAAAAGCTTGTCGGCATCAGCCAGGCTGTCTAAGACATCTTCCGGAATGCCGTCTAAAAAGATATCGTCTCCGGGGCGGCGGTGCAAAACGGCCGAGCGTGCTTCTTGGTCTACCTCTATTGAGGCGTTTTGGGGTTCCCCCTCTCTCACATAGAGCAGGAGCATTGCCTCATCTTCATCGTTGATTAAAAAATCATAAGTTTCAAATTCTTCGCCGGTCATTTTATCTTCCTTCATCTTTTGGCTTTTTAGTTTATGGTAGCGTATTTCTTCTTGCTTTACAATAAACGAATCCGAAAGTGTGCAAAACGGCTGTCTGTTCGCGTGTTCTGGGGGAAGCATCGGGCAGGCAGCCGATAAACTTTTGCAGTTTATGCAAAAATCATAAAAAACAATTATTGAAGAAATGTTAATATTCTGCAGATTAAGTATGCAAAATATATTTTTGTGAGGTATAATGTGCCCCAACAGGAGGAAAGATATTGATTGACAGATTAATTAATTTGCTAAAATGGCCGACTGCGGTTTATATGTTGTTTTCCTTGCCGGCATACATTCAGTCTTTGGCGTATTTCCAGTTTACAAAACTTCCTTATGTGGCGCTTATTGGCGGCTTCTTCCTTTTCTTTATTTCTCGGAGCATGATGGATTCCTCGGTCAAGGCCAACATGGAAATCATTGCCCATGAGATGACGCACGCTTTTTTTGCCTTTATTACTTTTCATAAAGTGAAAGGAATCCGCATTGAGGGCGATAATTCAGGGGGAGAAATGGCTTTTGAGGGGGGGGGAAACTGGCTTATTATCATTGCTCCATACTTTTTCCCGCTATTTGGAATGGTTTATTTAATCGCTTTTTCAATCTATACCTCTTTTGCGCCAAGCAACCTTATCTTAAATGGAGTGCTGGGTTATTTTATCGGTTATCATTTGGATACGGTCGGCTCGCAAATTCACGAAAAACAAACTGATTTGCCAAAGGTTTCTTATAAGTTTTGTGCCATGTTTTTGCCTTCGGCCAACTTGTGGGCGGTTGGATCTATGCTTGCTTTTAATTCTCGCGGATGGGAAGGAATTGGTATTTATATGAAGCTTATAAATTATCTGAATGCTAAAAATTTGGATTATGTCTTTAGCTTGTTTGGAAGTGTGTTCTAAGCTAAAAAAAGCCGCCCAATCGGCGGCTTTTCTTTTTAGACAACCTGCAATAACTCGCGGCTGAAATCTGCCAAAGAATTATCATGCGCACCCATGATGACAACGCGGTCTCCGGGGCGGACATTTTCTTTTATAAATTCTCTGGTGTCCTCTTTGTGTGGCAAAAACAGAGCATTCTTGTGTCCGTTTTCTTTGATCCGATTGATAATATTTGCCGAAGTGATGCCGACATCTTTTTCTGTCAATTCATAAATTTCTTGCATAATCATGATATCTTCCGGGGCCAAGACTTTTGCTACTGCATCTGCTACCTCATCTCCGGTGTTGACGGCTGAAAAAGGTGTGTGCGGCTGATACATGGCAATAATGCGGCCAGGGTGGTCTTTGAGTGCTTGCAGCGAGGCCTCAATCTTGCTGGGGTTATGCGCAAAGTCATTATAAACGGTGACGCCGTTGTGGCTGCCGATCTTTTCTAAGCGAACTTTTACTCCGTTAAATCCCTCTAAAGCCCGAGCGGCGGCAAATTTATCCAGTCCCAGCATTATGCAGGCACTGATGGCGGCAAGAGCATTAGAGACATTAAATTTGCCAATCAAGTTCAAATGAAACGTTTGGCCATCCAGTTTATATTCAATTCCGTTTTCAATTGCTTTGACGTCTTTGGCAGTCAAGTCTGCATTGTCATTGCCGATGGAGTAGGTGAATTTCTTTGCCGGGCTACTCAGCTCTCTGGCTCTTGGGCAATCATAGTTGACAACCAGGGCGTGAGTTACATGAGAAGCAAAAGTGGAAAAATATTCTACCAATTTCTCAATGCTGGTGTGGTCGTGTGAAATATTGTTAACCAAGCCAATGTATGGGTGATATTTCTTTATGGAACCATCACTTTCGTCAGCCTCAATCACGCAGGTTTCGCCATCATTATACAAATAGTTTTGCAGACCGGGATTTTGGCTGTAGTTGCAGAGCATTCCTCCGTTTATCATGGTTGGTTTTTGGCCCAGAACATCAAGCACATAGCCAATCATGGCGGTGGTGGTGGTTTTGCCGGCCGTGCCGCCAACCGCTATGCCCTTGGGGTAGGTATGAAAAATTTCTTCCAGCAAATCTGAGCGGCTTTTGACCGGAATGTTATATCGGCGAGCGGCTTTAATATCAGGGTTGCTCTCATCTAAGGCCGCAGAGGCATATACACACTCCATATCGGGCGTGATGCCGCTGCCGTCTTGCGGAATAATCTTGAGCCCAACGGATTCCAAAGCCTGACGGCGGTCATTGTCTTTGCCTTCATCAAAACTTCTGTCGGAGCCGTATACTTCGTAACCTTTTTTTATCATTATTTGTTCTAACGGGCTGATACCATTGCCGGCGGCGCCGCAGAAAGCTATCTTCTTCATTATTTGTTTCCTTAAAAGTTCTAGTCTTGCTTTAGAGCGCGTCTAAAGTCTCTTGTTCTTGTGCATTTAATATTCGTAAATTTTTATAGTCAATCACTATATAACTTTTTCCGTCGCCGTCAACATTTACTGCCAAAGCAGCCCCAACTTCTTCATTGTAATAAGTCGAGTACAGTTCTGCCGCGCCGCTTTGCAACTGAGACAAGAAATTGGGATTACCCATTGGGGCTGGCTCCTGAACGACAATGTCTTTGCCTTTATCGTCTTGTTTGGTGACATTTATCTGTGCCGGGGTGAAAAATTCTTGAGCATTGCCATATTTTTTGCTCAAAAGAGCTGAGTATATCTTATAGAGCCTCATCACTTTGGAGGCTTCGGCATCATCATCTAAGAGCTTGCCATAGGCAATAATGCGCCACAAGTGGTCGTCTTCACCAAAAGTTACATCAACTCTTGCGATGTCATCAATCTCTTTGGGAAGGTGAGTGGCTGAAAAATTATTAACATAGTCTTTTTCGCCAATCGGAGTGAGGATAATTCCTTGATTCTTGGTTTCTGCCATGGAGGCTCCCCAAATTAGGCCAAAAGGGGCACCTTGGTCTCTGGAGACAATTTGATCTTGTTTGGCGGCGGGAGTGCTGCGCAATTTTGGGAATGTTTGTTTGCGCAAGGCTCTCGGCTTTTGCTGCAGCAACTTCTTGGCGCTTTCCTCTGCCTGAGAAACAGCGTTCTCATCTGGTTCCATTGAGGCGACCGTTTCAGAATCAAATAGGAAATCTTGTGAAATTTGCGCACCCGCCGGGGCAGCCAGAATAACGCCTAAAAACAAGAAAAGTATTTTTTTCATCAAATTATCCTTTGCGACTGAAAATTTGGATTGAACACTGTTCAACTTTTGTTTATTCTATATCCATAATTGCAAATATTTTGTAAATATATAAACACAATCAGATATAAAACAATGACCCAAGAGCAAACAAAAAATCAGCGTCTTAAAAAATTTGTAAAAGAGCAGGTGAGAGCCTCGCTCCTAAAAATAGGGCGGCGCTTGGTTGTCGATAAAGGAGCCGAGTTTTTAACCGCACGCAAACTCTCTGATGCCTCCAACACTTCTATCGGCACTATCTATAATACTTTTGCCACCATGGAGCGCTTTATCGCAGAGGAAAATATGCAGACCCTAGACGAACTCTATGCCGAAATGTCTGCCATTATCCCCGATAAAAATCCATATCTCAACATTAATCGATACGCAGATGTTTTCAGCGCTTTTGTCTTGAATAATAAAAATTTGTGGATATTGCTTTATCGAGAGCATTTGTTTAATGCCGCACAGCCGCTTTCCGCACCCTATCTGCGGCGGATTTATAAAATTGAGGCCTTGTTTGAAACGCAGGTCACGCTGATGTTTGGAGCCTTAAGTAAGGCTGAGCGCCGAACATCTTTGCAGGTGTTGGGAATGGCTATTTTTTGTTTGAGTGGCTTCTTGGCAACCGAGCCCACCGGCAAGCTTAGAAAGCTCAATAAGGCCAATATCTGCAAATTGCTGCTTAATACGTATCTTGCCGGGCTTGATGGCCTGAAGAAGGTGAAACATGCTTTATGATGTCTATTATAAATTTTTGAGCATTATTAATAGTCCGGCTTTTTTGCGCGGGTTCTTTGATAACCGCTTTTATCTCATCTTGCTGGTCATTATTTTAATGCGGGTCAAGTATACAACCTATAATTCCTTGTGGCTATCTTCACTCGTGAATATTCCGGGCACCATCTTGCATGAGTTTATGCACTTCTTTGTCGGGATGCTTCTTAATGCCAGGCCGTGCAATTTTACCATATTCCCCCGTCGCGGAGAAGACGGAAGCTACGTGATGGGAAGTGTGGGGTTTAGAAATGTCACTTTCTATAACGCCGTGCCGGCCTCAATGGCGCCGTTGCTGCTCTTGCCTATCGGTTTTTACCTTAACCGCTATTTTCTACCAACCATGGAGCCCACTTTTGTGAACTATGTGCTCTATGTCTTGTTGCAGACAATCATTATCGAAAACGCAATGCCCTCAGGTGCCGATTTTAGGGTCGCAAGAATGTATATCAGCGGCGTGTTGCTGTATGGGTTCATCTTCTTATCCCTCTTCCTCATGCTCTAACCGGGGAACGCCCCGGTGCGATAACTTCGCTGTTATCCGCTCAACTCACAATGTTCGTTTCGCTGGCATCCGTGCCCTATTCAAACAAATTAATTGCAAATTAATCTTTATGCGTTAATATCATCTCCGCAGGGGCGAGTTGCCCCTGTGGAGTATCGAAACTCCTTACGAGAAAAAGAACAACTCCTTTTACGGGGAGCCGGGGGAATAAGGCTTTGCTCGAAGAACCCGGACTGTTCTCGTACAGTTTCGAACTCCCCTCCTTGATTTTTCAAGGAGGTTTCTTTTAATAAGAAATTTAGGAGTTTGTAACGATGAATAACAAAAAACAGGCTATCAAAGAACTTATTCAAAACTACGGCACTATTGCTCAGCAACTTCACCAGTTGCGAATGTCCAAGCAATTATCTTTAGAAAGGCTCTCTCATGATACCAGAATCCCTATTTATATTTTAGATGATATGGAAATAGGCTCTCATCCCTTGCAACTTTCCAACCTCTATATCTTGGCCAAATATTATGGCAAAAAAATCCATATTCAACTGGTAGATTAACTGGTCAAGCGACCAGCAGGGGAACGCCCCGGTGCGATAACTTAGCTGTAAGCCGCAAGGCTGAAAAGCCACCCCTCACAAGGTGGCTTTTTACGGCTTGCTGGCGCAAGTGCCCAGGCAAGCGCCTGGAGGCATAACTTCGCTGTAATCCGCTCAACTCACAAGGTTCGTCTCGCTGGCGCAAGTACCATAACCAAACAATCTATGCTCAGCCAAATGAGCCGATTGTAAATTTGCCAATGTAATGTTTGGAAATTTTGTGTGTGTTAATATTTTGCTTTGTTTAAGAGATTTTTTAGAATCTCGGGAGTATGATTTTGCCATAACACGAATCTGTCTGCGGCTTTCAACCCGTTGGCAATGTTATATTTTTGTTGGATTAACCTTTTAAGGAATCGATGATGATAAACTTCAAAAAATTTGGCAGCTTGGCTTTGGCTATGCTGTTGACTGTGGCCTTCTCCGCAAGCGCCATGGCATCTGAAATCGACCTGAAAGTACCGTCCTTGGATGTTGCATACAATATCTTCGGATGGTCTGTCACCGGTTCTCAGCTCCTCTTTTATGGAATGGGAATCTGTGTCTTGGGTATGATTTTTGGTTTGTTTGAGTTCTTTTCTATTAAGAAAATGCCTGCTCATAAACTGATGCTCAATGTCTCTAACACCATTTATGAGACTTGCAAAACTTATATGAAACAGCAAGCTAAGTTGTTGGTGGTTTTGGAACTCTTTATCGCCGCCTGCATCTTTTATTATTTCTTCTACCTCAACGCAACCCCGATGTCTAAGGTCTTGACCATCTTGATGTGGTCTATCTTTGGTATCTTGGGCTCTTTCTGCGTGGCTTGGTTTGGTATGCGCATTAATACTTATGCTAACTCCCGCACCGCGTTCCTCTCTCTTAAGGGTAAGCCTTATCCGGTGATGAGTTTGCCTTTGCGCTCGGGAATGTCTATCGGCGTGTTGCTGATTTGCGTTGAGCTCATTATGATGATTACCATTTTGCTCTTTGTCGCTAAAGAAAATGCCGGCGCTTGCTTTGTCGGTTTTTCTATCGGCGAATCCTTGGGGGCGGCTGCTTTGCGGATTTGCGGCGGTATCTTTACCAAAATTGCCGATATCGGTGCAGACTTGATGAAAATCATTTTCAAAATTGATGAAGACGATGCTCGCAACCCTGGTGTGATTGCCGATTGTACCGGTGATAATGCCGGTGACTCTGTCGGCCCGACTGCCGATGGTTTTGAAACCTATGGCGTGACCGGTGTCGCTTTAATCAGCTTTATCGTTTTGGGTGCAGGCATGATGTATGCTCCCAACGGCGATTTGGTTTTGATGAAAAACGGTGTTGATTTTCAGGCTCGTCTGATCGTGTGGATCTTTACCATGCGCGTGCTGATGATTTTGACATCTATTGTTTCTTATTGGCTGAACGCTAGAGTTTCCTCTGCCATCTTTGGAAATAAAAAGGCCTTCAATTTTGAGACGCCTTTGACCTCTCTGATTTGGCTCACTTCCATTATCTCCATCTTGGTTACATTCGGCGTATCATACGTTATGTTGGATGGTTTTGGCGATATGTGGTGGAAGCTTTCAGTTATCATCTCTTGCGGTACTTTGGCCGCGGCTTTGATCCCGGAATTTACCAAAATCTTCACTTCTTCAAAATCAAAACATGTTGAAGAGGTGGTTAATGCCAGCCGTGAGGCCGGGGCATCTTTAAACATCATCTCCGGTATTGTTGCCGGTAACTTCTCGGCCTTTTGGCAGGGATTGGTGATGGTTGGTTTGATGGCTATTGCCTTCTTTACCGCTCGCACTGGTTTGGATGCCTACATGGTTTATCCTACCGTGTTTGCCTTTGGTTTGGTGGCTTTTGGTATGCTCGGTATGGGACCGGTTACTATCGCCGTTGATTCTTATGGCCCGGTAACTGATAATGCTCAATCTGTTTTTGAGCTCTCCCAAATCGAATCTCAGAAGGGAATCGCCAAAGAAATTGAAAAAGACTATGGTTTCAAACCTGACTTTGAAAACGGCAAGCACTTCTTGGAAGAGAACGACAGTGCCGGAAACACCTTCAAAGCCACAGCCAAACCGGTGTTAATCGGTACGGCGGTTATCGGTGCTACAACCATGATCTTTTCTATCATCTTGTTGTTGAACCTGCAGCTTAACCTGCTCGCACCTGAAGTATTGTTTGGTATCATCTTGGGTGGTGCGGTTATCTTCTGGTTCTCAGGTGCTTCTATGCAGGCGGTTTCTACCGGTGCTTACAGAGCTGTTAACTACATTAAACAACACATCAAACTCAATACGGCCAAAGCGGCTTCTATTGAAGATTCTAAGAAAGTGGTCCAGATTTGTACCTTGTATGCGCAAAAGGGAATGTTCAATATCTTTATTGTAATCTTCTCCTTTACCATTGCGTTTGCTTGTTTTGATGCAAATCTGTTTGCCAGCTATCTGATCTCCATTGCCGTGTTTGGCTTGTTCCAGGCTCTCTATATGGCTAATGCCGGCGGTGCTTGGGATAACGCCAAAAAGGTGGTTGAGGTTGATCTCAATGAAAAAGGAACTCCGCTCCATGCCGCCTCCGTGGTTGGTGATACGGTGGGAGACCCTTACAAAGATACATCCTCTGTTGCGCTGAACCCGATTATCAAGTTCACAACTTTGTTTGGTCTGTTAGCGGTTGAAATGGCCGTTGCCGCACCTCGTTGTGTTTCTTTGGGATTGGGTATCGCATTCTTTGTTTTGGGATTGATCTTTGTTTGGAGATCTTTCTATCGGATGCGGATTGAGAAATTGTAATTTCTTATTATCCTAAAGTCTTAAAAAAGGGAGAGCCTTAATGGGGTCTCCCTTTTTTCTGATAAATATACTTGATTTTTTGTCAAAAATAGGCTAAATGGAAAATATCAAAAAATCTTATTGTCAAATCATTTTAAATTTTAGCTCTATGAAAAGGTTTATCTTTTTTCTGGTAGCGGTGTTGCTGCTGAGTAGCTGCACGCATTTTAAGACGGCTCCAAATCAGTGGGTCTATGTCAAGCAAGACGGCCAGTGGGGCATGATTCGTCGGCAGTTTGTGACCATAATTTTGCCGTTTGGCAAAAATAGCTATGGTTGGATTAAAGAGGGAATGTCCTTTTCCCAGGGTATTGAGCCTCAGTTTGACGAAATGTCTTTTGAGCCTGATGTCGCCGGTGGCAAGATCGACATGTTTGTCGGCTACAAAAACGGCCAAAAGTACTACTTCGACGGCTGGGGAAACCCATTTGCCGAGGGCAAGGCTGTTTCCGCTGTTAGGGCGTTGGGAACATTCTTCAATGACCAAGGTGACAACGAAGGGTATCTGTATCAGTTTACAACGGATGCGGGTATCTATATCCAAGATGGCTACCATGCTCACAGAGTGCGAGGGCCGCATGAGGATGCATATCTCTGCTTTGACGGACGAGCTTTTAAGCAAAATGGAAAGTGGGGATTCATGTATGGAAACAACCCCATCGTGCCGGCTCTCTATGATGACATTATTGAGGTGTGGGATATGTCGCACCGTTATATCGGGTATCAGCATATCGCCAATGCCGAATATGTTATTTTAGCCAGAAAAGCCGGTGGGCCATGGCTCGGGTTTACTAAGGAGGGAAAGAGAATAAATGTCTCTACCTCGGCTATCAACAAATACCTTAAGGTCGCGCCGCTCGACCCGCAACGGTTTGATCCTCTTGCAAACCATCGAGCTGGTTGGATTTGCTATCGCTATGGAGATACGCATCTTGGCGGAATTATCTTAAGGCAATAGCACCAAACGCTCTGCTCTTTTGGGCAGGGCGTTTTGGCGTTTAAATATAAAAAATCAAAAAACTGTAACAATTTGTAAGTAATTTATGTGTTATGATAGAATCATTAGGAGTCTATCTTGTGCTGTTGTTAACTATGGGCAGGCCATGATGAATTGGAGAAAAATACATATTTGGGGGCTTGGAGCCTTGGTGCTCTTGATAAGCTTTGGATCTGCAAAGCAGGTGTCTGCTGCGTATGATCCTAAGGATATTGTACAAATGTCTGCGCTTAACTTTTGGGCGAAAGTTAATGGTCTGAATCTAGAGGCGAAGGATAAAGATTATATTATTTGCGGAACAACGGTTTGTGATCCGGAGGGCGATGAAAGTAAAGACATTAAGCCTCAGCGTTGCGTTGTCAAAGAGGATTTTAGACCTGATTTGTTTACAGCGATAACATTCGGGGCTTTAAAAAAAATAAGAGGTATTGGTACCGTGTCAACCTTTCAGTATAAATGTATAAACAAAACAGATAAACTTGAAGATGGTTGGAGAGAAGTATCGCAAGGTGATTGGGTTGTAAGGAGAAAAGTCAGAGTTGGTGGTTGGTTTCCGGAAGCAGTAAAAGAACGTGGTTCATGCTTCAACGGCAATGGGAAGGCCTATTGTTTGGCGGCTAAAAACGGAATGCCTACGGTTAATTATAATCAGGCTAATACGGCTTTTCGCGGATGCGAGGTTTTGCCGGTCAAGCTTTATAATGGGCGTAAATGTTTCTTTTGTCCGTTGTTTACGGTCGTATATAGGGTTGCCGGTAATATGACCGATATTTCTTTTAATGCGCTGGCTGCGGCTTTTGCGGTGACAATTGCTTTGGGGCTGGCCATTTGGATTGCAGTGCAAACTCTCTCTCACGTTAGCTCCCTTACAAAACAAGATGCTCCCAAATTCTTGACCGGACTTATTAAGCAGTCCTACAAATTTCTTATTGCTTTCCTTTTGTTAAATTATTCTTCGCAGATCTTTGAGTATGGAGTGGTGCCGGTCTTGAGCGCCGGATTGGATTTTGGCGATGCCCTTTTGGAAGAAAAATACGCAATCATCAAAACAGATGAGGGGCTTTCTGATGTGGCTAAAATGGAGGAGGAAAATCCAGGTATCTTGGAGAGACTTTCCACAGTGAAAAATGCTAAGTATTATAATAGTGATTTGTATCTGAAGTTGGACAATTTCGTCGTTTCTTTGCAACGGAATATTTCTTTTATGCAAGGTGTGGGAAGCTCGTTGGTTTGTATCGGCTCTAATGCCTTGGTGTTTAAAGGATCCGAGGTTAAGTTTAAAGATGGCTTTATCATTACTATTCAAGGTGTGCTGTTAGCCGGTTTTGGTTTCTTACTTTCAATCGCGTTCGCGTTTTATTTGGTGGATGCTGTGGTCCAAATGGGAATCGCAGGGGCTTTGATGCCATTTTTAATTGCTTGTTGGCCTTTTAAGTTAACTTCTAAATATGCTAATACCGGTTGGAGTATGATCTTAAATAGTGCCTTCGTTTTTGCTTTTACGGGATTGGTACTTTCGGTTAACCTCAATCTGGTGGATGCGGCTTTGCGTTTTACGGCAGCACAAAATCAGGAAGAAACTCAAGAGCAGCAAACAACGACTAATACACAACAAGATAAAACGGCTGAAAGTTCTCAGGATGGAAAAAAAGTCGAGACAGGCGGTTTATATGCTATTGCACAGGCGATTAATGCTCAGAGTGAAAGCGATTTAGTTAAGTTAACCGATATGTCTACGGTTAGTTTTCTGATCTTGCTGTTTTGTTGTATCTTTGGGTTTAAGTTTTTGGGGAGGGCCAGTGAGTTGGCCGGTAAATTTGCCAGCGGCGCTCTTAAGCCGATTGCCCCAAGTATTGCAACCATGGGAGGCTCCGCGGCAAAGAGCTTTGCGCTTAAGGCTACACAATCTACACGAGAAGCTGCTTGGAACAAAGTTAAGGCAGGGGGGCGTGCCGTGGCCTCTTTGCCGGGAAGGGCTTGGAGTGCAATGACCGGGAAAGGAAAAGGCGGTGGTGCAGGCGGCACAGGTGGTGCAGGTGGCGCTGGTGGTGCAGGTGGCGCTGGTGGTGCAGGTGGCAGTGGCCCTGCCGAAAATGGCGGCGGTGATGAAAATGATGCTCCTGAAAATGATGAGGCTCTGGAAAATGAGGACGATGCTACTTTGGAAGGAGACGCTGATGATACTGTTCGCGTAAGTGAAAATGGTTCCGCTAATGCACAAAATGTTCGTCCTCGTGCTGCGGCTACCGGACAGTTTAATCAAAGAGGTGGCGGAGCTGCGCCGGTCAATACTGCCAGATTGAGCGAAAACTCAGCCGGTGAAAATGGAAATAATCAAAGAGCTGAAAATTCTGCCGCAAGAAAGAATACTCCGACTTCACAAGAGGAACGTCAGCTCGAAAGAGCCAGACGGAGCGGTAGGCGCAGACAAGGCGGAAAAGCTCAAAACAGCTCTCAGAGAGGCCGTTCAAAGAGATATGGTAGAGGCCGAGGTGGGCGTCGCAGATAGTTTGTTTTTATCTTTCCAGATGGCAGCAGCCGCTCAATTCGTCATCCAAGCGAGATTCTCTTAGCCCTGCCGGGTCTTGGTGGATGATTATTTGTGCATTGGGGTAGAGTTCTTTTAGCTTTAACTCAACATTATCCGTGTAGCGGTGCGCTGTTTCTAAATCTAATTTGCCGTCTAGTTCCAGGTGGAGTTCTATCATATAACTGCCGCCTAAGTCATGGGTACGCAAATCATGCATACCCAAAATATGTTCACAAGAAAGAATGGTTTTGGCAATTTCTGCTCTGATATCATCCGAGAGCTCTTTATCCATTAGTACTGAAACGGCGTTTTGCGCCAGCTTGTAGGCATTAAACAATAAGTAAGCAGAAATAAGAAATGCCGTGAGGGTGTCAAACCAGCTGATATTAAACAGCTTAACCACAACCAAAGTGGCTATGATCGAAATATTGGTGATAACATCTACGCTATAATGGGCGGCATCGGCTTTGATGGCCTGAGAATGCGTGCGGGTGCCGACATAGCTCTGGAAAGCAATCAGGCATAGGGTTAAGACCAAGCTGATACCCATGATTAAAATTGCAAAATCTGTTTGCGGAAGCGGCTGAGGGTGGAAAAAACGGCTGATGCCGTCATAAACGACAAAAAGCCCGGAACCGGTGATAAATGCGGCCTGCAGCAAAGCACTCAAGGATTCTGCTTTTCCGTGTCCGTAGCGGTGGGTGAAATCTGCCGGTTGGGTTGAAACACGAATGGCAAGAAAAGTGACCGAGGAGGCGAATAAATCTGCCAGGCTGTCTATCATTGAAGATAAAACAGATAATGAACCGCTAAAAATTACACCGGCGGTTTTAATGAGTGTCAGCGTGATTGCCAGGCAAATGCTGGCTGCTGCAGCTTGTTTTTTTAGGCGGTTAATCTTTGCTTCGGAAAGAGGGGCTTGCATTTATCAACTTCTCCATATCTGTTGCTGAAATTTCATAGGCTATGTCTTTAACACAGGCTGCAAAATTTTGCAATAATTCGGAGGTTGATTTTTTTATAAATTCGTACCTTACCAACCAATTCTCTCCGGAAGGATAAAAGCTTATTGTGAGATTGGCATCGTGTTCTGCTTTGATATCCAATGTATATTGAGGCTCCGTTGAGGGTAAAGTTTTTATTGCTTTTATAAAGTGAATGTTTAGTAGTTCTTTGGCAATGTCAGCTATTATATCCGGATTAGAATCGCTATTAACCTCGGCTATTCTGCCAAATTGTAAATTCCAAAGTGTGCTGAAGGTCCAGTCATCGGCGTTTAGAGATAAGTCGATTAAATCCATTTGTGCCAGCCAGACCTGAAAACTATCAGTAAAGCGAATATAGGCCCCGCGGCTGCCACGGCCGAGGTCAAGGTCGTATTTTCCGACATAAAATTGGAGAATGTTCGTTCCTTTGGTATCTTTTAGCGTTACCTCAACGGCCTTAGATTTTTCATCTTCTATCGGGCTAAGGTCGAATTTGGCCAATTTTTCCAGTCCTCCTGCTTTCTTTTCATAATAAGTAGCTTCTAGAAGCGCACTTAAAAAACTGCGTATCCGATTTTGGTAAACCAGGTAGTCGGAGCAGCCTTGTAATTGCCACCCGTTGTCGGCATCCTGCGTAAAAATGAGGCTCTTGTTGTGGCTTTTTAGTTCAATGGTTGATATGTTGTTTATTTGAGCGGCCAAGTTTTCAAACAAGGGTTTATCCTCATAATTAAGACCGGTGTTTCTTGTGGTATACCAAACGGAAAATAAACCGGCTCCCAAAAGCAGCAGGCTCATACCACCGATTATAAAAATCTGGCGGTTAAGCTTGTTTACGTGCGGTTTGCCGGAGTGTGTTTTTTTGTTGAAGAACGGCCATATCAAGAATAGCAGCAAAATCAGAGGGATTGTATAGACCGTGGCAAATTTAAGCGTGTTTTTCAGTTTTGTCGTTTGGTCGTTAAAGTTGAGGCGAATCTCAAATAAATTGCGCCGCTCTTTATCTATTTGTTTGCGAACACCGGCGATGATTGCTAATTCATCTGGTGTAAAGGTTTCTCGGTTTTCAAAAATGCGCTTGCCGATAATTTCTTGCATACCGGCTTTGGCTTTTGCAAGATTATCAAAAATTTCCTTTTCTTTTACCTTAAAATCCTTAGCGGCGTAGATTCTTGCTTTCTCTATCTCATTGAACGGGCGAGATTTATAACTCTTGCCACGCAGGTTTATTAAAGTGTCATCTCCTCTTAGAGCATCAAGCGCGTTTAGAACAAAGTTGATATTATCCAAAACCGGGATGGCATAGTTATTTTCTAAAATTGTTTGGTGGGTGGTCCAGAAGTTATCGTAGAGGAGGTCACTGTCGCCAACAACAATAATATCCAGAGGCGTGTTTTTGCCTCTGATGCGGGCGGCAATGTATTTGGGATTGTTATCTTTTTCAAATGCTCTTAAAATAACGGCCGGATGAATATGGTTGTAGACAACATCTGCCGACAGCAGGGCAGAATTTTGACTTGCTTGCAAAAGGGGCTCAAAACTTATTGCGGCATTTGGTAGGGGGGCAAAAACAGAGGCAGAAGTCAGAAGCATCTTTTTTAGCCCTTTGGTTATTGGATTTGCGGCATTAAAGCTTGAATCTTTTAGGTAAAATTGAATTAAATCTTGGGTGAATTCAGGGTTGTTCTGATAATTGACGGTGGCATCTATCAGAGAAGAATTATCTAAATCTGCCACAACCGCCTCATCATAAAAGCGAATTCCCCAAGCTTGAGAAAGGTCTCCATAATCTGAAGCCGAAAGAGGCTTTTGTAAGGGGCCAACCAGAGGTAGGGCCTCAGGTGCAATATCAAAAAACGCCAAAACTTTGCCGCCCTTGAGGCTATATTCTTTTATTTTGCCGATAAGTTCTTCTGACAGATTTTGAGGGTGTGCAATCATCAAAATATCTATGTTGTCTAAGTTATCTTGAGTATTGGAAATGGCGATGACATCATAAAATCGCGAGAGCTGGTTTAGTACTTCCCAACGAGGTGTGACAACATTGCCAATCATCTCATCTCCCATCGGCAGAGAAGTCAAAAGCCCGAGTTTGGGCTTTTTTCGTCCGAGCCGATAAACAGCCTCGGTTAAGTCTTGCTCGATGAAACTTTGTCTTTCCAGTGGGAAAAAGGGGATGACCTCTTTGTTATCTTCTTCATCACTTAAAATCAGCCCAAAATAGGCATTGATGTTGCTGTCTATTATCGGCAGAGGTTGCAGGCCACCGGCAATGGCTCTGTCTTCAGTATTGCTTAGGGGCAGAGGATTATATATTTTTAATTCTATTTTACCATTGGAGAGGCTGGCATATTGGTTCAACAACAGACGGACTTTATCAAACATCAGGCGCACGGCGGCGTTGCGGCGTCCCAAAATCGGGGAGTAGTACAGCTTGGCGGTTATCGGCGATTTTATCTCGGAAATGACCTTTCGGGTAGAAGATGTGAGGGTGAAAATTCCTTCTTCAGTGAAGTCAATTTGGAAGTTGCGCAGGTAGTTATTAGCCAGCAGATTTAATCCGCAGAAACCAATTAACAGAAAGGCAAAAACCAGAATATAAGATCCTCTTCTGGTGGAATTCAGCCAGGCGGAAGTTCCTTTGGTGCGAAAGCTTACGATTAAAACCGTTGTGAAGTTAAAAAGCAAAATAAGTGAGGCAAAAAAGATGATGTCCCTTAGTTCAAACAGCCCGCGGCTGATGGTGTCAAAGTGGGTCAGAAAACTGAAAGAAGCTATCATATCAACGATGGCAGGCGAAAAAAAGTCGCGGAAGAGGCCTAAAACATATTCAAGTCCACTTAAAAAGAAAAACAGGTTGGCAATGACAGCTAAAACCAGGGCAATAACTTGATTTTTGGTGAGTGCCGACATGGTTTGAGAAATGGCAAGCATACAGCCGGCCAGAAGAAGAGAGCCCAGATAACCGGCGGCAATAACGGCGTTGTCGGGAGAGCCAAGATAGTTAACAACCGCCCAAAAAGGAAAAGTCAGCACCAGGGCCAAGGCACAAAATAGCCAGGAGGCTAAAAATTTGCCCCATACAAAAGTTGATAGTGATACCGGCAAAGTTGCCGTTTGCAAAATGGTCTTGGAGCGAAACTCTTCTGCCCATAACCGCATGGAAATACCCGGAACAAACAGAAGGTAAAGCCAAGGCTGAAAAGCAAACATTGAGAGTAAGTCTGCTTGCCCACGCTCAAAAAAATGGCCAAAGTAAAAGGTGAAAGAACCATTTAACAATAAAAAGCCAATCAAATATACATAAGCCAAAGGCGAGATAAAGTAACGATAAAACTCATTTTTGATAACAGTGCTTACCTTGTTCATTTGACTTTCTCCGAATATCTTTAACGAGTCAGCTTTTTGAAGGCCTCGGCCAAATCAAGCGTGTGTGTTTGGCGCAGAATCGATTGTAAGCTTCCGTCAGCTTTTATTTGCCCTTTATCCATCACAACAATTCTGTCAGCTATTGTTTCGGCCTCATCCAGCAAATGAGTCGAGATTAAGATGGTCTTTTCTTTGCCCATTTGGCGAATGAGTTTTTGAATATGCTCTTTTTGATTGGGATCCAGACCATCGGTCGGTTCATCCAAAAGCAGAATCGGTGGATCTGATAAGATGCTTGCGGCAAACCCAACACGGCGTTGGTAGCCCTTGGAGAGAGTCTCGTTTTTCTGCCGCCAAACCGGCGTTATTTGTGCCAGTTCTGCAACCTCTTGCAGGCGGGGGGCCGTTATGCCTTTAAGCTCGCCAAGGTATTGCAAGAAGCTCTTAACGCTCATGTCCGGGTAGAGGGGTGAACCTTCGGGGAGAAAACCTATGGCTTTTTTTGCCTCTAACGGATGTAAAGAAATATCTTCTTCCAAGACTTCAATTTTGCCAGAATCCGGTGCCAGATATCCGGCAATCATATTCATCAGAGTGGATTTGCCGGCACCGTTTGGGCCCAAAAGAGCAATCACCGAGCCCGAGTGTGTCTTTAAGCTAAGGTTATCAACCGCCGTGATGTTTCCGAAGGTTTTGGTGAGATTGCTTATTTGCAAACTGGTGGTCATGTCTTATTCCTTGTTCATCTCGTAGAGAATAATGGCTGCGGCGGTGGAAACATTAAGGCTTTCTACCAACGGGTTCATTGGCAGTTTGACGGTGATATCGCAATTTTCTTCAACCAAGCGCCGCATACCTTTGCCCTCAGAACCCATAATGATGGCATTTTTGCCGCCTTTTTTAAGCTCGGAAACGGTTGTCTGAGCGTAACCATCCATGCCAATTGTCCAAAAACCGGCATCTTTAAGTTGGCCAATGGCACGTGCCAGGTTGGTGACGCGTACAATCGGTAAATGTTCAATCATGCCGGCAGAGGCTTTGGCCATGGAGCCGGTTTCTGATGGCGCATTTTTGTCTTGTACAATTAGCGCCAAGCAATTAAAAGCAACCGCTGAGCGAATGATGGCACCGATATTTTGCGGATCAGTCACCTGGTCTAGAATCAATATGTTGCAGTTCTCCAGAGCTTCTGCCTGCTCAATGATATCTTCTAGGGCGATTGCCGGCAATTCGCTGCAAAACAGAGCAAAGCCTTGGTGGACGGCCTCCGGCGGCAAAAGCTTATCAATTTCTTTGCGCTCAACAATTTGCGGTGTAATCTTGCCAATGCGGCGAATCTCGTCTGCATTTTCTTTGGTGCACAGAAGTTTAAAGCATTTGCGCCGGGGATTTTGTAAAGCCTCCAGGACAGCATGCCGACCGTAGAGAATAAGCCCGGATTTTTGATTGTTGTTTGGTTTGTTTGTTTTTGTCATCAGCCGATAACCTTTCTTAGAATTCCGTTTTGGGCGGCAAGCAAGGCCTCCGCTTCTTCTTTATTACAATTTTTTAGAGCCATAACACAAGCGGTTTTTACTTTGTGACCGCTTTTTTCAATGTACTTTTGTGCATCTTCATAAGAAATTTTAGCGATTTCTGCAACAATGCGACAGCCTCGGTCAATCAGTTTCTCATTCATCATCCGAACATCAATCATGTAGTTTTCGTAGGTCTTGCCAATACGAATCATTGCTCCCGTGGAGAGCATGTTCAAAATCATTTTTTGAGCAGTGCCAGACTTCATTCTTGAAGAACCGGTGATGGCTTCTTCACCAACAACGGGGTTGATAAAAATGTCTGAGAATTTTTGCAATTTGGCCTCAGGGTTGGAGCTGATGCCGATGGTCTTGCAACCTAATTTTTGAGCCTCTTCTAGAATCGTCAAAACATATCTGGGACCGCCGCCGGCAGAAATACCGACAATGATATCTTGCGGTTTGGGTGCGAAGGTTTTTAAGTCTTGAAGCGCAAGGTCGGCACTGTCTTCGGAATTTTCTATAGAAAAACGCAAGGCTCTATCCCCTCCGGCAATAAAACCACAGACCATGCCATGCTCAACACCAAAGGTTGGCCAACACTCAGAAGCATCCAGCACTCCCAAACGCCCGCTGGTGCCGGCGCCAAAATAGGCAAGCCGCCCGCCTTGCAGAAAGGCTTGCGCAATCAATTCAATGGCTTGGCCGATTTGGGGAAGCGTCTTTTCAACTGCAAGGGCTACTTTTTTATCTTCATTATTGATTGTTTTGGCAATCTCATACGAATCCATCAAATCTATATCTCTGGTGGCTGGGTTGCTTCTTTCGGTTAGGGCAATGGTGGGCATTTCTTTATTCCTTTGTATTTAATGCTATTTTTTAGGTTATTTTAAATTAATTAAGATTTAGATAAAAAATGTGTTGACAATCGGGCCAAAATGCTATTATTTGCTACATTAGCAATAATGCTGGAGACAATCCTCATTCCTTGTCAGTCTTTTTCTTGAGGAGGGGTGGCAGAGCGGTCAAATGCAACGGACTGTAAATCCGTCGACTTTCGTCTACGATGGTTCGAATCCATCCCCCTCCACCACTGATAAGGTTTAACTCTTGGATAGAGGTTGATTAAGCGGGTGTAGCTCAATGGTAGAGCAGAAGCCTTCCAAGCTTATGACGGGGGTTCGATTCCCCTCACCCGCTCCATAATTCCCCCTTTATTCAAGTACAGTCTTAACAACATAAACATTAGGATTTTGAAACATGGCAAAAGAGAAGTTTGAGCGGACGAAGCCGCACTGCAACATAGGAACGATTGGTCACGTAGACCATGGTAAAACCACATTGACCGCAGCTATCACCAAGGTATTGGCGGAGCAGGGCGGAGCAAGCTATACAGCATATGATCAAATTGATAAAGCTCCTGAGGAGAAGGCTCGTGGAATTACGATTTCTACCTCACACGTAGAATATGAGACCCCGAATCGTCAC
>CALXVV010000034.1 GCA_944392205.1 uncultured Alphaproteobacteria bacterium | reverse complement strand
GCAACAACTATTCCATCATCACCACCAGGCAGGACTTCACTGAAAGTTTGATAAATGTTTTGACTGAGGGGGCGGATAAATTGACTTTGGCGGATATGAATGAAGAGAGCGCCAATATGCTGGCTCTCCAAACCCGCCAACAATTAGCCATTAACTCCCTCTCACTTGCAAGCCAAGCCAGCCAGAGTATCCTCAAACTATTCTAAGGCACCCAAGATTAGCAAGCCGTAAAAAGCCTCTTCATTCGAAGAGGCTTTTTAGCCTTGCGACTCACAGCTAAGTCTTGCCACTGCCGGCTTCGGCAGTTATTTGCAGTAGAAGAACAAAGAGCGATTAATTATCTTGTTTCCGCCAAAAGAGAAACTTGGCTGAGTCGTCGTTGTTTTGGTGTTACCTTGATAGACAGTCGTCTTTGTATCATTGTTGAAAGTAGCGTTATCATATTCATTTTCTATTGAGTTGATAACCTCAAACTTTCCGGCACATTGCTCAGAAGCTTTGGCATAGCAATCACTAATATCGCGAATAAGTCCATTGCAGGTAGCGCGATAAACTTGCACGCCGTCCTTAACATAAACAGGTTTAACGGTGGAGCAAGAAGCCAAAAAGACCAAACCGAGTAATAAAGCTTTTTTCATAGTATCTCTCCCTATAGTTGCTATACTTATTGTTATAACAACTAGTTTTAAATAGTCAAACAAGATTTTAGATTATACAGCACATTTTCCGCATTTTGAGCAGCCATTGCAGATGAGCTTGGAACCGCAATTTGCACAGTTTTTGGAGAAAAACTTTTGAAATTTAGGCACCGGTGTTCCAAACAAATCATCAGCCCCCGGAAATTTGAGCTTGAAGTTTTGCTCTTTGCCCTGATATTGGAGACCGGATTTGTAGGCCTGCTCGCTTTGGCGGCGTTTATCGGGAATATGGTAGGTTTTGCCGTCTTTTATAAAATATGTTCCGGTTTCCATAAAGCAAAAAGTGACATCGGCAGCCACACATTCATCAAAAAGCGTTTTCACCCACTCATAGCAAAGCGGCCTGGAGCCATCATAATTTTCGCCTCCGGCCACCACTTGCTCGATAATTCCTCTTTGCAAATAAGGGGCTATAGAAACCGGCCCGACAAAAGGAGCTACCATAATTCCTTTGTGCTTAAACGGAAGCTCAAATAAAATAGGGATTCGCTCATCGGCTCTTTGCTGATTCTCGCAAGTGACGTTAAAAAACACATTTTCCCATCCCTCGCCCCAATCCTTAGGCAAATGTTCCCTCACTCTTTCCGGCCGCTTGGTGAGCAAGAAGAAAACCACATCCGGCCGATTCTTAATAATCTCCCAAGCCTGCGGCCGCCAAACATCAGCCTCTTCCAAAAAGAAATCAGAGGTCATGCACACACGTATCTGCTCGCCGCTTTTGACTTTATAAGCGCCGGTTTTATCCTTTTGCAACGGATAATCAAACTTATTTTTAACCTTAAAAATCTTATCCCCTGACGAGCCTCTCTGCCTATCCAAAAAGAACATATAACAGTTCTGGCAACCCTCGCTTTTCTTTACGCACCCGTGCCAGGGATTCCAAATATCGTGCATTACTACCTCTCTTGTAGAGAAGGTAACATATTTAGATATCAAAACAACAAAAAAATACTTGACTATTTTAATATATAGTATTTATCATACATATAAAACTAAGGAGGAAAAATGAAAAAGATTTTAAGTTTATTGGTTTTAATTCCACTGTTTTTAGGCGCCTGCGGCACAAAAGAAGATGCGTTGCTTGATACCAACAAAGTCTATTTCTTTTACTCAAACACCTGCCCGCACTGCCACCATGCGCTGAACTACATCAATCAAAAATACCCAAACCTACAACTAAGTATGGTCAATGTCGGCAATCCGGAAGGCTACGATTTATTTGTTCACTGTGCTGAAAAATTCAAACTCGGCAATCAGATCGGCACACCGCTTTTTTGCATGGGCGACAAATACATCATGGGCTGGAGCCAAGAGTATGAGGCTCGTTTTGATGAATACATCAAGCCCTACCTAAAATAAGCAAGGAGAAAAAAATGTCTGAGCAACTCCCCGTTGAGGTTATGAAAAAAGCCGTCAAAGGCATCACCTATATTGCGCACCCGCTGCGCCTGCGCATATTGGAGTACTTGGATGTCAACGGTGCATCTTCTGTTTCTGCCATCAGCAAAGGAGTTAGAGAAGAGCAAGTTATGGTTTCTCAAAGCCTAAAAAAGCTCAGAGATGCCCATTTGGTAAAAACCGAACGCCGAGGAATATTTATTTATTACAACATTCAAGAGGAATACCCGGCCAGTATTTTTACCTGCATTCGCAAACTCTTTGGCTACATGACGGATAATTTTTACTATCTCCAGGAAGGCTACAAGGCCATTTTGCCCAGGGACTACACCACCATGGTTGCCAACCAAATAAAGCTTTTTGCCAACTACGATAAGATGCGGATTTTAGAATTTTTGCTTCTCAACGGAGAGAGCAATGTTTCAGACATCATCAAAGGGGTAGAAAGTGAGCAAATGAAAGTTTCCCAATATCTGAAACGCTTGCGAGATGATGGCTTTGTCTCCTCCCGAAGAGAAGGCAGATTCATTTATTACAAAATCACCAAAGGCGTTCATGAAACGGCCTTAAGTTGCATACACAAAAGATATAACAGTCTCAAAAACAAAGATGATTTTTAAAAGATTAAAGGGGCTTTTCAAGAGCCCCTTTTGTTTAGAGATTATTCAACCAGGTTTTTATCTTATTATCCACGGCAGCATCGTACTCCGGCGGCAAGTTATTAAAACGCGCAGATTGGAGCAATTTAGCATTTTTCGCCGTGGCGGCAAAATCTTCAAAATAAGTTCCGGGGTTGCTCCCCTGAGTTGAAAACGGCACCACGTTTTTACCGGCAAAATCAGCCTGTTGTAAGAATGCCCACATAGGAGTTGCCATAGAATACCACCACACCGGAGCACCGACGAAGATGGTATCATAAGCCTCAAAATTCGGCAATTTGCCGGCCAAGGTCGGGAATTCTTTATTTTTGAGTTGGCTGCGCAAAGCCATATATTTCCACACACCCGTTGGTAAACCAGATTCAACTTTTATCTCATAGATATCGGCATTGGTATAGTTTTTAATTTTCTCGGCAATAGCTCGTGTGTGACCGGTCCAAGAATAATAGACCACCAAGGTCTTATTAAATTTTTTAGTCAGAGTAACCGGTGTGTTATACTGGGCCATTTCTTTTTTATTTTTAGAGGCCACGCGCCATAAATGAAAAGCACTGATTCCACCGATAATCAATGCTAAACCGATAAGTGAATAGATGATGATTTTAAACATTTTTTTCTCCCGAGATTAAAGACACATTTCTATATAGCACCGGAAGAAAAATTTTTCCACCGCAAAATTGGAAAGCTGTTCAATAAAAAAACACCTTCCTATCAGAAGGTGTTTTTTTATTGGTAGCGAGGGAGGCTCAAGCAAAAAGCATCGGAGGCTGCGATGCTTTTTGTCTGCAAAATCTTAGAACATCTTGGTGAGCTAGGGCGTTTTTTAATGCCTGCAGCGAACCTAGATGCCTAAGGGAAAGCCCTCCCCCAAGAAGACGAGCTTCAAGCGATGTCTGATTGGAAAGCTGTTCAATAAAAAAACACCTTCCTATCAGAAGGTGTTTTTTTATTGGTAGCGAGGGAGGGATTCGAACCCACGACACAAGGATTATGATTCCTCCGCTCTACCGACTGAGCTACCCCGCCATCAAAATTCTCGTATTTAATAATCTCTCTATTCACGTTTGTCAATAACTATTTTTCACAACCATTTAAATTTTTGATTTAGCGATTACCTAGTTTTTAGCCCAAACAACAAACAGTGAGTAAAAAATGAAAAAAATATCATTAGAAGTTTTAAGTCTTATCCTTTATTCATCCTCAGCCCTAGCCTGGAATACGAGTGTTCCGGCCGGAACAACAGTAACCGGAGGCGATGTAAGCTATGGAGAAAACCAAAGTGTTTATGGCACCACCATAGATCAAACTGTAGGTGGCACTCAAGACATAAAATCTGGTGGTCTCAGCGAAAACAGCACGATATACGACTACGCACTCCAAGATGTTGAAGCCGGAGGGAAAGCTATTGGCACCCATATTCTAATGCGTGGAGAACAAGATGTTAATGGTGTAGCAGAAAACAGTATTGTTGATAAATATGCTTCAATGTACGTCAGAAACGGCGGTAAAGCCACTGGAACGGAAGTAAATGGCGGTACATTTAATGTCTACACCGGTGGAGAAATAGCAGACACCAATCTTAACAGCGGCACCCAGGCACTATATGGCATAGCCACAAATACGAGCATTGGCAACGGCGGCACTCAAAATGTAAATGCATCTGGAACAGCAACAAACACCACGATTAACAGCGGAGGCCGCCAAAATGTAGCAGAAGGAGGAACGGTAACAGAAACAATCATCAACGGTGGCAGACAATACGTCTATGGCACGGCCAACAAGACAACTCTTGAATCTGGCAGACTGACAGCCTACAGCGGCAGCACGTTAAACAATACAATTGTTAACGACGGCAGCATGGAAATCAACCAAGCTGATATTAATGGATTAACAATCAACAATGGCAGTGTTAAAGCATATAGTGGAGCAATGATTGAGAACGCCACTATGTCTGGAGGAACTCTTACTGTATACAGCGGCGGAAAAATTAATAACAATATTATAAACGGAGGCATCGAAAGCGTCTACGGTAGTTCTTCAAACACAACCATTAACAATGGAGGAACCCAAACCCTAAATTCTGGAGGAACATCAACCAGCACAAACATAAATACCGGAAGTATTCAAAATGTCACTGAGGGAAGTTCTGCCATAGCCTCCACCATTAACGGAGGAACTCAGAATGTCTATGGCTCAGCAACCAATACAGTGCTCAACTCTGGGGAACTTTATGCATACAGTGGGGCCTCATTAAACAACACCACTGTCAACAACGGCAATATGAATATTGAACAAGCAGGTATCGATGGATTGATTGTCACTGGAGGCAACATCACAGCCAATGATGGCGCCCTGGTCAAAAATGCCCAGATGTCCGGCGGAACACTGATGGTTAACATTGGCGGAGAGATCAGAAATTCGACGATAAACGGCGGCACACAGATAATCAATGGAAGTGCCTCAGATACGACTATAAACACAAATGGCATTCAAAATGTTTATGGTACTGCCGCATCAACCACCATTAACGGCGGCACCCAAAATATTTATGGTTCAGCAACGACAACCACCATCGACAAGGGCATTCAAAATGTTTACAGTTCTGACACGGCAACGGACACGCTAATTAATAGTGGTGGCATACAAAATATAGCTGAAAACGGACGAGCTGTCTCTACCACCATTAACGGCGGCTCTCAGAATGTCTATGGCTCAGCAACCAATACAGTGCTCAACTCTGGTGAACTTTATGCTTATAATGGAGCCTCATTAAACGACACCACGGTCAACAACGGCAATATGAATATTGAACAAGCAGGTATCGATGGATTGATTGTTACTGGAGGCAACATCACAGCCAATGATGGCGCCCAGGTCAAAAATGCCCAAATGTCCGGCGGAACACTGATGGTTAACATTGGCGGAGAGATCAGAAATTCGACGATAAACGGCGGCACACAGATAATCAATGGAAGTGCCTCAGATACGACTATAAACACAAACGGCACTCAAAATGTTTTTGGCACCGCCACATCAACCACCATTAACGGCGGCACCCAAAATATCCATGGCACCGCAATCAATACAACACTCAATTACGGAAAGCTCTATGCCAATAGCGGCTCCATACTGAACAACACCGCCGTCAACAACGGAAATATGTACATGGATGAAGCCTCAATCAACGGATTAACTGTTAACGGAGGTAATATAACTGCTAACACCAATACCCAAGTCAGCGGGCTACAAATGTTTGGAGGCAGCGGCACTTTTTACTCATCATCCAAACTCTCCGGAAATGTAACTCTTAATGATGCCTCATTAACTCTCTACAGTGGTCAAAACCTTGACAAAGTAGATATGGATAATGGAACTGTAAACATGGCATACAATAACAGTTCGGAAATGCTCTCCATACAATCCCTAAGCGGCAACGGCAATTTTTATCTTACCAGTGCCGTCACCGAAGGTGCTCTTGACCACCTAACAATAAATTCAGGCGAAGGAAAATTTGGTATACAACTTCATGACTACAGTCGTGAAGGCAACCTTCCGCAAATAATAGATTTGATTACCACTACAGATAATGATGAGCAATTTTATCTCATCGGGGGCGCCACAGATATTGGAGCATATCAATACACCTTAGAGCATCAGGGTGATGAATGGTTTTTACAACGAGGACTTAACCCCACCGAAAGTACCCTAATTGCCAAAAACACATACAGCACCATCAGCACCATTTTTTATACCCACCTGGACACATTAAATAGACGTTTAGGAGACGTAAGATTCAACAAAAAAGATGGTTTATGGATAAGAGGTTTTGGACGTAACATGAAAATCAGTCACCACGATGATACTAAAACCAAAATAGATACCTATGGCACTCAATTTGGCTATGACTATATGTTGCCTCAAACATTAGTTTCGAAATGGTTGGTCGGTATCTTTGCCGGCACCTCAACAACAAGAGATAAGTTTGACTTGGCAGGCCATGCGGACATAGATACTTATTCCACCGGCCTTTATACGACCTTATTTGGAAACAACGGATATTACCTTGACTTAGTGGGAAGTTACTATCATAGCCGCCAAAACCTGACAACCTACACCCCAGACGGTATGCCTGTTAAAGGAAAATACAACCTAGATGCTTGGAGTATTTCTGCCGAGGGAGGAAAAAAATTTGACTTCTCCAACGGATATTTTATAGAGCCGCAAGTCCAAGTATCTTATATGGATTTAGGAGATATATCCTACCGAACCAATTTCAACACACTTGTGAGGGGAAGAGATTTTGATGTCTTAAGTGGTCGCATTGGATTGCGCGGAGGCAAACGTTTCTCTGAGAAATTTGAGGCATTTGTTCAAGCCGATCTAATTCACGACTTTGACCACAAAAGTACTGTAGATATAGCCAATTTAACTCTGCAGGAAGACATTGCCTCCACACGTTGGCGTTTAGGCGGAGGTTTTACAGCTGATTTTTCAGATTCGGCCAGCAGCTATTTGAATATCTCAACCACCATGGATGACAAAGTGGAGATTCCCATCGATATTAACTTAGGTTTCCGTTATAAAAAAAAAAAAAAATCAAAGCATTGCTCTTAAAAACCTAAATTTAAACCCTATATAGAAGCAGGTCACAAATTCATAAACAGAAAGGAGAAAAGAATATGCAAAAAATTTCACTGGCAGCCTTATGCGCCGCCACAATGCTGAGCATCAGCTCTTTGGCCAACGCTGCTGACCAAACACCTTCAACCGTGGCTGCCGCCAAGAATATGCCCGAAGAAAGCATGGTTGTATTAGAAGGCACCATTGCTCCGGGAGAAACCGAAGAAATGTACGTCTTAACCGACAGCACCGGCAGTATAGACATCGTGGTAGATGAAGAAGACATGCAAGGAATGAACCTCAATGCCGACACCGTCGTCATCGTTGAGGGTGAAATTGACCAAAACGGTGATAATATGGAAATCGATGTAGACGAAATCACTTTGGCACAATAAAATGGTTATCGGCCGCTGATAAGACAGCGGCCGATATTTACCCAAAGGAGGAAAAAATGGATTTTGCAAAACTCATCAAAACACGGCGTTCAATTTATAATCTTGGCTCGCTGCTACCTATTTCTCAACAAGAGGTTATTTCCCTGGTAGAAAACGGCCTGAAACAATGTCCGAGCGCCTTTAATTCCCAGCCGGGACGAGTTGTGTTGCTCTTTGGCAAATTCCATCAAAAGCTGTGGCAAATTACCACAGATTGCCTCCAAAAGATTGTGCCTGCGGAGCATTTTGCAAAAACGCAAGAAAAAATATTATCCTTTGCCAAAGGTGCAGGAACGATTCTGTTTTTTATTGACGACGATGTCACGAACGAGCTTCAAAAGACATACCCATCTTATGCGGCCAACTTTCCGGTTTGGGCAGAACAAGCGGAAGGAATGCTTCAATACATCATTTGGTCTTTGCTGGCCGAAAAGGCAATCGGAGCCTCTTTGCAACACTATAATCCCCTAATAGATGAAGACGTGCGCAAAGCTTTTGATATTCCGCAATCTTGGCGTTTGAGTGCCGAAATGCCCTTTGGAAACATAGAATCTCCGGCAGATGCCAAAAGCTTTTTAGCCTTAGAAAAGCGCCTCAAAATTTTCGATTAAGAGTGTTGATTTTAACCTAAAATTAAAAAATATTCACCTATACTGTAAGAAGAATAAGACTTTATAGGATTCAAGAATATGGAAAAATCTACACTTATCGGTTCAATCGGTGGTATCGCCGCCATTGGTGTTGGTATGGCACTTAAAGGAGCCGATCCCCACGCATTGATAAACCCGGCAGCTTTTTTGATTATTTTTGCAGGTACGGCGGCGGCGATTTTCAACGCCTTTCCGATGAAAGACCTCAAAAAATTCCCGGCATTGTTAAAACTTCTGTTTTCAGGAAAGAAATTTCCCTCCAAGCAAGAAGTTCTGGAGCTTTTTGTTTCCGTTGCCAAATCTGCCAAACAAGAAGGCGTGATGGCCATAGAAAAGAGAGCCAACGAAGTTGAAGATCCGTTTATTCGCTCAACCCTGACCATGGTTGCCGATGGTTTTAACGGCGAATTTATCAACAGTGTAGTTGATGCCGAAATCAAACAAATGGAAGAGCGCCATCGCTCCGGCGCCCAGATTTTTGCCCAATGCGGCATGTATGCTCCCACTTTGGGCGTGTTGGGTGCGGTTATCGGTTTGATTGCGGCACTCGGAAACTTGAGTGATATTGATCAACTAGGACACTCGATTGCAGCCGCATTCGTAGCCACCTTGCTTGGTATTTTTACCGGTTATGTTTTGTGGCACCCCTTTGCTAACAAGTTAAAACAAATTAACGCTGAAGAGGTGGAATTAAGAAGAATGGTTCTGGAAGGAGCCTTGGCCTTACAAGAAGGCGCATCCTCAATTGCCATGGAATCAAGACTGCAAGCCTTCATTCCGCTTTCAGAGCGTAAATCTCTTCGTGACAGAGAATAAGGGGAAAAAACATGGCAAAAATGGTAAAAAAGAAACCAGCCCTCCCGCCGCATGAAGAGCATGCCGACGAGACTTGGCTGATTCCTTATTCCGATTTGTTGACCCTTTTGCTGGCTTTGTTTATTGTATTATTTGCATCATCAAGCCTGGACAAGAACAAAGCGGCACAGATTCAATACGCCTTAGCTGCAGCATTTAGCAATGCCACGGCAGACCCCTTGAGCGGAACCATCATAAACTTTCTAAATGATGCACAAGATATGAATTTGGAAGAAGATGGCGTTATCATATCTTCAGACGCGCAAGGTGCGACTTTGGAAATGACCACCATCAATCTTTTTGATAAAGGAAGCGTCAACATCAAAGCAGAGGCGATCCCCACCATCAAAAAGATATCGACCCTACTGGATTCCAACAAATATCGCCGTTTTAGAATTGTGGTGGAAGGACACACTGATGACACCAGTGAATCTCAAATTGCAGAACTACCTTCCAACTGGGAGCTCTCAGCAGCCAGAGCCGGAGCAGTCGTTCGTACCATGATTTCAAACGGAATGGATAATAACCGTTTCAAAGCGGTTGGTTTGGCAGGGATTTCACCGGCCTACCCCAATCTCAACCCCTATGGGGAGCCCATCCCCGAAAACCGAATAAAAAACCGTCGTGTTATTATTCGAATTGAATTCTAAAACCAGGCTCTGTTTTCAGAGCCTTCTTTAACAGGTAATAAAAACAATGGAAATTTTAGACGTTTTATCTCAACCGCACACGATATTGTCGGCCCCATGGATGTGGACAATATTTGGCATCATAGTATTTGTACTTCTTTACTTGGATCTATTTGTATTTCATCGTCATGCAGAAGAGCCCAAGATAAAAGACACCTTAGCCGCCTGCGTTTTCTATATTGCCATAGCCTTAATATTTGGTGTTTTTGTTATTTATGAAAGAGGCATGGAGACAGGCCTGTTGTACTACACCGGTTTTTTGGTAGAAAAGAGCTTGTCCTTAGACAATATCTTTGTAATCTCAGTGATTTTCACCAGCCTAAAGATTGAACGCAAATATCAACACCGTGTATTGTTCTGGGGCATTTTGGGCGCCATCGTAATGAGAGGAATTTTGATTGGCTTGGGCGATGCGCTTGTCGTCAAATTTCACGGAGTGTTGTACTTGTTCTCTGCTTTCTTGATTTACACCGGCATTAAGATGGCCATGCACAAAGAAGATGAGGAAGGTGATATCCAAGAGAGTCGCCTTTATAAAACGGTAAGCAAATACTTTCACGTAACCAAAGAAATCAGAGGCGAGCATTTCTTTGTCAAAGAGAACGGCAAGCACTATATTACACCGCTGTTTTTTGCCTTGATTATCATTGAAACAATGGATGTGATTTTTGCTTTTGACAGCATTCCGGCCATTTTCCTAATCACACAAGATGTATTTGTGGTCTACACCAGCAATATTTTTGCAATTTTAGGCCTAAGAGCGCTATACTTCTTGTTGGCGGCAGCCGTAAACCAGTTTACATATTTGAAGCCGGCATTATCAATTATTTTGATATTCATCGGTTCAAAGATTTTCCTGCCATATCTTGGGATTACAATCACGGCAGAAGTGTCGCTGATAACCACCTTCAGCATTATCGGAGTTGGTATATTGGCCTCAATATTCAAGCCAAAAAAAGCTTAAAAACTTTAACCCCGCCGATTGGCGGGGTTTTGTTTTACAATATAAATTCCAGATACAAGAAAATATTTGCAATCAAAACGCTGACAAGCATAACCGGAATTGACCACAACAGGAACCTGGCAAAGCTGAGAGGCGCCTTGTTGCGCGCGGCAATACCTGCCACCACCACATTGGCAGAAGCTCCGATAAGCGTTCCGTTTCCGCCAAAGCAAGAGCCAAGAGAAAGGGCCCACCACACGGGCATCATGGCCTCACGCCCGCCAACGCCCTCCTCCACGGTTTGCAGCAGCGGGATCATTGTTGCCACAAAGGGAATATTGTCAATCACACTGGAAAAAATGGCTGACACCCACAAAATCAGATACATCATCAGATTAACACTGCCATTAGTCAAGATCAGGAACTCTTTTCCGAGCCAAGAAAGCACGCCGGTAACTTCCAAACCATAGACCATTACAAACAAACCGATAAAGAAGAAAATGGTTGTCCAGTCAACCATACCAAAGATTTGTTCAACTTTATCCTCGCGCTCATGTCCACGGAAAGAAAAGGTATAAAGCAACAAGAGCAAAGACGCACCGGTCAAAGCCACCGTACCATTATCCAAAAACAACTCATGAGCAAAGATGAAAGTAACAATCACTAGAGCCAGAACAGACACGGATTTAATCAGCAACGCCTTATCTTTAATGCAGGCAAATTCATTCATCCGCATCACCAACACGCGTTTACGCTTGTCGGTCACGAGCTGTTTTTTCCAAACCAAATCAAATGAGGCAATCAACACCGCCATTGTAACAACGACAACAGGTGTCAATACCTTCAGAAAATCCATAAATCCAAGCTCAAGGGCCGACCCGATGAGGATATTTGGCGGATCGCCGATAAGAGTCGCCGTTCCACCGATATTTGAGGCAAAGATTTCAATGAGCAAATAAGGATAAGGATTAATTTTGAGCTTATCGGTAATTTGTAAGGTAACGGGCACAATCAGCAGCACGGTTGTCACATTATCCAAAAAAGCCGAGAAGAAGGCGGTCACGGCAGCCAAGACAACCAAGAGTCCTCTTGGGGAAGCATGAACCTTTTTAGCGCTCCACACGGCCACAAACTGGAACAAGCCAGATTTCTCGGTAATAGCCACCACAATCATCATACCGATAAGCAAAGCCAATGTATTAAAATCGATTCCCTCCAAGGCTTGTTTTTGCGACATAATTCCGGCGAGCAACATAACCGAGGCACCAAGCAAGGCCACGATAGCTCTGTTTACTTTTTCGGTAAAAATCACCAAATAAGCAACCGCCACAATAATACTGGCGGCGAGTTTGGCATCCATTCCCCAAACTTCCATACACATATCCTTTCTGTTAAAATGAACTCTACTTACTATACAAAATAAGATTTTTTTGTAAATTTCCTAACCCACATATCCACCACAAAGATTTAAACAAAATAAAAGCTTCAAAATCAGAATGGATGATATAGAATAAATTTACCGTAATTTTACCATTAAAGATAATAATGGAAAAAACAGGGATAAAAGAGGAAAAAGTTATGAATTCAGCCATCTGCTTGCACAATGCCACCGTCCTAACCGGCTTATCCATAATGGAAAAATGCGCGGTCTACATAAAAAACGATAAAATAGCAGATGTCTACAATGAAGAACGTTTTAAGAAGAAGAAATTTTCTCCCAAAGTAAAAATTATCGATGTAAACGGAGCCTATGTTTTACCCGGTTTCATAGACACGCACATTCACGGCATTGGCGGCTTTGGCGCTGATGATGCAGACTACAAGTCCATACTAAAAATGTCTGAGGTTTTGGCAGACTACGGTGTCACCTCATTTATTCCCACCTGCTGCACCGACACGGAAGAAAAGCTGCTAAAGAAAATAAAAGCAATTGTCAAGGCTATGGGCAAAGAAAAAGGTGCCAGAATTTTAGGTATTCACCTTGAGGGGCCTTTTTTATCGCCGGAGCGCATTGGCGCCCAGTCCAAAGAGGGAATAAGCCCGGTTGATATGGGGCTGATGGAACATTTGTGGAAAGCCTCAAAAGGCAAACTGATTAACATGACGGTTGCTCCCGAGTTGAAGGGAATGCGAGAGCTGGCTCTTTACTGCATCAACAAAGGAATTGTGTTGCAGGCCGGCCACACCAATGCCACCTATGATCAAATGATAGAAGGAATGCAAGCGGGCATCATGCATGTCACACATTTGTTTGATGCCATGAGACCTCTGCACCACCGTGAGCCCGGAGTTGTCGGCGCGGCCTTAATTCACCCGGAACTTTCCTGTGAAATCATTGGCGACGGTGTCCACGTCAACCCGAACTTGATTCATTTACTGATGAAAAGCAAACCATTGAGTCAGATTGTAATGATAACAGATGCCCTTCCCCCGGCCAAAACCATATTACCCGAAGATTCTGATTTATACTTAGATAAAGTTTTTTATCGCAAAAAGGACCACGTTATCAATGGGTCCGCCATTTCGATGCTGGATGGTTTTTGCAATTTGGTATCTTACGGGATTCCGATAGAAAAGGTCATTCACATGGCCAGCACTAACCCGGCCAGGATCATGAAAAAAGAAGATATCGGACTTTTGCTTCCGGGCAAAAAAGCCGATGTTATTGTGTTAGAAAAAGATTTAAGCCTAAAGTATACGATAATTGACGGTAAATTTATAAAGGAGAAATAAGATGAGACTAATTATCCAAAATGATTATAACGACTGTTCCGTTTGGGCCGCCAATTATGTAGCCTATCGGATAAAGTCTTTTCATCCGACAGCCAAGAAACCTTTCGTTTTGGGGCTATGCACCGGTTCGACTCCTTTGGGAATGTATGCCGAGTTAATAAAAATGTATAAAGCCGGTAAGCTTTCCTTTGAAAATGTCGTCACGTTTAATATGGACGAATATATTGGCCTTGGCCCCAAAGACAAGCAGAGTTATCATCACTTTATGTATGAAAACTTCTTCAACCACATAAACATCCGCCAAGCCAACATCAACCTTCTAAACGGGCTCACAAAAGATTATGCAAAAGAATGCAAACGCTATGAAGATATGATCACCTCTTACGGAAAAATAAATTTATTTATCGGCGGTGTTGGTTCAGATGGTCATATAGCTTTTAACGAGCCCGGCTCTTCTTTAAGCTCCAGAACCAGGGTCAAGACCCTCACTTCAGAAACAATAGAAGCCAACTCCCGCTTTTTTGAAGGGGATACTTCCAAAGTTCCCACCACGGTTTTAACGGTGGGCATCGGCACCATTATGGATGCAGAAGAAGTCATGATACTTGCTTGCGGAGACAAAAAAGCCAGAGCCCTACACCATGCGGTAGAGGGAAGCATCAATCATATGTGGCCGATAAGCATCTTACAAATGCACCAACACGGCATCATAGTTTGCGATGAGCCTGCCACCAACGAGCTCAAGGCCGACACCGTGCGCTATTTCAAAGACATAGAAAACAAACTTAGACCCAAGAGTAAATAATGTTTTTGACAAATAATAAGATTGGCATTAAATTATAAAGGTCTAACATTAGAGGAGACACATCCATGCTGAGATTAATAAAGGATTCGTACAAACTCTTTTTTAAGAACCTGCCGCTGATTGTATTATTTGCCCTACCCTTGCTGGTTTTATCAGCCCTAGACATTTACTTTGGAAGCTACACACCTGTCAACCGGGGGATTGTATATTTTGCTTATGCGGCTCTGCTGTTTCTCCCTCTAGTAAGCGCGGGAACAGACATCAGTATTTACAGACGCCTGTTTCACTTCAATATCATCAACCCGCTGAGCAGTCTCCGTGCTTTCATTTTATACCTACTGGTACAAATCGGTATTGGCCTGGTTGGAACAGCCCCGATATTCTTGTTCCAATACTTGTTCAATTTACTGGGAATAACTCCTCTACTGGCCCTGTCTTTAGCCGTAATAATCAACTTGTTCATTGGGTTTGTATTTATGGCGCGTTTCAATATCATATTGCCGTTAATCATCCAAAACAAGATTCCGCCATTGCATGAATTTTTAAGCTACACCAAACGTCCGTTCAAGCAATGGTTAAGCGTGGCCGCATTAGTTTACTTGCCATACGTCATTTTGCATTACCTGAGTGCGCCGTGCCCCTATACCAACATGATTGTAACAACGATATTTATGTTTGTATTCATCTGCTTCAACATTGTATATGTCAACAATAATCGCTTAAGCCGCATCAGCTATACTGAAGTTATGGAGGTTGCGACCATAAAAACGGCTCCCATTACTGAAGATAAGCCGGTGAAAGAAGAAGAAAAAAGCGTCAAAACGCCAAAGAAAGAAAAAGAAGCAGAAAAGAAGCCGGCAAAAAAAGCCAAAAAGGCGCCATCAAAACCCAAGACAGCGCCCAAGAAATTAAAACCGGCACTCAGTTAAGATTATCCTCTGAAAAGTCACTCTGATGAGTGACTTTTTTATTATGGAATCATCATATATTGACAACCCATCTTAAAGTAGCTAAAATAAAATGTGTGTGTGT
The DNA here is from genome assembly GCA_944392205.1 of uncultured Alphaproteobacteria bacterium. Lineage (GTDB taxonomy): Bacteria > Pseudomonadota > Alphaproteobacteria > RF32 > CAG-239 > CAZU01. The sequence goes on along the minus strand of CALXVV010000034.1, from coordinate 595 downwards.
AAAGTGCTATAGGAGGTGGATATGCAGAAAAGTATCTGCATGTTGGTGTTATCTCTCATTACCCTGGCAGCGTCTGAAACTGAGGCCAGAACCTATTATTTGCCGGACTACCAACAGGGTTACCAACACCGAAAAGGAAGCGGCGATTCGGATTATACGCCTCCCAATCCTGAGTGCAGCACCTATGGTTACTTACCCTCTCCCCAAGCTAACGCCGAATGTCGTAAAGTATATCTAACCCCCAAACTCTCCTGCTACTCATGCACAGCATGTGATTCTCAATACCAATACGATTCTTCAAACTGCTCTGATCCATATGTTTTGAGCGGAGCCACTTGTGGTGGCAAATATGCCCGCTGTGTTTGTAACACATCTATTTACACTGCTACCTATGAGAGTGGCTGTCCGGCTGGTCAAAAAATTGATACTTCAGCTTCCTGCAGCGGCCCATCAGACACCACGACTTACTACAAATGTGTAGATGATCCTTGTTACAGTTTACCTTCGCAGAGTGATTGCAGCAGCCAGGGCAAAGTATGCGTCAGTGATGCTTCTTGTTCTGGCAGATGTTCCGAATGTGTTTATCAATGTGAGT
>CALXVV010000033.1 GCA_944392205.1 uncultured Alphaproteobacteria bacterium | reverse complement strand
GCAACAACTATTCCATCATCACCACCAGGCAGGACTTCACTGAAAGTTTGATAAATGTTTTGACTGAGGGGGCGGATAAATTGACTTTGGCGGATATGAATGAAGAGAGCGCCAATATGCTGGCTCTGCAAACCCGCCAACAATTAGCCATTAACTCTCTTTCTCTCGCAAGCCAGGCCAGCCAGAGCATACTTAAGTTATTCTAAATTTCCAACAAAATGTTTGCGTGAAAATGGCATAAAATTTGCATATAAATTTATGAGTTAATTTAAATGAATGAAGAGGTGTGCCATGGCACTGAGTTTATTTATGCCTTCAACCACAGGGATGGAAGCCCAAAGCCACGCATTGGAGCAGGTAGCGACCAACATTGCCAACATGAACACGGTTGGCTATAAGTCAAACGAGACTATGTTTTATTCTCTGCTGGGCTCCAATCCGGTTGTAAAATCAACCAACACGGGGCTGACATCTTCCAGAGCAGATATTCAGGGTGTTGGCTATTATGACCGCACCAATGTTTTAGACAGTGGCGTGGTTGTCAGCACCGGCAACAATTTTGATGTGGCAATCTCGGGCAATGACAATGCATTTTTTACCCTCAAAGATGCCTACAACAACGTATATTATTCTCGCGCCGGGGATTTTGGTGTCCAAACCGAGAACGGTGTGACTTATCTGGTCAACGGCAATGGGCTAAAAGTGCAAGGTTTTCCCTCTATTGAAGGAGAAGATGTTTACGGTGTTGGGGCGGAAGACATCATCATTCAGTATCCAGAAAAGATTCCGCCGATGCCGACCACTGATTTGACCATCACGGCCAATGTCCCGGCCACCGGAGTAGATAGCAGCAGTTATTCCATGACGATATATGCGCCCACGCATGATGGCGAGACTCTGAATATGATTATGAAAAAAGTCGAGGGCAAAGCCAACACCTGGGAGCTTTCCTTTAGTGTCAACGGCGGCACTGCCACCAGTGAGGCAACAGAGGTTGTCTTCAGCAATAAAGGCGATTTGGAAACGCCAAAGGTTTTGGACGTTGCCATCAACTGGGATGACGGCGACACCAACAATATCCACCTGGATATCTCAAGCATGACGCAATTAGCCGGTGGGCAGGGCACCACTTATATCAAACAAGATGGCGCGCCCTCGGGGCAATTCCAGAAATGTTATATTGATAAAGACGGAGTGGTAAAAGCTTATTACAGCAACGGTGATACATATAATTGCGGCAAGCTGGCTTTGACGTCATTTACGGCGCCGGAGAACTTGACGCCGATAAACGGAACTTTGTTTGAGGCCAATGCGGAGACCGGAAATACGGCTTATGTTAGTGACACCAGCATTTTAGTCCCGCAGGCGTTGGAACAATCTGCCGTTGATGTAGAGGAAGAATTTTCCAACATGATTATTGTGCAGCGTGCCTATAGTCTGAACACCCAGAGCTTTACGGCCGCCAATGAGATGCTGCAAACTCTGGTGGATCTCAAGACTTAAGGTGCACGAGGCGGCAAAATGCTGACCAAGTTGTTTTATAAATTTTGGAATTTTTGGTTGCGCCAACCGGAGAAATTGAGATTCCTTTTGGTTGGGGGGTTTAATACGGTTGTCGCATATCTGATATTTGTGGTAGCTTTACTTTTGTTAGGAGAGGGGCACTATCAGCTGAGCCTGAGTTTATCTTGGATATTATCTTCGTTTATTTCTTTTTCACTGATGAAGATATTTGTTTTTCATTCAAAGGGCGGCTGGGGTTCTGAATATGCCAAATGTGTCGCCTCTTGGGGCGTGAGCTATTGCGTAAATGCGATGGTGTTGGAACTCTTTGTCGGATATCTAAATTGGAATGCGTATCTCGGGCAATTGGTTGCAATATTGTGCTATATGTGTGTAACCTATATTTTATTCAAGCATTTTGCTTTTAAGACATAAAAAAACACCCTCTGATAAGAGAGGGTGTATAAAAATCAAAGACAAAACTTATTTAGATTTTTTGGTCAACTTTTTGCTGCTGGAAGCTTTTTTAGCAGAGCTGTTCTTCAAAGAAGACGGTTTCAAAACGGCAACTTTGAAGCTTGAAGATTTCAAGCTGGCAGCTTTAGAAGCGGTTTTCTTTGTGGCAACAGTCTTAGCGGTAGCCAACTTTTTGCTGGCATTTTTCAAAGCAGACATAGCATTGAGTTGGTTAATAGCGGCATTCCAATCTTGCAAACTGGTGTTAGCCGGGCAACCGTTGTTTTGCCAAATATAATAAGCAGCTTCGCGAATAGCATTATCATTAAATTTAACCATGGTACAATCTCCGTAAAATAACAAAATCAAGAATTGTATACCCGTAAAAGTTTAATAAAACGTTTAAGCCTTGGAAAAATATTAGAAATTTTGCAAATAATTTTTGAATTAAGCCTGAAGCAAAAAAATTTGAGGCGGTATTTACGAAATGGTGCGAGTAGGGATGGCTAAGCAAAAACAACAAGAGTTTGTTGTTTTTGTCTGCAACATCTTTGTCATCTCCTTGAGCGAGGGAAATGGCAATAACCGAAGCGAAAGGAAGATGCCAAAGCGAGGCCCGTCCCCAAGAGAACGAGTTTTGAAGAAACGAAGTTCGATTGGCGAGAGCACAAAAAAACCGCCTTTCACGGCGGTATTTATAAGTGGTGCTCGGGGACGGGATTGAACCGCCGACACGAGGATTTTCAGTCCTCTGCTCTACCGACTGAGCTACCCGAGCAGCCGATAACGAGAAGCTTTATAATGCATATTTTTGCAGATGTCCAGTTAAAAATTCACTTGTTATCAAAAAAATATCAGACACAAAAAAACGGCAGTAAAAAACCGCCGTTTTTTGTACGTGTTAACAACAACTAAGCTGCTTTAACTTTTTTCTTTGCAGCAAATTCATTCATAACCCGAATGATGTAGTCCAAATCTTCGTTGTCAAGATAAGGAGTCATCGGGATAGAAAGGGCTGTCTTAGAGAGTTTCTCACAAACCGGCAGCGGACGAGTATTCCACTTAGCATAAGCAGTCTGGGTGTTGACCGGACGCGGATAGTATACACCGCAAGGAATACCGTTTTCCTTGAGGTAGCTCATGAGTTCGTCGCGATCTGCACAGTTAATGGTATAGAGTGCGTAAGCAGACTGGCAGTTATCCAAAATCTGTTGTTTGCCGAAATAGCTGTCGAGCTCATTGTCATAGCGTTTGGCAACGCGGAAACGATCTTTCAATTCCTGGTCAAAAACAGTCAACTTCTGCAACAAGACAGCGCCTTGGAAACTGTTCATACGGCCGGTCAAGCCCAAACGAACATTGTCGTAGTGATCTTCGGGGCTCATACCGTGAACGCGGCAAGACTTAACCAGCTCGTTTTCTTCACTGGAGTTTGTGAACACGGCACCGCCGTCGCCATAGCATCCCAGAGGTTTAGTCGGGTAGAAAGAGGTTGCGGACATATCAGCAAAAGATCCGGCTTTCTTGCCTTTGTAAACAGAGCCATAAGATTGGCAAGAGTCTGCCAAAACCTTCATGCCATTGTCATGAGCGATCTTGAGAATTTCATCATAGTTGCAGGGAGAGCCGAAAATATCAACCGGAATAACGGCTTTAAGATTGAGCTTGCCTTCCTTTTTAACCTCGTCAATAGCGCGTTGCAAATCTTTGGGATCCATAGTGTAGGTATTAGGATCGGAATCAACAAAGATAGGGGTTGCACCCAACAAAACAGGAGCCTCGGCAGAAGATACGAAGGTGAAAGAAGAAACAAAAACGGCATCACCTGGCTTAACGCCCCAAGCCATCAAGGCAAGGGTCAAGGCATCGGTACCTGATCCGCAGGTAGCGCAGAATTTTGTGCCGGAGTAGTTGGCCAATTTCTCATCCAACTCTCTTGTTTCAGGACCCTGGCAATAAGCGCCGTGGTCAAGAATCTTTTCAAGAGCGTTCATAATTTTATCTTTACCGATGACGCTTTGAGAGGTTTTGCAATCAAAGAGCATAATAGGTTTAGAAGGTTTGCTAGTCATTGTGAATATTCCTCATATAAAAGTTTCAACTGGGAGGCATAATATTTCAGATTCTCCCTTTATGCAAAACACAAAAGATTTCGGCATTGTAACAAACCGCCTTAGATATCAAGAATATGAGCGAAAAATATTGATTTCTGTTAATTTGATGATATATTAAGCTCAATTTAATAACAACAAAAAGAGGTGGCCGTGCTAAAACTATCCATCAAGAAGATGATTGCCGTTTCGGGGGTGGCGTTGCTTGCCGCTTGTGCCTCAACCGGGCAGCATACAGATTCGGCAGAAGATCCCTTTGAGAGTATCAACCGTCCGATTTTTGAGTTTAACTATCAGGCAGATAAATACGTGATTAAGCCGGTGGCCAAAGGGTATCGAGCCATCACGACACCTTTTGTGAGAGAGAGGGTTAGTTCCGTTCTTTCTAACTTGCAAGAACCGGTATCTGCCGGCAATCTGCTCTTGCAAGGAGAGCCTGTCGCCATGACCAAAAGTTTAGGTAGATTTATCTTGAACTCTACCCTTGGCTTGGCCGGTATGTTTGATGTGGCAGAGGGCTGGGGGTTGCCCAAACGGGAGGCCTCATTTAATGAAACTTTTGCCAAATGGTGTATTCCTCAGGGGCCATACCTTGTCTTGCCGTTGATTGGCCCGAGCACCCCGCGTGCTGCCACCGGTTTGGCTCTGGAGTTTGTGTTTGACCCTGTATATTGGGGTACTTATAATGATGCTAATGTTCACGATAAAGCCTCTTGGGGCTTGGCCGCTGTCTATGGCATCACCGCGCGTGAACAAGCTTTGGATCTGTTGGATGATTTGGAGCGTAACTCTGTTGATTATTATACAACATTGCGCTCGGCATACTTGCAAAACCAGAGCAAGCTGAGATGCTATCGCGATGAGTCGGAAGAAACAGCCGCATATGACTTTGATTTCGGCTTTGAGGAAGAAGGCGAAGCCTTCGATGAAATGGACCAATAACTAAGGAGACTTTATATGAAAAAACTTTTTGCCGGCAGTCTTTTAGGCATATTACTTTTGTTTTCAGGCAGTGCTAATGCCGAGATTGATGCCGCCAAGGCGGAGGCTTTTGTAAAAGATGTCACAACAGAGGGCATAGAGCAGATTATCAATGCCAATATTCCGCAAGCCGAAAAAGATGCCCGCTTTGCAAAGCTTTTTAACAAGGCTCTGGATTTGGATTTTATCGGCCAGTTCGTTTTGGGGCGCAACTGGCGTACAGCCACCCCGGCACAAAGGGAAGAGTTCATCAAGGTTTACCGCCAGCTCAACATCAGCACCTGGTCTAAGCGTTTTGACGAGTTTAAGGGTAGAGAGTTTATTTTCAAGGGAACATCCCCGTCAAATTCTGCCGGACAGGTCTTCGTAAACTCTGTTGTGCCGATGGACCAAGGAGAGCCGGCCAAAGTCGTATGGCGTGTGCGTGAAAAAGGCGGACAATACAAAATTGTTGATATCATTATTGAAAATGTAAGCTTGGCCATCACCGCCCGCAATGAATACACTGCATTCATCAAAAACAACCCCGGTGGGGTAGATGCGTTGATTGCGAATTTGAAAACCAAAATTAAATAATTTGTATTTTGAGGCAACGAAAAGCGTGACGGAAATGTCACGCTTTTTTTGTGAAAATAAAGAAGATAGCATTGACCGATGAGATGAAAAATACTATCTATAATAACGAAAGTATAATGATTGGGTAGTTATTTAAAAATTTTTGTGCGTTATGAAGAAAGTATTACTTGCAGTGCTTGCTTTGGTATTTGCAATCTGGTGCTTGTGGGGACTGTTTATTGGGGTAACGATGGCCTATGATTATTTTTTGGGAGACATCAATATTAATAAACTTCCCAAAGAGTTAATCTGCTGGGTAGGCGTTTTCCCTATCTATGCAATATGCTTGAGGGGAGCCATTTCATACTCAGAGCGCCAAAAACACACAAAACCGAGACGGTAAGATCAAACCGCCTCGGTTTTTTTTGCTAATTTTCTAGAGTTTTGCCGGCAGAGGCAAGCTCTTTTTGCCCTTGGCGGTCATATTGATAGTAGTAAATCAGTTCTCGCTCGTTGATACGGTTGGCATCAATGGCAGCCTCAGGGATTCCCCACAAAATAGATATTGGCCAAGTCAAAAGATTTAAGGTTCCATAAAGCCAGTGAGAACTGTCTCCGCCATTGCCGCTGGCCAGATAAAAATTGCCAATGCCGGGTAGAAGATTGAGTGCTCCGGCGGCACCCGGGCTTGCCGGCGCCTCAAAACTGCCGACAGGCTTGTCTACGGTGACACCTTGCGCTTTGAGATTGCGTAGGGTGTTTTGCTCCTGCCTGGTAAGCGTGGTGCAAGATGCCAAACAAATGGCAACCAGAAATAAATATAATTTTTGCATGATTTTTTCTCCATAAGTTCAAGTCAAACAAAACGGCCGCCTTATGGTAAGGTGGCCGGGGAGTACAAAAATCATACATAACGAAATGATCCTCTCAGCCTTTGGGGCAAGCCTTGAACATACGCTGAAAGCTCCCCGACCAAGAGTTGTCGGGGATATAGATTGTAACGGTGCTATATCAACATCGCGTTATGTAGGAGATTTTGTAGTCTCCGTACCATGAAGTACGCCAACCAGTCTAAGCATAAAACGGTATGAATGCAAGAAAATTTTAATGATAAACAACCAATAAAACACTATTGATGTTTTTTACAATTTTTGGTACGGTTTTGTGTATTGAGGGAGTAACTTAAATGGATGATATAAAAATTGGATTCTTAGGAATAAGCATTCCTTTCGGACATAGAGCCAGTCTTGATAATTTTGAAATTCTTAAAGTTCGTCCTGAGAGCGCTATAGCGGGGTCGGTTATTGACAGAACTACATATTGTGGGATCAATGAAAATTATCAATATTGGAGAAAAAAACTAGAAGCTTGTCATAATAAATTGATTGTCTTTTATTTAACAAAAGAAATGCAATATATATGTAAAGCGATGGGAGAAGCTCAAACAATTACAAATTATGACATATGTCCCATAATAAACGAGAGCTGTTTTGAAAATTGCCAAGGAAGTGGCGTCTATTTTAGTGGCGAAAATGGAACAGCTGTACAAAATCTTTATAAATTCCTTGAAAAACATTTTCATTTTCAGGTCTATTTTAATAATCAAAAAGGAAAGATTCTGTTTACAACCAAAAATAAAGAACATAATTTAGGTGGAATATATAGAGATAAAAATAATAACATTTATCTCTTCTTACCAGATTTCAATAGACCGCTGAATGATAAAGATTTTGAACCTAAATATGATTATCTCCTCAAAGAAATTTATCTTGAACTTTTTGCTGGCGATAAAACGGACCAAGAAGAGCCAGAATGGGTAAAAAACAACTCGGACTATCTTTCAGAAATAGAAAAAGAAGAACAAAACAAAATCTCTGAAATGCAAAAAAAGATAGATGAGGCACAAGCAGCGATAAATCAGTCTTGTAAACTCATAAAAAAAGAACAAACACTCAAGAAGCTTTTATATGCTCAGTCACATGCTCTTGAAGAAAGTATCTTAGAAGCTCTGCAAATTATCGGGTTTAACAATCCACACAATTATCGAACAGATAATTTCGAAATTGACATCATATGTGATGAAAAAGATAATCCGGGGATATTGTTAATTGGTGAAGCAGAGGGAACAACCAAGAAAACTGTCAATAATAAAAAACTTCATCAGCTTATTGCACATGAATTAACTTACATTGAAGAAAACGACACACAGACAGAAAGCTTAAAAATCGTAAAAGTTTTATTTGGAAATGCTTTTGCCGATATCCCACCAGAACAAAGAGAGAATTATTTTGGCCCGCATGTTTACAAAATATCAAAAATGCACAAAGTAAAACTTGTCCAAACACCAGATTTGTTTATGGCGGCTTTACATATTAAAAATACAAATGATAAAGAATATGCCCAAAAGTGTTTTGATTTGTTCTTTGATGGTAAAGAGGGAATAATTAATTTTCCAAAACCATAAAAAAGCCACCCTGAAAAGGGTGGCTTAAGGTTTCAAGCAAGCACTTAGCGGTCTTGGCTCGGCATTGTTGCCTCTTTTTTAAGAGCGGCAATAAAGTCATCAAGCGCCATAAGCTCTTGTTTCTCAGAGCCCAAACGACGAACGGTAACCGTGCCGTTTTCTTTCTCTTTGGCACCGACAACGGCAATAACCGGGATCTTGGCAACCGAGTGCTCACGGATTTTGTAGTTGATTTTCTCATTACGCAAATCCGTTTTGGCATATAATCCGGCCGCGCGCAATTTGGCCGCAACTTCCTCAGCGTAGTCGTTCATCTCGCTGACAATCGGGCAAACCACAACCTGCTCGGGCGATAACCAAAGCGGCAGCTTGCCGGCATGGTGTTCAATCAAGATACCCAAGAAACGCTCAATAGAACCAAACAAAGCTCTATGCAGCATAACCGGCTGATGTTTCTCGCCGTCTTCACCAATGTAGCTGATGTCAAAACGCTGCGGCAGGTTCATATCAACCTGGATGGTTCCGCATTGCCACTCACGGCCGATGGCATCTTTGAGGATGAATTCCAGTTTGGGGCCATAGAATGCACCTTCACCTTCATTAATCTCAAATTCATAGCCATGCTTGGTGAGTGCATTGGCCAAAGCCTTCTCGCAGATATCCCAAATTTCATCTGAGCCGATACGTTTTTCCGGACGAGTAGAAAGATAAATCTTTACCTTGTCAAATCCAAAATCTTTGTAAATATCAAAAATCAGTTTCAACGTGGTAATGCATTCATCTTCCATCTGCTCAGGCGTGCAGAAGATGTGGGCATCATCTTGCGTAAATTCGCGCACTCTCATCAAGCCCATCAAAGAGCCAGAGGCCTCATAGCGGTTAACCTTACCAAACTCGGCAATTTTGAGTGGCAAATCACGATAAGACTTGATTCCCTGCTTATAAATCAACAATCCGCCCGGGCAGTTCATCGGTTTAATGCAGAACCATTTTTTATCTTCCGTTTGGCCGGAGTAGTTGTGGGCGCCATATTTTTCCCAGTGACCAGAGGTCTCCCACAAACAACGATCCATAACTCTCGGCGTAGAAACTTCAATATAACCGTTGTTTTCTTGGCGCTTGCGCATATACTCAATCAATTTGCGATAGATTTTATAGCCTTTATCATGCCAAAAGACGGCACCGGGAGCATAATCAGGCTCAAAATGGAACAAGTCCATCTCACGGCCGAGTTTGCGGTGGTCGCGTTTGGCTGCTTCTTCAAGCATTTTAAGGTACTCATCCAACTCTTTTTTAGTGTTCCAGGCAGTTGCATAAATACGTTGCAACATTTCCTTGGTGGAATCACCTCTCCAATAAGCGCCGGCAACTTTCATAAGTTTGAAAGCGTTTCCGATTTTCCCGGTTGAGGGAACGTGCGGACCACGGCACAAATCGGTAAAGTTACCTTGGGTATAAAGAGAGATAGTCTCGGATTCGGGCAAATCTTGAATAATTTCAGCCTTATAGTGCTCGCCCAAATCATTAAAGAACTTGATAGCCTCATCACGCGGCAAAACCTTACGGGTGATTTTCTCGTCGCGCTTAACAATCTCGTGCATTTTAGCTTCAATTTTTTCGAAATCCTCGGTTGTAAAAGGCTCCTTACGAGAAAAGTCATAATAAAAACCGTTTTCAATCGCCGGTCCGATAGTAACTTGCACATCTTTCCAGAGTTCTTTAACAGCTTCAGCCATCACGTGTGAGCAAGAGTGACGGAGGATAGCAAGACCTTCCTTATCCTTGCCGGTGATGATAGTCACGGTTGCGTCGGTAGTGATAGGGGTAGTCAAATCCTGGAGTTTATCATTAACTTTAACGGCCAAAGCGGCTTGCGCCAAGCCAGAGCTTATCTTTGCAGCAATGTCATAACCGCTGACACCGCTCTCCATATTCATCACACTGCCATCAGGCAATTTAATCGCAACCATATTAAAATTTCCTTTTTTTATTTTACTAAGTTATTGTTTTCATCCATCAATTCACGATAGACGGCTATCGTTTTATCACACATAATTTGTTTTGTGAAGTTTTCTTTTGCATTTTTTATGGCGTTTTTGGCAATTTTTTGCTTTTCTTTCTCATCCAGAGAGAGCGCCCAATCAAGAGCATCAGCCAAAGCCTGCGGGTCATCAAACTGGTAGAGCTTGCCGGTCACGCCGTCTTTGATGGTATCAAGCGAGCCGCCGATGTTGGAGGCGACCACAATTTTGCCCATGGCTTGCCCTTCAACCGAGATGCGTCCAAAAGCCTCAGGCTCTATGGCGGTAGAAAGCACCACGGTAGAAACCTGCATCAACGCCTGCGGATCCAAAACTTTGCCATAAAAGCCGACCCGATTGCTAACCTTGAGCTTTTTTGCCAGTTCTTTAATCTCGTCAACATACTTAACTCTTCCCTGGGCATCACCGGCAATCACGCAATAGCAGTTAGTGTTTTTCATCTTTGAGAGAGCTTTTACCAGTAAATGTTGCCCTTTCCAACGGGTGATTCTGCCAATCAACGTCAGAACCGGTTTGTCCTCCGGAATATTGTACTCTTTGATGGTTTTTATGATTCTCTCTTGGGAAACAGACTTGGGGTCAAATTTTTCCACATCAACGCAGCGATGAATCAAGCGAAGCTTTTGTTCATCAACTTTTTTATAGTTTTTCAAAACATGATTTTTTATATGGTTTGAAATAACAATAACGCGCTCACCCATGGTCATGATTTTGTTGTATATTTTTTTGATACCCCAAGGGCCGAGGCCATAGGTTCCATGGAAGGTGGTCATAAAATGCACACCGGCCTTTTTTGCTGCCCAATAAGCACTCCAAGCCGGCGCTCTGGAGCGAGCATGCACGATATTGATGCCGTTTTTTTTGATAAACTCGGCCAAAGCATTAGCGTTTTTGCGCATTTTAAAGATGTTTTTTGTTTTAAGCGGCAAGGTCAAATGCTTAACCTTCATCTTACTCAAATCTTTGGTAAGACGCCCGCCCTGCGAGGCAACAAAATTTTTAATTCCGTTTTCTTGCAAGGCAGAGGCAATTTGAACGGTGCCAATCTCTACGCCGCCCATTTCCAACTCCGGCAGCACTTGCAAAACAACGGGTTCTGTTTGTTTAATCTTAGTCATTGTTTTTTGTTCCTTATTAAATTTTAGAGGCACAATACAAAATTATGCATAAAATACAACAATTTTTCCCATCCTCCAAGCAAAATTCTTCAAGCATAAACAAGATTAGCAATATTGAATTATCTCCATTGCCAATTATTTAAAATTACAACTTAGATAAGAGGAGAAAAAAATGTTGTCTCGGCCGCGATATATCTTTGCTGTTTTATTGTTGATGTTTTTTTGGTGTTTGGCCCCAAAAGCGACTTTAGCCGCATCAACGCAAAAGCAAAGAGAACTAACCTTAAATGTTATTCCGATAGAACCGCAAGACATTACCATAACCTCAACTTATGTCGGCTATGTGACCCCGATAAAATCGGTTGATTTGGTGCCAAATGTCAGCGGTTATATAGAAGATGTGTTTGTGCAAGGCGGCCAAGATGTCAAGGTGGGCGATAATTTGGTTTTGATAGACCAAAGAGAATATAAAGCAGCTCTAAATGCTGCCATTGCCGCCACCACACAGGCGCAAGCCAATTTTAACAATGCCAAAGTTTATTACGAAAGAATCAAAAAGGCAGGCAAAAAAGCCATCTCTCAAACCGAGTTTGATAATGCCAAGGCCGAATATTTGAGCGCCTTGGGCAATCTTGAGGAGGCAAAAGCCAACCAAGCCAAGGCCCAAGTGATGTATGACTACACCGTGCTGCAGTCATCAATTGACGGTGTTGTCGGCAACGTTGATTTAACCAAAGGAAATTATGTGGCTCCCGGCAGCGGTGCTTTGCTCTCGATTATCCAGTATGATCCGATTCGGGTAGTCTTTTCAATCTCTGATAAAGAATATTTAAATGAAATCGCCAAACAAAACGGAGCACCTTTATTCGCCGGCGAAAAAATCATGCTCAAACTTTCAAACGGCAATTTATACAAGCCCTTGGGCGAGTTTAAATTTACGGACAATAGTATTGATAAAACCACGGGATCTGTGGCCGTTTATGCAGATTTTGCCAACCCTAATCATGAGCTGATGGCCAATGCTTATGTAGATGTATTATTAGAAAAAAATGTTAAAGACGCGGTTTTGGTCAGACAAAACTACGTTGTATTGAGCCCGGATGGCAATTATGTCTACACCATCAAAAATAACCAGCTCTTAAAAACTCCCGTAACCATATTAGATGAGCAAAACGGCAACTATGTCTTGGCCAACCGATTCGCCAAAGGAGAATATTTGGTGACAGACAAGGTCGGCAATGTCGGCAAAGACACCAAAGTCAAAATTAAGATAGCCTCCGCCAATGGGGAGAAAAAATAATGTTTTCCAAATATTTCATAGATAAACCGCGTTTTGCCGGGGTTATCTCGATTATAATGATTTTGCTGGGATTGTTGGCGATAGTGGTGCTACCGATTTCACAATATCCGCAAATTACACCGCCGCAAATAGTGGTAAAGGCCACATATCCAGGCGCCAATGCCGAGGTTTTGGTAGATACGGTTGCCATTCCGATAGAAAACCAGATTAATGGTATTGAGGATATGCTTTATATGTCTTCCACCTCAGATGACACCGGAAGCTATAATCTGACCATTACTTTCAATGTCGGCACCGACCCGGACATAGCCCAGGTAAAAGTCCAAAACCGTCTGCAACAAGTTTCCTCCCAGCTGCCGGATATTGTAAATCAAGAAGGGCTCGAGGTCACGACTCAAATGTCCAATATTTTGGGTATGCTGGTTCTGCGCTCGCCGCACAATACTTATAACGACTTATATTTAAGCAATTTTGCCTATACTAACATTCAAAATCCTCTGGCGCGCATAGAAGGTATTGGCGATGTCTCAATTTATGGCCCGCAATATTCCATGCGAATATGGCTAAATCCAGATAAGCTGACATCACTTGGCCTAGACAGCACCGATGTCGTCAATGCCATCTCCTCACAAAACGTGCAAGCCTCCATAGGTTCCATCGGCTCGGCCCCCAGCACCAATAACACGGCAGTGGTTTTGTCTTTAACAGCCAAAGGCCTGCTCAACAAGGTTGAGGACTTCAAAAATATTATTATTGCCACCTCAGCAAACGGCGGTATTGTTAGGATAAAAGATGTCGCCAGAGTGGAACTCGGAGCCGATACTTACCAGATGAACGCACGCTTTGATGATGCGCCTTCGGTTATCATCGGTTTGAGCCAAACGCCAGGTTCAAACTCCCTAGACATTATGGACAACGTGAGAGAAGAAATCAGCAAACTGAGCAAGACTTTTCCAGACGATATGGAGTTTAAGGTTGCCTACGATTCCACCAATTATGTCCGTTCTTCCATCCAAAGCATTATAGAAACTTTGGGTATCACTTTTTCGCTGGTGGTGTTGGTGACTTATGTGTTTTTGCAAAAGATTCGCACCACGATTATTCCGCTTATCACCATTCCTGTCTCACTGGTGGCAACATTTGCGGTCATATATGTTTTGGGTTTTGATATAAATATTCTGACACTGTTTGCCATGATATTGGCCATTGGCTTGGTTGTAGATGATGCCATCATCGTGGTGGAACGAGTGGAGTATCTGATGGCTTATGAGAAAATGGATGCCAAATCGGCTGCCGAAAAAGCCATGGAGCAAATAGGTAGCGCCATTGTGGCCACCACGTTTGTTTTGCTTTCAATTTTTATTCCCGTAGGGCTAATGGCGGGCATCACCGGCAAGATATATCAGCAATTTGCGGTCACCATAGCCACGGCGGTGGTTTTTTCAGCCTTCAATGCGCTGACTTTGTCTCCGGCTCTGTGTTCCATATTCTTAAGCGGTGACAAGCAAGAAGATCCGCACGGCTTTTTCAAATGGTTTAATGATACAATAGACTTTTTCAAAGAAAAATATCTGAAAGTTGTCGGCTATTTTTCATCATACCTAAAAGTCACGGTTTTGACGGTTTTGGGTGTTTTGGTATTGGTCGGCATAGGCTTTAAGCTGACGGCCACATCATTTTTGCCCGAAGAAGACCAGGGGATAGTTTTTGCCAATATTCAGTTGGATGAAACCGCTACCATTAATCAGACCAACGAGCTGGTATCAAAAATTTCAAAACAAGCCTTGGAGATGGAAGGTGTCACATATTTTATCTCGGTTGCGGGCTATTCTTTGTTGGGCGGCGGCGGAGAAAACGTCGCTTTGGGCGTTATCGGCTTGGCGCCTTGGTCGGAACGGACTTCAAAAGCCTTATCTATTGAGGGGATTACTGCAAGCCTAATGGAAAAATTTGCCTCCACTCAAGGCGCGCAGGTTAATTTCTTTGCGCCGCCGGCCATTCCCGGCATCGGCCAAAGCAATGGCTTGTCTTTAGAGTTGCTTGCCACCAACGGCAATACAACGCCGTCCGAACTTTTTGGTTGGATGGAGAAGTTTTTATTAGGTCTAAATGAATCTAAAAATCTGTCTTATGCGTTTTCTACCTTTACGGCAGATACCCCGCATATTTATTTGGATGTAGATAGAACCAAGCTTGAAAGCTACAAAATTCCGGTTGCCAACTTGTTTGAGGCTCTCTCTAATAATTTGGGCTCACGCTACGTCAACAACATCACCTTGAGCGGGCAGGTCAACAAGGTTATTGTGCAGGCAGATTTTCCCTTCCGCCGCAACATAGAAGATGTGCAAAATTTATATGTGCGCTCAAGTGATAATAAGCTGATAAGGGTCAAAAGCTTTGCCGATGTCAGAACAACATTATCACCCAAAATTATCTACCGTTATAACCAATATACGGCGGCAGCCATCACCGCTCAAGCCTCAGCCGCAGTCAGTACCGGCACGGCCATTAACACGGTCAAAAATGTAGCGGCGTCTTTGTTGCCGGAAGATTTTCAAATTGCCTGGACGGGGCTGAGCCTGCAAGAGGTGGAAGCCGCTGGGCTCGCCGCCATCTTAATTGCCCTGGCACTGATTTTTTGCTACCTCTTTTTGGTGGCATTGTATGAAAGCTGGATGTTGGCTTTTTCAGTGATGTTCTCAACTGTTTTTGCCATTTTGGGAGCATTGATAGGTCTGCACCTCATGGGCCAGCCCTTGAGTATTTATGCGCAGCTTGGTTTGATTATGCTGATAGGCTTGGCTGCCAAAAATGCAATTCTGATTGTGGAGTTCACCAAGGCCTACCGGGAGCAGGGAGATTCGATTCTTGATGCCTCAAAGAAGGGTGCTGGTGAAAGATTCCGTGCCGTGCTGATGACCGCCTTAACCTTTATTTTAGGCGTCTTTCCAATGATTGTGGCCACCGGTGCCGGAGCCTCAAGCCAAATAGCCATCGGTACTTCGGTCTTTTTTGGTATGATAGCAGCCACCTTTGTTGGAATCATTTTTATTCCGGCCTTGTTTGCGGTGTTTGAAAGCATCAAAGAGTGGTCGGGTAGCAGAAAGAAAACACCAATGGAGGTCAAAAATGATAAATAGATATGCAAGCTTATCTTTGAGCGTACTTCTGGCCTCTTCTTGCGCGGTTGGCCCAGATTACAAGCAACCGGAGTTTTTCTCGGACAAAGATATTGCCACCAGCCTTAAATTAACAAAAAGCGCAACAGAAATAAAGAAAGATTGGTATAAGGAATTTAATGACCAGACATTAAATAAGTTGGTAGAAAAAGGCTTATCGGAAAGCCCAACAGTCTCAATAGCAATTGAGAATTTGCGCCAAGCCAGACAAAGTTTGCGCATCACCGCCGTTCAAAACCTGCCGACAATAGATGCAGATGGTAGCTATCACTACGTCAAAGACAGTATTAACTATGGTGTTCCGATTTCAACCGATTACTATCAATTGGGGCTAGATGCCAGTTGGGAAATAGATATTTGGGGCGGGGGCCGTCGCCAGACCGAAAGCGCCAGAGCTTTGGCAGAGGCGGCTTCAGCAAACCTGGATAATGTTCGCTTGAGCTTAACGGCAGAAATTGCCACAAATTATATCAGTCTTCGCCAAGCACAAGAACAGCTGAATATTGCCAAGAAAAATTTGAAATTGCAGCAATCAATTTATGATTTGACCAAAGAAAAATATGATGTTGGCCTAACCGATGACATCAGCTTAAAACAAGCAGAATATCTGTTGGAAACCACCAAGGAACAAATCCCGCAATTGGAAACAGAGGTAGAGGCTTATAAGAATGCACTGGCGATTTTAAGCGGAGAGCTTCCGGGAAGCTTAAACAATGATCTCAAAAATAAGGAAGCAAATCTTATCAGCCGCCGGTTTGAGTATGATTTGGAACGGTTATATGCTTTGCCGATCAGTGTGATTCGCAATCGCCCAGATGTAAGAGAGGCCGAAAATCAGCTCATTGCTCAAAATGCCAAAATCGGCCAAGCCATTGCCGAGTTGTTTCCCTCAGTAAACTTGAGCGGACTAGTTGGTTTTCAGTCTCAAAAAATATCAAACCTGATAAGCTCTGAGAGTGATACATATAGTTATTCTCCGGCAATAAACATGCCGCTGTTTCACTGGGGAGCCTTAGTGAATAATGTCAAGTTGCAAGAATCAATGACCAAAGAGCAAGAGAATATGTATAAATCAAGTATTCTGAATGCGGCACAAGAAATCAGAAATTCGGTTGTAAGCTTGCAGAAAGAATATGAGCGCAATCAGAGTGCGTTTTTGTCAGAAAAAGCACAGCAAGAGGTCTCAAAGCTCACCTTAGATAAGTATAAACAAGGGCTGATAGAATTTAGCGAGGTTTTAAGCACGCAACAAAACCTGCTCGATTCGCAAAACGGCCTCATCTCAAGCAATGCAAATATTTATACGGATATCATAGCATTTTATAAGGCTATTGGTGGCGGGTATTCGCCTAGTAGTAATCCGGCAAGCCAAAAGGTTGTTGCAAATGCGGACGGCGCGCTTTGTAAAGATTGATGTTGGTAATCTCGGGAATATCGTGCTCTCTCGGCCAATATCCCTTAGATTTCATGCATTTGCTATAGTTTTTGGGGCTTATATCATCGTCGTCATAGCGAGAGTTAACAATTAAAGGCTGGGCTCCCGCATAAGGAACATAAGTCGCCCAAATACCCTTGTCTGAATGCCAGTCGGCTTTTGTGTTGAGTTTTGTTTCCTCAGAATAGAACCAAGTTCTAAAATCAGGCATTAATTTGAACTCTTTAGCCGCCATGAGGCACTCAGCGTGATCTCTGGAGAACTTTTCTACACCGGTATGGAGTTTCTCCCAGTGGTAGACAACTTGTCCGCTTCCCTTAGATAAATAAGTGCAAGAGCAAAGTGCCAACGAAAGAACCAAGAGCGTAATTTTTTTGTTCATAAGAGCCGCCTCTAAAAATCTAAGTTTGTATAATGTTTAGCCGGCAAAATGCCTCTGATGTTATCCTTGAGGATATCCTTAAATGATGGCCTTGATTTCATTTTAGAATACCACAATTTTGCGGCTTTAAACTCACTCCAAGGAACAGAACCCAAATAATCGATAACAGAAAGCTCAGCCGCAGCAGATAAATCAGCCAAAGAAACAGTATCTGCCGCCAAATATTGGCGTCTTTCCAAGAGCCACTCAATATATTCAAGGTGATACATCAAGTTATTAAGGCCGACTTTGAGAATTTTTGAATCCGGAGCTGCTCCGCTTGCAAAACGCTTGTGAACTTTTTCATAAACAATATTGCGGTATACTTCCCTAAAAAATTTATTATCAAACCAGTCTACCAAACGCCTGATTTCAGCGCGTTGCTTGGTGTCACCAAAAATCATCGGTACATCGGGGGAGGCCTCTTCCAGATATTCACTGATAGCATAGTTTCCGGCGATAACATTACCATCGCTCAGAAAAATAGGCAGCTCACCGGCGGGGTTAAGTTTATAAACATCATCAGATATTTTCCAAGGTTCTTCCTCTCGTAAGATGAAGAGCATTTTTTTCTCAGACATTTGCAAACGGATTTTTCGTCCGGCCGGAGATACGGGATGATGAATAAGCAAAACCATAGCATTAACCTTTCAGACAACCATAGTAAACAATTAGGCCGGTAAGGTCAAGCTAGTTCTGTTTGTTTTCAAGCCCAAAAGTTGGGGGAACGATTCCCTGTGCATTAATTTCGGCTTCATTAACAAGGCGAATAAGGTTCTGTTTGAGAAGCTCTTGATTTTTAGGATCTTCAAGATAGCGTGTCAGCTTTTGGCTGAGCATTTTTCTTTCTCTGGAAAGCTTTGAAACGCCTATAAACATCGGCACTTGCCATAAAGTTTGTTTGGCAACGCTGATTTGGCTGCGCAGTCCGAGTTTTGAGGCTTCAATCAAACCATAATATTGGCTGATTAATATGTAGTCGGCTTTTTTAGTGAACAACTGCTCAAATAAATCATAAGAATTGTCAACGGTTTCGAGGTTGAAATTTTTAAGCTGCTGCTCAACAAAATCGCTATAGGTTTCTTTGGAGGTCCGAACGCCTTTGAGCTTTTTCAAATCATCAACGGATTTTACCTCGTTGATACGGTTGGGCAGCATAAAGACCGTAACCGGATTAATAAAGGCCGCCGGATAAATTAATTCCAAGCCTCTAAAAAGCTCTGTTTCATGATACGCTCCCAAGACGATATCAATATTACCTTGTCTTACTTCCTGGACTTGTGCCGGAAAATTACGTTTGGAGAGTTCATACATTATTTTGAGATTATTTTCTTTCTGAAGAGTGTCAATCATTGGCTGAAAGACAGTAAAAAACTTACCGTAAAGAATCTCATCGGGTCTCTCGGTATAGCCAAAGGGAGCATAATCAAGAAAGCCGGTTATTCTGACCTCTCTGACTTTTTTGGGGTGTTTGTCCTCATAGCGAACAAAAGCTGAGCCGGCAGCGGCCCAAAGGAGTGTTAAAGTCAGCATCATACATGAAATAATCAGCTTTTTCATTGAAATATCCTTTAAATCTTTACTATTGAGTAACTTTATTTTAATATAATAATAGCGTAATTGTGTTAAAAAAACTTTTAATTTTTGATAAGGATTGAATTTAAAAATGGACCTCTCGCGAACTTATGTGCAAGCCGAAGTTTCCGGGCTCAAACAATCGGAGCTTGAAAGTCGAGCCCTGATAAAAACGGCATCTGGGCTTAACATGATAAAAGAACACTGGGAAGAGAAGAGAGGTGAGCTGGAAGATGCATTAGAAAAAAATCGCAAACTTTGGGCCATATTGGCCTCTGCCGTTAGGGAAGATGATTGCCCCCAACCGCCAGAGGTCAGAAGAAGTATTCTAAATTTGGCCATGTTTGTTTTCCAAAGGACTGTGGACACGCTTGCTTCACCGGAGCCTCACAAGCTGGATGCTCTGATCAGTATTAACCTAAATATTGCCAAGGGCTTATCTGGCGAAGGAGTTGATGCCGGAAATCCCTAGGTTGAAATGATACAATAGCCTTTTTAGGTAAAAAAATTAAAAAGGGCGAAAAAAACTATTGACTGCAAAGATTAAATATATTATCACTTAGCCAGTCGATGGGGGTATGGCGGAACTGGTAGACGCGCTAGACTCAAAATCTTGTGGGTTCACTCCCGTGTCAGTTCGAGTCTGACTACCCCTACCAATAAAAACCTCGGGTTTGGTTATCCGGGGTTTTTTATTTGTTGCATCTGTTCTTCAATCCATGCCATAATCAGACCGACAAGATAGTCTTGTTGCTGGGAAGAAAGCTCTCCCGCGGGAGAAAAATGATGCCATTTATAAATACACTGGCGGCAGCAACAAGCGGTGGCGTGTTGAGCAATAAATACCGGATGTCCGCGCATGGGTGTCTGTTTGCCGTCATTTGGCAGGTTGGCCGGAGCGATTCGTTTGCTTATAAAATCTTGAGCATGCCTTTTTATGGTGTCATAGCCCTTTGCCAACACATAAGCCTTGTCTTTTTCCGCCAGATGAAATT
Source organism: uncultured Alphaproteobacteria bacterium (assembly GCA_944392205.1). GTDB lineage: Bacteria > Pseudomonadota > Alphaproteobacteria > RF32 > CAG-239 > CAZU01. The sequence goes on along the minus strand of CALXVV010000033.1, from coordinate 24,577 downwards.
TGTGGCGAAAAGGAGATGCGGAAAGCCTTTGTAAAATGGTTTGATACATAAGAATGCCTTCTCAAATATTATACAATCTTGTGCTGTCCTCGTCTGCGACACAGATAGACAAAGGTGAGAATAGATAAGATGATATTATACGAGTAATCACAAGTCCAACAAATAAATAGCTCTGCCCTCAAGTGGATAACGACATACCAAACATTTATCATATAAAAGCAAAGGGCAATAAGCTCCATATACATAGCTTCTTTAGTTTGTCCCGTTCCGGAGACAACGCTGAGCCAAATCATCCCCGGCACCAAGGTTATAAAAGAAGCCAGAGATGCATAATAGGGCCATATGGCTTGTTCAATCAAAAAAGTATCATCGGTATAAATACGCAAGACAAGGCGAGGGAATAGACACATAAGGGCAAGGATAACCAAGCCGGAAAGGTAGGCAATTTTGATAATGCGGTTAGAGGTTGGGATGATTTCATCGGACTTTCTCAAGCCGATAAGATTGCTGGTGAGCGTGTTGGCCGCAGCGCCGAGAGCCGTCACCACCACATAAGGAAAAACAGAGACGCTTCTTAAGATGTTAGAAATAGCCAGAGCCTCTTCTCCCAAATGTTCAATTGCCACCAAAAACAAGAACCAAGTTGCCAAAGAAACAAAATATTGCAACATGGTCCAAATTGAGAGATCAAAGATTTGGACAAGCACCTTAAAATCAAAAAACACAACTTTATTGAAGCCATATTTTTTTAAGTCAGTATAAAAAATTATATAAAACAAAAAGAAAAAAGCACCAAAGGCTTCGGCAATAACCGAGGCCAGCGCAGCACCTTTTATTCCCATTTCGGGAAAACCGCATTTGCCGAAGATGAGAAGATAGTCCAAAACAACATTTGCCACCAACAAAACGATGGCGTTCCAAGTCAAAATTTTGGTCTGTGTAATGCCGACAAAAAAAGACCTGAAGATGACAATCGGAAAGGCAAATAAGAAACCAAAGATTCTGATATTGAGATAGTCTAAAGATTTGGCATAAACAGCCCCGGAGGTAATCATGCTTTTCAAGACGCCAGGAGCCGCAAGCAGAATAAGAAAAATAGTGATACCGGCAGCAACCAAAAGGACAAAGATTCCCTGGTAGACAAGAGGGCCGATTTTATCAAAAGTTTTTTCGCCGTTGCGCCTGGCGACAATAATTTGTACACCGATTCCAAATCCCAAAGCGAGCATAAAAATCATGATATAAAAGACACCGGCCAAAGCCGATGCCCCCAACTCAACAGCGCCGAGCCGCCCCAAAAAAGCCGTATCGGTAACCCCGATAAGTTGCTGAATGATAAGGCCAAATAAAATCGGCCAAGAAATATCAATTATTTTACGGTAGGAATATGTCATTATTAACCACTTATTTAAGCTGCTGAAAGTAATATACTCATAAAGAGGGCAAAAGCCAAGTATAAAAAGGTGAAAAATTGTTTGGTTTCGGTTTCAAAAAAACAACAGCGGCAGAAGCATATCAAAAAGGAGATTTTGCTTTGGCGCGCAAATTGGCATTGAAGACTTTGCGCAAAAATCCTCAAGATATCAATTCGCTTCTGATTGTCGGCAACACCTTTTATATTGAAGGCGATTATGCAAGAGCCAACGAATACTACCAAAAAATTTTAGGACAGGATTCCAAAAATTTTGAGGCGCTGGTAAACAGCGGAGAGGCCTTTTTGCGGCAAAAAAAATATGCCGCAGCCAAAGATGTTTCCCTGGCCTTAAAAGATTCGCCGGAGGGTATTTTCTTAAAAGCCAAAATTGATTTTGAGGAGGGAAGATTTCAGGAAGCCCAAGACGGATTCTTATATGCTCTCAAGCAGCAACCCAACAACTTCTGGGCGTGGAATTTGTTGTCACAGACAGCACAAAAAAATGGCGATTTTGACTTGGCATTGGAGGGTGCATGGCAGGCGGTTTGCCAAAGCGGCGGAGAGGATTCTCAGCATCTGAATATGGCCTATACCTTATATGAAATAGCCACCGAAATTGGAAAAGAAAAAGTGCTGCCGTATGTAAAAAAGTGGCATAAAAAATATGCAGAAAACAGCATTGTAAAACAAAGTTGGAATGCTTTTTTCCCAAGCGAAAATTTTGCAAAATCAGATATAAATTATGTGCAAAATGTATTTGATAATTTTGCAGATTCTTTTGATGAGGTTTTGAGTTCTCTTAACTACCAAGTCCCACAAATTATAGCCAGGGAAATCAAAAAATATGGTTCAGAAATGTTGCCTAAAAATCCTCATATTTTAGATGCCGGATGTGGTACCGGTTTGTGCGCAAAGTATTTGGATTCTGCACTGAAAAAATACAAATTATACGGGGTTGATATATCAGCGCAAATGCTCGCAAAAGCAAGGCAAAGAGGAAAATATAAAGAGTTAAAGAAAGAAGATATAGAAAGCTACTTGGCAAAAGAAAAAAATAAGTTTGATTTGATTATTGCGGCAGATGTTTTCACTTATTTTGGGACACTGGAAAAAGTTTTTTCAACTTGTGCAAACAGCCTATCAGATGAGGGGATGATGATCTTTAGCATCACAAAAAATGAGGATGATACAGAGGCGTGGAAACAACATCTTTCGGGGCGTTTTGTGCATGGAAAAAAATATGTGCAAAAGGCGCTGAAACAAGGCGGATTCCAAAGAGCGATTTTTACATCTTGCGTCTTGCGAAAAGAGGGAGAAAAAGAAGTGTCAGGCTGGATTATAAGCACCTTTAAAACCAAAAAAAAGTTCCGCAAATAACGGAACTTTTTTCATAAAAATTCAACGCAAAAAATCGAACTATTTAGAAGATTTTTTAGCAGAAGAAGATTTAGAAGAAGCAGATGCTTTTTTAGCAGAAGAAGACTTCTTGGCAGAAGAAGATTTGCAAGAAGAAGAGCTGCTTTTTTTGCTGCAGTTAGACTTATTGCAATTGTTGATCTGCTCAACAGCCATAGACCAGAAATATTCGTCCTGACCCTGCGGGCATCCGGCATTTTGCCAAATGAAATAAGCTGCCTCTTGGATAGCTTTGTCGTTGTTTTTCATCATAATCAATAACTCCAAATAAAAGTTCGGTAAACACTAACTAATATACAATCAAAAATTTATCCGTCAACACTAAAAGCAACAAAATAAAAAAATAGTGAAATATTTTATGAAAGAGGAGTCAAAAAGCTTGCAATTAAGATGATAAGATTTTATAGATAATTAAAGCGATTTTATAAAACGCAAAACTTTAAAAATTATGTTGTTAATTTTAAGGAAATACAGATGGAAAACTTATTATCAAAAGAAGAAATGGAAGCCGTAATTGATGGAGACCATGGCAATGTGTTTGCCGTTTTGGGTATCCATAAAGACAAGGGTAGCAAAGAAGTTTTTATCCGCACTTATCAACCACATACCAACAAAATAGAGTTGTTGGATTCTCAAGGTAATTCCTTAGGATTAATGACCAAACTCGATGAGAGAGGTTTCTACCAAATCAACCTCGGAAAGATCGAAAATTTTGCCTACAAATTCAGAATAGAAAATGATATGGGCGTCACCTATGAGGCAGAAGATCCATACCGGTTTCCGTCTATTCTGGGTGATATGGATGTCTACCTTTTGGCAGAGGGAAATCACCTGGATATGTATAAAAAATTAGGCGCGCATCCGACAGAAATGTATGGCGTCAAAGGTGTTAGTTTTGCGGTTTGGGCCCCCAACGCCAAACGTGTGAGCGTGGTCGGCGGTTTCAATAATTGGGACGGCCGAGTCAATGCCATGCGCAAGCATCCAACCTGTGGTGTTTGGGATATTTTTATTCCCGGTATTCATGAGGGGGAGTTGTATAAATATGAGCTGAAAACTCAAGATGGATCCATTTTGGTAAAAGCAGATCCCTTGGCATTTTATTCCGAAAAAAGACCCAACACAGCCTCAATAGTTTATGATATCAATCACTATGATTGGCATGATCAAAATTGGATGAACTACCGCGAAGAATATAATTCTTTTGACAAGCCGATGTCTATCTATGAGGTGCACTTGGGTTCTTGGCGTCGCAAAGACAATAATGAATATCTGACTTATCGTGAATTGGCTGATACCTTGATTCCTTATGTCGTAAACATGGGCTTTACACATGTTGAATTTTTGCCGTTGGCAGAGCACCCGCTCGATAGTTCATGGGGGTACCAGGTTATCGGAATGTTTTCTCCAACCAGCCGTTTTGGCACACCTGATGACTTAAGATACTTGATTGATAAATTTCATCAAGCAGGCATCTCGGTCATTATGGATTGGGTGCCGGCGCATTTCCCCAAAGACGGACACGGTTTAAATGAGTTTGATGGAACACATTTGTATGAGCACGCGGATCCGCGCAAAGGTGAACACACCGATTGGGGAACCAAGATTTATAACTACGGCCGCACGGAAGTTATGAACTTTTTGTGTGCGAGTGCCATTTATTGGCTCAAGGAATTTCATATTGATGGTTTGCGCGTAGACGCAGTTGCCTCCATGCTGTATTTGGATTACTCACGCAAGAATGGGGAATGGATTCCCAACATTTATGGCGGCAATGAAAATATAGAGGCAATAGCCTTTTTGCGCCGCATGAATGAACTCGCTTATTCGCAAGTTAAAGGGGCCTTCACGGTGGCAGAAGAATCAACTGCCTGGCCGATGGTTTCACGCCCGACTTCAATGGGTGGTTTGGGCTTTGGCTACAAGTGGAATATGGGGTGGATGAATGATACGCTCAAATATATTTCGCACGACCCCATCCACAGAAAATACCACCACGGTATGCTGACATTTGGGTTGCTTTACGCGTTTAATGAGAATTTTATTTTGCCGATTTCTCACGATGAAGTTGTCCATGGCAAAGGATCTATGCTTGCCAAGATGCCGGGTGATGAGTGGCAAAAGTTTGCTAACCTGAGGGCTTATTACGGGTTTATGTATACTCATCCGGGCAAAAAACTTTTGTTTATGGGATGTGAATTCGGGCAAGATTGGGAGTGGAATTCCGAGGAAGGTCTGCGCTGGTTTTTGCTTGACTACCCCATGTATAAAGGAATGCAAAACTGTGTTCGGGATTTGAACCTGATGTATAAGGGAAATCCGCCGCTGTATCAGCAGGATTTTGATTATCGAGGCTTTGAGTGGATAGATCACTCCAACTCCGATGACAGTGTCATCTCTTATATGCGCAAAGGTTACACTCCGGGAGATTACTTGATTGTGGTTTCAAACTTTACGCCGGTTGTCAGAAAAGACTATCGGATAGGCGTGCCGGAAAATTGTAAATATCAAGAAATTTTTAACAGTGATGATGTAAACTACTGGGGAAGCGGCGTTAAAAACGAGGGCTTCATGCAAGCAACGGAAGGAGAGTGGAATAACAAACCATGCTCAATTCAAATCACACTACCGCCGCTTGCGACAATAGTGATTAAACCGATAAGATAAAAGAAAAGAGGCACATATGGCAAAATTCAAAACCTCGGAAGGAAAAGTTAGCCCACTCGGGGCGACATATGACGGAAAAGGAGTGAATTTTGCCCTGTTTTCGGCTCATGCCACCAAGGTTGAACTCTGCCTGTTTGATGTCTCCGGCGCAGAGGAGCTTGAGCGCTACGAGATTCTAACTAACGATAACAACATTTGGCATATTTATTTGGAAGATGCCAAGCCTGATTTAGTTTACGGATACAGAGTCTACGGCCCCTATAAGCCGGCGGAAGGACTTCGCTTTAACCCCAATAAATTACTGATAGATCCATACGGCAAAAAGTTGGTCGGTAAATTGATTTGGAATAAGGCCATCTTTGGCTATGATGTAGACAGCCCGGACAAGGATTTATCATTCAGCAGTTTGGATTCTGCTGCCTATGTTCCCAAGTCCGTTGTGGTAGATGATGCCTATGACTGGGCTGGAGATGTTAAGCCTGCTCATAAGTTTGAGGATACGATAATATATGAAACCCAGTTGCGTGGTTACACCATGCTGCAGCCCTCTGTACCGGATGCCAAGAGGGGAACCTTTGCCGGTTTTGCTCATAGCTCGGTCATCAATTACATTAAATGGTTGGGAGTGACGGCTGTAGAGTTTTTGCCCATTCATGCCTTTTTCGGCAATAGGCACAAGAAAGGATATATAACGGATAACTACTGGGGGTATGAGAGTTTTAGCTTTTTTGCACCGGAGCAGTCTTATCTTTCGGGTAATGACCTAAATGAGATAAAAGATTTGGTAAAGACCATGCACCAGCATGGTTTGGAAGTGATTTTGGATGTTGTCTATAACCACACCGGTGAGGGCAACCACATGGGGCCGACCTTGTGCTACCGGGGAATAGATAACAGCTCATATTACATTTTAAATCCGGATAATAAACGTTATTACTATGACACCACCGGGTGTGGGGCATCATTGACTGTACAAAATCCGAATGTTTTGCGTTTGGTGATGGATTCTTTGCGCTATTGGGTACAAGAAATGCACGTGGATGGCTTCAGGTTTGACCTGGCGCCGACATTGTCGCGCCAGCACAATAATTTCACCCAAGAAAGTGGTTTCATGTATGCGGTTGCACAAGACCCGGTATTGCGAGAAGTCAAGATGATAGCCGAGCCGTGGGATGTCGGCTATGGTGGCTATCAGGTTGGTGCATTTTTGCCCGGCTGGGCCGAGTGGAATGATAAGTTCAGAGATAATGTGCGCCGTTTTTGGAAAGGCGACCCCGGCCAGACAGCAGAACTTGCCAGCCGGGTGAGTGGTTCAAGCGATATTTTCAACTACAATAACCGAGATATTTGGGCCAGCGTAAATTTTGTGACAGCTCACGATGGTTTTAATCTGAGGGATTTGGTCAGCTACAACCACAAACATAATCTGAGCAACGGTGAGAACAATAGAGATGGTTCTGATTCCAACTGGAGCTGGAATTCCGGAGAAGAAGGAGAGAGTGATAACCAGGTAGTGGTTGAGAATCGAATTTTACGCAGCCGTTCACTGCTCAGCACATTACTTCTCTCTTTCGGTACGCCGATGTTGGTTGCCGGAGATGAGTTTCTGCGCACTCAAATGGGCAATAATAACCCCTATTGCCAAGACAATGCATTGACGTGGATTGCCTGGGAGGCCATAACCGAGCGGCAAAAACATTTTGCCTCTTTTGTGCGCCAAGTGATTCGTTTGCGCAAAAAGTTGAAGATGTTTGAGCGGCACAAATTTTTCACCGGCCATCCGATAGACAAGAGCGGTTATAAAGATATCGCTTGGTATACGGAGGCAGGTAAGGAGTTTACCACTGAAGATTGGCATGATACGGAGCGGCGCTCGCTGGGGGCCTGCGCTTATACGGGCAGCAAATTTGTCCTGCTGATATTGAATGCCAATTTCAAAGCTCAAAGTTGGAAACTTCCCAATCTGCCGGAGAAATTATCATGGCACCTGCTGCTAGACAGCAGTCAGGGCAAGGTGGATGAAAAAGCTGCCGGCAGCGGTAAGCTGATAGAAATTCCGGCGTGGTGTGTGGCGTTGTTTGAGATCAAAAAGTAGGAAACGGGTAAAATGACGGATAAATTAAAGCAGTTGGCATCAAAACTAGGCGTTGCAGACAGTTTCAGCGATGCGGGAATGGTCAGAAAAACTTACAACATCAAGCCCGAGACCATACGTTTTTTTGTTGAGGCTTTGGGGTATCACTGCGGCACCGATGAGGAAATAGAAAGCTCGCTGCAAAAATATGAGGACCGCCGATGGTGTGAGGTTTTAAGCCCGATTTATGTCGGCAAGCAAACAGATATAGGCTTTGACGTTGTTTTGCCTAAAGGGCAAAAAATTGATCGTATTGTCATTAAAGATAGTCATCATCGCCAACAAAATATCAGAATAGAACATAATGCCGCACCGGAGCACTACTGCTTGGGAGCCAAAGAGCTCACAAAAGAGTACTATGCCGTAACCGAAGCTTTAGACCCCGGCTATTATGAACTGGATGTCCATGTTGGCAGCAAAAATTATAAATCGCGTTTGGCTGTGGCACCGGAGCGCTGCTATGAGGCACCGGGTATGGAGCGCAAATTATGGGGCTATGCTGTGCAGCTTTATGCGGTTAAGAGCAAACGCAACTGGGGCGTTGGAGATTTTACGGATTTGGAGGAATTGGTCAGAATATGCGCACGTTGCGGGGCAGATATTATTGGGCTAAACCCCCTAAATGTACTGTGTCATGATTTTCCGGAAAATGCCAGCCCCTACCAATCCATCAGCCGATTGTTTTTGAATCCGATTTATATAGATATTGAGAAAGTTCCGGAGTTTGATGCGGCAGATAAACAAATGATAGAGGGGTTATTGGCAGAGGTTCGGGGCAGCGAGCTGATACAATACGGAAAAGTCTACCCTCTCAAGGCCAAAATGTTGGAAAAGTGCTTCAAGACATTCAAAGACAAAGGTTCCCCGGAAAGAAAAAAGGCATTTGAAAAATTCTGTGAGGATCAGGGCGAAGAACTGGATAAATTGGCCTTATTTCAAACTTTATATGAAACCGAAAGCCCAAAGGTTTGGGGCGGCTGGCGGGCCTGGCCTGAGGAGTATCACTCGCCGCAATCATACGGGATTGTGGCGTATAGAGCCAGCCACCAAGATCGGATAGAGTTTTTTAAGTTTATGCAATTTGAGGCGGCCAGACAATTTGATGAAGCCGGAAAATTAGCCAAAGATCTGGGGCTAAAGATAGGCTTCTACCGAGATTTGGCGGTAGGTGTCGGCAAAGACAGTGCGGAATTTTGGGGAAATCCAGGCTTGTTTATCAGAGACGTCGGAGCCGGAGCACCTCCGGATGCCCTTTTCCCTGGTGGGCAAAGATGGGGGCTTGGTGCTTTTTCGCCCACCATGTTAAAGGAGCTGCGCTATGAGCCGTTTATAAAAATTTTGAGGGCTAATATGAAAAATGCCGGCGCCTTACGCATGGATCATGTCATGAGCCTGATGAGGTTATACGTTTTGCCTGATAACGGGGAAGAGGGAACATATATATACTACAATTTTGAAGATATGCTCAATATTGTGGCTTTGGAGAGCTATTTAAACAAGTGTGTAATTGTTGGTGAAAGCATTGGTAATGTGCCGGAGGGCTTTGTAGATACTCTAAAAGAGAGAAATATTCATTCATTGAGTGTCTTGTGGTCTGAGCGAGCCAACGCCGGCTGGGGAGGCTTTTTGGCACCCTATGACTATCCGCCACACGCATTTGCATCAGTAGGCACGCATGATATGCCGCCCTTAAAGATGTGGTGGTTTGGTTATGATATTGAGGAGGCAGCGAAATTGGGCCAGATTGCCTCAGAGGAAGAAAAGGCCAATGCCTACCACAAAAGAGAAGCAGACAGGGGAATGTTGTTAAGCTCTCTTGATGCGGCAGGGGTTTGGCCGGAAGACAGGCCAAGGAGCGGCAACTTTATATATGGGGAGAAATATCCGGAAGGTATAGAAGAAGCCGTCCATCGCTATATTGCCCGTTCAGCCTCAAAGGTAGTGCTGGTGCAATTAGAAGATTTTCTGCAAGTGGAGAAACAACAAAATCTTCCGGGAACAGACAGAGATAAGCATCCGAACTGGCGTCTGAAATTACCACTGGATTTGGAAGATTTAGAAAGTTCTTCAGCTTATCTTCGCAATATTACGGCAATAAAAAAAGAAAGATAAGCCAGATGCCAGAGTTTAAGAATTTGGTCTTTGATTTGGACGGGACGCTATATCCGTTGAGTTCCGGTCTTGGAGAGGACTGCCAATGTCGGGTTTATGATTTTTTCTGCCACAAACTAAATGTAAGCAGGGAAGAAGCTCAAGACATCTCAAAGCGACTTTTGCAAAAATATCCTTATGAATCGCAGGGAGTGGAAAAAGAGCTGGGAATTTCCGAAGAAGAATTTATGGAGTACATTTGCCGAACCGAGGTGAACTCTTTGAAGGAAAATAAAGAGTTGGCCACGGCATTAGCCAAGCTTCCGCAGCGCAAGTTTATTTTTACTGATAGCACAGTGAGCCACAGTCTGGATGTCTTGAACAAAATAGGCATAAGGGCTGATGTTTTTGAGAAAATTTACGATGCCAAACAGGGTGGATATGTCTACAAACAAGGTGTGGAAGCCTTCAAGAAGTTTTGTGAGTTTTGCAAGATTTATCCCGAAGAAAGCCTGATGTTTGAAGACAGCTGTAAGAGCCTAAGCCTTGCAAAGGAGGCGGGGTTCAAAACAGTGCAGATTTCAGAAAACGGGCAAACCTGTGCCGCTGCCGATTATGTTTTTGCAGATATTAATCAAGCGGTTAGAGTGCTTGATTGGTAAACGACATAAAATTATACATACCAATTTTTCAAAAAAATAAAAAATTAATTTGCAAAATTTTAATCTTTTTTATACATACTTCCTATTTGGTATGTATATTGGAGAGGACTATGGCAAGAAGAACCAAAGAAGAAGCCGAGCAAACCAAAGAAGCCATTTTGGCCTCGGCAATGGATTTGTTTTATGAAAAGGGTTTTGCAAGAACCACATTTGATGAGATTGCCAAACGAATAAACCTGACCAAAGGGGCTGTTTATTGGCATTTTCGCAATAAGGCAGACTTGTTAGCCGAGCTAATGAAACAAAAATTTCAAGAACACGAGAATAAAACTTGGTCAGAAAAACCACAGATTACAACCCTTCAGGAATTAAGAGAAGGTTTTAGAGTTGCTGCCTCATCAATAGAGAGCGATCCTGAGTTTTGCAAGTTTTTATTTTTTATAATTTTTCAGATGGAGTGGTCGGAAATTATCACCAATCGCATTCGTCAGCAGATACACGAGATTATGGATTATCCGTGGTTGTCGTTAAAAGAAAAGTTGACTTTTATTCAAAAAAGTGGAGAAATAAGGCCTGACGTGGATATAGATGATTTAACCACCCTTTTGTTGTGCGCATGGCGCGGTGTCGTGGATGCCTTTATTGACGAACGGTTTCAGATGAATTTGAGCCGCTATGTGTTGCAGGCTTTTGATTTGATAATGGATGGGTTAAAAGTGGAGAAGAAGTAAAAATGCTGGTAGGAAAATTACAAAAAAGAGTAATCATCAGACAAGTTGTCATTTTAGGATTGTGCGTAGGATTCGGTTGGTTTTTGAAAGCCAAGTTGACTCCGCCTGCCACCGGAATGGGAATGATGGGCGGCGGCACGCCATATGTACTGGTTCAACAGCTGGAAACCAGAAATATTGCCCCCAAAAAGACTTTTATAGGCCACGTTGAGCCTATAAAGAGCGTAAACTTGATGCCGCAGATTACCGGCTATGTTGAAAAAGTTTTGTTTGAAGAAGGCTCATTTGTTAATGAGGGAGATATTTTGTTTGTAATAGAACAAGAGCGCTACCTGGCCAATGTATCCTTGCGAGAAGCAGAGCTTGCCAGCGCTAAGGCAAATCTGGTCAGAGCAGAAAGGGATTACAAACGCCAATCTTCTTTGAGCAAACAAAATTACGCATCTAAGGCCACATTAGATACGGCAGAGAGCACATATCTGCAGGCAAAGGCAGAAGTTGCTCAAGCTCAGGCAAATTTGGATTTGGCCAAAATTGATTTGGGATACACAGAGATTAAAGCACCTATCAGCGGCCGCATTGGTAAAGCTCTGGTAACAGAGGGTAACTATGTGTCCTCAGCCACACAAACTTTGGCTCGTATTGTTCAAACAGATCCGATTCGGGTTGCCTTTTCGGTCACGGATAAAGATATGCTCAATATGCGCCAAACATATGATGGCAAGGGTGCTCAGCTGCAGACCGAGTTGGTGCTTTCCAACGGTACGGTACTGGTAAATCATCTGCAGTCCAGATTTACGGATAATGAAGTAAATACCGATACGGCAACCATAGCGGTTTATGCCGAATACAGCAACGACAAAGGCTTGCTGATTCCGGGCAACTATGTTGATATCCGCATAGGTGATAAAAAAGAACAAATAGCTCTGCTGGTTCCGCAGGCGGCCTTGGCTCAGGATGAACACGGCAACTATGTTATGGTTGTTACTAAGGACAATATTGCCGAGCAGAGAAGGGTAACTTTGGGTGATGTAATTGAGGATCAACAAGTTGTCTTAGACGGGCTTACGGCTGATGATAAAGTTATTGTTCAAGGCTTGCAAAAAGTTAGAGAAGGTCAACCGGTAAAAGCTCAGTTAATTTCTGACACGGCGGAGGTAAAATAACAGATGTTTTCCAGAATATTCATTGAGCGCCCGCGCTTTGCGATGGTAATTTCCATCGTATTGACTTTGGCCGGTGTTATTTCCGTATTTTCACTGCCGATTGCGCTTTATCCTGAGATTACGCCGCCGGAGGTTGTGGTTTCTGCCACCTATCCCGGAGCCAGTGCTGAGGTTGTCGCCAAAACCATTGGTATCCCGTTGGAAGAGGAAATCAACGGCGTTGAAGATATGCTATATATGTCTTCATCATCAGAGAACTCCAGCTACCAGTTGACGGTTACGTTTAAGGTAGGGGTCGATAGGGATATGGCTCAGGTAAAGGTTCAAAACCGTATCCAACAAGCTCAAAGCAAATTGCCGACAGAAGTAACCAGACAAGGTTTGACGGTAAGAAGCCGTTCATCAAACACTTTGGGCTTTATCTCTATTGGATCTCCTAACGGCACTCACAGCACGTTGGAATTGGCCGACTACGTCCAAAACAATATCAAAAACAACTTGGCTCGTGTTTATGGTGTTGGTGAGGTTAATGTTTATTCTTCAAGACTAAGCATGCGTGTATGGCTGGATGCCGACAAGATTACGGCATTAAATCTGCCGCTGGAAACCATTACGGCGGCAATTGAAAGCCAGAACTACCAACCATCACTTGGTAGTGTCGGTGCCATGCCCGGAGACGGCCACCAACAAATGATGTATACTCTGCAAACACAAGGCCGTATCAATGAGGTTGAGGATTTTGAAAACATCATTGTTCGCACCGCAGAGCAGGGAGGCTTGCTGAGACTGAAAGACATTGCTAGAGTAGAAATCGGAGAAGAAAACTATAAGGCAACATCTAAGTTCAACAATGCACCCAACGTAGCCATTGCCATCAACCAGTTGGCGGGAGCCAACGCCTTGGATGCCATGAAGGCTGTCAAGGCAGAAATGGCTCGTTTGGCAGAAAGTTTCCCTGATGACATGGAATATATCATCGGTTACGACTCAACGGACTATATTGTGGCCTCCATTGAAGAAGTTGTCTTTACTTTGGTCTTAACCTTTGTACTGGTTGTCTTGGTCTGCTACATTTTCTTGCAGGACTGGCGCGCGACATTGGTCCCGTCACTGACGATTCCGGTTTCGTTGTTTGCCACTTTTGCGGTTATGTTGGCCTTAGGCTACAGCATCAATATGTTGACCTTATTCGGATTGGTCCTGGCCATCGGCTTGGTGGTAGATGATGCCATTGTTGTGGTTGAGCGTGTTTTGTATTTGATGGAAACGGAACATCTGACGGCTAAAGAAGCCACCATTAAGGCCATGGAACAAGTGTCAAGCGCGGTTGTTGCAACAACCTTGGTGTTGCTGGCGATTTTCGTTCCGGTTGGCTTTATGGGAGGAATTACCGGAAAAATTTATCAGCAGTTTGCGATAACAATTTCTACTTCGGTAACATTTTCATCCATCAATGCCTTAACATTGTCACCGGCTTTGTGCGCCACCATATTGCGTCCGCTAAAACCCACACAACACGGACCTCTGTTTTGGTTTAACCAATTTTTGAGCAAATCTCGAGATACTTACGTTGCAATCGTTGCAATCGTCGCCAGAAAAGTGTCAGTGATCGCGCTTCTTTTTGGTTTGATCGTCGCCGGTGTATATGGCTTTTTAAGTATTAGTCAGACATCATTTATTCCAAGTGAGGATCAAGGCGTTATTATGATAAACATTCAGCTGCCTGAAGGTGCCACTCGTGAACGCACGCAAAAATTCATTGATGAAATCTATCCGCTGATGAAAGAAGAAGAAGGTGTAGATAACATCATGGTTGTTGCCGGCGTGAGCATGATTGGTGGTACCGGCGAAAACGTAGCTTTGGGCTTCATAACCCTGAAACCTTGGAATGAGCGTAAAGGCGATGAGCTTTACTCTACCAATATCCTGAACCGGATTCGTGCCAAGGTTGCCAACCTTCCAGAGGCAGAAGTCCAGTTGTTTGAACCACCTGCAATTATGGGACTTGGTATGAGCGGTGGTATGGATTATCGTCTGTTGTCAACGGATACGGACAATCCACAAAAGATTGAGGCAGCTTTGCAGAATATGCTGTTGCAGATAAATCAGGCTCCGGAGGTCTCTTATGCCTATACGACCTACACAGCTCAAACACCGAACATCTACCTTGATATAGATCGCCAAAAAGCAGAAGCGATGGGTGTTTCTATCGGGAGCATCTTCTCTGTTTTGCAAAATTACCTCGGCTCAAGTTACATCAACGATGTAAACTTTGGTACTCAGGTTAACAAGGTAATGATTCAGGCAGACTGGAAGTTCCGTAAGGATATTGATAGCATCAGCAAGTTGCACGTAGCTAACAAAGATGGAGAGATGGTACCGCTGGGTAGTGTTGTAAAGCTAAGCAAGGTTCTCTCGCCGCGTGTTGTTACGCGTTATAACCAATATCCGAGTGCAACCATTACGGCTGTTCAGAACAACAGCGTCAGTACCGGCCAGGCCATGTCTGCCTTGGAAGAGCTGTCTAAGAAATTACCGCAAGGCTTTAACTATGCTTGGTCAGGAATCAGCTACCAAGAAAAAGACAGTGGCGGACAAATCGGCTACTTGTTAGCCCTGGCCATAACGTTTGGTTATTTGTTCTTGGTTGCGCAATATGAAAGCTGGATGACGCCGCTACCGGTGTTGAGTTCAGTCTCGGTTGCCATGCTGGGGGCTTTGGCCGGCCTGTTTATAACCGGACTGCCGTTGAGTATTTATGCCCAATTGGGATTGATTTTGTTGGTTGGCTTGGCCAGTAAGAACGCAATCTTGATTGTTGAATTCTCTAAGGAAGAGAGAGAAAGAGGTTCAAGCATTGTTAAAGCGGCCATGACCGGTACCAAAGAACGTTTCCGTGCGGTTTTGATGACGGCATTCACATTCATCTTAGGCGTATTGCCGATGATTGTGGCTACCGGCGCCGGCGCCTCAAGCCGTATTGCCATTGGTGTTCCGGTGTTCTACGGAATGTTGTTGGGAACGGCTGCCGGATTGATTGTTATTCCGTTGTTGTACGTTTTGTTCGAAACCATCAGAGAAAGATGCTCTTCGGGCAAAACAAGCGCAGAATAACAAAAGAGCAAAACAAGATAAAAACGATACATCAGAAAGGATGTATCGTTTTTTTGTCAAAAAATGGGCTATAACTTATTTTATTAATTGCAATAATCTAAGGTAGTAGTTATAATAACAAAAAATGCATTTTTTATGATTTAATAACGGATATCCTAATGTTGCACTTAAAGAAGCTTTTATTACTTCTGTCCGCAAGTATTATGGCCGCATCTTTAGCGCATGCAGCCGTACGCTCAATCGCGGATGTAGATGTTTTCACCAACCGAAATACGTTGGGGGCCACCAGCCCAACAAGCTCTTCAGATGGTACTGATGGGCATACGTCGTCATATTCGGGTGTAGAATGTGGCAACCAGAGTGCTGACACTCCGGAAGGCTGTAACCAGCTTCTGGGCATAAGCAATGCAGTGGCCACGGCTTGTGATGGCGGTCGCTATAATTGTAGCGAGCCGGCCAATCCGATTCCTTTGGATGCGTATCCGACATGTGATGCCGGCGCGGTAGATGATAGTAGCCAATGTGCAGCATCAACAAATTCAGAGCAATGTCAGACAGCAGATGGTGCAATCAAGTACAATTGCCGTTGCACGAGTGAATATGTAACATGTGACGCATCAACTTACGGCGATCCAGACGGAAAATGTGTCGACAGTGCCGGAAATTCTTTTTATCGTCAATGTTTGCCGGCCTGTCCATCCGGACACACAGTGGAAGCAGCCTCTACCGCTTGTCAGTATGCACTCAACAGAAATTATGCCGTTAAGTGTTATAACACAAGTACAGACACCACCGGGTATGATTGTACGCCGGAGTGTTCTGTTTTTGAAGAAACTACCCCGCAATATAGTATCAGAACCCAAACAGACTGTACTTCATCAGCGATTAACGGTGAGGTTAAGGGTTTGTGCTACAATGGTGGAACACAAAATGTTGTTTGTGGCTGTAACACGACTGATTATGTCGGAGACTGTGGCAAGAAACCTGCTTGCGGCACGGACCAACGCCCGTTGGAAACACCTGTTTGCCGGGCAGAAAATGATCCAACAAGCGGTACAGCTTGCGAAAAAATGTCTACCCAATGTGGTTATCCCGAATGTACCGATACAGAGCGTACGCCACTAAACTTTGTATACTCAGAACTGCTAGAAAATGGTACTCTATATGATGATGAGACTTTGAAGATAGCTGCAGAAGATTGTAGCTTAGATAGTTTTACAAATTATGGAAGCTACGCCGGAGATGCAAAAACCTACCTATGTTCGGTGGAGGCCACAGTAGTATCGAGCGGCGCACTGACAGCGCAGGTGCGGGAAGCAAGGGTTTGTACCTGTAAATCAGACTACAAATACACGGTATATGATGCTGATGAAAATTTCTTAAAAAACAACGAGCTAGATGCTGCAGACCAGGCAGAGAGTGAGGATTATGTTCCAGTTGTTACCGTAAGTAAGAGCGGAAAAACTTATACAATAACGGGCGTTTGTGCGTGGGATGCGCAAACAGCTAAAGAGAAAAGAGGCTTTTCTACCGGAGGTAGCGGAAATTCGATTCTAGATATCTCAAAGACACTAGATTTAACACGACTGCGCTATAATACGGAACCCATGAGAATTTGCCAAGACTGGGAAGAAGATATCATTGCCTACCAAAAGACATCAGAGGGGCAGCAATATGCACCGACAGGAACATCGGGGAGTTTGAGCTGTAAGGATGGTGGACAAGTTGCAAGTTGTGCCATGAAAGTTGATTTAAGCGATGCCGATAAAGTTATTGATGGAGGCATCTATATGATAGAGCCCAATGTTGTCTACTATGAAGAGGTATCTTATTGTACCTGTCCTAAAGACGATGATGGTAATGACTTGTGGCATACATCTTGTGAAGGAGATTTACTGCGCGGCGGTCGTCAATGTACAATGGATGGTCCGATAAAATTTGAGTTATGTTTGCCTAAGTGTGTGGGCGGTACCAATGTCGAGGCTGATGAAGGTCCGGAATACGTCGGATTGGACAACGGTGTGAGCGATTTAACAAGCTCTTGCGGAAACATTCAGCAAAATGCTATCGGAACTTATGACACAAAGGATGAGGCCGACAATTCTGAATTTTTTGAGAGTAATCACAACTACCTTTGTCTCATGAATGATAAAGATGATACCGTCTATTGGCAATGCAACTGCGGCAACTATAAAACGAATGATGAGTGTAATGCGCTAACGGAAGGAATGGTTGGTGCAGATGGTATTTGCTTATATGAGAATACGGGGACGGATTCCGTTATTAAGTATGAAAACTGCTTATTCCCTTGTCCGACGGAGAAATCGGCATATTTGGCAGAAGACAAAGAAGAATGCAAATATGAGAATTTTGATGGCTCATCAGAGTGTTATCAAGCCTCAGAAACAGAAGGTGAGCTAGGAAAGACCATTTACCAATGCCAATGCCCGAGCTATGTACGAAGCCTATTAGAAGAATGTGGCGGTCAGATTACGGATTCGCAGACAGTTTGTGATAGCGATTGTCAAAAATGTTATACAGAGCAAAAGATAGGGCTTGATGCCAAGGCCTGCGTTTTTGATGCTCTGGATGAAAATGGCACGGTTTTGGATTATCTGAAAAAATATAGCTCTTTTGGCAATAAATGTAGCTGGTTTGAGCAAGAAGCCGGTCAGGGCACATTAAAGATTGTAGATCAACAAAGTGGCTGCGGTAATTGGGCCGGAGGTTCGGCGCTGACTTCAATTTGCTATGAACCCAATGGCGATTTTGCTCCCACGACTCAATATATTTGCGGTTGTCCAAGCAACTATCAGACACTAGCCGAGTACTGTGCAGCAAAGGTAGCCGCCGGAGAGACGGATATTAATGGAGATGCCTATACGCAAGCCAGTTGTGAGGCGGCATTTAAGGGGATAGATGTTCCCTGTACCTATGATGTTGTAGATGGCCAAAATGTATATAAATATAGAGATTTTGGAATTTCTTGTCCGGCGGATGATAATCGAGTCAAAGGAGACAAATCTGAATGTAACATTGGTGACTATGAAGGCATTAGCAGCATTTGTTATCAAGATGATAATGATGGAATAGCCAGTGTTGTTTGCGGCTGTCCGGAAGAGTTTGACACCAAGTGTTATACGGATGAAGGACAGAATATCTTAGATACTACAAAAATTCGCGGAGGGCTGTCTTGTACGTTTGACGGAGAGACAAAGTACGAGAAATGCTTACCTCAGTGTGAGAACACCACGACTACGCCAGTTGTCACAAATCCGGATGACTGCCCGCTGGTAGATGGCGTCCAAGCAGATACCGGAGAGATGTGCTTCAACAAATATGGTGATGAGACAGCCATGTACGCTTGTCGTTGTCCAAAATCACAAGGGTATAAGACGATAGAAGAATACTGCTCATCACAAAAGGATGAAACCGGCACTCCGGGTATTTACTACCAAGGGAGGTTCTTCACATCAACAGAGTGTAAGAGCCGTTTTATAGGCGTTGGTGAGGCCTGCACGTTTGATGGCAATGGCAGTGTTAAATACAAATCATTTTCGGTCGTTTGCCCGACAGATCGTCCGCTGTATTATTCCGCAGATGAATGCACATCAACTAGTATGCCTGGCTCATTAGACTATTACTGCTATGAGAGCTCTAATTTGTTGCAGCAGAGAGTTGTATGCAAATGTCCAGACACTTGGGTTGATGTCAGCGGCAACCGCAAGGTTGATGGTGTAGACACCAGAGTTTGCAAAGATACAGAAGAAGCCGCCGGCTTGACTTGTAGTTTTGAAGGCGCCAAAAACCTCAAATACGAGAAATGCTATACACGTTGTGACAGAATGAATACCAATGGCAAGGGTGTTTCCTATCTGGAGGAAGAAGATGCCTATGAGTTGGATTGCAAAAATTTATTGGGTGACGGTGCTACCTTTGGTGTTGATGGGTTAGGCGGACAATGTTCACAAAATCACACCTTGGCATATCCGTGTTATTGCGGAAGTTCTTACACAGAACAATGTTTGAATAATGAAAATAAAACTCCGGCACCGGGGGCCTTAGCTTGCACGGTAGGCGGAGCCACTTATTATGAAGAATGTGCCAACAATGATTGTGCCGAAGAAAGTGCTACAGTTGCGATTATTGATGATATTAATACCGCGGCAGATCCCTCGGTTTTGTGCCAGAATGCCGGTTTTGGCTCTGGTGTGAGCGGCAAGCGTTGCGGAGAGAAGAAGATTGAATGCTCTTGTGATGCCAGAGACTATACAGAGACATGTGACTATCCGTATGAAAAGCCGGATGTAACAGAGGTTTCTTGGTGTAAATATGGCAGCGGCAGCACGTTGATGAAAAACGGTGTTGCACACTTCAGGCCCGGAGAGTGCCGAGTTAAACCGGTTTTAGCGCAATGCGGAAAAAATATTCTCAATGATGATGGAACTTCAAATACATCTTATACAATAAACGTTGCTACAACCGAGAGTCAATGTAAGGCTTTATATGGAACAGGGGTAAAAACCCAGCTCTGCGAATATGCGGACAACCCCAACAAGAGAGCCTATAACTGCTATTATGATCCTTCGGAATTTAAGTGGACGGAAGATAATTGTCCGGTTCGCCATGTTTTAGGTGATAACTATATCATAAAGGGCGGTGTACGTTATTATGATGAGTGTGACTGCCATCCGGCCTATACCAATCATAAATACAACTGTGCCGGCATGCTTTCCGGCGGGGCTTGCAGTTTGCAATTGACGGCGGAAAAAATAAGCTCAGATCCGACACTGCGTAGAGCCGCTCAGGAAGGCTTAATCAGCACCAAAGACACGTTGTCATTTTATCCCTATTGCCAATGCACATCAGATTACAATCAAGAATGTGACGGCGAGCGCTACATCGGCGTTGGGGAGCCCTGCAATGGTAAATACAAAGCCTGTGAATGTAAACCAGATGAGCTTCCGGCCAATTGGGCAGATAACTACTATGGTTGTCCCGGAGGCAAGAAGCCAACAGGGGTAACCAAGCCTAATGGTTGTGGCGGTAAATATTATCAATGTGAGGTGACGGAATGCACCTGGCAACACACGGAGAAATGCTTGCCACCATTGATTGGTATCGATCCATGCCAGGATAATGAAGGAAATATAGGCGGTTATAAGAGCTGTAAGTGCCCGGATGGTTATGCCCTTTGCCCAGAGGGGACAGTTGGTACGGGTGAGCCTTGTATGCTGAATGGGCAATATTACTACAAGGAAGGTAGTTGCGTTAGCAAAGAGACCTGCTCTCATGGGGAGAGCCAGACCTGTCAGGGAAGTTTGCAAATAGGTGTAAATCCGTGTACCCGCAATGGTGTGACATATTTTGAATATTGCGTTTGCGCCAGCGGCTATGATAAACCCTGCAACGGCGATAATGAAGTCGGTGTAGGAACTTATTGCACACTTAACGGAACCAAGTACTACACCGAATGTGCAACACCAGCTTCTACTTGTACAAATGAGCATAAAGAGTCCTGTGACACCAATCAATCTTCATATGATCCGTGTGTCAGCAGTGATAACAAGATCATGTACAAGTGCAAATGTCCGGCTAACTGGAAGACTTGTGAGACGACGGGGCCTGGCTTAAATTCTGAAAGCTGCACAGACAGCAGTGGCACATATTATAGTAGTTGTGCCGTAAGCAATGAGTGTACGGCATATCAGGAACAGACCTACTCCGTATGTACGGATTCTCAGGTTGGAACGGGAGGAAGTTGTGTATCTGTAAGTGATGAAACCCAGGTAACCAAATATGCCCAATGTGAAGAAACCTCCGCATGCAAATTAAACGGATACCAATATACCTGCCAAGGCTATGATCAAGGCGGATTGGGAGATTCCTGCGTAGATGAGATGGGTAACCGTTTGTATAAGTCCTGTGGTTGTCCAAAAGATTGGGTCGAGTGCCCCGGCAAGAACAACACCAAAGGCCGCTCCTGCACACCGCTGGGAGAAAACGGCATCTTGGGCACGACGGTTTATGAAAGCTGCACCTGCGATAGAAGTATTTACAAGAGCACCTGCGAGGCAACAGAGACAAACCAAGGAGTTATCCCCTCCAAATCACGCTCTTGCACAGAAGTGATTTATGGCGAGGGCGAGCAGCCGACCTATTATGAGTCTTGTGAATGTAGCAGCAGCTATAAATATACTTGCACAGCCAACGGTCAAACAAAGGACGAGAATAATTATTGTCAGAAGACGGAAAACGGAGAAAAACTCTATACACATTGCGAGTGTGCTTCGGATTATACAGAAACTTGTGCTTATGATGCCAGCAACCCCGGTATGACCAGGCCGCAAGATGCAAACAAGGCCTGCACACCGTCGAATTCGGAAACCGGCGATAACTCCACCAAGTATTCAAGTTGTGAGTGCGGACAGTATTATACAGAGACTTGCTCAGATACCAACCATTTGAAAGTTGATGCATATAAATGTACAACAAATGGCATAGACAAGTTCAATCAATGCGATTGTCCGAGTGCGTTTGCGTATAGTTGTCAGGCATCTGGTCAAAATAAAGGTGTTCGTCCTCCATCCTTAACAGGGGCACAGAGTTGTACTCAGATTAAGTATGTAAATGGCATCAGAACAGCAACAACTTTATATAGTGAATGCGAATGTCAAAGCAGTTATAAGTTCTCTTGTAATGCTAGTGATGATGATGGCCAAGGCTTAACCGATCAATATACCTCATACGATGATTATACAACCGGTTCTAATTATTGTGAGCGCTACATTAGCAGCGGTGAGGGAGAGAGTGCCGCCGGCATTTGGCAACGTCGTTTTGAAAGTTGCCAATGCAATACGTCTTTCGTCTCAAGTTGCGATGGAAAATATGAGCAACCACCGGCAGATGAGAAAGTTTGCCTACAAGTAGATGCTAATGGTAAAACGAAAAAGTTATATCAAAGTTGTCAATGCAAACCGGAGGATTTAAAAGCGGAAGGTTGGACAGCAACGGGGATTACTATTTCAGCAGAGATTGGTGATTTGATTTTTAATACAACAAAGTTCCAATCTATGAGTAGCAGTAGTCAAGAGAGTCTAAAAAATATCATAAATTCTCAATGCGCGTACTACAAAAATGCTGATATTAAATTAGATGGTTGTGGACAGATTTATTATAAGTGTAAGAGTGAATATGGATACTATAAAGATGGAAGCGCTACCAACTGTCACGCTAACGATAGTTCTTCACAATGGATTCCACAAGGGCAAAAAGAGCAGATTACCGGAACATTAGGTGGTGTCGATATGTATGAAAGTTGCGACTGTGATCCCAAATATGATAATACCACAGAATGTAGCGATATCGGAGGATGTCAAGGAGCTGATTGTCCTGCACCATGGTGCTATTTACATGGACATGACGGCAACCAAAATACATATTACAACTACAATCATAGCTGTAACAGTATAAGCAACAATGCTTCACAATGGACACCGAGTAAAGCTACTCCCAATAATACTTCATATTTACCTGCATTAGTACATAAGGAAAACAATAAGTATTGTATTAAGCGTGATGGAAAGAAATATTACATAGGCGAATGTGATTGTAATATGGCTTTGTTTACAGAAACAAAAAATTCATACTGTTACTCAGGAGATTGGAGTAAAAAATGGATAGAATTTGGAGCCCATTGTGTAAGTCGAAGTGGTTCCGTTAGATGTAGAAAAGACTATATTTATAAAAAAATATATAAGTAACAATAGTTCACAATGGACGCCTGACAAAGCTACTCCAAATAATACTTCGTATTTACCTGCATTAGTGCATAAGGAAAACAACAAGTATTGTATTGCGCGTGACGGAAAGAAATATTATATAGGAGAATGCGATTGTAATACAGCCTTGTTTACAGAAGTAGGCACTTCACGTTGTTACTCTGGAGATTGGAATAAAAAATATATAGAATTTGGAGCTCATTGTGTAAGCCGAAGTGGGGGAATCAGATGCAGAAAAGATTACATTTCTAAGAAGATATATTAAGATTATTCTAAAACCGAAAAACACCCTGCCAATTTAACTGGCAGGGTGTTTTTTGGGGGGAGTTAGGTAGTTTTTCTACCAGTGTAAATGTTTAGACACAAAACTGCCCCGCCAGACTTTATAAAGCCTGGCAGGGCAAGATTATTGGCTTGCGTCAGTAAAAGTTACTTACCCTACTATCTATTTAAGATAATTAAGCAAAGACATACTCATGGCATTCTGCAGCACGGAATAAGATGCCGAGAGGTTGTTCATCGCCAAGAGAGCCTTAACGGCAGCTTCCGTCCGATCAACATTTTTAATTGAATCGACACTGGTTTGCAGGTTGTTTTGAACCAAGGTCAGGTTTTCATCAACATTGTTGAGCAAGACATAATTTGCATCAATTTTAGAGGTGACAACAGCCAAGCTTGAATTTGGGCCAGATTTCGTTGTTTCACCACTGTCATCAATAGCATTAAGAAGCATTTGGCTTCCTTCCATGATGAGGTCGTAGGCTTTGTTGTCATTTATCAAGCCATCAACATCAGCAGGATTACGAGTATCAACAATATTTCCCTGAGCAATTTGTCCCAGAGCTCTGAACAGTTTCTCAAAGGCTCCGTCATTGGCAGTAATATCCATAGTCACTGACTGGTTCTGAGAAATCATACGGTCAATGCTGGCACTTCCTCCCACATAATATGAGGTCGTAGACATTGTCCATTGGCTGGAATCAGGAATATTTGTCGGGTTGGTGTTAAAATACCCGGGGTCCGCAGTAACATTGAGAGAACCATCAGCGTTCACGCCGGTTACTTGAACACGAGGAGCAACATTGCTACCCATGCCTTCCATCTCAATGATCGCCCCAATCGGGTAAGAGGTGCTGATTGATATGCCGGTCGGATCAGCAATGGCCGGTTCATCAACCACATTATGCCCATCAGATTGTTCAAAAGTGATGGTTTTGCCGTCTTCAGAAACAGATTTAACAACAAAAGAGTTGTTGTTATTTGCTGTCCCGCTGATAACCAAAGTATCACCGGGTTTTATGGTATTAAACGCACCATACTGAGTCGCATTTAAAGTGTTTTTATCTGCATTAAAGGTCAGAGTTCCGGTTGTTTCCGGGTTAGCGGCAACGGCCGGTTCCA
>CALXVV010000032.1 GCA_944392205.1 uncultured Alphaproteobacteria bacterium | reverse complement strand
CCACCAGACAAGACTTCACTGAAAGTTTGGTCAATGTTTTGACCGAAGGGGCGGACAAATTAACGCTTGCGGACATGAACGAAGAAAGTGCCAATATGCTGGCTCTGCAAACCCGCCAACAATTAGCAATTAACTCTCTCTCTTTAGCTTCCCAAGCAAGCCAATCAATCTTGAAATTGTTCTAAGGCACTGGCGCCAGCGCGCCGTAAAAAGCCTCTTCAGATGAAGAGGCTTTTTAGTCTTGCGGCTCACAGCTAAGTTATGCCTCCGGTCGCTTGACCGGTTAGCAGTTGGCGACATTAACGGCCAAACCGCCTAAAGATGTTTCCTTATAACGATTACTCATATCAACGCCGGTAGAATACATGGTACGGATGACACTGTCTAAGCTGACAAGATGATCTCCATGCCCGCGCATGCCAAGCCTTGCGGCATTAACAGCCTTGACGGCGCCCATGGCGTTGCGCTCAATACAGGGCACTTGTACCAATCCGTTGACAGGATCGCAAGTGAGGCCAAGGTTGTGCTCCATGGCAATTTCTGCCGCATTTTCAATCTGTTTGTTGGTGCCGCCCATAGCCGCAGCCAACCCGGCCGCCGCCATTGAGCAAGCCACCCCGACTTCTCCCTGACAGCCCACCTCAGCCCCTGAGATTGAGGCATTGGTCCGATAAAGACTGCAAATGGCCGAGGCCGTGGTAAGGAATTTAACCACCCCGTCTTCAACCTCAAACGGCGATTTATGATTAGCAAATCTTTCATAGTAGCGCAAAACGGCAGGCAAAATTCCG
Source organism: uncultured Alphaproteobacteria bacterium (assembly GCA_944392205.1). Lineage (GTDB taxonomy): Bacteria > Pseudomonadota > Alphaproteobacteria > RF32 > CAG-239 > CAZU01. Next base: position 5,782 of record CALXVV010000032.1, on the reverse strand, counting down.
GCAGAACCCATGGTTGGCGCGGTCACAATTTGGCCGCCGGCGGCGTTTTCTTCTGCCACGGCAAACCCCCACAGATTAATCCAGTCCACAATCATGAGAGAGTCCATATCGTTTTGGCGGAATTTCTCCTCCAGGCTGGCGTAGATTTCAGCGGCTCTGCGCTTGATACCGAGCCCACCTGGCAAAATTCCTCTGGCTTTCATGCCGCGTTCAATTGAGTTTTGCATAATCTGGTGAATCTTTAAGATATAGGCTCTGACTTCAGATTCTGTACGGAGAGAGACCTCATTTTGCAAAACCATATCAGAAATGCTAAGCCCGAGTTTTTCACCTCTTTCCAAAAGTTCTTGGCAGGTATCAAACTGGTGCGGCACGTTGTAGGGCTCTCTGGCGATGCGTTTATTAATCTCATCTCTTCTGGCAATGGTTCCGCCGCCAACCGAGAAATAAACTTCCTCCAATAAAGGTTTTCCGGTCTCGTCAAAAGCGGCAAACTTCATACCGTTGGAGTGCTCCGGCAAAAAGGTATCTTTGGCAAAGATGATGTCTTTGGCAATCACAAAAGGAATGGCTTTTTCCTGACCCAAGTGGAGGATATTATCCCTTTCAACCGCTACCACGTAGGGTTTTTCGGGGTCAATGGCCTCTGCCTCAAGCCCCATCAATCCATAGACAATGGCTTTGATGGTGCCGTGCCCAAGCCCGGTCAGGGCCAAAGAACCATAAAGTGTGACCTCCAAACGAGCGACCTTGGCAAAATCGCCATTGGCTCTGAGGTTATCAAGATAGCGCTTGGCCGCGCGCATAGGCCCCACCGTATGCGAGCTTGAAGGGCCAACCCCGATGGAAAAAATCTCAAACAAACTGTAATACATTAGAAATAAGCCTCAATTTCGATATAATTTTTAACCCCGAGACTTTGCAAAGTATTGGCAATATAGATTTGCAAGTCCTCCCACTTGGTATATTTATCAATCCAAGCTTTAGCTTTTTGCGGGGAGCGAGAGAGTTGGATTTCAATGGTTTCATCCAAAAGCTTGCTCACTGCCTGCGGCATTTTTTCAAAATCAACTTCAATTTTGCGGTCGCTGTTGATACGGATGGCGCCTTTTTCAAGCAAGAAGTTGAAATGGATAAGATCTCCCACGCGGTGGCTTTCAATCGGCTTGGCTTTTGACAAGAAACGAATAACCCAAGTGGTGTAAATTTTCTTGAGCATCAGCTCATCAATAACACCGCTTTTGACATATTCCGGCATCATCACAATAGAAACGATATCGGCCTTGTTTTCTTCAATGATGTGCCGATAAGCTCCCAAGGCATCTTTGTAGAAACTGTCAGGCCCCAAGGAGTGCCCGTTCTCATGCCCGATAACGAAGATATGGTCCGCCTCATGGTCGTAATATTGATGAAATTCAGGCGCCACCAAGGCTTGCAAAAGTTTTTTATCACGCTCGGCATCAAAGCTCATACGCACCTGGCGGTGGTAAACATTGCGCCTGCCGCCGCCGGTTTTGACCGAGAGCTTGTCATCGTTGGGCAGATTCTCGGCCGTGGTGATGGCGCCTCGGCATTGGGCAAAATCACCCTGCAGAGCGGCCAAGTCAACATCAACCATGGTCTGCTTGAGGTTCTCCCCATCGGTAATGGTCTGATGATATTTCTCAGCAAAAGGCATTTTTTGCGCCAAAGATTTCATCTGCTCTTTGAAGGTGAGCAATAGTTTTGTTCCTTCTTTGTTGATGATGCCTGCTCTGGCGCCCAGCATATCTTTGGCAATGGGCTCAATTCCGGCTTCTGCAAGCAAGGTTTTGAGTTCTACATCATCAAACACGGTCGGCGTGATTTCATCATCATAATTCTCTCGGCTGATGGTAAATTCCAGCGGCGTATCTTGCAGCACGGCCCAGTGTTTGTCGGCCAGCATATCCATGTCTTCGTTGTTTTGCAACAAAGCCTGCGCCTGCCAACCCAAAAAGTCATTAAAAGCCTCATTGGTGGAATAGTGGGCGGCAAGCTCCAACTCGTTGGCAATCTTAGAAAATTGCGGTGCAAAATATTCGGTATAGTCAATAGCCTTAAGGCCGCCTTTGCCGTCATAGCGAACAAAAGTGCGGGCAGAGAGAATTTTTTTCACTTCCTCTTTGCATCCGCTTTTGAGCATATCTTTCAAGATGCGGTGAAACTTCTCAACTTCCAGATCCTGCGGATAGAAATTTCTGCCCGGCAGCAAATGCACGCCTTCAAAAATCTCAATCGGCTCTTGGTCAATACCATTATGCCCGCTGGCGCCGTTAAAGGAGTTAAACAGGCGCAAAGCTTTGGCCGCATGGAAGCTGGTTTTGGCTTCTTGCTCCAGCTCTTTTTTTAGCTCCAGATTGAGCGGGTGGTCCTGCTCCAAGGAGACATCATTCATCATTTTGCAGGCTCTCACCAAATAGTGCAGAGCTTTCTTATCCCCTTCCGCCAAAGCCAGGTAGCCCGGAAAATTCTCATCAATCAGCTTCACCTTGCGGAGCCGATTGGCAAAGATATCATCAAGTTTTTCTTCAGGAATGGCAATTTTATGTTTCATTATTCACTAACCTCCACCGTGCGGAAACGAAAGATTTTAACATTATCAGACCAATAAGAAGGGCTAAGGCCTGCCTTAATTTTCAAGTTGTTCAAAAATTCTTGTTTTTGTGGAATTTGCTTCCAAACAGAGGGCAAAAACAATCCCTGCCTGTCACCGTCAATCAAAACCAATCCATCTGTGCCGGGAATGATTTGGGAAAGCAAGTCCTCCTCACTTTTGAACTTGATTTTTTCATAGCTTGAAAGCAGAGAGATACTGGCCTTAATCTGCGGTAGTTCAGCCTCATTTAAGGGGGCAAAGCGGCTGTCTTCATTGGCGGCGGCAAAAGTATTTTTGGCAATATCAAGAGCAATGGCTTGGTTTGGCAACAAAGAACCGATACAGCCGCGCAACTCACCGTTTTTTGTGAGAGTTACAAATGCGGCGCCTTTGTCAAACAAGACATCCGGATATTCTTCTCTTGAGGGGGTATAGTGTTTTCCCAACACCGCATCGGCAAGAGAAAGTTTAACGATTTTCAAAAGATTTTCTTTGTTATGGCGGGCAAAGTTATCCAAATTTTCAACTTCTTGCTCCAAAGGAGAAAGTTCTGGCCCGGGAGTTTCTTTTCCGGCAAAAACCCACGCGGCATAGCCGACCACGCTGTTTGTTTCTCCGCTGACATCCCCGGAATTAGCCATATCCAAAAGCTTGGGGCGCAGGCCTTCTTTTTTCGCCAAAATCATGGCTGTATTGATGCCGATAGCCCCGCAAGATTGGTGCTCATCCAAGGGCAAACCTTGCTCCACCATTTGTGCGGTTGTGCTGTCTACCTTTTTGGCGGTGTCAGAGTCCAGATAATGGGAAAGATCAGCCGAAATCACGAGCAGGGTGTCATTTTGCTTTAGCAGAGGAGCTAAACCAGCCGCCAAAATTTCAGGCTCCATCTGGCCATAAAGAATAGGCAAAATGGTAAATTTTTTGAGCACTTTTTGCAAGAAGGGCAGTTGCACCTCCAAAGAATGTTCATCTTTATGCGCCTTGTCATTATAAACAAACTCAGGTTTTGCTGCCAGAAACTCCGTCAATTTTTTATCTGTCGGCACCTCTCCCAGCGGAGTTTTGAATTTTGCCGCAGAGGACAAAGCGGCACCTTTCACGGGTACTCTATGCGCCGGCCCGACTAAAATAACTCTCCTAATCTCGGAGCCAAAGGGCAAGAGCTGCTGGTAAGCCTTGGCCGCAACTTGTGCCGAATACATATACCCGGCATGAGGAACCACCAAGATATGCGGACGTTTAGTGAGAGACGGTGCTTGCATTTGCAAGTAACCTTTAATGTCTTTCTCCAATTGGTAAACATCTGCCGGATAAAACAGCCCGGCAACGGCAGCTTCTCTGGTTGGATTCATGTCGGCATCCCTCAAGGCATAGTCGTTAATTGTCTCAGAGTTAGAAGAAATATAATCACGAATAAAGAAAAAATTAAGCAAGACAATAGCAATGACAATTGCGGCAATAAGAATATATTTAGGCAGTTTCTGATAATCAAATTCAAAATTATCAAACATCGACTATTCTCCTCTGAGAGCTTTAAGCAGTTGAGAAAAATTATCAAAATAAAAGACATCATCGGATTTGTATGTGTCTGCACCAAACAATGCCTGGTTGACGCGCACCGGCAAGGCATTGGCGCTTAAGGCGCAATCACTGTCTTGGTCGCTGTCACCCACCATCCACACATTTTGTCTGGAAATTTCAATTTGCGGGAGCAGTCCTCGCAAGGTATAAAAGATGTGTTCGGGGTAGGGCTTATCTCTGGGAGCCTCGTGCCCACAAACGATTCTCGTAAAAATACTCGGGTCATAAAGCAAAGGCAGTTCAATATCCAAAAGCCGGCGGTCTTTGTTTGTCATAATCATCACATCTCTGCCCTCGGCCTTCAAGAAGTTCAGAACCTCTTTAGCCCCGGGAAAAGCTTTCACCATGGCGGGAGTTGCTTTTTTGTAGATTTGCAGATAACGCTCATAGGCTTCATGAGCACTTGCGCCGAATAGATTGGCAAAGTTATCCCAAAGAGAAAGCTTAGGATCTCTGCGAGATTTCATCTGGTTCCAATCAGGGAGGCTATATTCTTGCAAAACTTGGTTGACCGACTGCAACACTACCTTGGCATTATCGGCCAAGGTTCCATCCCAATCAAACAATATATACTGAAGTTTAGCCCTTGCTGGCAGCATGATTATATTCCCTTATCCAGATTTTTCTAACCGGCTCATTATAGTAACATAGAAGTTGGGTTGCAAGCGCCATTTAAGCTTTATAGAAAACTATTTTTAGGGAATTAGAGCTTGAAATCTTAAAAATGTTGGTATAGCATAAGCGCAGGCCAGAGATGGCTTGGGGATGTGAAGGTTCCCGATATTTTATCAGCGGCGGTGTTGGTACCGCCTAAAGCTCTATCAACACCGTTCCGTTATCATTAAACGGAACGCCGAGACCAGATACAAGTTTATGATGGTCGGAGCAAGTCCAATGATAAAATATCATTTGGGCGGTTATTGCTGGTAATAACTTCCTTCACAAAGCCCGACCATCACCTTATATCAGTCTTTCCTCATACTTTCATATTAGCATTTTTTTTGATAAAATTCAACCTTCAATCGCGCAAAAGACAAAATGCGATTTTTGCGTGCTGGGCGAGATTAAATATAAAAAAGCCCCGCCAAAGAGCAGGGCTTTTTCAAGAGGCAAAGAAATTTTATTTTCCTTTGCCAATGACCTTTTTGCCGCCCATATAGGGTTGAAGTTTGGCCGGGATGTTAACTGATCCGTCGGCATTTTGGTGGTTTTCGATGAAGGGTACCAAAACGCGTGGTGTGGCAATTCCGGTATTGTTAAGTGTGTGAACGTATTTGACCTTGCCGTCGGCGTTGTCGCGGTAACGCAAGTTGGTCCTGCGAGCCTGCCAATCAGTAATGTTGGAGCAAGAATGCGTCTCGCGGTAGCAGTTTTGGCTCGGTACCCAGGCTTCCAAATCATATTGCCGATATTTGGGCGCGCCCATATCGCCGGTGCAAATATCCAAAACCTGGTAAGGTAGCTCAAGATCTTGCAAAACCTCTTCAGAGATGGCCAAAAGTTTTTTGTGCCATTTTTCACTTTCGTTCAAATCATTTTTGCAGATAACAAATTGCTCTGTTTTCATAAACTGGTGCACTCTCA
>CALXVV010000031.1 GCA_944392205.1 uncultured Alphaproteobacteria bacterium | reverse complement strand
CATTTTCTAATACACGCCAAGTTCCTCCATAACAATATCTGGTTTTCTCATCACATCCTTGTAATACATAACGAACAACATATCCATAGGTTTCTTTAGTTTCTTCATGATAAAATGAACAATCTAATGTTACAAACATCGGTGTATTTTCAAGCATTTTGCATTTTCCAATGTCTTCTTTCCCATATAAATCTATAGTGGTAACAGAAGTTGGCGTCAAAAAGGTTGGCCTTGAACCGCGGGATATCGGAGATAATTTTTCATAAAACAACGGATTTACAAATTTGTCTTTAGGAGCATCTTCAGATTTTGAAGGAATTATATAAGTAAGTGTTTCATCAAAATATTTATAGGGCTTAACTTTTTGATAAACTAACCATCCGCCTTCATCTAAGCAAAGGTTTTCTTTAGTGCAAGGTTTTAGGGTATAGGTGAAAACTTGTGTTTCTTCTTTTTCATTTTTATAGTTATACTTAAAACATTCCAAACTAACCGTATCCATTTGGTTATTGATGAGTTTACAAGTATAATTATACTTAAAGCTTTCGCTGGAAAACATATAAATACTTGTTGGGGTTAGTTGCACTTCAAAATTTGAATGCGAAGCAGAAATCATTTTTTCATAAAAGACCGGATTAACAAATTTTTCTTCTTTATTTTGATTAAACAAGCTGCAAGCACTTGCCATAAACATGAACAGAATATTTACCAGGATAACTTTTTTCATTCCAAACTCCTAAGGATAGATTATGATAATCATAATCTCAAAAGTTGAAAATAAGGTTAAGCAAAGAAACCTGCTTGGACCTCATTAATTGTTGGCAAAATCTCTCCTTCTTGGGCAGAAATTTTCAGCACATCAATGAAAATTTTTCTTGACTTAGACCTCACTCTAAAAACTATATTATTTATACAAGTTTTGTTATTGTATAATTTTTAGGAGGAAATACATGAAAGTTTTATTGGTTAACGGATCTCCGCATAAAAACGGCTGCACATATACAGCCTTAAAAGAAATTGCCGATGAGCTCAAGAAAAACGACATTGACTCTGAAATATACTATATCGGAACCGATGCCATCCGTCCTTGCATGGCTTGTTATGCCTGCGGAAAACTCGGTAGGTGTGTGATTAATGACAAAGTCAACGATTTTGTGAATAAAGCAGCAGAATTTGACGGGTATGTCTTTGGCTCTCCGGTTCATTATGCATCTGCCTCCGGTGTTATTGTCCCTTTTTTGGACAGAGTGTTCTTCTCTGCAGCCATGTCCGGACGAGCTATCTTCCGCCACAAGCCGGGATCAGCCGTTGTCAGTGCCAGACGGGCCGGAACAACCTTTAGTATTGACCAACTAAACAAATATTTTCAGATTGCCGAAATGCCGGTGATTTCCGGGCGCTATTGGAATATGGTGCATGGATCCAACCCTGACCAAGTAAGGCAGGACAAAGAAGGAATGCAAAATATGCGAATTTTGGCCAGAAATATGGCTTATCACCTCAAGTGTAAAGAGCAGGCCGCCAAGGCTGGTATCTTGCCTCCGGAGCCTGAGCCGGTAGAACAAACAAACTTTATTAGGTAAGTTTATTGGAATGAGGCGGCAGCACTAATGTAGCCGCCTCAATTTTTTTAATGGTTTATCTTGCTAACTTTTGTGTAAGTATATTACAAATTTGTTAGTATTGTATGTAAATAGACCTTCTGACATAATTTTCCGTGTTTTTATAAGGAGGTAAAATGGCAAAAAAAATTGTGATACTAAACGGCAGTCCGAGACCAAACGGAAACACTAAAAGCTTGATTGAGGCTTTCACTGCCGGGGCACAAGGCAAGGGACATAGCGTTGTTTGCTTTGATTTGCAAAAAATGAATATTCACGGCTGTCTGGGGTGTTTTGGCGGAGGAAAAGATAAACACAGCCCCTGCGTCCAAAAAGATGATATGAGCAAAATTTATCTGGCATATATGGAGGCAGATGTTGTGGTTTTGGCCTCGCCCATGTATTATTGGGGCTTCTCCGGGCAATTGAAATGTGCTTTTGATAGACTCTTTGCCGTGGCAGAATGCAATGAGAACTACCAAAATCCTCAGAAACAATGTATATTGTTGATGGCCTCCGAGGGGGATGACGCCGACAATGCTGAGCCGGTTATTCATTATTATGAGGCATTACTAAAGCATATGGAGTGGCAGAATCTTGGGCACATTATAGCCGGCGGCGTTCTTAAAGTCGGCGATATTTCCGGGCACAAGGCTCTGGCTGAAGCAGCTGCTTTGGGAGCCTCTTTATGAGGCTTTATCTTCTGCGTGGGGGCGGTTTTTATCGCCCCATTCGCATAGAGAAAACAACATGGGAATGAGCGATTTGCCTTTATCTGACAGACTATATTCGACTTTGGGCGGCAGCTGCGGATAGACCTTGCGTATGATCAGGCCGTCTTTTTCAAGCTCCTTGAGACTCGAACTCAACATCTTGAATGAAATCTTACCAATCAGACGTTGCAACGCATTGTGGCGAAGAACCCCAAACTCCCCCAACCAGTACAAAATTATCATCTTATATTTGCCGCCGATAATTGACATGGTATAACCAAAACCAGTGTCTTTGATGTTTATATTTGGCTTTATGCAGTGTTCCATCTTTTTCTCCAATAAATTTTGCGTTGATTATAGAAAAAGTTTTATTCTCCTGCAATTTAATTTTCAAAAAGATTAAAAGACAGTTTATCTGATTTTACTTGACATATACCCATACGTAGTATATGTATATTATATACCCTGTATGGGTATATAAGGGTCAATTTAAGGAGAATAAAGATGAGTGATGAAAAAACTTGTAATTGCGGTTCCGGATGCCAATGCGGTGAAAACTGTCAATGTACCGAAGACAATAAGTGCTGCCCCGAATGCAAATGCTGTGGCAAAAAAGAACAAAAAGCTTGCGACTAACTGAGATATTGTTTTTCTTGACTTGGTGCTTATATTGAGAAGGATCCAAAATGGAAAATCACCCAAACCATATGGAAAATATTCCCAGATTAAATCGGATTGCCGGCCAAATCGAGGGAATAAAAAAAATGATACAAGACGGACGCTATTGCCCTGAAATCATCAGCCAATTGCGAGCCGTCCGCTCCGCGGTGAAAGCGGTTGAGTTTAATATTTTGCAGAAACATTTGCAACAATGTGTGGCTCAATCTTTTGCCTCAGGAGAAGATCGAGACAAAAAAATCGCAGAGCTAAAAATGTTGTTTGATAAATTTGATGATTAACAAAAAGGATGTCTCATGAAATTTCAACAAATCAGAGGTGCAACCATAAAAGTTTTCTATGGCGGAAAAACTTTTTTGATTGACCCGTTTTTTGCTCCCAAAGATTTTTATCCACCTTTAGAAGTCTGCCATTTTCCCGATAGACGATGGCCTACTGCAGAACTTCCGGAAACGGCGGAAAAAATCGTTCAAGATGTTGATGCCGTCATTTTGACGCATTTGCATCCCGACCACTTTGATGAATTTGCGGCTAAATTGCTGCCCAAAAATCTTCCGATTTTTGTTCAGGATGAGGCGGATGCGCTGCCGCTTAAAAACCTGTCTTTTTCTGATATCAGGCTGCTCAAGTATGAGGGGAGTGTTTTTGGTGATGTTTCTTTGTTTCGTGTCAATTGTTTGCACGGGAATCCGGAAACAACACAAAAATACTATGATGCAACCGGGCTGAGAGAAACAGCCAGCGGTGTTGTCTTCAAGGCTAAAGGTGAAAAGGTTTTCTATCTGGCCGGAGACACTATCTGGTTTGAAGATGTGGAAAAGGCCATCACAAAATATCAGCCAAATATCATTGCTCTTAATGCGGCAGATGCCCAATTTACGGACAGCGGCTCCATCATTATGGGAATTGATGATATGCTGAAAGTAAACCTGGCGGCACCAACGGCCAAACTCATCATCACTCATTTGGACGCTGTTCCTCATGCAATGATCGGACGTAAGGAGGTCAGAGACTGCATTGACAGCCACAAACTCCAACGGCAAATTTTGGTTCCGGAAGATGGTGAATTATTAGAGTTTTAGTCATCAGTTTCTGAAGGGATTTTTTAGCGGTGGTGGATGCTGCCGCTTTTTTTATTTTTAGTATTGACTTAGAGTATACTCTAAAGATTAAGCTTTTATATGTATGTAACAAAAGAGCTCTCAACATGAAAAATTTTTTTAAGATTTTTACCCTTGGTCTTGCCCTTATATTGGCAACCGATGCATCTGCGGAGGAAAATACGATGAAAGTGAGATTAACCTTCTCCAACAATGAAGTGCTTATTAAGTTAGAAGAAAATGATGCGGTTTCGCAGCTATTGCAGATGCTGCCAGCTGAATTTAATTTTACGGATTTTGCGGGAGAGGAAAAAATCACAAACTTTCCTCGCCCTATATCTTTGGAAAATGTTTCTGGCGGAATGATTGCCACCGCCGGAAAACTTTTTATCTATGCTCCATGGAAAAATATGGGCATTTTTTATAAAACCCATAGTTATCTGCCGGATAGGAATCTCATTGAGCTTGGAGAGGTGGAAAGCGGCCTCGAACTTCTTGCCAAACAAAGGGCTAACTTCACCGCTCGTATGGAAATTGTTAAATAGCCGGAGACATCATGAAATTCTTAATAACTTTGTTGCTGATTTTATGTGGAGCTGCCGATATGACCTTTGCTGCCGAAAAATATAATCACAATGGTAACATGATTGTACGAATCTCCGAAATTGAGGTATACCCCCAGTATCTTGATGACTATCTTGATTTTGCAACCATGGTGGCCGAGACCTCCGTTAGGGAAGAAAAAGGCGTTATCTCTATTTATCCGATGATGAAAATTGAGGATAATTCGCAAATTCGTATCTTGGAAATTTATCAAGACAATGAGGCTTACCAAAAACACATTGCCTCAAAACATTTTCAAGAATATAAACAAAAGACCCTGCACATGGTGAAATCTTTGGATTTGGTTGATATGTACCAAATATCACCGGCAGCCTTTAAAAACGTGTTCAAAAAAGCAAAATAGTTGTTTTAGACTGATATATTCCAATATTGTTCTCTATCAAGTCTTTACTTTTTTTCTTAAGAAAGCTAAGATATTTGGTAGAAAATAAATTATTCACCAATAACTTAAATATCATTATAAATATGACTGTGAGATTTTGTATTTTTGATGTGGGACAAGTTTGCTATCCCTATTCTTTGGAACCTCTGCAAAAGTTCTTGCAAGAAAAAACAACTGACAGAAATCTGTTTGAACAAAGAGATGGGGCTCTTTCTTTTGACTTTAAGCCGTTTATGAAAGGGCAAGTTTCTTTCCACTCTTTCTGCCAGGCTTTATGTGAGCATGCTTGTGTGAAATATTTTGAGAGAATCGATTTTCTTATTGATGAGGCCTTGCACAAAGGTGTCGGCACGTTTTTTCCTGAAACACTGGAGGCCATGCAATTTTTGAAAATCTGCGGCATAGAAATATGCCTGCTTTCAAATGCCTTGCCTAACCTCAAAGATACCGGCGCCGTTTTGGTCAAACCTGGAAGGGCTTTTACTTCCTATGATTTGGGGTTATTAAAACCAGACCCTCTTATCTATAAGGTGGTTTTGCAAAAACTTGGTGCCAAGCCTCAAGAAGTTATCTTTATTGATGACAAGCAAAAAAATGTTGAGGCGGCCAAATCTCTCGGTATTTTGGGAATTGTCTTTAATCGAGACACGCTCAAAAAAGATATTTTGAATCTACTTTCTAATTCTTAAAAACCTTGTATCAGCTCTCTTCTTGAAAAAGAGAGCTGACATTTTGTAATCTATATTTTCATATGATGGCGAGAAATGCGCATTATAAATATCAATGGGCCGATTAACTCCGGCAAAACCACTGTTTCAAAACTACTTCTCAAGGCTTTGCCTACGACACAACAAATCTTGAATTTTTTGCAAAAGATTTCTTGAACTTATTGCTTGTTACAGTTCGACAAAATATCTAACTTGGCTTGATACGTCGTTGATTTGATGCCGGCCAATCCCAGTAGCGTGTGGTAAAAATTGTCATGACTATATTGGTCTGTTGCCGCTGTATGTTTTAGACAGCCATAGTCTATCTGTTCTTGCTTTTGCGGAGATAACCACACCAACATTGGCACTGATGTCTGGTATATCGGGGCCATGGCATAGGGCAGACCATGCAAATATGCCCCGTTTTCGCCCAAAGATTCTCCGTGATCAGAAACATAAATTAAAGAAGAATTCATGTCTGTGTTATTTTTTAGGATATCTATGGCTGAAGAAATAATATAGTCCGTGTAGGCAATGGTGTTGTCATAAGTATTAACAATTTTTTCTTGCGAGCACAGCTGAATATCTGAGGTGTCGCATGTCGGCTTAAAGATTTCAAATTCTTTCGGATAGCGTTTATAATAAGTAGGACCGTGGCTTCCCATGGTATGCAGCACTAATATAGTGTTGTCTTTTATTTGCGGGAGTTCTTCTTTTAGGTATTTTAGCAATATCTCATCGTAGCAGGAGCCGTCTTTGCATAAACCCTTGTCTTTGGATTTATACAAATTCTTAGTGGTTACTCTTTGGCAAACACCTTTGCAACCACTGTCATTGTCTGCCCACAAGACATTATAGCCTGCCTTTTGCGCAATATCCAAGGCGTTTTCAACATGCTCAGCTCTATCTGGGTCAAAACCTTTTTTGGGAGTAGCAGAAAACATGCAAGGCAGAGATACTGCCGTGAGAGTTCCACAAGATGACACTTGCTTAAAATAGGCTATATCCTGCTTGGACAATAACGGATTGGTCTTTTTTCCATATCCTCCCAAAGAAAAATTTTGCGCTCTGGCCGTTTCCCCTATGATCAAAACAATCAAATTTTTTTGCCCGTTAGCATCAGCAGATAAGCTCGGAGAGGCATCCAAAATTTGCAACGGTTTGGCGGCATTACTTTTTTTCTTATAATAGCGCAGAGTTGAATATGTATAGTTTAGAGTATTCATAAGTTTGGTGATTTTATTGTGGTTTCTGCCGATAACCGCATATTCTTTGAAGCAGAAGGCGGCCAAAAGAGCGGCTATCAACAATCCTTTGAAAACCGCCAAACTTCTGGTGAGCAGCTCTTGCTGCCAACTATTGGTTTTAATTTTTACCAAGCAAAGCAAACCTGCCGGCACAACACCCGTGATGAGGAAGACGACCCAAAAAGAAACGGAAACATGCTCGGAGGCTTCATTAAAGTTTGTTTCGGCAATATTGCGAATCATATCTGAATCTATGTAGATATTAAAAACAGACATGTAGTAGTTCGCAATGCTGGAAAGCAAAAGTAAAATGATTGTCAACCATTTGCCTATCTTGCCGGTAAGTATTAAGTTAAACAACATAAATAAAGGAATAAATATAAAGAAAACCAGCGAGACAACAAAGACAGCGCTCTTAAAATTCGTGACTTCTATGTTTTCGCAAACATAGCGCCAAAACGAGAAATTAAGAATACTGCTGAAATATAAGGCAACAATAAAAATTATTTTTGTTGCAGATATTTCACGTTTGCATAATATCATTTTATATTCTTTCTAGCTTATTGCCGAAACTGATTCGGGGATAAGGTGCCAATCTGAATTTAACCTGAAAGAAATAATCTTTTTGCACGGCTTTTTTAGATTAAATTCAGATTAATGAAAAATATTTTTCATTAACGGAGAATTGAGACATGAATGTTTTGTTGGTTGAAGATGATAAAAATATGGGGCGCGGTGTCAAATATTTGTTGGAACTTAACGGCTTCCAAACAGATTGGGCAACAGATGGCAGCGAGGCCCTGGATTTGATTAAGGCTCACCAGCAGCATACCTATGACGTCATATTACTTGATTGGATGTTGCCAGAACTCTCGGGAATTGAGCTTTGCCGTATCATCAGGAACCCTGCAAAAGGCAATTTTCAAGGAGGAGTTATCTTTTTGACCGCAAAATCAGGCCTTGATGATTGTGTGGCAGCCCTAGACTGCGGTGCTGATGACTATATTACCAAGCCTTTTGAAATTAAGGAACTTATTGCCAGAATTAATGCCGTTTCACGAAGAAAGGCTAAGCCTTATGTTGATGAGGTATACTCTTATAAGAACTTTTCAATTAATTGTTCACAAAATACTTTGCTGATTGATGAGGAGCCTGTTGTCTTTTCAAAAACAGAATTTAAAATCTTTAAAATCCTCTTTATTAATCATCATCAAACAATTCTCAGAGAAACTTTGTTTGAAAAAGTTTGGGCTGACAATTTGGAGATTAGCAACGCTAGCCTGGATTCTTACATCTATAATATTCGCAAAAAAATTAAACCTTATTCTCCCAAAATAGAATTACGCCTCGTTAAAGGTATCGGATACACACTGGATTTGCAATGATTGATAAGACAAAAAAATATTTAGTTTGGCAATATACCTGCATTATTTTTGCAATCTCGGCTTTGTTGTTTGTTGGCTGCGATAGTATTTATCACTACGTTATTACCCATAATCTGGAAGAGAATCTGGCTGATTATCTTAATGAAGAATATCGGGAAGCATTGGATTATAATCTCAACTTTCATGAGGAAATTCATTCTTCCGCCGCTGACGCAACCATGATCCAAACTTTTTCCTATTGGATTTTGGATGGCAAAATCATTCATGCTGACCAGCCCGAAGGAACTATCGGAAAAGAACTCTTGGATAAAGTTCTGCATCTAGATATTGCTGATAGAGAACTTACCCGTTTTAAGCTTAAAAATCAAAAAGAAATTTGGAAATTTGCCGCACTGGCTACCAGTTTTACACTCAAAGGGCAACAGGGAAAAATTGTGGTGCTGATGAATATGACACCTATTGAGAAATTCACGCATACTTACAAAAAAATAGGATTTATTGTTCTTTTTGTTATCTGCATTCTGTCTTACTTTATTGCTTTGAGCCTTGCCAACAGAGCTATTGCTCCTATTGTCAAAATGTATCATCGGCAGAAAGACTTTGTCTCAAATGCCTCGCATGAGCTTAAAACTCCTTTAGGCGTTTTGATGGCTTATTCTGAATTGATTGAAACAAAATATGGCAACAATGCAGAAATTGATGTTATTAAAGATGAAGTTAAAAATATGTCTGGCTTGATAAATGATTTGCTTTATTTATCTAAGCTCGACTCTTTGAAAACAATCGTAAAAAGGCCACCTCTTGATATTCTGCCTTGTCTTAGAGAAAACATAAAAAAATTCAATGCTCTTGCCAATGACAGAAAATTCCCCATTACCCTTGAGACCGATAAACAAAATCTCACGGTATCTCTTTCTTTGGGCGATCTGGAACGCATTTTGAATGTATTAATCGAAAATGCTCTTAAATATACCCCTCAAGATAAACATATTTCTTTAGAAGCAGGCACAGATGACAAAAAGGTATATATTCGGGTTATTGATGAAGGAATCGGTATTGAGCAAAAAGATATTGCTCATATCTTTGAAAAGTTTTATCGGGCCGACGAATCCCATAACCGGAATATCTCCGGTTATGGGTTGGGACTTTCTATTGCCAAAGAAATTATTGAGCAGAATCGCGGATCCATCTCAGTTATCAGCCACCCGGGGAAAGGCTCTGTCTTTACCGTGGAGTTTCCTGTGGCTAAATAACATTTGCCTTTTTTAAGGATTTAAAACAGCAACGCCGAAGCTCAGATAAACCGCAAATAATGACCACAGCATATATGGCACCTGCAACCATGCCGCCAGTTTGCAAATTTTGGAAAAACGAATCGTCATCCAAATAATTGTCAAAAGTAAGATTATGCTCATCAGGGCGCCTAACCAATAGGCCTCAGCTCCGAAGAAAATCGGTGTCCAGCAAAAGTTTACCGCCAGCTGCACACCGTAGGGAAACAAATATTTTTCTGCAGGTTCTTTCTCCTCTTGTGCGCGGCGATAAACCAGCCATGATGAAAAACCCATCAACAAATACAAAACAACCCACACTATCGGAAAGACTATCGGGGCCGGGCTTAGGGGCGGCAAAATCATGATATCGTAGAGTCCCACCATATCGCCGGCGATAAAAGCCGAAATTTTTCCGCCAAGTAAGGGTAAAAACATTAATAAAATAAATGTGATAAATGATTTCATTGTTATTCTCCTTCTCCCTTTACATATATTTTTTTTGTTAAAAAACAACGGGTTCAAAAATATTTTAAAAAAATTTTTATCCCTTAAGCGTTCCTTAAGTTCCTAATGTTGAACTAAAGATGTTCATGAAGACAACAATGTTTAACTTTTTTTAGGAGAATAAATATGAAAAAATTACTTTCTGCTTCTGTTTTAACTTTGGCCGTTGCTTTTTCCGGCAGTGCTTTGGCCGCTTTTCAGGGTCCCGGTCTTGCTCCCTCTACCGTTGCCGAGGCCTTAAAGATGAGTGATGATACTCCGGTGGTTTTGAATGGTCAAATCGAAAAAAGCTTGGGCAATGAAAAATATCAGTTCAAAGATGCTACCGGCACCGTTGTCGTTGAGATTGATGACGAGGACTGGAGAGGTGTTGACGTTCGCCCAGAAAATATGGTAACCATTAAGGGTGAAATCGATAAAGATATGTTCACCACCGAAATTGATGTTGATTCTGTTGAATTGAAGAAATAGGCTTTTTAGTTATGCGAATATTGCTCATCGAGGATGACCCTTTAATTGGAGACGGGCTTAAAATAGGGCTCACAAAATCCGGCTTCGGCGTTGATTGGTTTACCAATGGCGCCGATGGTGAGGAAGCTCTCTTGCAGTCTTCTTTTGATGCGGTTGTCCTCGATTTGAGCCTACCGGAAATTGATGGCCTGGATATCTTGCAGCATTGGCGCAATAAAGGACGCAAAGAACCAGTCCTCATCCTCACCGCCAGAGGCGATGTGGAAGAGCGCATCAAAGGCCTCAATGCCGGTGCCGATGACTATTTGCCCAAGCCTTTTGCATTGGGAGAAGTGGTGGCCAGGCTTAATGCCCTGCTCCGCCGCCGCGGCGGCGAGACCGCAAGCCTTATCAACTACCGACAAATAACCTTTAATCTTCAGACCAAACAAACTTTCTTAAATGACAAAGAAGTTTTTTTGGCTCCCAAAGAAACCGCTTTGCTTGAGCTCTTGCTTTTGAATCGCAACCGTGTTCTGAGCAAAGAAAAAATTGAGGAAAAACTCTACTCCTGGGACGATGATGTTTCCAGCAACGCAGTGGAAGTGCATATCCACCACCTGCGCAAAAAACTTGGCAAAGACATCGTCAAAACCGTAAACAAAATCGGCTATATGATGGAGGATGCATGAAATATTTAAGTCTACGCCTTAGGTTAATTATATTTTTTATGTTGATTGCCTGCGCGGTTTGGGCCGGAGCAGGTGTTTTGGCGTGGGCTGAAACCAAAGAAAAAATTGATGAATTTTTTGATACCTACCAAATGGCTTTGGCCAGACAGCTCTCGGGAGCTGATTGGAGCAATGTATCTTCTGAAACCCAAGAAAAAACCGATAAGCTCATTAAAAATATTCACAATGCCGATGATGAAGATGAGGCTATCGGCTTTGCTATTTTTACCCCAAGCGGGCAAAAAATTTTTCATGATGATGAAAACGGCAAAGATTTTCAATACCAAAATATAAACGGGAAGTTTGCTAAACAAAAGGTCGATGGTGAAACTTGGAGAATCGTCTGGCTGGCCTCCGCTGACGGCAAATTTAGAATTGCTGTTGGGCAAGAGCTGGAATACAGAGAAGACATGGCTTGGGATATGTTGGAGGAGTTTATGACCCCTTGGGCCGGTGGCTTACTCATCTTGCTTGTTGCCGTTATCTTCATTATCAGCCGAGAGCTCAAACCTCTTAAACGCCTAACCGGTGAAATTAATGCCAGATCAGGAAACGACCTTTCGCCCTTAAATGATGACGATATGCCTTCTGAGATTAAACCCCTTACCTCGGCAATGAACCAGCAGCTTGTAAAAATTTCTGACATGCTGCAGAGAGAACGTCGTTTTATTTCCGATGCCGCTCATGAGCTCCGCACCCCCCTCACCGCGCTCAAGGTCCAGCTTGATGTGGCTCGCCTCTCCGATGATGATGTGCAAACTCAAAAAGCTTCCTTAGATAAGCTTGAGCTCGGACTTGACCGTGCCACCAGGTTGGTTGAGCAACTCTTAGCTTTATCTCGCCTTGAGGCATCTTTATCCGCTCCACAAATGGCATCCGAACCTGTTGACATGAATCTTATTGCCTCGCAACTGATGGAGGAATATCAACCTGCAGCTCGAACAAAGGATATTTCAATAAAATCCAATATGGCTGCTTGCGGGCCAATCAAAGAAGGAAACCCTGTGTTGATTGCCTTAATGATGCGCAACCTCATCGACAATGCCATCAAATACAGCCCCAAAGGTGCTGATATCTCCGTTTATCTCAATGAAGACAGCTTTTGTGTTACCAACTCCGGTGTCACCTTAGAGCCCCAACATCTGGCCCACTTAGGCGAGCGCTTCTTCCGCCCGGCCGGACAAAATGAAAAAGGAAGCGGCATCGGGCTTTCCATTGTCAAATGTATTGCCGAATTTTATGGCTGCACAGTAACTTTTTCTAATACACAAAATGGTTTTCAGGTTAAGATTGCGCACTGATATCTGCCAGCTGGCATGGTATAACCTGTTGCAAATCGCTTAACGCAACCTCTACCTGGTAACCGATTTTGCCGGCGCTGAAAATAATGGTTGGAAAATCTGCTGCCGTTGCATCTACTGTGGTTTTGAACAACTTTTTCATTCCAATCGGTGAGCAACCTCCATGCATATAGCCAGTTAGAGGCAACAGCTCTTTTTGCGGCAGCATATCAAGTGCTTTTTCCCCTACGGCAACTGCAGCTTTTTTCAAATCCAGTTCATGGTTAACCGGCAGCATAAACACGTAAAAATGCCTTGATTTGCTCACTGTTACAAGTGTCTTAAAAACGCAGGCCGGGTTTTGCCCCAAAGCGGCAGCTACTTCACTGCCGCTCAGAGCTCCGGTGCCCAAATAACAATAGCTCTTATATTTTATTTTGTGCTTATCCAACACGCGCATAACATTGCTTTTGAATTCCATGTCTCCCCGCTTTCTTGATTATCTATAAATATACTCACCTTAAAAATCAACAACAAAAAAAAGAGACCTCCTTCTTTAGAGGTCTCTTTTTCTTACTGTTTTTGGCAAAGAGCTATCAGCTCATTTGCCTCTTCTTCGCTCTTACAGAGGATTACAATTTCCTCTATGCTGTGAGGCATGCTACATTTCTCAATAAAATTTTTGAGTATGTTCATGAACTCACTGGCTTTCAGACCGTCGCTCGAACACAGAGGAACCATAGCTATTTTCCTCAGGCCGTATTCTCGCGATTGGCAGAACATGCTCAAAATTCCGCGGTAGATACCTCGTTTGGCAAGTATCTCCTCTTTGTTTCTGCAGATAATATTAACCAGCATACGAGACTTGCCTCCGTCGGAGGGGCCAATGATGGCATCTCCCAGAGACAACGGCTGCTGGTTAACCTGATGCCGCAAGCGCATTTCTACGAACCTTCGCACCCCCTTTGCTCCAGCATTTTCAACTTCCTGACGCTCATAGTCGGGGTTAACATGGTGGGCGTAGTAAGGCAACACATAGGCATCAGCCTCACACTCACTCAACTTACCTGGTAAGATGGTGATTTCGATGTTGTTGATCTTCATAGTCTTAGTGATAATTGTATTTTGGCTGACTTGGATGTTAGCATTTGTCTTTTTGTGGCTCAAGTACTTTAAGTGAAATGTTCACTGTTTTATTTGTTCCATAAACGATTGCCAATGTAATCCCTTACCGAAATAATTCTGGTTTTTCTCTCTAAATATACAGCCAAACCACCGCTGTTTGTTAAATCTAGCTTTTGATTATCTATCCTTATTTCTTTATTTTTTATAATCTTTACTCTTTGTTTATAGAGGCAACTTTCTTTATCACAGCTTAAGTCCAGCCATTTTGGGGCTGTTGCCTTACCCTGGTAGATTTTCTTTAGCAATTTTATCCTATTTTGGGGCAACGCTGGTGATGCTGTCTTTTCTAGCCACAGCTGCTTGGTGAATGCCTTACCGCGAGAAGGCAATACCACCAAATTATTCTCATTATCCCTTATGGCTATGACCTTACCATCTTCATTTATCAGTACATCTGGCTTGCTTAGGCCTATCATGCTTGATGCTCCAATAACAATGGCTATCAAGCCCAACCAACGCCAATTTCTCTCCCACAAACATAACCAAAGCCCGCCTAAGACCATCAGTACCAAGCCCCATAAAGGCATGGATAAAACTTCCAACAAGGCACCTGGAATATTGCTGACCCAAGCCGTTATACCATTTACCAAGCCAACGCCAAAGCCAACCACCTGCAAAGAGTAGTAATCTAACCCTAGCGGCATTAGTATCAGTGACAATAGCGTAAATGGCATGATGATAAAACCGATAATCGGACCTGCTGCCAAATTGGCTACCAAAGAATACAGCGAGATTTGATTGAAATGGTATATCTCAAACGGTAAGGCGGCCAAGCTTGCAACCAAATCGGCAATAATGATTCCCAACAAGTAAATAAACATACTTTTTACAAAGGTTATTACCAAAGATGATTTATCTTTCTTGAACCATTTTTCCAAATGCGTTGCATTTTTCTCATAAAAAGCTATTAAGCCAACCACTGCTGCAAATGACATCTGAAAACTGGCGCTGGTTAATGCCTCCGGTGTTATCAATAAAACAATAAACGCCGCCCATGCAATGGTGTACATTGAAATTGCCCGACGATTGAACAATACGCCCAACAACACAATAAATGTCATGATGAAGGCTCTTTGTGCAGGGATGGCTGCTCCTGAGATTAACAAGTATACCACACTGATGATAACGGCAAATATTGCTGCCACTTTTTTGGAATTATAACGCAGAGCTAATGGCGGATAAATTGCAATCAAAAGACGAATAAAGAAAAACATCAGACCGGCTATCATACTCATGTGCAAGCCTGAAATAGATAAAAAATGT
Organism: uncultured Alphaproteobacteria bacterium; assembly: GCA_944392205.1. Lineage (GTDB taxonomy): Bacteria > Pseudomonadota > Alphaproteobacteria > RF32 > CAG-239 > CAZU01. The sequence continues at coordinate 31,668 of CALXVV010000031.1, read as the reverse complement.
GAAAGCCCCGAATCTCGATAATATTTTATCAACTCTTGGCTGATACCTCCCTGCTGGCCGGCCAGAATGGCTGCAACAATTGAGGCCTCATCCGGCGGCAGCACTGAATTTATCCTATTCACTATCTTTTGGCGCCAACCGTCTATGTCTATCTTTAATTTATCTCTGTGAGATATGGCCTTTTTGCACTCAACTTCAAACGCTCTGCTTTCTGCATAACCGCTGCCGGAAAGCCCATTGTAAAAATTCTTGCGATCAAACTGGTAGCCTTGCGGAAGTTGTGCCTTGGCCCTCGGCAATAATGTCGCCACCATTTCTACACATTGTCCGGCATGATAATCTCCTTTCTTTTGCCGTAGCGTTATGCGAAAGCGCCCCTTTATCTTTTCTCCCTCAAAACCGGATAAATTATCCATGGTCAGGCGCAACATTCCTTTTAGGCTGTGGTCAACTTTTAGGATGCTCCCTTGCAAATATAATTTGTGCGCCGGAACATCTCCCATTTGTGAAGCAAGATAAATGCTGCGCACTTGTACCCAGCCAAAACCTCCGACAACTAATCCTAAAACCAGCAATACTTTTAATACTCTCGGATGGTAGCGCAAGATTATTGCGGCTAGAATCAGCCCCTCTATCATCAACAAGGTGAGCCATTTGGAGGGCTCTTGCGGCAGCAAATAATACAGCCCTATACCTACACCAAAACATACCGGAAGCCATAACTTTCTTCTTTCCGGTTCAAGATCCGCCTGGCGGCGTAAATATATCCATAACTTTTTTAGAATTTTCATAAAGTCTAATCTAATTCATCAATCTCTTATTTGCAATAAATTAACCTTTGTTATTATATCATCTTAAAATCTGGAGGTGTGTTACCATGAAAAAACTGCTGCTTCTTATTGCTTTATCCATGATTGCCATCCATTCTGCCGTTGCAAGAGTTACTCCGATTACCGACTGGTCTGACTCCATGGCCGAAAGGACCAATACTCTTGAGCCGGATACCATTTCTTGTGCAGAAAAATGCCCAGGCTATGATTTAACCGTAACTTATTGCTATAACTACGGTGAGGAGCTTGAAAGCTGCCCAGAGGAGGGGTGCGGATATTATCACCGTTGTGTTCCCACAAAATAATTCATCTTAGATAAGGAAAAACCGCCCTAAGGAAAATTCCTTTGGGCGGTTTGTTTTTAGTCACAAGCTTCAAGCAAGCGGTTAAATACCTCTTCCGGGTTGCTTACGGGGATGACTTCTCCTTCATTCTCAGGAATAATACATCCCAACTCTTTGATGACCAGAATGGCCGATGCCTTGCACCGATAAACCGAAGCGGGGTATTTTCCGGAAACAAATGTCAGACTCCCGGGGCCGGCTTGCTCATGATCTGATTCCAGTGCCGAAATACTAACATCGTTGTGTTTGGGTGATAACCTGAAACCTCCGATCTCAGCTGCTTTTGAAAGCTTGCAATTTACTTGTTTTTTCATAATTTGTTTGTAATTTAGTTAACTAATAGGTTAGGTTGGACCCGAACCTACTCCTTATTTCTTCTCTTGGCAAGTGATTTTTATTTTTTCTCTTGAGATTTTCTTGAAATCAGCTCCAGAACGAAGTCGGCGGCATTTTCACTCGGGGTTTGCTTGCCGGCGCTTAGTCTTTCTTTGACCTTGCTGAAACCTTCCTGCTCTCGCTCATATAAGTCCCCTTTTGTCAATAGTTCCAATATCTTATTTGTGATGTTGCCACTCACACATTGCTCCTGCAAAAGCTCCGGCACCACCAAACGTCCCAGCATTATATTGGTGAGGTTCACAAACTGAATCTTCATAATCTTGGCAACTATCCACGCCGTCAATTTGGAAACCTTATAGGCGATAATATGCGGAATGTGGCAAATGGCCAACTCTAATGCCACCGTACCAGAGGCGGCGATGGCCGCGCTTGAGGCCTGAAAGGCATCATACCTATCCTCTTGTGTCTCTACCACAATCAAAGGCAGCCCACAATTTTCCACACCGGCCTTGACGAGCTTTGAAACCGTCCGCACGGTCGGAATCACAAAATAAAAATCTTTATCTTTTTCCAGTAATTGCCGTCCGCTTTCCAAAAATACCGGCAAAAGCTTGCTGACTTCCGTTTTGCGTGAGCCCGGCAAAATTGTTATTATTCTTTTTTCTTTCGGGATATTGAAACGCTCTCTGAAAGCTTGCCCGTCTGCGTGCAAAACCTCACTCTCTATTACCGGGTGCCCTACAAACACCGTTTCCAGGTGATATGGAGTAAAATATTTTGGTTCTTGCGGCAAAAGCGTCATCAGGGCATCTATGTATTTATACATCGTGCGGGCGCGTTTTTTCTTCCAAGCCCAAACTTGGGGAGCAACGTAGTGCAGTTGCGGAATCCCCAGTTTTAACTTGCGCAGCGCCTTATGCACTCTGGCGCAAAAACTCCAACTGTCTATTGTTATCACAATATCCGGTTTTACTCTCTCTATGTCTTTAACCGTGTTTTTGATATGTCTTAAAACTTTTGGAATACTCGGGATAACCTCTACCAAGCCCATTATTGCCAAATCCGAAATATCAAAAATAGATTTTAGCCCGGCGGCTTCCATCGTGTCTCCGCCAAGGCCGTAGAACTCAACCTTGCCTTTGGTCTTTTCCCTCAAGGCACGCATTAGGCGCGAGCCCAGCAAATCACCTGACGGCTCTCCGGCTATCAGATATACTTTCAAATTCTCAGAAGTTTTCACCGGGGGTTACTCCTATCACAAATATCCCATATTTATCCGCCAGGCGGATTACCTCTTTCTCATCAACAATAAGTCCGTTGCCGGTATGAACGGCAATCCCCCTAAGGCCGGTCTCGTGTGCTCTCTCTATGGTGCGAGTGCCAATAGTCGGCAAATCTATCCGCATATCTTGCTCGGGTTTACGCAACTTAACCAGCACACCGCCTACTCCCTTGCGGCGATAATCCCCACAACGGCGGATGAGCTCATCGGTGCCTTCTATACCCTCAACCCCCAAGACCAATCCTTGCTGCACCACCACAGCCTGGCCGACATCCAAACGCCCAAGCTCTGTTGCCACCTCTATTCCTCTTTTGATATCAGCCAGGGCCTGTTTATCCGGCTTTTTCTTGCCCAGTACCCCTTCTTTTACCAGCAAGTCTGACATCACCTCATGCACACCTTTTACCTGCATGCCCTCGGCCTCTATCTCTTTTACCAGCGCACGCAAAATACCATCATCGCCCAAAGCTTTGGTACCAATCTTGGCAAAAAACGCGGTAGTGCGCAAATCCGGCACCAGGTCAAAAAAACTCGGACGGCGGATGGTGCCTATCATTATCACGTCTTGAACCTTTTCTTCGGCAAAACGTTTGAAACCTGTGCCGGCCTGACCAATTCTTATCCACTGGTGCGGCACATCTTCATTGATTATATTTTTATCGGCGTTGCCTTCTATGGCCAAAACAAAAAAATCTCGTCCCTGCTCTTGGCAATGGCGGATTAATTGAGCCGGAATTGTTCCGCCCCCGGCAATAATACCCAATTTGCGCTGTTGTGAAGTCATGTTCTCGCTTCTGCTTGTTATCTCTTTTTTGGTTATAATAAAATTTTGGGGAGTTGGCAATAGGCAAACTCCCCAAACTTAAATTTATGAGCTCTTAGTCTGCCTGCATTACGTTGCGGCGGCCGGCTAAAGCCTCGTCAATAAACTTCAACTGTTCCATTACCATTGAGTTGTCTTTGAACTTCTCTTTGGCCTCAGCCAAGCGACTTTCAAAGCTTCCCTCTTTGCCCTTAAACAGGAACATAAAGGCTCTGGTGATGGATTTTACCGTGTGTTCATCAAAACCGCTTCTCTTTAGGCCAATTACATTCAAGCCTCTCAACTTACCTCTGTCGCCGGTGACCATACCAAACGGAATAACATCTCTGTCCACACCAGACATGCCGCCAACCATGGCTTTGCGGCCAATACGGCAGAACTGGTGCACGGCTGAGTTTCCTCCCAAAATCACGCCATCACCCAAGCGGACATGCCCGGCGATAACCGCGTTGTTGGTCATAATCACATTGTTGCCGACAACGCAATCATGCGCAACGTGAGAGTTAATCATAAACATTCCGTCGTCGCCTACTCTGGTTATCAGTTTCTCAGGCTCTTCCCCTGGAATTGGGTTTTGTCCTTTTGGGGTACCGCAGTGCATGGTCACGTTTTCACGGATGACATTGCGCTTGCCGATAACCAACTTGGCATTCGGTTGGAACTCATTGCCGTGATCTTGCGGACCACCGCCCAGCACCGCACCGGGAAAAACAACCGTACCCTCGCCAATGGTGGTGTCACCCATGATGGTTACACGGCCAAGCAAGCGTACATTTTCGCCTATTTTGGCTTTGGAAGATATCCAGCACAAGGGCCCGATTTCTGCACTGTCTGCAATTTGAGCACCTTCTTCAATGATTGCTGACGGATGAATTTTTGCCATTTTCTTATTCCTTATAATCGTTAACAGATGCTTTTAAGTTAAAAAATTTTTCACCCTTTGTAAAAACACATAATATTTCACCTCCGAAACATTCCCCCCGGGGAACGCCCCGGTGCGATTAGCAAGCCGTAACCCGCACCGCTCCCGTTGGTCGGGGTGCTGGTCGCCAGTGCCCAGGCAACGGCCTGGAGCGCTGCCGAAGCCGGCAGTGGCAATACCTAGCAGTAACCCACTCAACTCACGAAGTTCGTTTCGCTGGCGCCATTGCTTTAACCAAACAATTTCTGCCCTTCCAAACAAATTAATTGCATTTTAATTTTTCTGCTCTAATATCTCCATTGCAGGTGTGAGTTGCGCCTGTGGAGAGTGACAACTCCTTTATAGCAAACATGCTCCTCTTTGGGGAGCCGGGGATATAAGGCTTTGCTCGAATAACCCGGGCTGTGCTATAGCAGTTGTCACCTCCCCGCCTTAACTTTTTAAGGCGGTTTCTTTTTAATAAGAAATTCAGGAGGTGAAACGATGAATAATTTTTCTTCTATCTTGCGAGGTCAATTGGCCTCACAACTCAGGCAAATCAGGCAGGATAAAAATCTACCCATTACCAATGTCGCTTGTCGGTGCGATTTATCTGTTGCTAACATTGATGGTATTGAACGCGGAGAAGCTCTTTCTTTCAAAAAATATCTGCATCTGATCCATTTCTATCGCAAACAAATCAGAATCTCTCTGGATGACAGGCATCATAAAAAACACTAAACCAAAAGCCGCTTAGGGATTTTCCCTTAGCGGCTTTGAATCTCATATCTGGCTAATTTTAGCCAATAATCATCGCTGTAAATTCTGCCTCGGAAACAACGTGACCGTCTACCATGCTTTGTCCCTTAAAGACATACACATTGCGGCGCTCTCTTATCTTTTCAACGTGCATTCTTAATTGGTCGCCCGGTTTTACCGGCTTGCGGAATTTTACGCCGTCTATTGACATAAACAAAACACTCTTGCCACCTTCCTGATAATCAGGCACGGCCGAAATAACCAAAGCTCCTGCCGTTTGTGCCATTGCCTCAATTTGCAAAACTCCCGGCATGACCGGATTGCCCGGGAAATGGCCTTGGAAAAATTCCTCATTCATGGTCACGTTCTTCAAACCAACACCCTTCTCACCGGGAACTTCTACTTCCAGACGGTCTACCAACAAAAACGGATAGCGGTGCGGCAACATACCCATGATTTCTTCTACTGTATAAATTTTATTCTCTGACATTTTTCTTCCTTCTTTTTTCTATTTCTTTACGGCCTTTTGAATGAATGATACCTGACGCATAAAGTCTTTTATTGGAACGGCCGGGGATCCCATAACTACTGCTCCAGGTTCTACATCGCGCATAATGCCTGATTGAGCGGCTATCTGTGCGCCGGTGCCGACCTTTAGGTGGTCGGCCAAACCGACTTGGCCACCGCAGACTACATAATCGCCAAACTCACAGCTGCCGGCGATACCGGTTTGGGACACCAAAATACAGCCGCGCCCGAGTTTGTTGTTATGCGCTACCATTACTAAATCATCTATACGGCAGCCATCGCCTATCACCGTGTCATCTAATGCTCCTCGGTCTATACAAGCGTTGGCGCCTACTTCCACATCATTGCCGATAATTACTCTGCCCAACTGCGGTATTCTCTTGTGGGCTCCGGCAATCATCATAAATCCAAAACCATCCCAGCCAATTCTTGCACCGCCATAAATGTAGCAATTATTTCCCATTTGGCAATGCATGATGTTGGCATGGCTACCAATGCGACAATGGCTGCCTATCTCACAATCGTGCCCAATCACCGCATGCGGCTCAATAATACAACCATCGCCTATCTTTGCATTCTCACCAATTACTGCATAATCACCAATATAGCAGCCTTCGCCTATCTTGGCGCTTGGAGCAATAACCGCCGTTTTGCAAATTTCCGGTTTGGGCAATATTTCTGTATACATTGCATAATTCAATTTTACAAAACCCAAATGCGGATTATCCGATATCAGCTTTATCACGCCGTCTGCCACAAACTCTGCCAACTCTGCCGTGGTGACGCATGCTGTTGCCTTAATCTCCGCTCCGGAGGCTTTTTTCTTTCTATCATAAAAGAAGCAAATATCCCCCTCGCCTGCGCGAGATATGGTTGAAAGCTCTTTTATCTCTACCCCTGCCTTGCTCTCATCTTCTAATTTGGCATTGCAAATCTCTGCCACTTTAGCCAATGTAAACGGGCCGTTGTTTTTGTAAAATCTGCCATCTACCATGCTTTACTCCTTTTTATAAAATTATAAACGTGTACCAAAATTCAGACGGAAGACTTGAGTCTCATCGTAATCTTCCTTAACAATCGGGAAACCAAAGTCGATGTCTATCTGCCCCATCGGTGACAGCCACTGGAAACCAAAACCTGCCGCCACACGCGGGGTGGATGAATACTCTACATCCGCACGGTTCATATTATCTGGTTTACCCAGCATTCCCATATCGACAAACGTGCGGCCTTTGATGCCTACCTCGTCCAGACCTATCGGGAAAGTGACCTCACCTCCGGTGTAGACCATCCAGTTACCACCTAAGGCATCTTTTGTATACTTATCTCTGGCACCAATACCTGCAACGTCAAAACCTCTCAAGGTTGAACCGCCCAGGTAGTAACGGTTGGGTAGGCGAACATCTTTGCCGCCATAACCGGTAATGTACCCGGCATTAACGAAAAACTTAAATGTGTAGTAATCTGCCAATGTAAAATACTGATATGCCTTGGCATCAAATTTTAAGTATTTCTCATCGCCTCCGGCACCGGCAACATCGTTACCAAATGATAGATAATACCCCTCTTTGGGTGAAATAAAACTATCTCTCTTGTCATATACAATTGTCTGACCGATAGATGAATCGACATAGCTTCCTTCCTCGTCCTTAATATACTTGGAAGCCTCACTGCCAACGTTGCTGATTTCATCATCTTTTAGGGTGTAACGAACTTGTTGTGACAAGTTGTCTGTATAGTTCCACCCCATACGCAGGCGGCCACCGGTTGATGAACTATCATAAGAGCTTTCATCCTGATAATCCTCATCTATGCGGAACAAGTCAAATCCGGCTCGGAGCCTCCTATCCAAGAAATAAGGCTCGGTAAAGCTGATGTTGTAGTCTTGTGAACGCTCCGAAACACCTGCATCTACGCTCAAACGTTGTCCGAGACCGCGGAAGTTGTTTTCCGTTACACCGGCTCTTACCAACGCGCCGTTTACGGTTGAATAACCAACACCGACATTGAAATAACCCGTTGACTTTTCTTCCACATTGACATTCAAATCTGCCTTATTGGCATCCTTGGGAACGGTCTGAATATCTACCTTGCTGAAGTAATCCAAATTCTCAACATTACGTCTGGAATCCTTTATCTTAGATGTGTTAAACGCATCGCCTTCTTCTATGCGGAACTCACGACGGATAACCTCATCATGCGTGCGGGTGTTGCCGCTGATATTGATGCGGTCTACAAATATGCGCTGCCCTTCATTGATGTGAAAGATGATGTCTATATCTCCGGTCTCGGTGTTTTTTACCAATTCGGGGTTAACATCTACAAAGGCAAAACCTTTCTTGCCCAGCTCATCGGTCAGAGCAGTGACGCTTTTTTCTACCAAATCGTTATTATACCAATCCCCGCTTTCTATCTCCAAATATTCCTTGAAATCATCCGGATTTACATCTTTAATCTCTGAGGTGATGCTTATGTCTTTTACCTTGTAGCGTTTGCCCTCGTCCAGAACATACGTCAGCACAAAAGATTTGCTATCAGGGCTTAATTCCGCAACTGCAGAAACAACTCTGAAATCTGCATAACCACGCTTAAAATAAAAACGGCGCAGCAACTCCTTATCATAGTTAGTCTTCTCGGCATCATAGTTTTCAGAGGATGAGAATATTCGGTACCAGCGGCTTTCTTTACTCATAATCACTTCTTGTAAGTCATCATGATCATAGTGACGATTACCAATAAAGTTTACCTTGTCTATTACAGCTAACGGACCTTCATCTATCTTGAATATCAAATCAACTCGGTTTTGATCCCGCTTTATTATTTGCGGCTCAACAACCGCCGCATAACGCCCCGTGCGTTTATAGACCTCTAAAATCCTCTGCACATCTTCTTGAACCTTGGCTCTGGAATATGTGGACCTTGGAGTTAATTTCACCTCGGCGGTCAACATCTCATCATCAACCTTGTCATTGCCGTCAAACAAGACTTTATTGATAACCGGGTTTTCTTCTACCTTTATCACCAGCACTCCGTCCGGACTAACATTCAAGGAAACATCGTTAAACAACCCGGTTGCGTAAAGCTGCTTTAGAGAGGCATCCAGTTTTGCATCATCGGTTAGGGCGTTTTTCTTTACCTCAACATATGACAAAACCGTCTCCGGCTCCACTCGTTCCAACCCCTCTATCTCCACATCTCTCACGTAGACTGTGGCCGCTTGGGCAGAAACGCCGCTCAAAAGGCAAAATGCAAAAGTCCCAAGTTTTAATAACTTCATCATCTGTTCCTTTATGAAAACCAACGGTTAAACAAGTGGTTAAAATCATTGTAGGTAGCAAATATCATTAAAGATATCAGCACCAAAAAGCCAAAACGAAAGACATATTCTTTGGCTTTTTCGTTAATCTCTCGTCCGGCAATAATCTCTATCAAATAAATAACAACGTGACCTCCGTCCAGAAGAGGTATCGGAAATAGGTTTATCAGACCTAAATTTATCGACAACAAGGCCATAAATGCTATAAAATCTATAATCCCGTTCTCTTTGGTGATATCTCCCGACATCTCCGCTATGCGCAATATGCCGCCAACCTCATCGGTATCCCTTTTGCCGCTTATCATCTGTCCGACACCGCGCAGTGTTACTTCCGTAATGCGCCAAGTTTCGGCTGTTGCATCCGACAAAGCCTCCCACAAAGATATATCTTCAGGCTCAACTTCTATCACACTCACCGAGCGAATACCCAACATGGGCCGTTGCTCCGCAGGCTGATTGGCCTCAACCTCTAGGGGCACAACTTTGAGCGGAAAACTCAGATGTACGATTTTCCCCGCCCTGTCTATCTCCAGTTTGACTTCCTCATCGGTGTGCATGTCTACTTCCTGGCGAAGCTCCGTGAAGTTTTTGACTTCCTTGCCATTAACCTTTAAAATTTTATCGCCTTTTAGGACACCTCCGCTTTCGGCTGCGCCGCCTTTGATGACCTCGCCGACCACTGCCGGAAATTCCATTTTGCCCAAGAAGAAGAATATGGAAGCAAAAACCAATATCGCAAACAAATAATTTGCCCCCGGACCGGCCAAAACAATTGCCAACTTCTTAAACGGATTCTGATAGCCAAAGGCGTATTTTTTATCTTCTTCGCTTAACCCCGTACTGCTATCTCCGGCACTGGCGACATCATCATCGCCTAAAAATTTACAATAACCACCCAACGGAATGGCAGAAAGCCTCCATTCAGTGCCATGCTTATCTGTGCGACCCCATAGCTTTTTGCCGAATCCGATTGAAAACTCAGATACCTTCACACCACAAAGCCTGGCCACCAAAAAGTGCCCAAGCTCGTGAACAAAAACCAATATCCCCAATAAAACTATGAAGGGAACAACATAGTAAGCCGTGTTTATCAGCCAATCCATCTTTAGTAAGCCTCTTTTCTACAAAATATATAAAATATAACGAAATGCGATATAAACCAGCGGTGCCGTAAATATCATGCCATCTATGCGGTCAAAAACGCCGCCGTGGCCGGGAATTAAATCGCTTGAATCTTTGAGGTTCAGAGAGCGCTTGATTTTTGATTCTACCAAATCACCCATCTGGGCTACCACAGCCAAGATAACGGCCAAACCTCCGTAGTACAAAAGATGCGCACCGGCACCGGCATACCAACAGAACAAATTTCCGATGCAAACAGCAAACAAAATTCCACCAAACAAACCGGACCATGTTTTGTTGGGGCTGATTTTGGGCGCTAATTTCGGCCCTTTTACAGTGCAGCCGACCACCATGCCGCCGATATCTACCGACCAAACAACCAGCATAAACCAAAACGTGACGCCAAAGCCAACCAATTCATAGAGCCACATAACGGAACCAATCCCGATGGAGGTATAAGCAACACCCAATACCAACAGATTGCGTCTGGCCTCGCCCTTGGCTTTTATCCATGCCAGCACAAGGCCTGCTGCCAGACAGCAGAAATACGGCCAATCCGGCCCCATAAAAATGGCAATAGAGGTTACAAATGTATAAAGAACCGCATAAAAAGCTCCTCTTACAGAGGGAACCATCTGCGCCCACTCCCAAGAAAGGAGCGCTCCGACCAACAAAGCCAAAATCTGAATAAACGGATATCCGGCGTATAGACACCAGATGACCAGAGGGGCCATAATCAACGCACTGACAGTCCGTTTGATAAAAGAACGAAGTTTAGACTTTTCCATATCTTCTCTCCCGATGGTTGAAGTCCTCAATAATTTTTTCTAGTTCTTGTTTATTAAAATCCGGCCAAAGAGTCGGTGTAAAAAATAATTCCGAATAGGCTATCTGCCACAAAAGGTAGTTGCTTATTCTCTGCTCCCCGCTGGTACGAATAACCAAATCAGGGTCTGGGATATCTTTGGTATAGAGCATATCCGAAAACATTTTAATATCAATATCTTCAATCCGGATATCCCCTTTTTGTGCCAAAGAAGCTATTTTTTGCGCTGCAGAAACAATTTCTTGTCTGGAGCCATAGCTTAGGGCAATGCACAATGTCATCTTGTCATTTTTGGCTGTATCATGTTCAATTTTAGCCATTTGGCTGACAATATCTGCCGCCAACATGTGCCGCTCGCCGATGAAAATTATTCTGACGCCTTTTTCTTGAATCTCTTTTAATTCAGATTTCAGGTATTGGCGGAGCAGGTTCATCAGCCCATCAACTTCTTCTGCATCCCTTTGCCAGTTCTCGGTTGAGAAGGCATAAAGCGTCAGATATTTGATACCCAATTCCCCAGCAGCCCTGACAACTTCTTGCAAAGTTTCTGCGCCTTTTTTGTGTCCGGCCGAGCGCGGCAGTCCTCTCTTTTGCGCCCAGCGGCCGTTGCCGTCCATAATAATGGCTATATGCTGTAATTGATCTGAAGTCACCTTAAAGCGTCCCTATACCTGCATTATGTCTTTTTCTTTTTGGGACATCATTTCATCAATTTTCTTAATAGAATCGTCAGTTAACTTCTGAATCTCGTTTTCAAAACGTTTTTCATCATCTTCAGAAATGGCGTTATCTTTTTTGAGCTTTTTGACATCATCCAAGGCATCGCGGCGGATATTGCGAATCGCTACCTTGTTGTTTTCCGCATATTTGCCGGCCACTTTCAAAAGCTCTTTGCGGCGCTCCTCTGACAGAGGCGGAATCGGAATACGTATCAATTGTCCGTCTGAGGCCGGATTTAAGCCCAAATCTGATTCCATGATTGCTTTTTCTACTGCTTTGGCCAAGCTTCTGTCCCAAACGCTGACAGATAGCGTGCGGGCATCGGGCACCGAAATGGTTCCGACTTGAGAAAGCGGGGTCATGGAGCCATAAGCTTCTACCATAATGCCATCAAGCAAGCTTACATGGGCTCTGCCGGCGCGCAAACCGCCGAAGTCGGCTTTGAGCGAATCGAGCGTCTTTTCCATACGCTCTTTGGCATCTGCTTTGATTGAACTAAAATCTGTCATGTTTGTTTCCTTTTTAACTACTTAATTATTGTAAATTTTCCTTTGCCGCAGACGGCATTCTCAAGTGCTTTTTCTCCGTGTTGCGAAAAAACAACAATCGGTATCTGGTTTTCTTTGGCCAGTGATACTGCGGTCAAATCCATCACTGCCAGATTTTTTTGAATAACTTCATCATAGCTTACGGCATCATACTTTTTGGCCTTGTTATTTTTGCGTGGGTCCGCATCATACACACCATCTACCTGAGTGGCCTTAAGCAGCGCATCGCACTGCATTTCAGAGGCGCGCAAAGCCGCTCCCGTATCAGTCGTAAAGTATGGATTACCGGTGCCTCCGGCAAAAATAATTATCCGCCCTTTTTCCAAGTGGCGCAGCGCACGGCGATACATGTAGGTTTCACAAACCTGAGGAATGCTTAAGCCTGAAAGGACACGCGCCTGGGTGCCGATTGCCTCTAATGCGTTTTGAATATAAAGAGCATTCATGACGGTGGCCAACATTCCCACCTGGTCGGCAACCGTGCGGTTCATTCCCTTGGAGGCCTCTTTGGCACCTCTGAAAATGTTGCCCCCGCCCACGACAATGCAAACTTCTACCCCGCTGTCGTGCACTTTTTTGATTTGGGCTGCCAAGTCTTTGATAACCTCTGCCGACATCCCGAATGCTTTATCTCCCATCAGCCCTTCGCCGGAAAGTTTAAGCAAAATTCTTTTATAAATCGGTTTCATGAAAAACTCTTTTTGCAGATTAATTTTTCTCAATATTAACAACTTTAATCCATTTGTCATCAGTTTTTTCTGCTTTTCTGCATAAAGAGGGTTGCCAAAGCCATCTTTAGGCGTTAAGAAGTATTTATTCTGAAATATTTAAGGGATTTTTCCATGTCTAATACAGAACTTTTCTCTCTTTTTGGAATCGGCGGCTATCTTCTGGGCTCTATTCCTTTTGGTTTGGTACTTTGTTTTTTGGCCGGATATGGCGATATCAGAAAAATAGGCTCCGGCAATATCGGCGCCACCAATGTTTTGCGCACCGGCAACAAGACTTTGGCTCTGCTTACTGTTTTGCTTGATGCCTCAAAAGCCGGCTTGGCCGCCTATGTCGCCAAAAAATTCTGCCCGGATTATGCTTATGACTTTTTTGGAATGCCAACCACTGTTTCCCAACTGGCTGCGCTCATTGCCGGAACCTGCGCCATTTTGGGGCACAATTTTCCGGTTTGGCTCAAATTCAAAGGCGGAAAAGGCGTGGCCTCTGCTTTTGGTTTTGTATTGGTCTTAAATCCACAGATTGCTCTTGTGGCTTTGCTGATTTGGATTATTATGGCGGTAATGTTTCGCTATTCTTCGCTTTCGGCCATCACCGCGGTTTTCTTTGTGCCGCTCCTCACTTATTATATGAGCGATATAGTGCATTTGGTGTTTTATACCTTTATCGTGGTTTTGATTTTGGTGCGCCACCACGCAAACTTTGTCCGCTTGTTTAACGGCCAGGAAAGCAAAATCAAATTCAAAAAATAAGGACCGAACTTCGTGGCAACAGATGATATTGTCGATATTTTGCAACTTATCAACTCCGAAAATGTGGGGCCGGTTACTTTTTATAAATTGCTTAAAAAGTTCGGCTCCGCCAAAAGAGCTCTGGAAGAAGCAAGGACTATCACTAAAATCAAATTGTTTTCCCGCGATGAGGTTTTGAAAATTCTTGAAGAGACGGCAAAAAAAGACATTGCCGTCATTTCTTTTCAAGATACTTTATACCCACAACAATTGCTCGGCCTTTCAGATGCTCCCCCGATTTTGTTTGTTCGAGGTAACCTGAAACTTTTGAATGCTCCAGCGAGCCTTTCTATTGTCGGGGCGCGCAATGCCTCCATCAACGGGCGCAAAACCGCTTCGCGAATCGCCTATGATTTGACCAACCAAAATGTTGTGATAATCTCCGGCATGGCCAGAGGAATCGATGCCGCCGCACACAAAGGCTCCTTATATGCTTTTAACCAGCAAGGTCCGACCATTGCCGTCTTGGGTACCGGAGTTGATGTTCCCTACCCTGATGAAAACAAAAGTCTTTATGCGCAAATTGTTGAGCAAGGTTGTGTCATCTCTGAATTTTTGCCCGGAACCTTGCCGCAGGCTCTCAACTTTCCGCGCCGCAACAAAATTGTGGCTGCTCTGTCTTTGGGCACTCTGGTGGTGGAGGCTACGCTCAAATCCGGCTCGCTTATCACCGCTAAGCTGGCCATGGAATATGGCAGAAAACTTTTTGCCGTGCCGGGAGCTCCGACTGATGCCAGAAGTTTGGGCCCCAACCAGCTTATTAAAAACGGAGCATCTTTAGTGGAAAACGCTCAAGATATTATCAAAGTTCTCCACACCCCGAGCCAGCCGATTTTGCAACTTAAAAATCCGCCTAAGCAACAAGAACTCCGTTTTGAAACCGTGAGACCAGCACAAACTCTTTCCTCTCAGAAAACAAAAATTATTGACTATTTGAATTCTGATGGAGTATATGTTGACGAGATTATTCGGGCCAGCGGCATGAGCGCCTCTGAGGTTGCGTTGGAACTCCTAGACCTTGAAATGAGCGGCAAAATCGAGCGCCAAAGCGGTAATAAAGTGGCTCTGATAAAACGAAAATGATGGGAATTTTAGAATGAAGTTAGTGATTGTGGAATCTCCGGCCAAAGCCAAAACCATTAATAAGTATTTGGGACAAGACTATAAGGTTCTGGCCAGTTTCGGGCATATTCGCGACTTGCCGAGCAAAGACGGCTCTGTTGACCCCGACAAAGATTTTGCAATGACTTGGGAGCTCTCCCCGGGCGGCAAAAAACATTTGGCAGATATTGTCAAAGCCGTAAAAGACGCTGATACCATTATTCTCGCATCCGACCCGGATAGAGAGGGAGAGGCTATTGCTTGGCATATTTTGGAAGAATTGAAAGCAAAAAAATTGCTTAAAGGGAAAAAGGTTGAGCGTGTTGTTTTCCACGAGATTACAAAGTCCGCCATTACCGAAGCCATTAAAAATCCCCGCCAGATTGATGACAACTTGGTTTCTGCCTATATGGCGCGCCGCGCACTTGACTATCTGGTTGGTTTCACCCTTTCACCGGTTTTGTGGCGCAAACTTCCGGGCTCAAAATCTGCCGGCCGCGTGCAATCTGTTGCCCTGCGTCTGATTTGCGACCGTGAAAATGAGATTGAGAAATTTAAGCCCGAAGAGTATTGGACCATTGATGCTGAGCTCTTTACCTCTGCCAAGGCATTAATTAAGTCACGCCTTGTTCAGCTTGACGGCAAAAAGCTTGAGAAATTTGATATCAACTCCGAGGCAAAAGCTTTGGATGCAAAAGCCAAAATTGAGGCTCAAGAGTTCTCCATTGCCAATGTCGAGCGCAAAAAGACAAACCGTTATCCGGCACCGCCGTTTACAACCTCTACCCTCCAACAAGAGGCTGCGCGCAAGCTCCGTTTCTCTGCCAAAAAGACCATGCAGATTGCTCAAAAGCTTTATGAAGACGGGTTTATCACCTATATGCGTACTGACGCGGTCAACCTCTCTCAAGAGGCTATTGCCGCCTGCAGAGAAGCTATTGTGAAATATTTTGGCGAGGCCTATCTGCCCAAAGTGGCCAAGGAATACAAAACCAAGTCAAAAAATGCGCAAGAAGCTCACGAGGCTATCAGACCATCAGATGTGATGAACACACCCAAAAAGATGGAAACAAAATTAGACAGCGATGCCCACAAGCTCTATGAGCTGATTTGGAAACGCACGGTTGCCTGCCAAATGAACCCTGCCGTTTTGGACAAGGTGGTCATTGATGCCATCTCCGCAGATACGCAAATTTTGCTGCGTGCCAACGGGCAAGTGATTGACTTTGACGGTTTTCTCAAGCTCTATCAAGAATCTAAAGATGATGCCGATGAAGATGATGAGAACCGCATCTTGCCCAATGTGACGGAAGGCGAGCATGTTACCAAAGGCGAGATTACACCTGAGCAACACTTTACCACTCCACCGCCAAGGTTCACCGAGGCCAGCTTGGTTAAAAAGCTTGAGGAGCTCGGCATCGGACGTCCGTCTACCTATGCCACAATTATTGCCGTTTTGCAGGAGCGCAAATATGTGCGGGTGGAAAAACTCCGCTTTATTCCCGAGGACCGCGGCCGCATTGTTACCGTATTTTTGGAGAACTTCTTCAGAAAATATGTGGAGTATGACTTCACCGCCCAGTTGGAGGAATTTTTGGATGATGTTTCTGCCGGCGCCATGGAGTGGAAAAAACTTCTGCACGGGTTCTGGGTCAAGTTTATCAAAAACATTGATGCGGTTAAGCCTCTGCAAATCAGCGAGGTCATTGAGAAAATTGACGAGGTCTTGTCTCATCACCTGTTTCCGCCGCGTGAGGATGGCTCTGACCCGCGTGTTTGCCCCGAATGCGGTAACGGCAAATTGAGTGTCAAGCTTGGGCGGTTTGGCGCGTTTATCGGCTGTTCAAACTATCCTGAGTGCAAATACACCAAGCCTTTGGTTGATACCGCCGATGAGGAGGCTGCTGCCACTGCCAAAGCTCCCAACCCCGAAGATAAGGTTTTGGGTGAATTAAACGGGCTAAAAGTATACCTCAAAAAAGGCCCTTATGGTTTTTATCTGCAGCTGGGCGAAGATGCCACTGCCACAACCGAAAAGCCAAAGCGTGCCGCCTTGCCCAAGAATATTTCGCCAGAGGAACTCACCTTTGAGCAGGCCGCAAGGCTTGTCTCCTTGCCGTTTGATTTGGGTGAGGATATTCAGGTTAATGTCGGCAAATTCGGCCCCTATATCAAGCAAGGCAATAAGTCGCAATCTCTGCGCGGGAATGATACTATTTTCAACATCACTCTTGAGAGAGCCAAAGAACTTCTGGCCGGTGCCAAAGAGCGCCCGAGCGGCAAGGTTTTGGGTATCAACCCCGCCAACAAGCAAGAGATTACGCTTCTCTCCGGCCGCTATGGACCTTATCTGAAATGCGGCAAGGTCAATTATGCTCTGCCAAAAGCTCTCAAAGACAGAGAACCTACGTTGGAAGAAGCCCTAAACATCATCCACCCGGGGAACGCCCCGGTGCGATAACTCCGCTGTAATCCGCAAGACTAAAAAGCCACCCGTTGAGGTGGCTTTTTACGGCTTGCTAATCGGCGGTGCCCAGGCGACGGCCTGGAGCTGCCGAAGCCGGCAGGGGCAATACCTAGCCGTGAGCCGCACCGCTCCCTTTGGTCGGGGCGCTAATTTTGGGTGCCTTAGAACAATTTAAGGATACTTTGGCTGGCTTGGCTGGTCAGCGACCAGGGGCATTACTTAGCTGTGAGCCGCAAGGCTAAAAGAGCCGCTCCTCACAAAGCGGCTTTTTACGGCCTGCTGGCGTTCGTACCCTAGAACAGCTTAAGTATGCTCTGGCTGGCTTGGCTTGCAAGTGAGAGGGAATTTATTGCTAATTGTTGACGGGTTTGGAGAGCCAGCATATTGGCGCTTTCCTCATTCATATCCGCAAGCGTCAATTTATCCGCCCCCTCAGTCAAAACATTTACTAAGCTTTCAGTAAAATCTTGGCGGGTGGTGATGATGTTATAATTATTCCCTAGCTCTGAGGAATAATTGCGAATAGAGTTTATGGCTGATGTCAACTCCTCTATGGACGCATTTATATCTCCCTGGGTTTGCCACTCAAATATCGTAAACCCTAGAGCTTTAGAGCTCATATCTTTGCCTTGCACGCTCAAATCTGCCGTATTTGTTTCATTAAACTTCACAGTCAGTCTTTCTGGCTGTAAAAGATTTATACCCTTATATCCTGCATCCTTGATGAGCGAATCATATTGATTAATGATTTCTTGATACTGCTTGCTATCTCCGCTCAAATCTTGTTTGGCTGTTTCATCGCTTGAATTACTATCCTCAAAATCTATTTCAACCTTCTCCGGCAACTCCCAAGCAGAAGTTTCTTCTACATTCAGCTCATTTTTTACATTGTCGGCTGTAATAGATATATTATTTTCCGTGGAGTAATCGCTTTCTACGTTATACCAATTGACATTATCGCCATCAACAAAAGCCAAATTTGCTCCTGCTGCAATATCTATTCTAGTTGCCATATCACCCTTACTGTTGACTATAGCCGAGTTGCTGTCTTTTTTTTGCATATAAATGTTGGCTGTTTCCAGTATGTTGCAACTACTCTGAATGTTGTAGATATAATCCGCTTGTGCGCTTTCAATGTATAGATTACCTGCGATATTACACGTAGCAGAATTGTATGTTAAAATACCGTGTCCACTTGGGCCTAAAGTTCTGATATTAACCATGGCCCCCGCGTTGATATTCACAGTCGAGTTAGGATATATGTAAATACCGTATCCATTGCGATCTGCTGTTTGGATATTAACCAAAGCTCCTGAATTAATATTTGCTGTTGAATCCGAATTTGTGTAAATACCTGCCCCTCCCACTCCTGATGTTTTAATATTCAGTTTAGTTCCTGAATTAATGTTAATACTTGAATTCAGATCAGCACTAATTCCATACCCGCCACCACTTGTGATAACGTTAGTTATGGCTCCGGAATTAATATTGGTAGTTGAACGAGTGTGTGCTAAGATTCCGTAGCTGTACAGATTGGAAGTTTGAACATTAACTTTGGCTCCAGAATTAATATTACAAATAGAGTCTGTATGCGCATAAACTCCGTGCCCGCTTTGACCTGTTGTTTTGATATTAACATTAGCTCCCGAATTAAAGTTGATAGTTGCGTTTGTTTGGGCAAAGATTCCATTTCCACTTTGACCTGTTGTTTTGATATTAAGGTTATTTTTTACATTGATAGTAGCCCCTGAAGACAGACGAATGCCCGCCTTGTAGGACGACACCTCAGAAAAATCAACTTTGATATCTACATTGCTAACGTTTGCTACAACATCTCCTCCGTAAACGTTTATTGCATATGGATTACCGGTTGTCGCTGTATCACTCGTATAGCTAATACTCAAGTCAGATATTTCTGAACCATTTTTTGTGACAGAAAGTAAACTTTTACCTGACGTAAGTGAAACTGCAGATATGGAGGAAAACTTGTTTGTGTCGGTATCATAATTGCCAAAATAGCCAACGCCGACAAGTTTTTGATTCTCTTTTAGGCTTAATCCACCAGAGGTGGAGATATCGCCCAAATCAATGGCGCCATAGACGCAGATTGTTTCTTTGCCCGCATTTATCGCATCTCTTAATTCTTGCGCAGTGGTGACAACGGCACCGTTCTCACCAACTTTTTCTTCAAAGAAAGCTTTATCCGGAACTTTTGTGGTTTCTAAGGCTTGATTAGCCACTGCTTTGGCCTGCTCCAAAAACTCAGTGGCACTTTCCAAGGCCGTGGTGGCAGCCTTAATTGTACTCACCGCTTGACCCATGCTGTCTAACAGAGCATTCAAATCATCGGCCCGATTGTTTAAGGATAAAGCTGTGTAGTATGAACTTGGGTTGTCTATGGCGGAATTTACTTTATTGCCGGTGGCTAATTTATTTTGAGTAGAGGAAACCTGCCCGCTGATATTTTGCAGGCTCAGCAAATTCGACCGCATACTCGCAGTTAAACTTATTCCTCCCATTAGTCCTCTTTCCCTAAAGTTTGTATAACGGCACATCTAAAGGCATTTTGGCGAGGCTCGCAAAATTCACGTACCACAAACGTACATTAGAATTTTTCTCGCTCTTAAAATCCCTTTATCTGCACCATTCTCCAAACTTTTACCAGTCCGTTGTTCTTTTGGTATACCAGCTTTTATTATATATTTTTCAACATTGGTTGCCAGAAAAACAAAAAACTTTTCCACATGAATCAAAACCCCCGTTTGGAACTTTTCCCAAGCGGGGGTTTTTATTTTACCTCTTATCAGGCTGATTTGGCAGGCGAACTTTTCTTATCTCTCACAATATCCAAGTTGCCATCTACCACGATGATGCTGGCCGTGTCGTTATCGCCTATCTCTCCATCCAGAATTTTTAGCGCAAGCTTATTTTCTATCTGGTTTTTCAGCAATCTTTTTAACGGGCGCGCACCATAAGTCGGATCATAGCCGTTATTTACAATCCAGATAAATGCCGGCTCTGTCACCTTCAGGTGAATATTGCGATCACTCAAGCGTTTCTCAATATTCTCAATCTGAATCTTGGCAATATCTTTAATATTGCTCTTATCCAGTTTGTGGAAGATTGTTATCTCATCTATCCTATTGATAAACTCAGGACGGAATGATGCTTTTACAATATCCATAACCTTTGCTCTAATCTGCTTGCCGTCATCAGCGCCGGTGGCGTTTGACAATATCTCTGAACCTAAGTTAGATGTCATGATGATAATGGTGTTCTTGAAGTCCACCGTCCGGCCTTTGCCGTCGGTTAAGCGCCCATCATCCAAAACCTGCAACAAGATGTTGAAAACATCAGGGTGCGCTTTTTCTACCTCATCAAACAAAATAACCTGGTAGGGTCTGCGGCGGACAGCCTCGGTCAAAAAGCCGCCTTCCTCATAGCCCACATAGCCCGGAGGAGAACCTATCAGACGGGCAACCGCGTGTTTCTCCATATATTCAGACATATCTACCCTCAGCATGGCGCTCTCATCATTAAACAAGAACTCTGCCAAGGCTTTGCTCAACTCTGTTTTGCCCACACCGGTCGGCCCCAAAAACAGAAATGATCCTATCGGTTGTCTGGCATCTGAGATTCCGGCTCTTGAACGTCTTACCGCATTAGATACTGCGGCAATAGCCTCTTTTTGGCCAATAACACGCTTAGATAAAAACTCCTCCATATGCAGAAGCTTTTCTTTCTCGCCTTCCAACATCTTATCAACCGGAATACCTGTCCATTTGGAAACCACGTTGGCAATATTTTCTTCCGTAACCGTTTCAGAAAAGCTGTTTTTGTGTTCCTTGGCTTTTTCTTCTGCCGCTTGTATCTTGCGTTCAAGGTCGGGAATAACGCTGTATTGCAACTCGCCGGCGCGTTCAAAGCGGCCTTCTCTCTTGGCTATTTCAACCTCTATGCGGGCTTTATCTAACTGGTCTTTCAAGCCTGTGAAGTTAGCCAGGCCCTGTTTTTCCTCACGCCATTTTTCTTCCAGCGCATTTGCCTTGGCCTCCAGGCCAGATATCTCGTAAGCTACCAGCTCACTTCTTTCTTTGGACTTAGGATCAGTTTCCTTCTTTATTCCTTCTCTTTCTATCTTTAACTGCAAAATTCTGCGGTCAAGTTCATCTAGCTCTTCCGGCTTGGAATCTATCGCCATACGCAAAGCACTGGCTGCCTCATCCATCAAATCTATCGCTTTATCTGGCAAAAATCTATCACTGATATAGCGGTTGGACAGTGTGGCTGCCGCTATCAAAGCTCCATCTGAAATCTTGACACCATGGTGCAGTTCAAACTTTTCCTTGATACCTCGCAAAATTGAAATTGTCTCTTCAACATTTGGCTCACCAACATATACCGCCTGGAAACGACGCGCCAAGGCTGCATCTTTTTCAACATATTTCTTATACTCATTCAATGTTGTCGCGCCAAGGCAATGCAGCTCGCCTCTGGCTAATGCCGGTTTCAGCAAGTTGGAGGCATCCATTGAGCCCTCTGAGGCTCCGGCGCCAACCAAGGTGTGCATCTCATCAATAAACAATATGATTCCACCTTCTGAGGCCTCAACATCTTTTAGAACCGCTTTTAGGCGCTCTTCAAACTCGCCTCTGAACTTGGCTCCGGCAATCAGCGCACCCAAATCCAGCGACAACAGCCTTTTGCCTCTCAAGCTCTCCGGCACGTCGTTGTTGACAATTCTCATGGCCAAGCCCTCAACAATCGCTGTTTTACCAACGCCGGGCTCTCCTATCAAAACCGGGTTGTTTTTGGTGCGGCGAGACAAGACTTGAACCGTTCTTCTTATCTCATGCTCTCGCCCGATAACCGGATCAAGCTTGCCTTCTTTGGCCTTTTGTGTAATGTCTATGGTAAATTTCTTTAGAGCCTCAAAATTATCCTCTGCCGTCTCACTATCGGCTAAGCGCCCTTTTCTATAAACATTAATCGCTTGGTTTAGCTCTGTTGCCTTAACACCGCTTGAGGTCAAAATATCATAAGCCTCATTGCCGGCTGTCATGCTCAAGGCCTGCAGCAAGCGCTCTATGGTCACGTATTTATCGTTGGCTTTATCTGCCAATTTCTCCGCTTCCATCATAACGGTGGTGAACTCTTGGCTCATCAGCGCCTGCACAGAAGCTCCCGCCACTTGCGGCAGTTTGGCAAAAGCTTGCTCTAATTTCCGCTTAATCTCATCTACCCTGCCGCCTGATTTTTCAAGCAGGTTATAGATGACCTCGTTTTTGTCATCTAACAGAATTTTTAACAAATGCAAGGGCGTGATATACTGGTTCTTGTTAGCAGCTGCCAGTTTTATCACTTCCTCCAGTACGTCTTTTGATTTGGCTGTAAGTTTTTCAAAATCCATAATTGTATCTCCCTTCTTCTTTTAATATAGGAGATACACCCATACAAAATCAAGCCATGCTCACTATTTTTTTATTAAATCTATGACCGCAATCTCTGATGGGGCAAACAAACGCATGCTCGGCCCCCAAGTTCCTGCACCCGGGGATACATGCAAATCAATGTCATTGACTTTATAGTCTCCGCTCAAATACTGATTAGCTTTTTTTACAAAAATATGGAACGGAAATATCTGTCCGCCATGCGTATGCCCTGATAAAACCAGCTGATAGTTATATCTACTGATCGAATTTGCTACTTCAGGATTGTGCGACATCAAAATTCTAAATTGCTTCCGCTGGCTTCCTTCCAGTGAACGCGTCAGATTAATATTGAAATTTGGATGGAAATTTGCCGTGTGGGCATCCGGAACACCGGCAATGAATATCTCATGGGCTACCGTCTCTCCTTGGTTAAACAATACCTTGAAACCCATTTTTTCATACTTATACATCCACGGATATAAACCATTATATAATTCGTGGTTACCTATCGATACATAAACCCCATATGGTGCACTTAAGCCCTTTAGGACTTCAAGTTTATCATCCAATACCGTCGAATCATCATCTATCAAATCTCCGGTAATTAAAATGACATCCGGTGCCAAACTCTCAACTTTTTCAACAATTTTTTGCACCCTGCTCACCGGCGTGGTCCTATCTATGTGCAAATCCGACAATTGTACTAAACGCAAATTGCGGTTAATCAGCGAGGTCTTAATCGTAATGTTATTTACATTTGGAACTTTTACTCCTTCATATAGGGCATATGCTCCTATGATTATTGATATCAGTACCACAACTATGTTGGCATAACTCAATACGCTGATGTTTTTGGGATTTATGGACCAGCTGTCTACTCCGGCAAATTTGGCAATGCCGTATATGCCATACCAGATAATATCTCGCAGCATCAATAAACAAAAGACAATAAAGGCAAAACCAAGCAGCGTGTAGCCAATAAAAGATATAACGGCAAATACCTTTGGCGGAAGCCAAGAAACTTGCCGCAGGACAGAAACAAACAAAGGCGAAAACCAACCCAACAAAACAATGGCAGAAATCAGTGCTTTTCCGACAAGTTTGATGTCACTGTAACCGACCAAAGTCTTTATCGTAATAGCCGAACAAGCGGCGGCAACAATAAAAAATGCTATAAAGAACAATTTTTTTGACCTTTGCTAATAAATAATTATTTCTCTTATAAAGCGGCGACCTCTACTCTTGGTTTGCGCGGAGTTCTGCCACGAGGACGCGATACCTGAGACACCGGCTTTTCGGCATCGGCGGCGTTAATCTCTATCACCTTAAAAGAGCGTTTTCTTGCAACCGGTGCTTCTTGTGCTTGCGCATTCTCAACAACCGGGGCAGCAGCAGCTTCCGGCTTGGGGGTTTCTGCTACAGCCTGTGTTTCAGATGAGGCAGCCATTTCATTTTCTGCAACCTGTGCAGCCTCTGTCGGTGCGGCTTGCGCATTTTCTTCTCTGTTTGCCTGCCGCAGATTCTTGCGTTCGTTAATCTCTGTTACAATTTTGCGATAGTGCTCAGCATATTGACGAAACATCTCGGCCGCGACGTGATCACCGTTGCCTTGAGCCTCTTTGGCCAGCTCATTATATCTCTTAATCAAATCCAATGCCGTACCGCTAACCTTACCTGCAGGACTGATACTGTCAAACTTGTAATTCAAAGAAAAAATTTGATTGTTATTGTTGTAATTATTATTAGACCGAAATTTATTATTTTTTTTCATAAAACTTTACCACATATATTGCCCCGACCAAATGCGGGACTGATTAATAAAAAAACATATTTTGTTTTTGCTGAAATAAAAGGCGACAAACAAAAAAACAAAAGTCGCTAAAAACATTTGTCATATTACATAATAATTTTTCAAATGCAACTCATTTTTTTAAGGATTACACATCTTTCAATTGCGGATAAATCTTTCCTTATCTCTTCTGTTACAAAACCTGCCGCACTGAAAATTCGGCAGACATCTTTGGCTTGGTTTTCTCCGACTTCTAGAAAAACATATCCGCCGTTTTTTACTAAGCTTGGCGCCAGTTTGGCAATCTGACGATAACTTTCCAATCCGTCTTGACCGCCGTCTAGAGCCGTCAGCGGGTCATATTTTCTTACCTCCTCATCAAGGGTCTTTATCTCCTCACTTTTAATGTAGGGCGGATTTGATAAAAGAATATCATATTTTCTCCCCACCAAGGATAAAAAATCTTTGTCAAACCAATTGCCCAAGCATAAATCAAGCCGTTTCTCAACACCCAGCTTTTTTGCATTTTCCTTTGCTATTGCCAGAGCTTGGGCTGAAATATCAATTCCAACTCCATTGAGAGCCGAAAATTCTGCCAAAACACTACAAATAATGCAGCCGGAGCCGACACCCAGCTCCAAAACCTTGCCGCTCTCCAACTTTTTTTCTTTTATCTTTTCTATGGCTGCTTCCACCAAAATTTCCGTATCCGGGCGCGGGGTTAAGACATCCTTGCTCACCTTAAAATCGTATTTGTAAAAGCCCCTACGCCCCAATATTTTGTCTGTTGGCATATGATGCTTGCGTTTTTCCAAAAATTCATGAAACTTTTTTTCTTGAGTTTCATTCAGCTCAACTTCACCAAACATCAAAGCTGCAGGCTCCACGCCCAAGACATCGCTCAAGAGAATCCTTATCTCATAACCGTCGCTCTCTGTCCCGGCGGCCCTTAGCTCCTGCAAGGCTTTCTCTATTATTAAATTTATTGATTGTTTCATCTATCTTTCAGACACAAAAACACCTGCTTGACGCAGGTGGTAGGTTTAAGCCCTGGAAAGCTCTTTGTCCTTTTGCAAAGAGGAAGAAGTTTCCTCTCCGTGCAGCAAACGACGAACCTTTTCCAAACGAGCAGACATTCTGGTCGCAAAACCATTATAGTCCCAAACATTTTGTTTGTTTGGGGTGATATTGCTCTTTTGAGAAATGTTTGTTTCCGCTGTCATTTGCTCTTCCTTCACGCTTGTTTTTATGAGTGTATCACTTTTTGGCCTTGATTGCAACCCAAACTAAGCTCTTTAATTTGTCAAAAGCGCTCTTTTCTATCTGACGAATGCGCTCACGGCTGACATTAAACTTGGCTCCAAGCTCCTCCAGCGTAACCGGAGAATCCGTCAACATCCGATTTTTGATGATGTATTGCTCTCTTTCGCTCAGCTTCTCCATGCAGCTTTGCAAAACCTTGGCTTTATAAGAGGCCTCCTGGCGGCGAGCCAAATTTTCCTCAATATTTTGGCTTTTATCAACCAAAAAGTCTATTTGCTCGTCTTCATCATCATCTGAAACGGCAACATTCAGAGATTTATCTCCGCTTAGGCGGCGGTTCATCTCTTTGACCTCATCTTC
The DNA here is from genome assembly GCA_944392205.1 of uncultured Alphaproteobacteria bacterium. Classification (GTDB taxonomy): domain Bacteria; phylum Pseudomonadota; class Alphaproteobacteria; order RF32; family CAG-239; genus CAZU01. The sequence goes on along the minus strand of CALXVV010000031.1, from coordinate 5,398 downwards.
GCTCACAACCAGCTCTTTGGCGATTTTCTTGACTGTTTCGGGCTCCAGCTCTTTGTTCTCATAAACGCCTAAACGCGCCTTTATTCTGGAAAGGTTGTAAAAAAGTTTCTTCTGCGCGGCGCGTGTGCCTATCTTGACCAAAGACCAAGAACGCAAAATATAGTCATTGATGGCGGCTTTTATCCACCACATGGCATAGGTGGCCAAACGAACCTTCTTAGAAAGGTCAAACTTCTTGACAGCCTGCATCAAACCAATATTGGCCTCAGATATAATATCCGCCAAAGGCAAACCATAGTGACGGTAGGCAAATGCAATCTTGGCTGCCAACCGCAGATGCGAGGTAACCAAAATTTGAGCCGCAACAATGTCCCCTTTCTCTTGGAAGTCGGTGACCAGTTTTTTCTCTTGTTCTTCACTCAACACCGGAAATTTCTTAATCTGCTCCATGTAAGAAACCAGGCTGTTGTTGCCAACCAGCGCCGGCAGATTAGATGATGTTTTTAATATCAGTTCAGAACCGTTGCTCATGTATGATTTCTACCTCTTTTCAATGCCTTATTGCAAGCATAGCCCCTCAAAAAACATCTTGGGGCAGACAGAGATAATAGTCTTTTTTGGTAAAAATTGCAATAGTCTTTATATTATTTTTTATAAATAAAAGAGGTGACTTTTCCAGGGCGGTAGTTAATGATACTGACATTGAAGTCAGCACCTGCTTCTTGCAAAAGCAAAAACACCCGGCGTTTTAAAATCTGATTATCGCTTGCGCAGATCTGAAAATCTTCATTGGTTAGCCCGTCGTTGACTTTGGCCGTAATCAGTATATTGGCAAGTTCATAGTTGTCTTCCGGCCTGAAAGTTGACACCTCTATGGGAGTGAAATGTTCCGTATTTTTTAGAGCCAAAAGTCTGGATCTTCTCTCAGAAATGCTTTCTTCCTGTATCTCGGCAGAATCCGCCGCAAGCTCTTGCCTTACTTGGGCAACCAAGGCGGCATCATCACAGGCGGGAAAAGCTTTTGCCTCATTCTTATTCTCTTCCACAACCGGCTCAATAACTTTCAACGTTTGCTCTGGTATGCCGAAGTCATCATAGCTTATTTCTGCGTTTGACGGTTCTTCTGCCGTGGTTTGCGCAAAAACAGAAAAGCTAAACAAACTCATTACCGACAAAAGAACAGCCAAACGCATTTTATCTCTCCTTAGAAGTTTACCGATTTTGGGGTCCGCGGGAACGGAATGACATCGCGAATATTGCCAATGCCGGTTACGAGCATCATCATACGCTCAAAACCAAGACCGAATCCGGCATGAGGAACAGAGCCATAGCGGCGCGAATCCAAATACCATTCATAGTCTTTTTCGTGCATGCCGTTTTCTCTGATGCGTTTTACCAAAACATCGTAGCGTTCCTCACGCTGAGAACCGCCTATCAGCTCGCCGATGCCGGGAACCAAAACATCCATTGCGGCAACGGTTCTGCCGTCATCGTTTAGGCGCATATAGAAGGCTTTTATCTCTTTTGGATAATCTCTCACAATCACCGGACGTTTGAAGTGTTGTTCCGCCAAAAAGCGCTCGTGCTCGGTTTGCATATCAATACCAAATTCGGGCTTATATTCAAACTTATGGCCGGATTTTTGCATGATGTCTATGGCCTCGGCATAGGTGATGCGGGCAAAACCGTGGTTTAAGATATTGTTCAGCTTATCCAGCAGGCCTGGCTCTACATATTTGTCAAACAAGGCCAAGTCATCGGCGCAAGTGTTCATCACATAGCGGATGCAGAACTTGACCATGTCTTCTGCCAAATCCATATCATCGTGGATATCGGCAAAAGCCATCTCGGGTTCAATCATCCAGAACTCGGCCGCATGGCGGGTGGTATTGGAATTCTCAGCTCTGAATGTGGGGCCAAAAGTATAAATATCGCCCAAAGCGCAGGCATACATCTCACCGTTTAGCTGGCCGGAAACTGTTAGCCTGGCCTCTTTGCCGAAGAAATCTTGACTGTAGTCAACCTTGCCGTCTTTGGTGCGCGGCGGATTATTGATATCAAGAGTGGTCACCTGAAACATCTCTCCGGCGCCCTCGCAATCAGAGGCGGTGATAATCGGGGTGTGAACATAGCGAAAACCACGTTCATTGAAAAATTTGTGAATAGCATAAGAAAGCTCCGAGCGAACTCTGAAAGCAGCACCATATTTATTGGTGCGCGGACGCAAGTGAGCAATGGTGCGCAGATATTCATCAGTGTGTTTTTTCTTTTGCAGGGGAAAATCATCCGGTGCCAGGCTGTAGATTTTGACCTCATCGGCCACAACCTCAAACTTTTGGTTGCCACCCTTGGATTCAACCAATGCACCCTTGACCGCCAAGGAAGAACCGGTGGTTATCTTTTTGACTTCCTCATAATTATTGAGGGTATTATTGGCAATAATCTGAATATTTTTGAGGCAGGAGCCGTCGTTTACTTCAATAAATGAAAAATCTTTGGCATCGCGGCGAGTTCTGACCCAGCCCTTGACCAAAACCTCAGCAATCGGTTGCTCTGAGGCCAGTAATTGTGCAATTTTTGTTCTCTTCAACATTGTAAAATCTATCCTTATTATATTCTTTTTCATCTGATTACTGCCAGTAATCGCTTGGGAACTATATTACACTTTTCTCAAGATGTCCAGCATTGACAAATAATATTATACAGATTAAATTTTTTATAATTTCAATTGTGGAGAACTAAAACATGAAAAAATCTGTTTCTTCTTTGGCTTTGGCCGCCTTATTTACCCTTGGTGCCTGCACGGCAGATATCAGCCCCGATGATTACTATGCATCCAGCGCCGGCACGGTTAATACCGCCAAGCCCTGCACGGTTGTCAGTATTCGTCCGGTAACTGTTCGCAGCAACGATAACAATGCCGGAACACTCTTTGGCGCAGCGGCCGGAGGTGTGGCCGGTTCAACCATTGGCGGCGGAGATACTGCCCATGTTTTGGGAGCTATCGGCGGCGCCTTGGTTGGTGGAATCGCCGGCGATGCGGCACAGGCCGAGCTCTCCAAACAGACCGGATTTGAATATATTGTAAAACTTGATAATGGTACTATGGTTACCGTCGTACAAGGAAACGAGACCATTATTCAACCGGGACAACGTTGTTTTGTGCTCTATGGACGCCAGGCCAGAGTTATTCCTTATAATTAATTTGGCTTAGACATTTTGCAATAAGAAAGGCATCAGCTAACGTTGGTGCCTTTTTTATTTTATGTGGAAAAGTGGTGAGAGGTTCTGGAAATGGTTTATTTAAAAATATATAATCAAAAGCAGTAATCGAAACCTAAACAGAGCTAGTAAAAGCTCGAAGAATGGTGCAGATAAAGGGATTTTAAGAGCGAGAAAAATTCCAGTGTACATAGGACGTACATGAATTTTGCGAGCCTCGTCAAAATGCCTTTAGGTGCGTCGTTATACGAGCTTTAGGGGAATTAAATGAGTGGAATTAGCTTAACTGCGAGTATGCGGTCGAATTTGTTGAGCCTGCAGAATATCAGCGGGCAAGTTTCTTCTACTCAAAATAAACTAGCAACGGGCAATAAAGTCAATTCCGCCATAGATAACCCAAGTTCTTATTACACAGCACTTTCCCTAAATAATCGGGCTGATGATTTGAATGCTTTGCTTGATTCCATGGGGCAGGCTGTGAGCACGATAAAGGCGGCCACCACAGCCTTGGAAAGCGCCACCGAGTTTCTGGAGCAGGCCTCGGCAGTGGCGACACAAGCTCTAGAAACTGCAAAAGTTCCAAGCAAATCATTTTTTGAAGAAAAAGTCGGCGAGAACGGTGCGGTTGTCACAACCGCGCAAGAACTAAGAGATGCGATAAATGCAGGTAAAGAGACAATTTGCGTCTATGGCGCTATCGACTTGGGTGATATCTCCACCACTGGAGGACTAGAATTAAAAGAAAATCAAAAACTTGTCGGCGTCGGCTACTTTGGCAATTACGATACCGATACCAACAAGTTTTCTTCTATCAGCGCCACGGACACAACAGTGAGCGGACGAATGATTTATATCGCAAGAGACAACTGCGTTGTCAGCGACTTAGGCCTTAATTATACCAATACTATAACATCTGGTTCGGCGAGTGCAGTGTATATCCACGGAGGGGGTGAAACAGTTCAACGTCTTACGACCCTTAAGAATTTGGATATTATTGCTAATTTTTCAACTGATGATACAAATAAAAATGCAAGAGCAGCAATTTGGGGCTATGAAAGCGCACAAATTGATATTCTAGGCAAATTAAATATTTCATCACAAGGACACATGAGTGAGGGTATTTACCTTTCCAGGCAGAGTGCAATGAATGTCCTATCTGAAGCCTCTATAAATATTAAAACAAATTCAGACCAAGGTTCTGCTGTCGTATTAGAAGCTTCCTCATTGGAAACAGCCACCAATACTTTTATTAATCTATCTACAAAGGGAAAGAATAGCTATGGAATATACTGCAATAACAAATCTGTTGCTAATTTGAATTCAAAAATAAACATTCAGACCACAGGCTCTGCCTCATATGGCATGTATTGTTCCAATGAATCAACGATTAATATGTTAGAGATTTCAAGCATTCGTATTAAAACTATTGGAAGCAATGCTAGTGGTATTTGGGCCGCTAACAAAGCAACTGTAGATATTTGCGGAAATTTATATATAGATAATCTAAGCGAATTCAGTATCATGAATTATCAAACAAAAGGACATAGTTCAATATTGGTAGGAAAAGAAGCTCAAATACATATTTCTAGTAGCAACTTGCTGTTTGCTAATCGTTATGAGATGGGAGATGGTCCAAATATTCTTGATATTGCAGAGGGAGCAAGGATAGCAATTGAAAAAGATGGTAAAACGGATTGGTATGAGGTGAAAGAAAAGTATTACAATGAAAGTGACACTTCAACAAGCGACCATATTACAACCGGTAATCTTCATGATAAGCTTAATCTTGAAAACACCCCTGCTTGGGAGTTGCCGGAGAAGGTTGAGATAGATTTTGAAGAAGGTAATTCAAACGGTGAAACCGCTAAGCAAGATTTAGCTGATGCCGGCAGGAATTATCAAGAAATCATCAACCAGTATGATGCGCTTATCAAAGATGCCTCTTATAAAGGCATCAACCTTTTGCAAGCAGATAAACTCACTGTGAAGTTTAATGAAACCAACACGGCAGATTTGAGCGTGCAAGGCAAAGATATGAGCTCTCAAGCCTTGGGCTTTACGGTGTTTGGCTGGGAGACCCAAGGCGATATTGCTGATAGCCTGGCAGAAATTGCCAGTGCCTTGCAATCTATCCGCAATTATTCTTCAGAACTTGGCAACAACTACTCTATCATTA
>CALXVV010000030.1 GCA_944392205.1 uncultured Alphaproteobacteria bacterium | reverse complement strand
CGCTTTGCGCTCAACAACTCCGCTTCGGTCACTTGTTTTCTAATTTCGTTTCGCTTGCTCACCCTTCACTCACTCAATCAAGAAAACTTACGCCTCTTGTGGTAAAATCAACCGGAGCAGCGGTTGATTTTATCCTCGAGCTCCCCGCCTTAAATTTATTTAGGGCGGTTTCTTTTTTTTCAAGAAATTTAGGAGTTTGAAACGATGAAACATCAAAAAATTCAAGAAGCCTGGCGGCAAGAAATCGGCCCGCAACTAAGGCAAATCAGGCTAGAGAAAAAGCATACAATCCGCCATGTGGCGGAACAATTAAAATTTTCCGTTGATTGGATTGATATAATTGAATGCGGCGGTAAGCTCTCTTTGAAAAAATACTACCGCCTCATTGAGTATTACGACAAAAAAATTCATATCCAACTAACTGACTAGCAAAAACCCCCGCCTGGAAATTACCCAAACGGGGGTTTTAGTTGCTTTTATTCTAACTTAAGCTGACTTTTTAACAGCCTTCTTCTTGGCCGGTTTGGAATTCTCTTCCTCGTCAAACTTATAAAGCTCTTCAACAGAGACAATCTTGTCGGCTACATTGGCTTTGCCAATGATGTAGTCTACAATCTTCTCCTCAAAAATCGGAGCTTTCAGGCCGTCTACGGCAGCCTTGTTCTTCAAGTAGTAGTCCAAAACCATCTTCTCTTGGCCAGGATATTTCTTGGCCTCTTTCATGATAGCTTCGTTGATATCCTCCGGCTTGATGCTGATTTTGGCATCTTGACCGACTTCTGAAAGCAAAAGCCCCAGCTTAACACGGCGCAAAGCTATGTTCTTGTATTCTTCCAACAACTCTGCTTCCGGTTTATTCTTCTCTGAAGCGTCTAATTGATTATATTTCTTAGCCTGTTCATATTGGTCTACAATGGCTTTGTATTCTGCATCTACCAAAGAAGCCGGAGATTCAAAATTGTACTCATTGTCCAAAACATCCAACAACTGGCGTTTAATCTTCATCCGAGAAGCATTCTCATAGTCAGATTTAATCCGGTTTCTGATATCTTCTTTTAACTTCTCAAGACTCTCGGCGCCTACTGATTTGGCAAATTCATCGTTGAGCTCAACAGCCTTCTTCTCTCTAACCTCTTTGACATCAACCGCAAATACGGCATCTTTGCCTGCCAAGTCTTTGGCGTGGTAGTTCTCAGGGAACTTAACTTTTACATCTACATGGCTGCCGGCTTCCGCTCCAATCAACTGATCCTCAAACCCCGGAATAAACGAGCCGGAACCCAACTCTAACGGATAGTTGCTGCCCTTGCCGCCTTTGAACTCCTCACCATCAATGGAGCCTACAAAGTCTATCATAACAACATCACCTTTGGTAGCCTTTTTGCCCTCGGCAACAACAGTCTCACGGTTGGCCTCTGAAATATACTTCAAAGCTTTTTCAACTTCATCTTCAGGAACTTCGGCCATGTATTTATCCAAATTAATCTTTGAGAAATCTCCCAATTTAATCTCTGGCAAATTCTCCAAGCTTACGTCAAACTCCAAGTCCTTACCATCTGAAAAAGCTGTAATCTTAACATCAGGCTGAGTAGCCGGGCGGAGTTTGTTTTGGCTGATAACTTCTGCCGTGCCCTCTCTTATGGCATCCTCAATAGCCTCTCCGATTACGCTGTCATGATATTTTTTCTTCAACATTGCAAACGGAGCTTTACCTGCGCGGAAACCCGGCATTTTGGCTGTCTTGGCAATTTGTTGAATCTTGGCATCTATCTTGGCCTCAAAGTCTGCGGCGGGAACCACAACTTTGTATTCTCTCTTCAGGCCTTCTTTTTTGGCTTCTGTTATCTTCATTAATATACACTCTTTTCAATGTTTATCGGTTAACCCACTGATATCCACCAAATGATTGGTGCGGATGGGGAGACTCGAACTCCCAAACCTTGCGGCACCAGAACCTAAATCTGGCGTGTCTACCAATTTCACCACATCCGCGGATATCCTTATTATTTGCCTTGCATACTACATAATTATTTTTATAAATCAAGCATAAATTCACAATCAAAACAAAATTATTGTAATGTTTGGGAATATTTTATAAGATGTGAGCAGATTGTTTTTGTTTTTCTTTGATGTATGAGGAGTAAACCTTTGTTTTCCGCCCGTATTAACAGATTTTTGATTTGCTCAACCGCTGTTGCCCTAATCTCCGGCTGTGCAATTTTGGAGAAAAAAGACTCGGATGAGGAATCTAGCTGGATTGTCAGACAATTTGAAAAAGACGGCGCAAAAGAGGCCTCTAAAGCCACTATGGCCTACTCCGAAGGTGAGTTCAAAAAAGCCCTTGAGCTGGCCTCTGAATCTCTGAGGGATAACCCCAGAAACCAACAGGCTCTCTTGGTGGGGGCTCTTGCGGCTGAGAATTTGGGCCGCATTAACCGCGCTCGTCAATACTATGAAGACCTCATCATCATCGACAGTTCTGATATGTCTATTTTGGGCAGCGCTAACGGAACACCGCAAAAAATCTCCCAAATTGCCAAAGATCGCTTGCGCGCAATCACCATCCAGCAGAGCGAGTTGGTGATTGAAAACAAAGACGGCGCCAAAAACTTTAATATTTCTAAAGCCGCGGGCGATGCCCAGAGCAAGGCCACCATTACCAACGCTCTCAAGCGCAAACCTGCCGCAGCTCCCAAAAAAGCTTTCACCCCGCCGATTGATGACCTCTTTACCCAAGAAGAACAAAACATCATCTCTCGCTTTTTGGTTATGAAAGAGTTGGCGGAAAAGGACTTTATGACCAAAGAGGAATTTCTTTCCCGCCGCAATGCCAATATCGGCGGATTGCTCCCTCTTACCAAACAGCCACCGGCTGTCGGCATTGATACTCCGGTGCCCTCGCCCGAGCTTATTGTTGAGCGCATCAATGTCTTGAAAGAAGGCGTTGAATCAAGAGCTATCACCCCGAGAGAATTTGCTGCCGAGCGCGAAGTTATTATTGAGGCCTTGTTGCCGCCAAACCCCAGAACCAGAATGAAGCCCAAGGCTCCTTCCAAAGATATTCTCGGCGCGGCTAAAGATTTGCGCAAGTTAGAGGTTCTCTACCAACTCAACCTTATTACCTCCGGCGAAAAAGAAGCAGAGAAGAAGGCTGTTGAAAAATATTTGGGCATCAACCGCGAGGCTCCCAAGGCACAGGTTGCTCCGGCACCGCAAAAGGCCTTGACCGCTGAGCAAGCCGCCCCAAAAGAAACCGAGGCCCCGCAGGCTCCGGTTGTGGAGGTTAAAACCACGGTTGAGGAAATGCCTATTCCCCTCAAACCTGAAGTTAATACCGTGACCAAAGGCGACCAGGCGGTTGCTGTCATCACCACCACTGAGGAAGTGGCTCCTGCCGCTCCCGGCCCGCAAAATATTGTGCCGGATGTTTCCTCTCCGTTTTAGTTTGTCTTTTACTCAAACGCCGCTTTGATTTTAAGCGGCGTTTTTTTGCTGTCCTTTAGTTCTTGACTTGGGGGCGCTTTTAGATTACAACTTGCTCAATTTTGTTAAACTGAAAGATTAATCAATGCCCGATAACAAACCAAATATTCGCAAAACTTTTGCCATCATCTCCCACCCCGATGCCGGTAAAACGACCTTAACCGAAAAGCTACTGCTTTTTGGTGGTGCAATCCAACAAGCCGGCGCTGTTAAAGCCAGAGGAGAAAATCGTCGTGCCCACTCAGACTGGATGAAGGTGGAGCAAGAGCGCGGTATTTCCGTTGCCTCTTCGGTGATGACTTTTGACTACAATAACATCACTTTCAACCTCTTGGACACCCCAGGTCACGAGGATTTTTCCGAAGACACCTACCGCGTGCTGACCGCTGTTGACTCTGCTATCATGGTTTTGGACTCTGCCAAGGGTATTGAGGCTCAAACAAAAAAATTGTTTGAGGTTTGCCGCCTTAGAGATGTGCCAATCATCACTTTCATCAACAAACTTGACCGCGAGGGGCAAGACCCGTTCTCTTTGCTTGATGAGATTGAAAAGACTTTGGCGCTTGATGTGACCCCCGCCAGCTGGCCGATTGGCAGCGGCAAAGATTTCTTAGGCTGTTATGATTTGTTTGGTGACCGCTTAATCCTTATGAACAAAAGCGGCGATAAATCTCAAATCAATTCTACAATCGAGGTTTGCCAAGGGCTTGATGATCCCAAGCTTGATCAACTCTTGCCCGCGCACATGGTCTCTAAGCTTCGTGAAGATGTGGAGATGATTAAAGAACTTTGCCCGAAATTTGATTTGGAGGCTTATTTGGCCGGAACCATGACACCTGTTTTCTTTGGCAGTGCCATCAACAATTTCGGTGTCAGAGAAGTATTGGAAGGCCTGCACTCAATTGCGCCGACCCCGCGCCCACACCCGGCTGTTGAACGCGTTATTCTGCCCGATGAAAACAAAGTCAGCGGCTTTATCTTCAAAATCCAGGCCAATATGGATCCCAAACACCGTGACCGTATCGCTTTTATGCGGATTTGCTCCGGTCACTTTAAACGCGGAATGAAACTTTTGCAGGTGCGCACCGGCAAGGAAATAAAAGTTCCGACCCCGGTGATGTTTATGGCTCAAGAGCGTGAGTTGGCAGAAGATGCTTTTGCCGGAGATATTATCGGAATCCCCAACCACGGGCAGCTCCGTATCGGCGATACTTTGACTGAGGGAGAAAAGTTCAAATTTACCGGCATCCCCTCTTTTGCACCGGAGCTCTTAAAATCTGTCCGCGCACTTGACCCCCTGAAATCAAAGCACCTTGGCGATGCCCTCAAACAAATTGCCGAGGAAGGCGGGGCTTCTATCTTCAAACCTATCATCGGCGCTGAGTGGATTGTCGGCGTGGTTGGCGTGCTCCAGTTTGAGGTGATGGCCGATCGTATTAAAAACGAGTTTGGCTTGCCGGTGATGTTTGAGCCTACTCAATACTTTACCGCGCGTTGGGTTTCCTGCCCGGATAAAAACGAGTGGAAGCGTTTTGAAGATGCCAACCGCACCAATCTTGGTGAAGACAATGACGGTGCAATCGTCTTCTTGGCCCGCAATGCTTGGCACCTCAATAAGACGATGGAAGATTTTCCCAAAATCAAATTCAGCAAAACGCACGAAGCTAATTAAATGCAAACAACGCCTTTGGTTCTTACACCAAAGGCGTTGTTTCTAAGACATTAGTCCATCCAGTCAAACCAGTCGCTAATACTCTCATTGTTGAGTTGTTCTGCTCCTACGGCACTTAATAAAGCTACCACTATTCCGATCCCGAGCCCAACAAACCCGTTACCAAGTGAAGCTTTAAAAAGCCCAACCAGGCAATAAATAACTCCGGCACTTAAAACCAGACCAACCAGAGTAAGAATCAGGCTAAAGTCACCACTCATCAGCCCTGCCCAAAGATAACAGGTGGCAAAAAGCACCAATATCCCTAGGATAAGAATTGTTCCCCATTCCATAATGCTTATATTTTTTAAGAGTTAGTAATAGTAAATACAGAAAAATAGCTATTTTTGTAAAAGAACACATGGTTTGATTTCTTGTTACAGATGGTTTGATTATTTTGGGCAACATAAATTTAAAATATTAAATAAATGAACAAATTTTTCTCAATTCTTTTTGTCACTTTTTTAAAATT
>CALXVV010000029.1 GCA_944392205.1 uncultured Alphaproteobacteria bacterium | reverse complement strand
AGGGTGATGCCATTGTTCAAAAGAACTTTGAAGCTGTTGACGCCTCTTTGGCTCACATGCACGAAGTTAACTATCCCGACCATGTAACGTCAACCTTCCATCGTTTGCCGCCGGTTCCGACCGATGCACCGGAATTCATCAAAAAAGTTACCGGTGAAATCATTGCCGACCGTGGTAACGAGCTTCCGGTTTCTGCCTTTGAAAAGGTTGTTGACGGTACTTGGCCGACAGGAACCACTCAATATGAAAAACGCTGCATTGCCACCGAGATTCCGGTTTGGGATCCTGAAACATGTATCCAATGCGGTAAATGCTCTCTTGTTTGCCCGCACGGTGTTATCCGTATGAAGGTTGCCACCGAAGAAGAGTTGAAGAATGCCCCCAAAGGTTTCAAATCAGCTCCTTACAAAGGCAAAGAGTTTGCCGGCAAACAGTTCATTTGGCAAATGTCTCCTGAAGACTGCACCGGCTGCGGTATCTGCGTATCTGCCTGCCCGGCTAAGAACAAAGCCAATCCGGAGCGCAAAGCCATCAACATGGATCATATTGAGAACCATTTGGATGAGCAAAAAGCTTGCTGGAATTTCTTTGAGACCTTGCCGTATGTAAAACGCACCGAGGTAGCCAAGAACTTGCCCAAGACCACTCAGTTAATTCAACCTTTGTTTGAGTTCTCTGGTGCTTGCGCCGGTTGTGGTGAAACCCCGTATGTTAAATTGTTGACTCAGTTGTTTGGTGACCGCATGGTTGTAGCCAACGCAACCGGATGTTCATCAATTTACTCCGGTAACTTGCCGACCACACCTTATGCCAAAGATGAAAAAGGTCATGGTCCGGCATGGTCAAACTCTTTGTTTGAAGACAACGCCGAGTTTGGTTTGGGTATGCGTTTTTCAATTGACCAACAGACTCACTTTGCAAGAACCTTGCTTGAGGGCTTGAAAGACAAAGTTGGTGCTGAGTTGGCAGACAAATTGTTGAACAACCCGCAATCAACCGATGTTGAGATTGACGAGCAGCGTGCTCTGGTTAAAGAATTGAGAGACAAGCTTGCCGGCATCAACAGTGAAGAAGCCAAACATTTGGATAAACTGGCTGATTACCTGATTAAGAAATCCGTATGGATTTTGGGTGGTGACGGCTGGGCCTATGATATTGGCTTTGGCGGTCTTGACCACGCTATTGCATCTGGCAAAAACATCAACATTTTGGTAATGGATACGGGTGTATACTCCAATACCGGTGGTCAGCAATCCAAGGCAACCCCGATGGGCGCCTCTGCTAAGTTTGCCACAGCCGGTAAATCTTTACCGAAGAAAGATTTGGCAATGATAGCCATGTCTTATGGCAATGTATATGTTGCTCAAGTATCTATCGGAGCCAACGACAGCCAAGTCATCAAAGCCATGAACGAGGCAGAAGCCTATGATGGTCCATCCATCATCATTGCTTACTCTCACTGTATTGCTCAAGGCTTCAACTTGGCCGATGGTTTGAGCCATCAGAAAGCCGCTGTTGAATCCGGTTCTTGGCCGTTGTATCGCTACAATCCTGAAAACATCAAAGAAGGCAAGGCACCTTTGATGTTGGATTCAAAAGCTCCGACCAAACCTTTGGCCGAATACATGGCAAATGAGACCCGCTTCCAGATTGTTAACAAACAAAATCCGGAACGCTATGAGACCTTGGTCAACAAGGCTCAGGAGAATGTAAACGAAAAACGTTCTCTGCTTGAGCACATGGCCGAGTTCAAAGTAGCCGAATAATAGGTCAACTAAAACACAAAAAAGGCACTCTCAGCGATGAGGGTGTCTTTTTTTATTGACAAAATTATGTCCAGAGTTCTAAACTGATTCTCAAACAAAAAAATTATTTAACCTAAAAATATGCCTATTATGAAAAACATGTTTACAAGACCGGAGGAATGTTTCTCGAGGCAAGAAGCGACTTCCATTTTCCGTGAAAAAGGATTTTTGGGTCCCGTGGATATTGGTGTAGTAACAACTCTCAACGACAAAAATGTTGTTTGGCATTGTTGTAGTGAAGGTCAGGAAGCCGCAATCTCGATCTTTAAGGAACACTCCCCTAAAGAAATTTCAGATTTTCAAGATTTCATGGCCTTTAACCAAGAAGATATCTTCATGCAATGGGGAGCCTTCTACTACATTGATCAAGACTATGAACTTCAACGGATAGACGTTTTGTTTGACGCCAGTTTGGCATCTGCCGTCTATGAGATCATCACAAATCTCAAAGTTGAAAGCATTGAAATCGGGTTGAGCTATTCAAAACTCGCCGATGACGACGAAGCTATTTGTAGCTGGATTATAAACAGTAATAGAATTCTGCCCATATTCATTGAGGACTTTTCATTGATTGAGGATGGGGTCCCCTACTATTTCAGCCTTCTGAAGCTTGATGACATTTTTGACCACAATAGAATGCTGTGGAAGATTGAAGATGGAGAAGAAGGAATGGAAATATTTCCACTGTGTGTTACACCGTCATCTAAAACCAGAAATCCATGGTCCAACATTTCATAGAACCGGAGTTTTGCTTGATTCCAGATAGCGCAACGGCCAAGTTGGAGCTTTATCTTCGCACCGACAAATTGCTGGATCCGATTCCCTATCTGCATTTTTACAAGGAATCAAACATCAGGGCACTTAATTGGATTGCGCAAGATGGTGATGAGCAGTATGTTCTGCCGGCATTTGGCTCGCATAATGATCCGAAATTTTTCTTTAAAGAAAGAGAAAGAATTCAACTTCACAACAGAAGTTTTTTCCGATGCCAAGGAGAATTTTTCTTAATCACTGAAGAAAAGGAGCGAGGCCTCTGTCTGAAACAGCTAAGCATCATTTGTAATCAAGCGCTATTGCAATTAGTTGCTCGAAGTGGAAATCTCAAAGACTATGAGTTCATACTTTGCAAAGCCTATGAGATTAGCCAGGAACATCCCTTTATCTGCTATCTTTGGAGCGGATATAAGACAACCCCTCTGAGCGGAAGAAGCTCTACGGCAATGCTTCCCGTGTTTATAGAAGATTTTCATGAACTTCTGCAATACGAAAGAAGGGACTTGCACCTAATTCCGCTGGAAGTTGGAGAGATTATGAAATATAAAGACCAAAACTTTGTCGTTAAATCGGCTGCAGATGGGATTTATATTGATGATCTATCTAACGCACTACTCAACAAAAGGAGGCTTTAAAAGCCCCCTTTTGTTATTTTAAATTCTCAGGATTAAGTTTTTTAAGCTCCGGCAAAACAAATTTGCCGTCTTTGCGGATGAGCTTATCATCAAACCAAATCTCACCGCCGCCCCACTCCTTGGTTTGGATGAGCACCAAATCCCAGTGATTGTCGGAGCGATTACCGTTAAAAGCCTCATCATAGGCATTGCCGATAGCCATATGCAAGGAGCCGCTGATTTTTTCATCAAACAAGATATCAAGCATCGGCTTCACCACATAAGGGTTAACCCCAATGGCAAATTCGCCGATATAGCGGCTTCCCTCATCATGGTTCAAGATTTGCTGAAACCGCTGATTATTGGCGGCAGAGGTGCCGTTAATAATTTTTCCGTTTTTAAATTCTAAGCGTATACGAGAGAAAAATTCGCCCTCATAAAGTGTGTCGGTGTTAAACTGGATAACACCGTTGATGGAGTTTTTGACAGGCGCGGTATAAACCTCGCCGTCGGGCAGATTATGGGTCCCCTGGCTTGCAATAACCGGAATATCCTTAATTGAGAAAGACAAATCTGTTTCTGGAGCCACAATTCTGACCTCGTCTGTCTTTTCCATGAGCTTTTTTAAGGCTTCCATAGCTTTACCCATCTTGGCATAATCAACCAAGCAGGCATCAAAATAAAAATTCTCCAAGATCTCAACCGACATTTTAGAAACCGCCGCCATGGTTTTATTGGGATAGCGCAAAACACACCAACGGGTTTTCGGCACTCTTATATTAAAATGCACCGGCGTGTAGTAATGCTTCATGTAAAGAGCCTGCTGTTTGGGTTTAATATCAGACATCATAAACAAATCATCATACCCACGCACAGCCACATAGGCATCGCATTCAGCCATAATTCCGGCCTGCATCTGCCCAAACTCTTTCATTTGAACCTCTGAGGCATTATCAACAAACGCTTTGATAAAGGCATTGTCATTAAACTGCCAATAAGGAATGGCGCCTGCTTTCACGGCTTGGCGAATAAGCTCTTGGAACAAGTCTTTAACAGAGTCACTAAAACCCTCGATATAGACTTTTTCACCTTTTTTGAGTTTGATTGATTTTTTGATAATATTTTCTGCTAATTGTTTAATTCTAACATCCATTTGCATAGCTTACAAATCCTCATTAATAAATGAATTCAAGAGTTCCACCCCAAAACCGGTGGCCATACCTTTTTCATCTGACTTCATGTTGCTTATCTCTATATGAGCCCACTTGGTACCCTTGCGGATAAAACGTTTCAGAAAAGCTATTGCCAAAGCTGCGCCTCCTGACAATGATGGCCCAAGTGAATTAACCATATCAGCCACACTTGAAACCAAGGCCTTATCGGGGAAGATATCCAACGGAAAAGCCCACAAGTTTTCGCCTGTTTTCTGCCCGGCAGCGATTAAGGCTTTTTGCAAGGCCTCCGTATTAGAAAACAAGGCAGCATATTTATCCCGCAGAATGGAGTGAAACCCACCCAAAGTCGTAATATCAATAATTTTTGTGACATCATATTCCTTTTGCAGATACCACAACAAGTCTGCCATAAGCAAACGCCCCTCGGCATCGGTATTTTTAATTTCCACCGTTTGCCCCGACATTGATGCATAGACATCGCCAACCTTCATGGCGTCCCCCCCCGGCATATTTTCCACCAAGGCAATAACGCCAATGATATTTTTGTGGCAGCACTGGAGCGCCAAAGCCTTAAGAGTTGCAACCACCACGGCGGCACCGGCCATATCGCTTTTCATATTCTGCAACCCGGCAAAAGTTTTCAGCACCAAACCGCCGCTATCAAATGTAACACCTTTTCCGGCCAATCCAAGATCCCAGTCATCAGATTTGGGGTTTCCCCTCCATTTAATCACCACAACCTTTGGGGCTTGAGCAGAGCCTTTAGCCACCGCCCGCACCAATGAAAAATCTTTTTCTTGCAAAGCTCCATCTTCCAAAACCTCAATCTCAAGGCCCAAATATTTAAGACGCGAAATATCAGCGGCAAAGGCCTCAGGAGTCAGAAAATTTGCCGGCTCATTAACCAAATCTCTCGTATAGCGCACGGCATTGGCAAGAGCCGCCAAAGACTTATACTCATCTCTGACCTTGTCCGGATTTTTGAGCTTAAAGATAACCTGCTCAAGACTTGGATATTCATCAGCTTTCTTAGAAGTAAAATATTTATCGAAACGATATGCCCCAAGTTGCAAACCCAAAGCCAGAGATTTGGCAATTTCGGCCTCGGTTAACTTGCAATTTTTCAAAGGCTCTGCAAAATAAACCGCCACCTCATCATGAAAAAGTTTTTCAGCCAGAAGAGCTCCCGCTTTTTTAAGCGCAAGGGCATCAATTTTCTTACCCAAACCGAGGGCAATAATTTTAGTATTTTTAGAATAGACCTCGGCAAAAGTACCAAACTCGCCCCTAAAATCAGAATGCTGAGCAGCTTTTTTAAGCAGTGAATTTTCTTCCTTGCTCAAAAAAGAAGAATTAATCCGCACATTTTCAGCCACACCGACAACTTTGACAGCCCCTGCTCCGATTCTGCCGCTTGTAAACACGATTTCCAACATTTTACCCTCGCCTAAATTATTGCTTTTAAGCTATTTATACCCTCATCTCCTTAAAAAAAGAATAAGATTTAAGAAATTTTCTCCACAAAGGTCAAATAATTGTAGAAATATGAAACAGAAGATGTATAATTTAGACAGAAAAACACAAAAAGCAAAAAGAAACCAAAAGTAATGCCATACTTGAGTAAATCTAAATTGCCCGAACGTTTGAATGCCGAGAGACACTTGGTAGAAGCCATTCGCGACAAATTAGATGCTTTGGCTAATGCCCAACTCAAACAAGACCGCCCCATTGGCAAGAGAAAGCAAGATACGCAGCCCAAGCGCACAAAGCCCAAAAGCATTACGCACCTCAAAAACGAGATTCACCTTTTTTTGGCCTCTGTTAATATCCACCCTCACCGCCCGGAGGTTGAAGTAGAAAAAGCCAATCGGGAAGAAAGCTGGCTTATCCGCCTTGATTGGGACGGAAAATTTCATATGCCGGCAGACACAGACTATTCAGAAGCTTATGCCCGTTCTCGCCAGATAATATCAGAACAGAAAACCAAGCAGACGGAACCGAAAGCCCCTTACTTTACAAACCTGAAGACTACCTCTTATACCAATCACCCTCTTGGCTTTTCATGCGGCGGTTTAGCAATTATCAACGCTGCCAGCCCTACATTCAAGAGCAATTGGCACTGCAAAATATTCCGCCCGAAATTGTCGGACAAATGAACTTTTTTGACTTTGCCGAGGTTTTATACAATTGGAGCAAAAGACGTCAGACCCAACCGTTTGAAAGCCAGCGTTCCCAAAACTTCAAGATGTTTGATGCCTGCTATGGCAAAGAATTTGAACAAGTCATGAGAATGCTGAACTATAAGCCGGAATATATAGAGGAAGTGCGCCAGAAAATGCAGCGCGGAAACTGCGATGCCGCCCTTAACTTTCATCATAAGACCAATGTCTCCAACTTCAAAGAATTGGAAAAACCTTACCAAATAAACCAGTTTGCCAACACTATGCTCACTTTTGTGCAGCCGCACCACCGCACCTTTCATTTTGGCAATGGCTATGATGCCGATCCCAACATTGTATTCTTTGGCGGTTATGATAAACTTTACCAAATTCAGCGCGACCCCGAAAGAGAGCGCCAATACCTCCAAAGCAATCAACAGCTGATGATAAGACATGCAGACCGTTCTAGATAAGATAAAACACCTAAAAGGTGCCTATACGGGAAAAAAGGTTGACACGGAGACAGTGATTTTATACCAGCGCAAACTCAAGCTCAATAATATGCCTCCTTTGCCGCAAGACTGGATAACTTTTCTGCATGCATATAATTCCCTAAGCCATGATGGCGTAAACCTTTTCGGCCTCCACCCAAGAGATGAGACAGATATGGATATTCTATACGAAAATATCTTAATTGAGAATGTCCCGCATGAAACGCTTTTGATCTTGGGCATGGATGAGCTTGACTATCTGGCCTGGGATGAAGAAGCCAAGGCCTATCAAAGGATTGACAAAGGCTCTCTTGAAGTGCTAAATACATATAAAAATTGTAAGATAGCCTTGTCAGATTTTTTGAGCTTGGAATAAAAATGAGCAATAATATTTACGAAGATAACGAAAAGAACCTACAACAAGCCGCCGAAACAATCAAAAACGGAGGCCTGGTCGCTTTTCCAACCGATACGGTCTATGGGCTCGGAGCCAATGTCTATGACGGCAAAGCCGTCGCCTCTATTTTTGAGGCCAAAGGCCGCCCGACTTTTGACCCACTGATATCGCACATAGCAGAGATAGATTTCTTAAAAGAATATGCCGCAACAGATGAGAGAGTTATGGACTTGGCCAAACATTTTTGGCCCGGCCCGCTGACTTTTGTGCTGAAGAGAAAAGACAATCTTTCCTCGCTTGATTTGGTCTGCTCGGGTCTGCCCAACATTGCCGTTCGCATGCCCAATCATCAATTAGCGTTAAGATTGATTAAGGCTGCCGGCGTGCCGATAGCCGCACCTTCGGCCAACCGCTTCAAGTGCATTTCTCCCACCACCGCCCAACACGTACAAGAAAGCTTGGGCGATAAGGTTGATATGATTTTAGACGGCGGCCCTTGCAAAATCGGAGTAGAAACAACAATTATAGATTTAACCACTCCGCACATGGTCATGCTCCGTGCCGGTGGCTTGAGTAAAGAAGAACTGGAAGATTACACCGGAGAAAAGGTTTATATTTCTCACGGAGACCCCAACAAGCCAAGCGCCCCCGGCCAGTTGCTGAAGCACTATGCACCGAGAATGCCGATGCGAATAAATGTCTCAGAAGATGACGTCAAAGAAGATGAATTTTTCATTGGCTTCGGAAAAGTAAAAAAAGCAAACCTAAATTTGAGTCCTTCAGGTAACCTAAATGAGGCAGCTGCCAATTTATTTGCCTATATGAGGATAGCCGAAACCCATGGAGAATATAAAGGGATAGCCATGTCTCCCATCCCGCAAACGGGGCTGGGGTTGGCAATAAATGATCGCATCCGCCGAGCCTCATATCAAGAATAAAGTTCAATTAAAAAAGCCCGCTCTAAAAAGAGCGGGCTTTAATTTAGCACTTACTCAACAAAGTAGTTTCGCAAATAGTTTGGCAAATCCGCCACATTAACACGGGTTTGCTCCATTGTGTCACGGTCCCGAATGGTAACCGATTCAGGCTGATTTTCGATAGTTTCAAAATCAACGGTAATACACAAAGGCGTGCCAACCTCATCATGGCGGCGATAAGCCTTACCGATATTTCCGGTATTTTCCAAAGCCACGCGACCAATACCGAGCTTGAGCAGATTTTGCTTAATCTCGTGGCATTTGGCCATAATTTGCTCATTATTTTTCTTCAAAGGAATAACAGCCACTTTAATCGGCGCCAAGTGCTTCTTGAGCTTGAGCACGACACGGCTGTTTCCGCCGCCCAAATCTTCCTCTGTATAAGCCTCGGTCATCACCGCCAAGACACCGCGATCCACACCCATAGAAGGCTCAATCACAAAAGGCACAACCCATTTGTTATCATCAGTCATAATGCAAAGTTTTTGAGTTGAATCCGGATTTTTGTGGCAGTGAGAAGTAAGATTCATTTCTTCTTGCGCCTTGGTGTGGTTGCCGAGATCATAATCCGTACGATTGGCAATTCCCTCCAGCTCTTCCATTCCGTGTGGGAACTGGTACTCAATATCATAGCAGGCCTTAGCATAGTGTGCCAAATCCTCCTTAGGAGTGGTATAGATATTCATATGCTCACGCTTAAGCCCCTGCTCTTCCCACCATTTAATTCTGGCTTCTTTCCAGATTTCGTGCCATTTTTCATCTTCGCCGGGCATCACAAAATATTCAAGCTCAGCCTGCTCAAACTCTCTGACACGGAAGATGAAATTGCGAGGCGTAATCTCATTGCGGAAAGATTTTCCAATCTGGGCAATACCAAAGGGGAGCTTACGAGAAGTTGAATCAACCACATTTTTAAACTGGGTAAAGATGGCCTGAGCAGTTTCCGGACGCAGATACCCAAAAGAAGAGCCATCATCAACCGGACCGATATTGGTCTTAAACATCAAGTTAAACGGGCGTGGCTCTGTCAAATCGGTAGAACCGCAGTTAGGGCATTTTCCGTCTTTGATATGGTCTGCTCTAAAACGTCCTTTGCACTTGCGGCAATCTGTCATCGGATCAGAGAAAGTATCCTCATGTCCCGAGTAGTGCAAAACCTTTTGGTTTGTAAGTATGGCAGCATCCAGCCCCTCAATATCATCACGCTCATAAACCATAGAGCGCCACCAAGCGGCCTTGAGGTTATTTTTGAGTTCCACTCCGAGCGGACCATAATCATACACACCTTGCAATCCGCCATAGATATCGGCATTTTGAAAGATAAACCCACGTCTTTTGCAAAGAGAAACCAATTGGTCCATAGATGTAGCTGGCATTTTCGCTGTCCTTTAAATAAAACTAGTAAAAAATTAACTTCTTAGTTTTATAATGATTAATTCCAAAAAGCAAGTGGAGATATTAAAATTATGGCAAAAACCCCAACAAAAGTAGCACTGATTTACGACTTTGATGAAACCTTAAGCGTCACCTATATGCAAGATTATATCTTGATTCCCTCATTAGGCATGAAACCCAAGACCTTCTGGCAAAAAGCCAACCAGTGGTCAAGAGACAACTGCGCCGACCAAGTCACCGGCAGTATGTATTACTTCATCAAGACTGCTAAAGAAAAAGGCATTAAGTTAACGCGAGAATATTTCAAAAAAGCGGCGGAGAGCATCACTTATTTTGAGGGGGTAGAAGATTGGTTTGACCGTATCACGGAATATGGCAAAGAGCGTGATTTGCAGGTTGAACACTATATTATATCCTCCGGCTATGAGGAGATTATAGCCGGCTCCAGCATCCGCAAACATTTCAAAGATGTTTTTGGTTGTTCCTATGCCTTTGGTGAGGATGGCACCCCTGTTTGGCCGGCCAGAGTTGTAAATTATTCCACCAAGACACAATATCTCTCCAAAATAAACAAAGGCCTTGGCAAAACCGAGGACCGCGCAGTCAATGAGTTTATGGAAGACGAAAAACGCCCCATTCCCTTCCGCCGCATGATATATTTTGGTGATGGAATGACTGATATCCCCTCCATGAAGCTCACCAAGACCAGAGGCGGCAACGCCATAGCTGTATACCAGCCCAAGAGCAAACACAAAAAGAATGCCATTAAACTGCTGAGCGATGACCGCGTAAATTTTGCTCTCCCAGCAGATTATCGAGAAGGCAAACAGTTGGATATGGTTGTTAAAACCATTTTAGACAAGCTTGCAACCGAGAGAGACTTGGAAGAGCTCCAGGCCAAAGAAGAAAAGAAAAAACTAGTGCGTACACGCACGGCGATAACCAAGCCGTAATGCACCAGGCAACGGCCTGGAGCGATTAGCAAGCTGTAATCCGCGCGGCTCCCTTTGGTCGGCGCGCTGCCGAAGCCGGCAGGGGCATGACTTAGCTGTTACCCCCTCAACTCACAAAGTTCGTTTCGCTAATCTTGTGTGCCAGATTCAAACAAATACTGCTCTCTTGCACAAATTAATTGCATTTTAATTTTTCTGCTCTAATATCTGTGGTGCAGGAGCGACTTGCCCCTGCGGAGTATCACAGCTCCTTACGAGAAAAAGAACAACTCCTTTCACGGGGAGCTGGGGATATAAGGCATTGCACGAATAACCCAGACTGTTGTGTTACAGTTTCGAACTCCCCGCCTTAATTTGTTTAAGGCGGTTTCTTTTTAATAAGAAATTTAGGAGTTTGAAACAATGAAATATAAAACCATTCAAGAAACCTGGCGGCAAGAAATCGGCCCGCAATTAAGGCAAATCAGGCTGGCAAAACGGCAAACAATCAGCTATGTGGCGAAGCAATTAAAATTTCCCATTGATTGGATTGATATAATCGAGTGCGGACAAAGGCTTTCTTTTAAGAAATACTACCGCCTCATTGATTATTATGGTAAAAAAATCCACATCCAACTAGAGGATTAAAACAAAAGCCTCGTTTTCACGAGGCTTTAATTTTTAAAACAGCCTTACAACATCCGTAAACGCGACTGCCACGCCAAACATCAGGTTAGATCCGGCCTTATTGTGCTCGCGGTCTTCCGCCCTAAAATAAGATACATAAGGCTCAACAAAGAATTTATCTGTCACCATTATATTTAGCTTGGCAATGGCAAAAAACTCATATCTAAAATCTGTCGGCTCATAACGAGAATAGCTAAGATAATCCCGATAATAGCTCTCAAACTCAAACCGATATTTTTGCAAAAAAGGATATTTATAGGTAAAACCGATTTGCCAGGCCGTTTTGGTATCTTCCTTTGCATAAGTAAAGTCAAAATCCTCCACCACGGCCAAATGGAAATCCGTCAGCCCTTTTGTTCCGTTTATCATTTTCAAGCCTTGCATGGATTGCAGCACTTTTCGCCTGTTTGCATCCGTATCAGAAGTAAACTCTGTCTGATAAGAAACATTTGCCAAAGGCCCCATATCTGCCAAATTATCAAAGTGCCAGATTTTATAGATATACTCACTGATCAGGCGCAACTCATCAGCATTTTCCGTATACTTATCTCTCCCCGGGTTTCCATAAATTCGGCTTTTGCCATATTCGGCATAAACCATATTATCAAACCGATATTTCGGCTGTTCATACTCAAAGGCAAAATCAAACACACCTTTTAGAACCCCTTGTGTATTTTGATTAATTGCGGTATTGGGAGAATTTTCATATTCCTGATAATTACTGACCTTGCTGGTTCCAAGATCCAACCCCACTCGTTTAAAATTAGCATACATTCCGGGAGTTTCATATGCCTCTGCAAAATCAGACAATAGCAAAAAAGCTGCCAAAACAGCCCCAAACTTTTTCATTAAAGCCTCCCCTTAACCTCAAAACATAGGCTCTATTTAATAGCTTTTAACACCTATTCAAGGGAGGCAAAAATTTAAGAACGCCCTAATTGACGAGTAGCCACGGACCTGGCCCCAATCTTGCTACTAACTCCCGTTTTGCCTTTTTTAGTTTGTGCTTGAGCAACATTTCTTTCAACTGGCTCTATTTTTTTGTTGTGTTCCTGCTCCTTTGCCTTTACCCTATCCAGCCGAGCAAGAATAGACTGCTCAGAAAAGTCTGAAACCATCTGGTCATACGGATTTTTAAGATATTTGTGTAAAATATCCTCTTGCGGGCTAATCATAGCACAAAGCTCAACAGCATTAGAAGTCCGTTCCAACATCTTCTGAACCACATATTCGGCCAATCCTTTAGAAAGTTGCACATCATTTGGCATCATGACCGTAACAATGTTGCCATAACGCCTCTTTCCACCGCCGATTTTTTTATTAACCACCGTTTCATAATTCTCACGCCCGTCACATAAGCTGATAGTAGCCACCCGTTTACCGTTCTCATCAAGCACCGCATAAATTAAAGAAACATGTCCGGCTTTTTGCTGTTTTCCATCAACATTTTGACTATTTCCATCAATAACGGCAATTGCTGCCCGCAAATATAACAAATCCTGCAATTTAATATTGCCATGGTCCTCAAGTTTTCCGTCTTTCTTCTCTTCAACGACAACCTTACCAAGAATAGTAACAGGCATATCGCTTTCAGCTACACTTTCAGGCCAATCTTTAGCCAATCCGGAAGGCGTCCAAACATTAACTCCCAAAGCTTCTCCTGCGCATTCACGCACGCTTTCCAAACATTTTCCCTGAGGTCTTCCTCTACATTTTTTTTCCAAAACACCTTTAAGTTTTTGGCCCAGTTTTCCTGGTTTCATTTGTTTAAAATCATCCGCAGAGAACCGATAAGCCTGAAGTTGTTCTTGAGAGATAAGCCCTTTTTGCAAAACTTCACCCAAAGTCATCTGAGAGACTTTTTCCGCTACTTTTTCCATATCAAGACAACTGATATCCTGGTAGACCTCAGGATTATAGAGCATAGGATGAAAATTCGCTGAAGTTTCTGCTGCATCCTGAATAATCGTCGCCTCATATTTTTTAGTATTTAAAGGAATGTCATCTTTATTTTCATTAGGAGCAGATCTGGTGGAACCAAAACTAGGCAAAGCCATCAAGGCCGGAGCCACATAACGCATCACGCCATGAGCAACCCTATCATACAACTTTTTAGCCTTCTGCTTCCAGTTCATCATCACCCTCCATGAAACAATCTATTTATATAATAACACAAAAAAAGGAAAAAAAGAATTAAAAAAGCAACGGATAATAGATTGTAAAATAAGAAAAAAATGATGATATAGCAGTCACAAAGATAAAAAAGCACAAAAAAACACAAAAAAGACTTGCGTTTATAGTTTTTTTATTCTACATATATCAAAGCAAACGAATGGGGTGTCGCCAAGTGGTAAGGCATCGGCTTTTGGTGCCGACATTCGTTGGTTCGAATCCAGCCACCCCAGCCACAGAATACAAACCGTCAGAAATGACGGTTTTTTCTTTATATATCAAGCATTTATACTGGTTCGGATGTTTAAAAGTCAAAATAGGCTTTTTTTGAGCAACATCCGAACTTTTTT
>CALXVV010000028.1 GCA_944392205.1 uncultured Alphaproteobacteria bacterium | reverse complement strand
CGAAGCCGCCCAGGCTCTTCACGCCGTCGGAGCTGAACAGGTATTTCAGGTCTCCCACGTAGCCCGCCAACACGTTGTAGCCATACTGTATGCCCGCGGGGAAGTACCTCTATGTACACTAAAATTTCCCTCGCCTTCAAAATCACTCTATAAATTCCACCCGTCGAAATTTTTGTGCTCTCTACTCCGGTACTTTTGCCTTTCAAATCGCTCTATCTGAACCATTCTCCAATCTTTTTGCAAATCTCGCCTGGAGGTTTTCTAGAGTATAAATATTATTGCTGATTTTTGTTTTGGAGTTGGGCTCTCTGCTCGGCGCTCATGGCCTTATAAATTTTGGCGGCATTTTCTTTGGCCTTTGGCACTTTTAGTCCTTCTGCCTTTTGGTAAAGTCTAAATGCTTTTACAAAATCTTTGCCCACACCGATGCCTTTGGTATACATCCAGGCCAGAACCTCAACCGCTTTGGGGTCGTCTTTTCCTGCCCGATAGGTAATCTCGGAAAGCTCCATTGGCGTAACTTTGTTCTCGGCAACGGCTTTTAAGGTTTGTTGCCATTTTAGTTGGGCTGCCTTTTGAGCCCTTTCATCTGCTTGCGAATCATAAGTCAGATTTATCGGTTTGTTTTGGGAGGCAGTGGGGTTCTTGGTTTGTGCGGCAGGGGCACTTGGTTTGACGGTTACCTCTTCTTTCTTGCTTTCGGCGTCCGGATTGGCGCGGTTGAGAACAAATAAGGGCAAATATCCCTCGTTGTCTGAGCGGATGATATCTCTGTACAAGTCATCAAGGCTGGCGGCGTGAGCTGAAGCGCCGAGCCCTAATAACAGCGGGATAATCCACAAAATTTGATAAATTGTTCTCATTTCTTTATTGCAAGTTTTTTAAACAGTGTAATAATATCAAGAGCTTGTTTTCTGTGCCAGCATATTTTGCGGCTTATAAACAACTAAGGATATAAAATGAAGAAAATCTTTGATTCAATGACCGAATTGGTGGGAGATACCCCTTTGCTCCATTTGCACAAATGGGCGGAAAAACATCAGCTTAAGGCCAATATTTTGGCAAAATGCGAGTTTTATAATCCGTTGTTTTCCATTAAGGACAGAGCTGCCCTAAAAATGATTGAGCAGGCAGAAAAACAAGGCAAAATCACCAAAGACACCGTGTTTTTGGAGGCCACCAGCGGCAATACCGGTATTGCTTTGGCCGCTATTTGTGCCGCCAAAGGCTATAAACTGGTGATTATGATGCCCGAAAATATGAGCAAAGAGCGTATTTTGCTGATGCGCTATTTTGGCGCGGAAGTGGTCTTGACGCCCAAAGAAGATGGTATGCGCGGCGCCTTGGCCAAAGCAGAGCTGTTGAAAGAAAAGAATCCCAATGTGATTATGTTTGACCAGTTTTGTAATGAGGCAAATTTGGATGCTCACCGTTTTGGCACCAGTATTGAAATTTTGGAAGCAACCAAAGGCGAGGTTGATGTCTTGGTAGCCACTGTCGGCACCGCCGGAACTTTGTGCGGAACGGCAGCAACCTTAAAAACAAGTAATCCGGATTTGTATGTTGCGGCGGTGGAACCTCAAAAAAGCGCCGTCCTAAACGGCGGTGAGGCCGGAATGCACGATATTCCCGGAATTGGTGCCGGGTTTGTGCCGCCTTTGTATGATAAGTCTTTGGTTGATGAGGTTGTTGACATTGCTGATGATGAGGCCTGGGGAACCGCTGCCGATATTGCGCTTTGCGAGGGCTTGCCTGTCGGAATCTCCGCCGGAGCAGCTATTGCCGCGGCAACCAAATTGGCCAAAAGAAAAGAATTTGAGGGCAAAAATATTGTGGTAATTTTGCCCGATGCCATCAACAACTATCTTTCCCGCTTGGGGTAATAAATGTTCTTGAACCTCTTGATAAAAACTATTGCCAAGAGATATTTTTGCGGATAACTTATGCCTATGTTTTAATTCTAGAAGCAAGAACATGAAACCTACATCTATTCTCGGACGATATTTAACCAAGCAAATCTTGTTTAATTTTTTTGCTGTTTTGCTGATGGTTTTGAGCGTGATTATGCTTTTTGAGGTGGTGGAACTTTTGCGCCGCACCTCAGGGCGGGAGGATGTGAGCTTTTGGTTTGTTTTGGAGCTTGCTATTACAAAAATGCCAAAAACCATTGAGATGGTTTTTCCCTTTGTGGTTATGATTGCTTCCATGGTCACTTTTTGGAAGCTTAGCAAAAGTAATGAGTTTGTGATTATGCGTGCTGCAGGGGTTTCTATTTGGGGGTTCCTTTTGCCGGTGTTGGTAACGACTTTTCTTATCGGCGTTATTAATGTAACATTGGTTAACCCGGTGGCCGCCAATATGTATGACTTGTATGAAACGCTTGAATATCGCCTAAAAACCAGAAACCCAAAAGCGGTCTTGTTCTCTGATAAGGGACTTTGGATCAGGGAAGCTATTGATGAAAACAATGTGATGGTTTTGCAGGCCAAGTCTTTGCGCCAAGAAAAGGGTGAGCTGTTGCTGCGCGGCGTGACGATTTTGGAGATGGACCGCCACTCCCAGCCGGGAAAAAGAATCGAGGCTTATGTCGGAACGCTGAAAGACGGATTTTTTGATTTGCGCGATGTTAGGATTTTTAGGGCCGGACATCCGACAGAGGTTAAAAATAGTCTGAAGTATAAGACTGTTCTTGATATAGAGCGGATTAAGGAAAATTTTGTGGAGCCGGAATCTATTTCTTTTTGGGATTTGCCCGATACTATCCATTTTTACGAAATGTCAGGTTTCTCTGCTCAACGCCACCGTCTGCGGTATCTTTCTTTGCTGGTTTCGCCTTTCTTGCTGTGTGCCATGGTGTTGGTGGCCGCTGTCTTTGCTCTGCGTCCGAACAACCGCCGCGGCGGGGTCATGTTTTTGATTGTGGGCGGTATCTCTACCGGGTTTATTGTCTACTTCTTGACCCAACTTGTATATGCTTTTGGTATCAACGGCTATATCCCCGTCGGGTTGGCTGTGTCTACTCCGGCATTGATTGCAACTCTTATCTCCGTTTCTGTTTTGCTCCATTTGGAGGATGGATAAAAAAATGCTGGATTTTTAAAAAGTTTTCTGTTATATAGTTCGCATAATTATAATTGATATTAGATGAGCGGGGCAAAAAGCCCCGCTCTTTTGTTAAAAAAATTAGGAGAATCGCTATGCCAGAGGCGCATCCGCTTGAGAAACTTTTGACCCCGGTGGTCGAGGGCCTT
Organism: uncultured Alphaproteobacteria bacterium; assembly: GCA_944392205.1. Lineage (GTDB taxonomy): Bacteria > Pseudomonadota > Alphaproteobacteria > RF32 > CAG-239 > CAZU01. The sequence continues at coordinate 60,605 of CALXVV010000028.1, read as the reverse complement.
GGGTTTGAGGTCGTTCGGATTAAAACCATCGGCACCAAGAATCCAACCCTGCAGGTGATGATTGAACGCAAAGATCGCAAAAATTTGGTGGTTGATGATTGTGCCACCGTCAGCCGTGCAATCTCTCAGGTTTTAGACGAGGCAGACCCCATTGAGGGAGAGTATTCTTTGGAAGTTAGCTCTCCGGGGCTTGACAGGCCTTTGACCAAGCTGGAAAATTTTGAGCGTTTTTCCGGCTATGAGGCAAGAATCGAAACCAGCGGCGAAGTTGCCGGCCGCAAACGCTTTAAGGGCCGAATCCTTAAGGTTGGTGATGGGCAAAATATCTTTTTTGATATGGATGGGCAGGAATTTGTCATTCCCTATGAGCTGGTTTCAAAAGCCAAACTTATTTTAACCGATGAACTGTTGGCCGAGGCTGCCGCAGATGCATCTGAAACAGAACTTTAATCGTAACAATAAAAAACGAGGAAAAAATGGAAAATACTGAAAATATGCCTAGACCCGAAATTGTTTTGGTGGCAGATACCGTAGCCCGCGAGAAAAATATTGATCGTGACGATGTGTTTGAAGCAATGGAAATCGCTATTCAAAAGGCAGCACGTTCTAAATATGGTTTTGAGCATGATATTCGCGCTCATATCGACCGTAAGACAGGCGCCATCAGCATGGCCAGATATCGGGAAGTGGTTGACAATGATGCCGAGATTGAAAACGAAGCTGCCCAGATTTGTTTGGATGATGCCAAGGCATATGACCCCAAAATTAAGGTCGGCGAGTTTTTGATTGATCAGCTGCCGCCGATTGACTTTGGTCGTATTGCCGCCCAGACCGCAAAACAGGTTATCGTGCAGAAAGTTCGTGAGGCTGAACGCAATAAGCAGTTTGAGGAATATAAAGAAAAAATCGGCACCATTGTCAACGGTACGGTTAAGAGAATCGAATTTGGAAACGTTATTCTGGATATTGGCAAGACTGAGGCTATTTTGCGCCGCGATGAAATTATTCCCAGAGAGAAATTTAAAAACGGGGATAGAGTTCGTGCTTATGTTTTGGACGTTCGTCGCGAAAATAAGGGGCCGCAAATCTTCTTGTCTAGAACTTGTCCGGAATTCTTGGCTAAGCTCTTTACTTCAGAAGTGCCGGAAATCTACGATGGAATCGTTAAAATTATGGGCGTGGCCAGAGACCCGGGTTCTAAGGCTAAAATCGCCGTTAAAACCGATGATATGACAATAGATGCCGTTGGTGCTTGTGTCGGCTTGCGTGGTATTCGCGTGCAGGCTGTGGTTACCGAGTTGCAAGGTGAGAAAATTGATATTGTTCCTTATTCTGAGGATAAGGCCCAGTATATTGTCAGCGCTTTGGCTCCGGCAGAGGTTGTTAAAGTGGTTATTGATGAGGAAAATAATCGTATTGAGGCTGTTGTGCCGCAAGAGCAATTTTCTATTGCCATCGGCCGCCGCGGACAAAATGTTAAGTTGGCTTCCCAGCTCTTGGGGTGCGATATTGATGTCTTGACCGAGGAGCAGGAACAAGAGCGTCGCAAGAATGAAAATAAGGTTCGTTCTCAGCGCTTTATGGAAGCTTTGGATGTTGATGAGATGATTGCTCATCTCTTGATTGCCGAGGGTTTTTCAAATGTTGATGAAATCGCTATGGTTGATTTGAAAGAACTGGCAGACATCGAAGGGTTTGATGAGGATGTGGCCAAAGAGCTGCAATCTCGTGCAAAAGAGTATGTTGAAAAACGCAATAAAGAGTTTGAAGAGAAAAGCAAAACCTTAGGTATTGACGATAAACTTCAGGCTGTTGAAGGTTTGGATCGCGACATGCTCTTGACCCTGGCCGCAAAAGGCATTAAAACAATTGATGACTTGGCTGATTTGGCCGCTGATGAACTTATTGAAATTTTGGGCGAAAACACAATTTCTATCCAAGAAGCCAATAAGATCATTATGAATGCTCGTGAGCATTGGTTTACACAAGAATAGTCTTGTGAAAGAGTTGGGAGCAGTTTGTTGCAAGCTGCTCCAAACTCCTTTCTGAAGTTGAGGCGTTTATGAAACAGGAAGATGTGACCAGAAAATGTATCGTGACCGGAAATGTGCTTGAAAAGGGCGCATTGCTCAGGTTTGTGGTGGGGCCGGATGCGGTGGTTATTCCTGATTTTAAAAATAAATTGCCGGGGAGGGGGGTCTATGTTTCCAACTCTTCGGCTCTTTTGCATAAGGCGGTGGCTGCTAATCTTTTTGCCAAAAGCCTCAAGCAAAAGGTTAAACCAATGGAAAATTTGGAAAAAGTGGCCGAGGATTTGTTGCGGCAGTCTGCTTTGCATGCCGTTTCTTTGGCCAGAAAGGCCGGTGTGCTTATCACCGGTATGGACAAGGTGGCAGAGGCTCTGAAAAAAGATAAGGTTGCCTTTCTGCTGGAAGCAAAAGATGCCGCTGAAGACGGACATCAGAAAATTGTGCATTTGGCGCAAAATCTGAAAATATTTAATCTCTTTACAAGCGAGGAGTTGGATCAAACACTTGATAAGGTAAATACAATTCATGCCGCCTTTTTGAAAGGTGAAATGTCTAAGATGGTCAGTCGTGAGTTTGGAAAACTGGCTGATTTTCTGAACTCATAACTTTAGGATGAAAATACGGAGAAATTTTTTAAGATGACAGAAGAAAATACCAAGGGCAAGTTAACATTATCAGGCAAGTCTACTTTGACACTTAAAGGTGTCAGCGATGCTGCTCGCTCAAACCGTGACGGCAAAAAGGTGGTGCAGGTCGAGGTACGCAAAAAACGCGTGATCACGCCAAACGCAGTGAAGCCTGAACCCAAAGTCGAAATTGATGAGGAAACAGCCGCAAAGTTGCGTTTGATTGCCGAGGCTAAAGAATTTGAAAATAAACGCCGCCAAGAGGAAGAAGAACGCAGTGCCCTGCGCCAAAAGCAGAAAGAGGCAGAGGAGAAAGAACGCCGCCAAAAAGAGGCCGAAGAAGCCGCCGCAAAAGCTGCCAAACAGGCTAAGGAAGAGGCTGAGGCAAAAGCTGCCGCCGCAAAAGCCGAGGCGGAGGCAGAGGCTGAAAACCGCCAGAAAAACAAAGAGAAAAAATCTAAAGATTATGATGATGACGACGATGACGATGATTTTGAGGAGGATGAACATTCTTCTAAAAAGTCCAATCGTTCTGTCAGCAAAGAAGAGGTTTTTGAGCGCGAGCGTAAAAAAATTATGAAAAGCAGCTTTGAGCCGCAAAGAAGAAACAGCAAAATCAGCATCCATTCCATTGGCATGAATGATGACGACGATGATGATTATGGCTTTGGCGGTCCGCGCAGACGCTATAAGAAAAAACAGCCCAAGCCGGTGCAACAAGTCCAGCAACCGCAAGAAAAGGTTATTAAGGAAGTTATTATTCCTGAGGTAATTACCGTGCAGGAATTGGCTAACCGTATGGCCGAGAAAAGTGCTGATGTTATTAAAAAACTTATGGCTCTTGGCGTTATGGCTACCATTAACCAGCCGATTGATGCCGATACGGCCCAAATTGTTGTTGAGGAGTTTGGGCATAAGTTCAAACGTGTGGCCGATAGCGATGTCGAGCAAGTTATTCAGCATCAGGAAGATACACCTGATCAACTGCGGCCCAGACCTCCGGTGGTTACGGTTATGGGGCACGTTGACCATGGTAAAACCTCTTTGCTTGATGCTTTGCGTGAAACTAACGTGGCGGCAAAAGAGGCCGGCGGTATTACCCAGCATATCGGTGCCTACCAGATTACGGTCAAGACAGGTGATAAAATCACCTTTATTGATACCCCCGGACACGAGGCATTCTCCGAGATGCGCGCCCGCGGTGCCAAGGTGACGGATATTGTGGTTTTGGTGGTGGCTGCCAATGACGGCATTATGCCGCAGACCATTGAGGCTATTCGCCATGCTCAGGCCGCAGAGGTGCCGATTGTGGTTGCCATTAATAAAATTGATTTGCCCGGTGCAGATCCGATGAAAGTTAAAACTGCTTTGCTCCAGCACGGAATCGGTGTTGAGGAAATGGGCGGTGAGTGTTTGTGTGCCGAAGTTTCTGCCAAGAAACGCATTAATATCGATAAATTGGTTGAGGCTATTTTGCTGCAGGCAGAAATGCTTGACTTGAAGGCTAACCCCAACCGCAAGGCTGAAGGCGCCGTCATCGAGGCTAAGATGGAAAAAGGCCGCGGAACCGTGGTTACCGTTTTGGTGCAAAACGGAACTCTCCATGTCGGTGATATTTGTATTGCCGGCAAGGAGTGGGGACGTGTTCGCGCTATGTTTAATGAAAACGGACAAAAGGTGCAAGAGGCTGAACCTGCTACTCCGGTTGAGGTTTTGGGCTTGCAGGGAACACCTTCTGCCGGTGATGATTTTGTGGTTGTGGCTGATGAAAACCAGGCCAAAGAAATTACCGGATATCGTATCCGCAAGGAGCGCGAGGCAAAATTGGTTAAATCTGCCAAGTCGGCGATGGAACTGATGCTTGATAAGATTAAGTCCGGCGAGGTTAAGCATTTGCCGGTTATTATCAAAGCTGATGTTCAAGGCTCTATCGAGGCGATTGAGGGTACCATTAACAAGCTCTCTAATGAGGAAGTCAGCGTGCAGGTTTTGCACTCTGCTGTCGGTCCGATTTCAGAGTCAGATATTTCTTTGGCAAAAGCTTCTCATGCTTTGGTTATCGGCTTTAACGTTCGTGCCAATCCGTTGGCCAGAGATATGGCTCGCCGTGACGGGGTTGAGATTAAGTACTACTCCATCATCTATGATGTTTTGGATGACATCAAGAAAGGTTTGGAAGGTATGCTCTCGCCCGAACTCAAAGAAAAATTGCTCGGTTATGCCGAGATCCGCGAGGTATATAACATTACCGGCGTCGGCAAAGTCGGTGGATGTATGGTTACGGAAGGTATGGTTAGACGTGGTGCCAAAATTCGCTTGTTGCGTGATAATGTGGTTATTCATGATGGTGCCATCGGCCAACTCAAGCGCTTTAAGGAAGATGTAAAAGAGGTTAAAGAAGGCTACGAGTGTGGTATCTCCTTTGAAAACTACAACGACATTCAGAAAGGCGACTTTATTGAGTGTTATGAGATTGAGGAGATTGCAGCCAAACTATAAAAGCTCGTCTAGAGGTTTTCTAGAGTGATTTTGTGCAGTCTCGAAAAATTCATGTACCTCAGTGTACATTAAAATTTTTCTCGCCTTCAAAATCACTCTATAAAATCCACTATCCGAGCTTTTAGAAGGCTGGGCAAAGATTTTGCGGGGTGGAGGTGTCTTCACGTACTTCTGATGTACGCTCCGGTACTTCCACCCTTAAATCTTATTATTCGCCTCACATATCAACCTTTTCGTAAAAGCTCGTCTAGAGGTTTTCTAGAGCAATTTTGTACGGTCTCGAAAAATCACTCTATAAAATCCACTATCCGAGCTTTTGAGGAGTGAGGGAGAGGTTTTGCACGTAGCGCAAAAAGAAAAGTTTCAAAAATAATTTTTGTGTCAAACCAATTAAATTTTCTATTATGGAAAGTGTTTATACCGATCAATTGCTTTTCCTGGATGGAAAGTATCATCTCTATGAGGCGGATTTTGCAAAGCAAACCGTTACCGAAATTGCCTGCGGGGCATATGCTAAAGAGCATGGGCCGGGGTGGCTGGTAGGTGAGAGCGAAGAAAAAGTCTCTTTTTATCGCCGTCTTGAAGACAAGTGGCAGGTCATTCCGGTTAACACCATTGAGGTTGACTTGTTGTATGGGCGAATCATCTATTGTCGGCAAGGTCAGTGGTATGTCTATTATGATGGGAAGGAAATTCTTCTCGGGCAGAAGAGAGAAAGTACGCCTCTTCATTGGGATTGGACAACCGTATATTTTAATTTGCCTCTCAATGATGACAAATCTGTATTATCTATCATCAATCCCGAAGGGCTTCTGGTGCAAAAGGAGTATCTGGGAGCTTTGGTATTGTTGACTAGAGATGCATTCTGGGATGAGAAAATCATTCTTGTCCCGCTCGGAAATGATTACTTTGAGGCTTACTATCGTACTCGGCAATTGATGGGGGCGACGGATGAAGCTCTTTATTTGAATGACTTCAAAAACGGTGTTTTTTTCTGGTCTCAAGCTCTCAAGTGCTGGAAAAAAATATCAATACAAAACTGTTATGTTCTGGCAAATAATGCCGTGTTGATGTTTGGCCAGCGAAAAACAGGGTTTGGAGGCTGTTGCCGCTTTGTGATCCTTTATAAGGTTGATGAAAACGCTAGCTGCACACAAATTCGTGTGGGCAAGAAATGTGCCTTGGGTGCCGAGGTGAAAATCGGCGGATGGATTTATCCCCAAGATGTCGGTAAAAAGTTGGTTGATTTTGACCATCCTCGCAAGAGCCGATGGCTGAAAATCAAGAACTTCTTTGGTCTTGGTAAAGACTGATTGCAATAAAAAACGCTGTCTGAAACCAGGCAGCGTTTTTTGCATTGCAAGAATTACTAAATCATTGCCATACCGCCGTTGATGTTGATGGTCTGGCCGGTGATGTATTGCGCCTCATCGCTGGCTAAGAACGCTACAACATTGGCGATATCCTGTGCCTCACCCAATTTGGCTTCAGGAATCTTGGCCAAAAGGGCTGCTTTGACATCATCTGGCAAAACATCAGTCATCGGGGTACGGATGAAGCCCGGTGCAATTGAGTTTACGGTAATGCCGCGAGAACCAACTTCTTGTGCCAAGCATTTGTTCATGGCAATCATACCTGCTTTGGAGGCTGCATAGTTAGCCTGGCCGGCGTTGCCGGTAACACCAACAACAGAGGCAATACCGATAATGCGGCCAAAACGACGCTTCATCATGCCGCGGACAGCTGCTTTTGCTAATTTGAAACCGGCAGAGAGGTTTACATCCAAAACCAACTGCCAATCTTCATCGCTCATGCGGATGAACAAATTGTCACGAGTTAGGCCGGCGTTGTTTACCAAAATATCAATGCGACCCAATTTGGCTTCAACATTGGCAACCAAATTTTTGACATCTTCAGGGTTGGTCAAGTTGGCGGTGAAAACTTCTACTCTGTCGCCAAGCTCGGCCTTTAATTTTTCCATCGGCTCAGGGCGCATATCTGTCAGAGCCAAAGTGGCGCCTTGTTTGTGCAAGGTGCGGGCAATTTTGTCACCCAAGCCGCCGGCGGCACCGGTGATGAGGGCTACTTTATCGTGTAATTCAAACATTGTGTTTTCCTTTCTTATTTGCTCAAATGGTTGGCGAGCTCTTCAATCTCGGCAATGGTGCCGATGGAAGATGCGTTCATTTCTTTGTGGCTTCTTTTAATGATGCCGGAGAGAACTTTGCCGGCGCCGAGTTCAAATACTTCATCCACGCCTTGCTCGCTCATCCAGTCTAGGGTTTCTCTCCAACGGACAGAACCCGTGACTTGGTTTATCAGATTTTGAATAATTTCATCTTTGGTTTTGACTGCCGAAGCTGCCACGTTTGAAATCAGAGCTATTTGCGGCTCTTGGGCTTTAACCTCTTTTAGTGCTGCGGCCATAACCGTCTGCGCCGGTTTCATCAGCGGGCTGTGGAACGGTGCGCTGACCGGTAGTTTGATGCAGCGTTTGGCGCCAAACTCAGAGGCTATTTCTACAGCTTTTTCTATGGCCTCCATGTGGCCAGAAAGCACAACCTGTCCTTCGGCGTTGTCGTTGGCGGCGACGCAGATGTAGCGGCCGTTGTCACTGCAGGCTTCCGCCAGAGCAACAACATCCGTATAAGCTGCGCCGATAACCGCCGCCATTCCTCCGACCCCGACAGGAACAGCCTTTTGCATGGCGTCGCCGCGGGTGCGGAGCAGTTTGGCCGTGTCTGTCAGTGAGAAAACTCCCGCAGCACAGGCTGCAGAATATTCGCCCAAAGAGTGACCGGCAACAAAACTTGCATGATCTCTTAAGTTGATTTTGAAATCTTTTTCTAAAATTCTAACCACCGCCATAGAGTGCGCCATTAGTGCCGGCTGGGCGTTGGCCGTGAGGGTCAGCTCATGTTCGGGACCTTCAACCATGAGTTTGAATAAATCTTGGTGCAGAGCTTCATTGACCTCACTAAAAACTTCTTTTGCCGATGAAAAATTATCGGCCAGTTCTTTTCCCATGCCAATGAATTGTGAACCCTGGCCGGGAAAAACAAAAGCTTTAGTCATTAATCCATATCCTTGTTATTAAACAGCTTATAAAGCTTTATCCGTTAATTGCCAAAAGTCAAGTTTTAATCCTTATTTGTTAAGAGAATATTGAGAATTTGGCGCTATTATCTCTCATAATTGAGAGTCTGTTTTATGGATTTGTGAGAACTATGGCAAAACGTAAGAAAAAAGAACAAACCTGGTGGAAAAAGCTTTGTCGGCGTCTGTTTGGCGCGCTGTTGATGTTGTGGGTAATCAGCCTTATTATCAGCTGTTTGGGGTATCATTTCTATGATCCAAGTTTTAGTAATGCCACAACCAAACCGGCCGCTAATTGGCTGGGGCTTTATGGTGCCAAAAATGCCGATGTTATCCTCACTTGGTGGGGTGTGGCACTGCCGTTGTTTCTTATCGCTCCCGTTATTTGGGGCTATGGATTCTTGCGCTTGCGGGAAATGGTGCGCCCTTATTGGCGTTTGTTTGCTTTTATCTTGGGCAATTTTTCTTTTGCTACCTCTCTAGCTTTGGTTATTCCCCACATCAATGGCTTTAAGACCGGGGGCGCTGTCGGCAGATTTTTTGCCGAGCAGAGCATGAATTTGTTTAACCGTATTTATGCTTTTGGTTATGGAAATTATATTTTGGCGGCGGCTTTATTCCTTGTTGCCTTAGTCTCTTTTAATCTTGCCTGCGGAATAACTTTCGGTGGTTGGTGGCGTGTGTGCAAAAAAATCGCCGCGGCCGTTGCTTTTGTTGCCAGAGGGTGCGCTAAAGGTTGCCGTTTTGTTTTTGAAAAGTTCAGCCTTTCTTCCGAGCCGGCTCCTCGCAAAACAAGAGAGCCAAAAGTTCGCAAGGAACCAAAAGTGCGTGAAGAAACTTCTGCTCCGTCTGAGAAAACAAAAGAAACAATTAAAATCGCCAAACCTAAACAAGTTGACGACGGCTATCGTTTTCCGGATATTAATCTGCTCTCCAAAAGTAAGGATAAGGCAGAAAATGTTAATCAAAAAGAGCTTGAGAGAATCGCCGGTGAGTTGGAGGGCGTGTTGCAGGAATTCGGGGTCAATGGCAAGATTGTTAAAGTTCGCCCCGGACCGGTGGTCACGCTTTATGAGCTGGAGCCTGCTCCGGGGACAAAAAGCGCCAGGGTTATCGGCTTGGCAGATGATATTGCTCGCTCAATGAGTGCCGTGTCCGTGCGTATTGCCGTGGTGCCGGGGTCTAACACCATCGGTATAGAGCTCCCCAACCCCAAGAGAGAAATCGTTTATCTGCGTGATCTTTTGGAAAGCGATGAATTTAAGGAATCCAAAGCCGCGTTGACAATTACTTTGGGTAAAGATATCGGCGGAAAGAATATTTATGCAGATTTGGCGAAAATGCCTCACTTGTTGGTTGCCGGTACTACCGGTTCAGGTAAGTCTGTCGGTGTTAACTCCATGATTATCTCGCTTTTGTATAAAATGCGGCCCGATGAGTGCAAGCTTATCATGATTGATCCGAAAATGCTTGAGTTTACCATGTATAACGGTATTCCTCATTTGTTGACACCGGTTATTACCGATCCTTCAAAAGCGGTTGTCGGCTTGAAATGGGCGGTGAAAGAAATGGAAGACCGCTACCGGGCAATGGCACAGCTCAATGTTCGCAATATCACCGGCTATAACAAGCGTCTGGAAGAGTTGCGCGCGAGCGGCGGCAAGGTCAGCCGCACGGTGCAAACCGGGTTTGATATGGAAACCGGGAAACCGATTTATGAGGAACAAGAACTCGATTTGACCCCGCTTCCTTATATTGTCATTGTGGTTGATGAAATGGCCGATTTGATGTTGGTGGCCGGCAAAGACGTGGAGGCCGCCATTCAACGTTTGGCACAGATGGCGCGTGCGGCGGGCATACATTTGATTATGTCTACCCAACGTCCGTCCGTTGATGTTATTACCGGTACCATCAAAGCAAACTTTCCGACCCGTATCAGCTTTCAGGTGACATCTAAGATCGATAGCCGCACCATTTTGGGTGAACAAGGCGCCGAGCAGTTGTTGGGCATGGGCGATATGCTTTATATGCCTGCCGGGCAGAGGCCGCATCGTATTCATGCACCGTTTGTTAAGGACAGTGAGGTTGAGCAGATTGTTGAGTTCTTGAAGTCTCAGCGTGAGCCAGAATATGTGGAGGCGGTTACCGAAGGTGAGCTTTCGGACAAAAGCGGTGGCGGCGCCGTGTTTGATAACGGGGATTTCGGCGCCGGCAGCAGTGATGATGACCTATATCGGCAAGCGGTGCAAATCGTGCAGAACGATAAAAAAGCCTCAACCAGCTATGTTCAGCGGCGTTTGCGCATCGGTTATAATCGTGCGGCCACCATTATCGAGCGGATGGAAGCAGAAGGAATTATCACTCCTCCCGACCACGCCGGCAAAAGAGAGGTTATATAGCAAAGAACAGGGCTTTTCTTGGAAAAGTAATTGCTTGAATAATTTTTATTTCTTTTCTATATATGAATTAAACGTATTTTGAGGAGAAATTTTATGGCCGAAAATAAAGAGCCTTCACAACGCCAGCTCAGAGTGGCACAGGAAATCAGAAAAATCATCGTCAATTTTATTGACCGCGGAGAGGTGCACAATCTGGAAGGAATTGACACCATGGTAACCGTGACTAAGGTGACGGTTTCTCCGGATTTGAAGTATTGCACAGTCTGGTTTATAACCACCAATGACAAATATTTGCAAGAGGTGTTGGGCGGTCTGCAGTTGGCAGCAAACTTTTTCCGCAAACAGGTGGCGGCCAAGACATCTTTGCGCTATGTGCCGGAAATAAACTTTAGAGTTGATAAGAGTTTTGAAGCGGTAGACAAGATTGAAAAGCTTTTGCGTGACCCCAAAGTTGCCCAGGACTTGAAATAAATGTTTTGACAGGCCGCCTCAAAGGGGCGGCTTTTTTGTCGGGTTGACATAAATGCGAAAGCTGATAAATTTGAAGAAAATGTCTTACTATTAATTCTTTAAGCTTATGAAAGTATCTAAGTTTCAGTTCGTCCAGGTCGAAAGAGACCGGATTGTCGTTCGTTTTTATAACGAGGAGAATGACCGCTTTGAAAAGGTGTGTGCCTGTAAGGCATATTCTGTTTATGAAGACGCGTTTTTGCGGGCGGATTCGAACTATTATTTTGCCTATGAGGGTAAACTCTATCCTTTGGGTGAAGGAGAGGTCGTCCTTTCGGACGGGGTTGCGTCTGGTATACTTCGGATGTTTGATACCTCTCAACTCAAGCTTCCGTTTAAGGCTGTTTTCCTTCTCTTAAGTTATGAAAGACATTTCGTTTGTGCTCAGGATTATGAGTTGGCAGAGGATTCTGCTCGAATCAAAATGCTGAGCGGAAAGACGAAAGTTTACGAGTATAGTTATGATGAGCCGGATTTGGATGGCCATCAGGACTGCTTTCTCACCAGTTGGGATGAATAACGGAAAGAGCCGATGTTGCTTAAGACAACGTCGGCTTTTTTGTTTTAAATTTGACAAAGAAGAAAAGCTCCAGTATCAACTCCTGTATAAGGAGCAAAAATGAAGCATAAAAAAGGTGATAAAATCAGCGGCTGGCTGGTTATTGATAAACCTGCCGGTATGGGCTCTACCCAGGTGGTGAGCCAAACCAGAAGGTTGCTTAATGCCAATAAAAACGGCCATTGCGGAACGCTTGATCCGTTTGCAACCGGGGTGCTGCCGGTGGCTTTTGGCGAGGCTACCAAGCTTATTCCTTATGTGACAGACGGTGACAAGGAATATGAGTTTTTGCTCAAGTTCGGCGAGGCTACCGATACACTCGATTGTGACGGCAAAATTATCGAGACCAACTCCAAAATTCCGACCTTGGCAGAAATCGAATCGGTGTTGCCGCAGTTTGTGGGAGAAATTACCCAAGTGCCGCCCGCCTATTCGGCCATAAAAATCAACGGGCAGAGAGCCTATGATTTGGTGCGCAAAGGCCAAAACGTGGATGTTCCGGCACGCAAGGTGCGAATCCATTCAATCAAAATCTTGGAACGTCCGCAGGAAAATCTGCTCCGTTGTCTTGTCGGCTGCTCTAAGGGTACGTATATCCGCACGTTGGGGGCGGATATTGCCGCAAAACTCGGTACAGTCGGCCATTTGCAGGCCTTGAGACGCACAAAATGCGGAAATTTTGACCTTTCAGAGAAGATTTTGCTGGAAAATTTGAAAAATATAGAGTATGTTGAGGAACGCCAAAAAGTTTTGCTTCCGGTAATAACATGTCTGCGCGACATCGCGGATATTGCCGTAACCGAGGCAGATGCCGCCAAACTGCGTTTGGGGCAGGGGCTTTCACCAAGGGCTTATCAGGTGTTTCACCTGTTGGGGCAAGAGGTGGTTGCTACTTGCAACGGAGCATTGGTGGCAGTGGTGAGAATCGATGAGGGACGTATCTCTCCGGTTCGTGTTTTTAACTTTAATTAAATAAAGGATTAAAAGATGTCGATTTCTAATGAAGAAAAACAAAAATTGGTTAAAGCTTATGGCTTGAACCCCAATGATACCGGGTCTCCGGAAGTTCAGATCGCTATCTGGACCGCAGAAATCAATAACCTGATTGAGCACTTCAAAACCCACGCTAAGGATACTCATTCTCGTCTGGGTTTGATGAAGAAAGTTAGCCGTCGTCGCCACCTGTTGGATTACCTCAAGGGTAAGAGCGAAGAGCGCTATCAGGCTTTGATTAAAAAGTTAGACCTGAGAAAATAAGGTTGTCGGCGTGTTTTATGCAGCATCTAAAGCCAAAATCCGGTGCTCAAATACTCTCGTACATTTTAGTACGCTCCGTTTTTGCGCTCCGTGTCTTGACTTTATCTATCTGCCTAAAACGCGCCTTTTTCCTAAAGTTGTGCTTTAAGGAATATTTGAGCCGCGGAGGAATGAGCCCCGCCGTTCTTTATAAAAAAATCCTGCATGGGGCAGGTAGAGGTTTTTATATGAAAGGTAAAGAAATATGATCGATTTTAAAGTGTGCCGCAAAGAAATGGAATGGGGCGGCCGCAAGTTGGTTTTGGAAACAGGTAAAATGGCCAGACAGGCACAGGGTGCGGTTGTGGTTACTTATGGTGAAACGCAGGTTATTGCAACGGTTTGTGCCGCAAAAGAGGTAAATGCTGATCAGGATTTCTTTCCTTTGACAGTTAATTATCAGGAAAAATACTATGCAACCGGTAAGGTACCGGGCGGTTTTATGAAGCGTGAGGGTAAACCATCCGAGCGTGAGGTCTTGCTTTCTCGCTTGATTGACAGACCTATTCGTCCGCTGTTTCCTGATGCGTTCAAAAATGAGGTGCAAATCATTTGTACCGTTTTGGCTCATGACCAAAATACAGACTCCGATATTCCGGCTATGATTGCGGCCTCTGCCGCTTTGGCTGTTTCGGGTATTCCGTTTATGGGGCCGATTGGCGGAGCAAAAGTTGGATATAAAAACGGTGAATATATTTTGAACCCAACTTTGGAGCAGCTCAAAGATACTGACCTGGAATTGGTGGTTGCCGGAACATCTGAGGGCGTTTTGATGGTTGAATCTGAGGCCCAAGAGCTTTCTGAAGACACTATGCTTGGTGCTGTTATGTTCGGTTTTGAGAGCTTCCAGCCGGTTATTAAGATGATTGCCGAGCTTGCAAATGAGGCTGGCAAAGAAAAGTGGGAAACTCCAACCTTCCCACCGGAGTTTGATGAGCTTTATGCCAAATTGGCTAAAGATTTTACAGCTGAATTTGAAACAGCTTTCAAAGAAACAGATAAACTTAAGCGCGGTGAGCTGATTGCGGCTGCCTCTGAGAAATTCAAGGCAACGCTTGATCCGGAAAATGAGTTTGAACAACGCTATGCTCAAGATGCTATTGAGAAATTGATGCACAAAGTTATGCGCGAAGCGGTATTGACAACCGGACATAGAATCGATGGCCGCGATACCAAGACCGTGCGCCCGATTGCCTGCCAGGTTGATGTCTTGCCGACAGCTCACGGCTCAGCCTTGTTTACCCGTGGTGAAACTCAGGCATTGGTTGTTACTACCCTTGGTACTGGCGAGGATGCTCAGGTTGTTGACGGTTTGATGGATGAATATAAAGAAGACTTTATGCTCAACTACAACTTCCCGCCGTTCTCAGTTGGCGAGTGTGGCCGTATCGGCAGTCCCGGACGCCGTGAAATCGGACACGGAAAATTGGCTTGGCGCGCTATTCATCCGATGATGCCAAAAGACAAGGACGCTTTTCCCTATACGGTGCGTGTTGTTTCTGAGATCATGGAATCTAACGGTTCTTCTTCTATGGCTACCGTTTGCGGAACCACGATGTCTTTGATGGCTGCCGGTGTGCCTTTGGCTAAACCTGTTGCCGGTATTGCCATGGGGTTGATTAAGGAAGACGACGGGCGTGTTGCCGTCTTGACAGATATCTTGGGTGATGAAGATCACTTGGGTGATATGGACTTTAAGGTCGCCGGAACAAAAGACGGTGTTACTGCTTTGCAGATGGATATTAAAATCACCTCTATCACCAAAGATATTATGAAAACAGCTTTGGCTCAGGCTCATGAGGGCAGAATTCATATTTTGGGCGAGATGGCAAAAGCTATTGCTGAGCCGCGTCCGCATGTTTCTGACCGGGCTCCGAGAATCGTTGCCATTAAGATCCCGGTTGATAAAATCCGTGAGGTTATCGGCACCGGCGGTAAGGTTATCAGAGAGATTGTTGAAAAGACACATACAAAAATCGATATTTCTGATGACGGTGTGGTTAAAATCGCCTCAATGAAGAAAGAAGAAGGCGATGCCGCTCTGGAATGGGTTATGGGTATTGTGGCAGAGCCGGAGGCCGGCAAGATCTACCACGGAACCATTACCAAAATCATGGATTTTGGTGCGTTTGTCCGCTTTCTTGGCAATACCGAGGGATTGGTTCATATCTCTGAAGTTAAGAACGAGCGTATTGCCTCTGTTTCTGACTTCTACAAAGAGGGTGACCAAATCTGGGTTAAGTGCTTGGGCAGTGATAATCGCGGCAAGATTAAGCTTTCTGCCAAGAGGGTAAACCAAGAAACAGGTGAAGATCTCGAAAAATAATTTTTGAGGTTTAACTTGAACCTTTCAACGCCGCCGGGGTGAAAATCTCCGGCGGTTTTTTGTTGACTCTTGTCTTCTTTTTGTCTAATTTTGAAGAAAGAAAAAAATTATTAACTTAAAACCTAAAGCTTATGAGTGGATGGATATTATTGATAATTGCCTTGATTGCGGCAGGATTTCACTTCTTTGATAGATTTTTGATTATTGTCAGGCTTTATGAGGTCAAGATAATCAAAGAGGGAGAATATTACTGCCAGTTCTTTTGGCGAGGAAAATTGCGAGAAGGGTATTTCTACTATGAAGGGGAGCTACCTGATGTTTTGATTGCCAGGGTTATCGGCATTGATTTTAGAGATGTGCTTTGGCAAGTCGAGATTGTTGAACATTAAACTTTTATGATTATGGAAACAGTTTTATGGCTGGTGCTGGGAGCAGTTACGTTGTTTCTGCTTCTGGCCTGCATTTCCAAAATTGTTCTCTCGATTGAAGAAATTGCCCTTTTTAAACACATGATGCCATGGGTGTATCTGATAATGGTGTTTGCCATTATTGCCGGCAACTACTTCTTTGAGATCTCTCGGGATACAAGCTTTTATATGTTGTCGCTGGTTTGTGTAGGCGTTGTCTTGCAAAAGAAAGCTCAAGATAACCTTTATTCTCAGTTGTTTTTCTTTCTGAAAGACAATCCGGTCGGATTTTTTGTGCCGGAAAGCGAGGATGAAGAAGATGAGGGTGTCTTTTATGGCACAATAAATATCAATGGCAAGGTGATGAGTGCCGTTGGTATTGATGTCGATGCCAATGCTAGGTATGAGCTTGGCAAAGAAGAGCCTTCGTTTGCTTATGTCGAGCTTGATGACAATGGAGATTTTTTGGAGCTCCAGGTTGTCATATGTCCTCAGAAAGTTGCAGAAGGGTCGGTTTAAGCCGGCCCTTTGGCTTTTTAAAAAGTCCTTGAAAAATAAAATAAAACGGTGTATGTCTGGAGTCACTATTCAGACACCCCTGGAGGTTTGGATAGAGTCTTAATTTTATTTGAGGATTTTTAACATGGTAAATATTACATTTAATGCTGAAAAGCGTGAGAAAGCAGGTAAGGGGGCAGCTCGTGCATGTCGTCGTGAGGGGCGTATCCCTGCCGTTATCTATGGTGGCAAACAAGAGTCTATCATGATCTCTTTGCACCCGGTTGAGCTTGAAAAAGCTTTGAATACCGCCGGTCTTTATGAGGCTGATATCGAGATCGTTTTGGATGGCAAAAAACACAAGGTTAAATGCCAGGATGTTCAATTCCACCCGGTTACCGATATGCCTATCCATGTAGATTTTCTCCGCAAATAATTCGGAGTGATTGTCTTTGGCGGTGCCGGAGTGTGCGGTTGTTGCATGATGGCCCGCCAATTTATTTTATCTGATTGAAGAGTTTTTGATGTTTCTTATCGTTGGTTTGGGAAATCCGGGGGCAGAATATGCCGGCACACGTCATAATGTTGGATTTATGGCGGCAGATTTCTTGTACCAGAAGTTTAATTTTTCACCTTTTAGAGATAAGTTTGACGGTGAAATTGCCGAGGGTAAAATAGGTGGGGAAAAGGTTTATCTTTTGAAACCGCAAACTTATATGAACCTATCCGGAAATTCGGTGGTGAAAGCTGCTCATTTTTATAAGATTTTGCCTGAAAATATTATCGTTATTCATGATGATATGGATTTGCCGGTCGGCAAGGTTAAGGCTAAAATCGGCGGTGGTGCCGGTGGGCATAACGGAATCAAGTCTATTGATGCGGCCATCAGCCCTAATTATAACCGTATCAGAATCGGGGTGGGACATCCGCAAACCGGCGGCGAAGCGGTGGTGAACCATGTGTTGTCACGCTTTGGCAAGGCCGATGAAGATGTTATTTATAATGAGATAGAAATTGTGGCCTCTTTAATCGAGGTCTTGATGAAAGATGGAATCGCCGCTTTTTGCAATAAGCTCGGCGATGTTTTGAGAAAACAATAAGGAGTTTTGATTATGGGATTTAACTGCGGTATTGTCGGCTTGCCTAATGTCGGAAAATCAACCTTGTTTAATGCTCTGACCCAAACCATTGCAGCACAGGCAGCGAATTTTCCGTTTTGTACGATTGAACCCAACACCGGGCGGGTGGCGGTGCCTGATAAACGCTTGGATAAGTTGGTTGAGATGGTTAAACCCAAAAATGTGGTGCCGACACAGCTGGAGTTTGTTGATATTGCCGGTCTGGTTAAAGGCGCATCCAAGGGCGAGGGGTTGGGCAACCAATTTTTGGCCAATATCCGCGAGGTGGATGCCATTATCCATGTGTTGCGCTGTTTTGAAAATGAAAACATCACCCATGTTGAGGGCAGCGTTGACCCTATTCGTGATGCCGAAATCGTGGAAACAGAGTTGATGATTGCCGACCTTGAATCCTTGGAAAAGAGATTTGATCAGGCTCAGAAAAAAGCCAAAGGCGGTGATAAAGAAGCTATTGTCAATGTGAGCGTAATGGCCTCTGTGATTGAGGCTCTAAAGGCCGGAAAACCGGCTCGCACCGCGGCTCCTGATGCCTCCAACAAAGATGCCTGCAAAGCTTATAAGATGCTGCAACTTTTGACTTCTAAACCGGTTTTGTATGTGTGCAATGTGGATGAGGAATCGGCGGCTTCCGGCAATGAATATTCAAAGAGAGTGTTTGAAAAAGCAAGAGCGGAAAATGCTCAGGCGGTGATTATTTCTGCCGAGATAGAATCCGAGGTCGCTCAATTGGAGACCGAGGAGGAGAAAAAAGAATTTTTGGGTGCGCTGGGGCTAGAGGAAACCGGGCTTACCAAAATTATCCGTGCCGGGTATGATTTGCTTGGCTTACAAACTTATTTTACCGCCGGACCAAAAGAAGTGCGTGCCTGGACTTTTCTAAAGGGTTCAAAAGCCCCGCAATGCGCCGGAATTATCCATTCTGACTTTGAGAAAGGCTTTATCCGCGCCGAGACCATATCTTATGATGACTTTGTCAAGTTCGGTGGCGAGCAGGCTTGTAAAGAAGCCGGCAAAATGCGCTCCGAGGGTAAAGACTATGTGGTGCAGGATGGAGATTTGTTGAATTTCTTATTCAACGTTTAGGAGCTTGCAAGAGGGTCGATCATGCTCGATAATCGGCGCAGCGTCGGTCGTTGATAAATTCTTTGTGTGAAATTGAGAGGGAAGAAATGCGTTTAGCCTTGTTTCAGCCGGATATTCCGCAAAATACCGGGACTTTAATGCGTTTGTGCGCTTGTGTGGATTTGCCCATAGACATTATTGAGCCGTGTGGTTTTATCTTTAATGACAAGGCCATGCGCCGTGCCGGGATGGATTATTTGGATATGGTTGATTATCGCCGCCATGATTCCTGGCAAGATTTTTTGCAATATCGGGCCGAGCATCCTGCCGAATATGGCCGCATTGTGTTGCTTACAACCCATGCCAGCAAGCCTTATGTTGATTTTGAATTTAAGGAAAATGACATTATCTTAATGGGGCGCGAATCTGCCGGTGTGCCGGAAGAAGTTCATCAAATCGCCGATGCCAGGCTTTTGATTCCCATGAATGAGAAAGCTCGCTCCATTAACGTGGCGGTGTCTGCGACCATGGTTGTTGGCGAGGCTTTGCGCCAAACCAGGTGGAAAAAATAACTCCGCAGCCGCCTGAGAGGAACGACTGCGGATTCTATTTTGTTGTTTATGTCGTCGTGATTTTTTTTGTCCCCTATTTGCTTAGCGGCTGCGGTTGGCATTTTGAACTAATCTTGCTGCTCTGAATTCTATTTGCCGATATGTATTCGCTTTAGGTGCAACAGCTAGATTCTTGGTTTCATCAACTTTTTGCATATAAAAGTCCCCTGATAGATATTCTTTCATATGTTTTGATACTCTTTCTTTGCGTTGTTCCTTGGTGCGGGTATCATTGGCACCTGAACCATATTCGATGTAGTGATCCATCATTTCTTTTGCGTAGTGTGTGAATTCCTTTTCTGCCTTTTGCAGTTTCTGCTGCAGAGGGTGCTCGTTTAATTGTTTTTTTATTCTTTCATAGTCCGTTTTTATTGTTTCATCATTGGGGTTTTCTTTGTGTTTTCTGCCGTATTCATAAGCTTGTTGTTCCAATCTTAGAAATCCATTATCTTTGTCAGCAGTTGCTCTTGCCTCGTTATATTCTTTACGGGCTTTTGTTGCGTAGAAACTGGCAATGTTACGATATTCCGGGTATTCTTTCAGTTCTTCAATCTCCGGGGCGTTTTTCATCTTCATGCCGAATTTGAGGCAGGCAAGATATAAGCGGGCTTTGTATTCCGGATGTTTTTCAAATTTACCAAAGTTAACGGTCTCTTTGCCCATGTTCTGGGCGGTTTTGACTAACTCATCAAAAGCGGCTTGCTCACCTTCAACATAGCCCTCAGATTTGCTGGCAAAAGCAATGATGTTTTTATCGTTCTTTTTGTCTTTGAAGAACAGATGTTCTGGGTGTTCTTCATTCTTATATTCTTCAAATTCTTGTTTGAGGTCAGTGTTGGCTTTTTTAACCGCTTCTCTGACTTCTTTTTTCCAGCCGTCGTCTTCTTTTGCTTCGGAGATATTTTCATCAACGGTTATGACATTATCATCATCGCCTTTTTCAATGTTTTCGGCAGAGGCTTCCAGCTTTTTCTTTTCTTCTTCAGAGATTTCCTCTTTTTGAGCTTGTTCTTTGAGAGCCTTAGCTATTTCTGCCTTTAAATCATCTGGGCAACGGGAACCTAATTCTTCTATTCTTTTGAGAATTTCCGGCAGTTCGTTGTCTGCTGTTCCCTTTCCACTATGTGCTTGTAGGTACTTTTGGATGGACAGAATGATACCATCCATGCGATTTTTTCTGGTCTCTTCGGCTGTTTGGCTTGGATTTTTTATAGCAGTTGAAAATCGATTTTTATAATTGTCAAGCCCGTCTTTTGTTGCGGGAGAAACAGCGTTATATAAAAATTCATAATCGTCATCTGTAAGGTTTGGAAAAAAATATTCTGCCATTTTGGTTCTCCGAAGTTCTTATTTCTAATCATATAGTAGCATATAAAAACAATTTTGTCCAACATTTTGTCTTAAAAATTTGTATAACGGCACATCTAGAGCAATTTGCAAGATCAAAAGTGTCCTCACGTACCTCTAATGTACGCTCCGGTACTTTTGCCTTTCAAATCACTCTATCTGTACCATTCTCCAAATTTTTATGTATGCCGGCGCATCTAGAGCAATTTGAGAGGCTCAAAAGTGTCCCGCTAAACCCTAAAATAATTTTCTAAACTCTTCCAAGCTATCTGCTGCCAGATAGGGGTTACATTTCTTCTCCTCGCCAAGCGTAAAAGGGCCGGCCGAAAGCCCCTGTTTCAGCCTCATCTGGGCTTGGCTCAAATAATTCTGGATATCCTCATTGCCGCCAAAATAATTATAAGCCTCGTGGGCTCCGCCAAAAGTATATTCATGCCCGGGGTAAAATCTCACGTCTTCAGGCAGAGCTCTGATTTTTGACAGCGCGGTAAACATCTGCTCAATCGTTCCTTCAAATAACCCGCCAACACATAGGTTAAACAAGGTATCTCCGGTGAAAACAGTCTTGTCTTGAGGAAAATAATATAAAACATGTCCTTGGGTGTGGGCAGAAACATCTATAACCTTAAAAATAAAATCAGTATCTTTTTTCTTGTCTGCTAAATCTAAGCCCCTTTTATCCAGGCTGTAAGTCTGCCCATCTTCAACGCCAAAATCCAGTCCAGGAATGCGTCGCGCATCTTTTTGGTCGCCGATAACTTTGGCGCCAAACAGCTCTTTTAGTTCCAAATTGCCATCTGTGTGGTCAAAGTGGTGATGTGTGTTTAAGATATAGTCAAGCCTCAGCCCCAGCTCTTGCAGTTTCTTTATTATCGGCGCATTTTCCGAAGGGTCTATCACCGCTGTAATGCCGCTTTTTTTATCATGCAAAATATAGCTGTAGTTATCCATCTGTCCGGCCCGGCACAGGACCGTGTGTATCTCTGGCATTATAAATACTCCTCGGGATTAATTTCATCTATTTGTTCTTTATTCATATATTGTTCAGCATAGTCCAAGTAAACCTTATGTGTGATAAATACTCTATACAAATCAGGATCCAAATGTCCGATGTTTTTCATCTCTTGCATAATTCGCAAAACTTCTGATAACTTTTTAGGCTCCTTGTAGGGGCGGTCTTTGGCCGTGAGGGCCTCAAAAACATCAGCAATGGCCATTATTTTAGCCGGAATCGACATCTGGTCTCCGGTCAGGTGGTTGGGGTATCCTTTGCCGTTGACCCATTCATGGTGGCAGCCGGCGTATTCTACCACGTTGGCAAGCTCTTTGGGGAAAGGTAGCGCTTTTAGCATATCAATGGTCACAACAATATGGTCGTTGATCTTTTCCCTTTCTTCCTTATTGATGGTTCCTTGTTTTATCTTGAGATTGTATAGCTCTCCTCTGTTGTAGCCGTCCATCAAATGGTCGGGCCTGTCTTGCAAGAGCTGCTCTTGGCAGGGGTGATTATAAATTTCAGGCGTTGTGACGGCATTGCGCTCCGCCCAGGAAAGTCCCAACATGCGGTTGAAGTATCTCGTAAATGTCTGCTTGCCGATTTCATCTAGGCGTTGTTGATCGGCTTTGCTTATCTCGTTATCTCCCGTGTTGCACCAGGCTACAAAGGCAAAATCATCTTCTAATTGCTTTACTTTTGCTATAAACTCTGCCTGTAGATTCTCTTTGCTGTCAACTTCTGCCAAACGCTTCTGCAGGTAGGTAATGTGGGCATCTCTTCTTAAAATCTCAAACCGATTGCGAATCTCGTGAATGCGATTGTTTATGGTTTCTAATTTGGTGGCCTTATCGACAATATATTCCGGAGTGGTGACTTTGCCGCAGTCATGCAGCCAAGAGGCAATGTGCAGAGCATACCAGTCGTCATCGCTCATCTCAAAATCTTTTAAGGGGCCTTCTGTTTCTTCCGTGGCTGCGGTGGTCAACATCCTGGTGATAATCGGAACTTTTTGGCAGTGGCTGCCTGTATAAGGTGATTTGGCATCAATGGCGCGCGCCAAAACCTCAATAAAAGACTCCAAAAGCTGAGAATATGCCTCTCTTAATCCTTTGTTTTCCAGCACAACAACAAGCAATTGGCAAATGGATAACAGCATGTTGACCGTCTCAGAGGTGAAGTTTATCACTTTGCCGTTGTTGTCCATGGCGTTGATAAATTGCGCCACACCGATGAGATTATCCTTTCTGTCAATCAGCGGAAGGGCCAAAACAGAAACGGTGGCATAGTCATTTTTGTAGTCAAATCCTGAGATGAATGAGGTATCTATTTCGTCATCATTGTAAATGTTGTCGGTATTTATGATTTCTCGGTTTATGGCGCAGATTTCTGCCGGACGTTTGGCTGCTTTGTTTTTTATATCTACCAAAGCTATCGGTTCAAAAAAGTCTAGGTTGTCAAAACCAACCTGGCGCTCTCTTAGGCTTTTGATGTTGCTGTAGGTGAGGGACATAAACTTGTCTTGCCCAATCTCAAAGAAAAAACAGCCATCGGCAGAGGCCGCTTTGGCTGCAACCCTCATGACTTTTTCTACCAAGATTTGGGTATCTGTATCTTTGGCAATAGCCGTGTTTAGGGCTAACAAATCATTTAAAATTATGTCTCTTTCGCTCGGCAAAAGTTTGTCCTCCTTAGCCGCCTAGTATAAACAATATTTATTAAGAAAAATATAAGCCTAGCTGATTTTAGATACAAGATAACGAATATCTTCTTCACTTAGTTCATCATTGCCGGGGGTGTATGATAAAATTCGCTCAATTACCTTGTGCGCAAAAGACTGACGATTGCTTCTTTTGCAATCAAATTTAATATCTTTTATAACTTTTAAGGCCGAGAAAACTGCCGGAAACATCGTCTTGGGAATGTAGGCTTTGCGCAGAAGGTTGCGAACCATGAAATCTGCCGTGGGGTTAAACAAGGTTTTTCTGACCTCTAAAATCGGCGTGTTAGATAAGTACACAATAGCATATTCAAAAAATTTCAAATCTCCCATGCAGATGGCGCGAACAACCAAATTAGCGGTGAGGCGGTTAGATGTATATAGTTGATGTACCAGTTCTTCTATTTGTTTGTCGGAACTATATTCCTCAGATATCTTTAAGGTCGTCTTCTCTCTCACTTCCTCAACCAAATCTGTTGCCATATCAACTGGTAGGTTATGTGTCAAAATCAGATGTTTCTTCAGCTCCTCAGACAGGGAGTTGGCAATTTTTTCAATTACAGAGGTTGGAACTTCCGTACGATAAACCAGGCGGCGTTTAATGTCTTCACTTTCGTGATATTTTTCTAAAATTGTGTCATAGGTCTTTTCATGAATATTAGCGGTTTCATTTGATATCAGTGCTCCGACGACCTCTTCCGGGCATTTTTCGGCAATATATTGCGAGATCTCATGCGGGAGATTTAGTCTTTCTGCAACTGCTATCTGCTTATTGATGCCGGAAATGTTTAAAATTCGGATTAAATCATTGTTGCTCAAGCTGGAATAGTATTTCAAAAACGGAATGGCAACACTGTCAGAATCCCTGATGACGGAATCAACAATATCTTCAGGTAAATTATGGCAGTTTTTTAAGCTTTCAGCCAAAACCTCGCGAACTTTTAACTCTACGTCTCTAACCATAATGCGGAAAATATCTTCTGCCAGTTTCAACCCTTTGGGCGTAACCGTGGTGCCGTTATAATAGTTGCTTACCTTTTGGGCAACAACCGTTTTTGCACCCAGCCCGGGGTGCAAAGATAAATTCTCAACATCTTGTTTTGTTAACGGCGTTTTGTTCATGGTTATATGCCAAAAAGTGGTTGTCCTAAAGTATATAATAATACCAAATGCTGCCAAATTCTAATGACAGTTTTGTTACAAGGCCAAATCTTGCAGCTTCTTAGGCAATGATTTCTCTATCATCTTACTATCTAGCACGGATTTGTCAATTATATTGAGCTCGTAATACGCAAGAGTATAGTCAAAAAGTCCGGCATAGTTTTGTAAGGGAGAGTTCCAAACCATGTGCGGTGCTAACATGGTGCCAAGCAATGGAGTGCGGCGGTCTAAAATTTTGTCGCGAAATCCTCTTAATTCCTTAAAGGAAATACTGGAGTTAAGTTTTAAGGCAAATTCTTGCATCGAACTGTAAATATCTGGGTAGGTTTTTATCCGATAGCTGTCATCTTCTTTTTCTCCTATCGGTTTTAGACCTTCGTCGCTATACCAGTTGAGCGCTTTGTATAGAGAATTACCCTCTTTGACAATACGCGATGTTCCCCAGTTGGTTTCCAGGGCTGATGCCGTGATTAAAATTGATGGCGGAATAACATGAACTTTTTTCAGCAATTCATCTAAAAAATAGGCGTATCTTCGATATCCTTGAAGACGGGTGAATACATCATATTTTGTGGCTTTATCTTCAATAAATTTTTCTTGTTCGCTGCTGAGTTCTTGATGCTTTTGAAAGTCTTTTAAAACCGCTAAGATTTCTTTTCTTTCTGCTAAAATTTCATTGTTTAACTTCATCGTTAGCGGTGCTAAAATCTTGATGAACATCGCGTTGCGCTTTTTTTCATCAGTTATCTTGGCAAAATCACTCGGAAAATATTTTAAGAAAATCGGCGGGTAGTGATAACTCGGTATCATGAGATAGTCTTTTTCCCCATGATAATCGTAAAAATCGTAAATTTCTTCTAACTCGGCAACGCTTATTTTGCCTAGGTTCAAAGCATCTGCCGCTTTTGCCGGAACAGGCAGGGCCAACAAAAGATATAAAACAAAGAGAAGGTATCTCATTCTCACTCCTCTTCAGCCGATTGATTCCTAACCTCTCTTACTTGTGGAATATAGGTCTTTAATATCTTTTCAACCCCTTCTTTCAGAGTGACAAGGGCATAGGGGCATCCTTTGCAGGAGCCCTGCATCTCCACATAGACAACTCCATCTTTGAAATCTCTAAAAACGATATCTCCGCCATCTTGTTTGACTGCCGGACGAATCCTGGCATTGAGCAGGCCTTTTATTTGGTCTACAACATTGTTCTCTTCTGCGGCAGAAGCGGTGATGGTTTCTTCTCCGGTAGAAAGATGATCCATAATTTCTGCTAAAATTTGGGGCTTTAGCTCCTCCCATGAGGCAGTATCTTCTTTGGTGACAGATATCATCTCGGCCGTGATAAAAAGAGAGACAATGCCGCCAAGGTCAAAAATATGTTCCGCTAAAGGTGATTTGCGCAGGGATTTGGCGTCTACAAATTCTGCTCGCCCGGCCTTGAGAACCGGCTGTGGTGGAAAAAAATTCAGCACGTTTTTGTCCGGAGTGGGCTGAGTTTCTATAATCATTTTGCTATTCCTTGTGTTTGAGGGCGATTAAGCATTGCTTGCATGTTTTGTAGAAGAGCAATTGCTTTATGGTTAAAATATCCGAGCGATGCCAGGTGGTTGGGGGCTGTCAGACTATCTAATTCTCCGTTGCGAACAATTGTCGGTGAAAGAAGACTTGCGTTTTCAAGCGTCTTTAACAGCGATGTCCAGGTCTGGTAAATGTTGTGTTGTAAGATGGTCTCTTTGTAGTCTGTGCCGAGAGCTTTTAGAAGCAGGTAGTAGGCATATAACTTGCCTTGCTCATAGTAGAAAACATCGTCAGCCTTGCCGTCATAAAAATCGGTGCTGTGTTCTCTGATTTGTGTTTCCAGTTTGCGAGAACTCTTGGCCAAGTCTTTTTGAATGGCTTTCAGAAAATAACTCAGGTCTTCTGCTTTGGTGATGAACACTGCCTGGCCTTCAGCTAAATCACGATTGTAGTTTTGCAACTGTTTGCGGGCTCTTCTGTACTGGCTGTTGGAAGAGGGGGCCGGAACCAAATTATTGTCTGGAGAAAACATCCAAATCGTGCCGGGATATTGCAATAAATCTGCAGCTGTCTGCAGAGGAGATTCTTCTTGGGATGGCATGTCTATCCTTTGGGCAAGGGCTTTGGAGAGAGTGCCGATTGAAGACATCAGCCCCAGCTGAAAAGAGGGCATGTTATCCAGCATGGAGGCCGGAAACACAAAGGGAAGGCTCGGCGTCCAGCTCTTATCATAGACTTCTCGGCGAATTAAAAATGCCATGGCTCCGATTGTTGCGGATTGAGAGCCCTTTTTGTGAAATTCATAGTCGGTGTTTTTATCAATATTTTCACTAACCATGGCACCCAAGGGGTAGTACAAAAAGATAAAAGCGGCAATAAACAGCAAAATCAGCTTGGGCCAGGTGTTAACCAAATTTCTTAAGCGCGGCCAAGGGCGCAGCAATACCTTTAATCGTTGAGGAATCCTTAGTGCAAGTATCCGTTCTTTTATTTGGATTTTACGCATTTTTGCCACTCCGTTTGCCAAGCATCTTTATTAGCTCTTTAATATCAAAGGTACCACTTAGTTTAGCGGTTATTGCAAAAGTTGCAACACCCAAAATGCACAAAAGCAAGAACCAGCATAGTTTGGACCATATGGAAAGGTTTAGCCAGTTGCCGTAATGCATATTCAATAAAATCTCGCCAAAATCAATTATTATTCCCATCACAATTGAGCATGCCAGAATTTTTGCCGTTTGTATCAAGAGTTCTTTTGGACAAGCCCAGAAACCTCGTTTTTTGAGACCATGAATGTATTGCCCCAATGATACAAAAGCTGCTATTGTGGTGGCCATAGCTATGCCCACATGTCCAAAAGGTTTCATTAAGATAACCGAAAAACACAAATTGG
The DNA here is from genome assembly GCA_944392205.1 of uncultured Alphaproteobacteria bacterium. Classification (GTDB taxonomy): domain Bacteria; phylum Pseudomonadota; class Alphaproteobacteria; order RF32; family CAG-239; genus CAZU01. The sequence continues at coordinate 33,417 of CALXVV010000028.1, read as the reverse complement.
TGAGCAGCACCACGATACTGTATTTGACCGGCGTTTTCGTATCTCCTCTGGCAAAAAAGTTTGGCGCCAAGGCTTTGACCAAGACATAGGCAGGCAAACCTATGGCATAGGCAATGACGGCTTTGGCGGTCATATCAGTTTGAAAACTGCCAAATTTGCCGTGTTGGAAAAGAATGTTAATCGTTGGCTCGGCCAGGAAAATCAGGGCAACCGCGGCCGGAATCGAAAGCAGGGCCCCATACTCCCAAGCCTTGTTTTGCACACGTCCGGCCTCGTCAATTTCTCCGGCTTTTAGATGATGTGAGAGAATCGGCAAAACCGCAACACCAATGGCGGCACCGACCACTCCTAAAGGCAGTTGTTGCAATCTGTTGGCATAATACAGCCATGATATGGCACCGGTTCCCACCAGAGAGACCAAAATGGTGTCTACCACCATGTTGATTTGGTAAACACCGGCGCCCAATACGCCGGGGGCAATTCTTTTAAAAAGTGTGCGAATGCTGCTGTCTTTGAGTAAAGATAAAATCTTGAAATCCGGCTTTAGGTAGACCTGCTGGCGGTGCAAAAAGAACATCAGCCACAAAATCTCTAGAAAACCGGCAACGGTTACGCCAATGGCGATGCCGTGCGCCGGCGTGCTGCCAAACGGTACAAAAATGAAAACGGATAAAATCATCATCACATTCAAAATAACCGGAGCGGCTGCCGGGGCGGCAAATTTGCCAAGCGCATTCAGAATCCCAGATTGGAAAGAAACAATAGATATAAAAAGCAAAAACGGAAAAGTAATTCTTGAAAGCTCGGTTGCCAGCTCTATCTTGCCGTGGTCATCAATAAACCCGGGCGCCAGAAGCTGGACCACAAAGGGCATTAACAACTCCATTATGATTACAAAAATCGCCAAAAAGAAGGCCAAAACCGATATTGCTCGGGCGGCAAAATCTATGGCGTCTTGCTTGCTGTCGGTCACCAGTTTGTGAGAAAGCATCGGCACAAAAGCAGAGGTAAAAGCCCCCTCTGCAAACAAAGAGCGAAACAGGTTTGGCAGCTTGAAAGCAACAAAAAAAGCATCGGAAATCATGCCGGCGCCCAGAAAGTTGGCCAAAACCATGTCACGAAAGAATCCGGTTATGCGGGAAAGGAGCGTAAAACTGCCAAAGGTGGCAATAGATTTGAATAAACTCATTATATTTTGTGGCCTAATTGGTTTATTAAGTTGATTTTAAGAGATTATAGGTTATTATTTCCAATAATGAAACACTAAATATCAACTTTTGCCTAAGTTTTTCGCCATTTTTTAAAGTTTTTTAGTTGACAAAATGCTTTTAAATTGCGATAATAGACAAAAGAGATGAGATTTTGTTTGTGGAGAAATGTTATGACTGATATTAAAGAAACCATGACACGTATTGAGGACGGGGCTAAGCATCTGGCTTCCGGTCCTGGCGATTATGAGATAAAGTTTGATTTGAGCCCTAAGAAGTTGTATGTTGATTTTAATTCTTTGGGGGAAAACGGAAATACTAAGACGTTTGAGGGGTATTCTCCTCGTTTGGAAAAAGCTGCTCACGGAAAACCATCTATGAGTGATAGAGTGGCTTCTCTGATTAATACCGTTAAGGCACCATTTAAGCCTAAGAAAGTTCATTTTGTTAATACAGATAAAGGTAACAGCGGACGATAATATTTTTTTGATTTCTCCATAAACGACATGGCTTAAAAACTCCGGAAAAATTCCGGAGTTTTTTATTGAATTTTAATCTTTTGGTGCTATACATCACTGCAGTTCACAATTAAATACAAACAATTTAAATATTATAGGTTATGGAGTTTATTCTACCTCAGCCCAAAGAACTCATAGTGGTTGTTTTGTTGGCCGTGTTTATGCTTTTCCATTTTGAGAGCCGTTTGCGCGTTTTGGAACATCGGTTTCATGTGCGAAAAATGCATGCTTTTTTGATTGCCGCCATCATGATCCTTCCACTCTTTTTTGTCCATTGGCAAACCGAAGATGAGTTGGTGCTGGTTTCTCAGCTCATCAGTTATGCTTTGGCCATAGGGGTATGTTCCTTGTTTGGAATGATTTCCGCACCAGAGAGTAAGAACTCTAAAATTTGAAGATGAAAAACCCTCGATATTTTTGTATCGAGGGTTTTCCGTTTTCTTACAAATCACCTGGTTTTTGACGGCGACGGGCTATCGGGTCCAAAATCCGTTTGCGCAGGCGCAAAGTCTTGGGTGTAACCTCTAAGAGTTCATCTTCTTGAATGTAGGACAAGCCTTGCTCCAAAGTCAGCTTGCGAGGCGGAACCAAATCTATGGCCTCATCCTTGCCTGCTGCACGGATGTTGGTCAGCTGCTTAGCTTTGCAAGGGTTGACTTCCAAGTCATTTGGTTTGGTGTGTTCACCGATAATCATGCCGGTGTAGACCGGAACACCCGGGTCAATAAACATGGGGCCGCGCTCTTGCAACTTCCACAAAGAATAGGCAATGGCTGTGCCGGTTTCTGAGGAAATCAGAACTCCGTTGCGGCGGCTTTCAATCTCTCCTTTGTAGGGTTCATAGCATTTGAACAATCTGTTCATGACGCCGGTGCCGCGGGTGTCGGTTAAAAATTCTGAGTGATAACCAATCAGACCGCGTGAAGGAGCGTTGAAAATCAGGCGGACTTTGTTGCCAATTTGGGAAGGAATCATATCTACCATCTCGGCTCTTCTTTGTCCTAATTTCTCAACAACAGCTCCGGAAAACTCTTCATCAACATCGACAACAACTTCTTCTATCGGTTCCAAAAGTTGGCCGTTTTCATCTTTTTTCATCAATACACGCGGACGAGAGATGGAAAGCTCAAAGCCCTCTCGGCGCATGGTCTCAATCAGCACGCCTAACTGCAATTCTCCGCGGCCGGCTACCTCAAAAGAATCACTGCTGTCGGTGCGGGAAATCTTGAGGGCGATGTTGCCTTCGGCTTCTTTGCACAAACGGTCCCAAATCATACGAGAGGTAACTTTATCCCCCTCACGGCCGGCCAAAGGCGAATCGTTGATTGAAAAAGTCATGGCCAAAGTCGGAGGATCTATCGGCTGAGCTTTGATGGCCTCATTAACCTCAAAAGCGCATATCGTATCGGCTACGGTGCCCTTGACAACACCGGCAACTGCCACAATATCTCCGGCATGAGCCTCGGTCAGAGATTCTCGGTTGAGCCCGCGATAGGCCAAAATTTTGCTGATGCGGACACGTTCAATCTCGTTGTTTTGGCCATCCAAAACTTTTACCGTATCATTCAAATGCAAGGTGCCTGATTGAATCTTTCCGGTTAGCAAACGGCCGATGAATTTGTCGGATTCCAAAGTGGTGGCCAGCATTGAAAAAGGTTTGTCCGGCTCACAGGCAGGCTCAGGAACATAAGACAAAATCAGCTCAAACAAGGGGGTTAAATCTTTTTTCTCATCTTCTAACTCTTTAACCGCCCAACCATTGCGTCCGGAAGCGTAAAGAACCGGAAAATCAAGCTGCTTGTCGTTGGCATTTAAGCTGACAAAAAGGTCAAAGACCTCGTCTAATACCTCATCACAACGGGCATCCGGCTTGTCGGCTTTGTTGATAACGACAATCGGGCAGAGCCCTAATTTTAATGCCTTGCCCAGCACAAACTTGGTCTGCGGCATTGGGCCTTCAGAGGCATCAACCAGCAAAACAACACCATCAACCATGGAGAGAATGCGCTCAACCTCGCCGCCAAAGTCAGCGTGGCCCGGAGTGTCCACAATGTTAATGTGAGTCCCGTGCCAGTTAACAGAGGTGCATTTTGAAAGGATGGTGATACCACGCTCTCTTTCCAGCTCGTTGCTGTCCATAACACAGGTTTCTACCTTTTGATTATCGCGGAAGGTTCCGCTTTGTTTTAGGAGCCCGTCAACCAGCGTGGTCTTGCCGTGGTCAACGTGAGCTATTATGGCAATATTTCTCATATTCATCTTCGTTTTCTTCCCTAAATGGTCGTCATTGAAGCAAACTTGTCTCCTCGTGTACCTCTTTTTGTACACGTCGTCAACAAATTTACTTCCAGCACGGCCATTTATGAAAGAAAACGCCGTGCCCTAAATGGTTGTCAGTGAAGCAAATTTGTTTCCTCGTGTACCTCTTTTTGTACACGTCGTCAACAAATTTACTTCCAGCACGGCCATTTATGAAAGAAAACGCCGTGCTTTTGTAAGCTCTTCAATTTTGTAAATTCGCCTTACAATACACTTTTAAAATTAAATTTCAATAACCTAATGAAATTTTTTTATCAGTGTAAGCTGTCTTGTCGTGTATTTTTAAGCCTTCTTGCCATAAGACAGCAATTTGTTGCGAACCAAGCCGCGCAGGGAAACTTCCGGTCTGGCACCATAGTGGGTGATGATTTCTGCAGCGGCGATGGAGCCTATCATGGCACAGGTGCCAAGGCTGCGTTCTTGAGTCATGCCAAACAAGAAGCCTGCCGCATACAAATCTCCGGCACCGGTGGTGTCAACCACGTCTTCTACAACCTCAGCCTCAACAAAAGTTTTGGTGCGGCCGTTAACAACCACGGAGCCTTTTATTCCTCTGGTGATGGCGGCGATTTCTACATGTGGCTTGATTAAGTCCAGACTCTTGTAAAAATCACTTTCTGCAAACAGGGCTTTTATTTCTTCTTCATTGGCAAAAAGAATGTCTACATATTCTTTGACAAAGTTGAAGATTGCTTCCCGATTGCGGGTGATGCAGGTGGTGTCTGATAAAGTAAAGGCAATTTTGCGTCCGTGTTTGTGGGCCAATTGGCAAGCCTTGATTAGTGCCCCTTGGCAGTTATCCGTGTCCCACAAATAGCCCTCAATGTAAGTAATTTTGCCGGCCTGAATGATTTCTTCATCAATGTCTTCTTCCGTTAAGTGAGTGGCTGCGCCAAGGTAGGTAAACATTGAGCGCTCGGCATCGGGCGTGACTAAAACGACACTGCGCCCTGTAACCGGTCCCTCATTTAGGGGAATCGTAAAAAAGTCTACACCGGCGGCACCGATATCGCGGGTGAATTCCTGGCCCAGCTCATCATCATGAATCTTGCCGATAAAGGCCGGGGTACCGCCCAGAGAGGCTATGCCTGCAACCGTGTTGGCCGCAGAACCACCGGGGACCTCACGCTCAGGCACAATGTCGGCGTAAATTTTACCCGCGGTTTTGGCATCCATTAGGGTCATGCAGCCCTTGGGCAAATTTCTCTCTTTCAAGAAACCGTCGCCGACTTTGGCTAAAACGTCTACAATTGCGTTGCCGATACCAACGATGTCATAATATGTTTCTGTCTTGCTCATTTTTGTTCTTGTTTCCTTATTCTTTAAGCCATCAAATTAAGCTTAAATCTAACGGATAAATTTTTTATTTGCAATAAAAAAGCTCTCGCCAAAGCAAGAGCTTTTATTTTTCTTCAAACTTGAAAAATTATTCGTTGGCGTTCGGCCAAATCTTTGCATTTTCAGCGTTGAATTTAATCCATTTTTCATCAGCTTCATCGTCAGAAGTGATGGCTTCTTGCGGGCATTCAGAAATGCAAACGCCGCAATCAATGCAGGTGTCGGGATCTACAACCAATTGGGTTTCACCCTCGTGGAAAGCATCTACCGGGCATACATCAGCACAAGATTTGCATTTTACGCAAGCGTCATTTACTACAGATACCATTCGTTTAACTCCATGGTTGGTTATTTTCAAAAATCAAAACCAACTTTAGCCAATTTCTCAAATAAATCAAGCATAATCTTGCAAATACTCAAAACGGTCCCTACATAGACATCAGAATTTATGTTTTGTGGGAGATTGATATGTCAGATAAAATGTCTTTTCAGGCTGATGTCAGCAAAATGCTCAATATTGTGGTTAACTCTCTTTATTCCGAAAAACAGATATTTTTAAGAGAGCTTATCTCAAATGCATCCGATGCTTGTGATAAGCTGAAATATTTGGCGCTGACAAACCCGGGAATTGCTAAGGATTCCGGACAGATGAAGATTAAAATAACGCCGGATGCCGCTTCTAATACTTTGACCATCTCCGATAACGGAATCGGCATGAATAAGGAGGATTTAATCAATCATTTGGGGACGATTGCCAAGTCAGGCACGGCCGAGTTTGTTAAAAATGTTGCTGAAAACGGCTCGGCAGTGGAGCTTATCGGCCAATTCGGCGTTGGTTTCTATGCCGCATTTATGGTGGCTGATAAAGTTGAAATCATTACCCGTAAGGCCGGAGAGGATGAGGCTTGGAAGTGGACCTCAAACGGGGTGGACGGCTTTGAGATTTCCGCCGCCAAAAAAGAATCGAACGGCACAGACATCAAGTTGTTTTTGAAATCTGATGCCAAAGACTATGTTGATACAATTTATTTGCGTCAGATTATCCGCACTTATTCCGACCATATCAGCTATCCGATTGTGCTTGATTTGGGCAAGGCCGGAGAAGAAACGGTTAACACGGCCTCTGCTTTGTGGACACGCCATAAATCCGAAATCACAAAGGATCAGTACAAAGAGTTTTATCATCACATTTCGCATAACTTTGATGATCCGTGGCTTACTCTTCATTTTAAGGCCGAGGGTAATATTGAATACACGGGGCTGCTCTTTATTCCTTCCGCCGCTCCCTATGACTTGTTCCAGCCTGATCGCAAAAACAGCCTGAAACTCTACGTCAACAAAGTGTTTATCTCTGATAAGATTGAAGAACTGATGCCCAACTATCTGCGCTTTGTTAAAGGCGTAATTGATTCGGCAGATTTGCAACTTAACATCTCAAGAGAAATGCTGCAACATTCACCGTTGATTGAAAAAATTAAGCATGGTGTGGTTTCAAGAATCTTCAAGGAACTTAAAAAGCGCACCAAGGACTATGATGATTATATGACGTTTTGGAAAAACTTCGGGGTTGTCTTGAAAGAGGGAATCTACGAAGACTTCTCAAACCGTGAGGAAATTGCCGGATTATCTTATTTCTCTTCTACTTTCAGCGATGATAAGTTGACGACTTTGGATGAATATATTGCCAGAGCCAAAGAAGGCCAAAAGGCCATCTACTATATTACCGGCGATGATGTTAAGGTTTTGAAAAATAATCCGCAGTTGGAGGCTTTCTTTGAGAAAGGAATCGAGGTTTTGCTCTTAACTGACCCGATTGATGAGTTTTGGCCGCAAGTGCTGCCCAACTATAAAGGCTTTGCTATTAAACATATTACTCAAGCAGAAGCTGATATGGGATGGAAGCGTGAGGAGGCAAAAGCCGACGAGGGGAGCTTGAAAAAGCTCACTGACCTTATGAGCGAGATGTTTAAAAATGAAGTCGGCAAGGTCACTACAACCGAAAAACTTACCAAATCTCCTGTCAGCTTGACGGTTGAAAACGGACAGATGAGCCTGCACTTAGAGCGCTTGATGCGCAACCACCAGCAGCAAACCGCCTTTGCCAGCACCAGAATCTTGGAGCTCAACCCATATCACCCGTTGATTATAAAATTGGCAGACATGAGCATGGATGAGGGCAAACGTGCACAGGTGGAAGATGTGGCAAAGCTGTTGCTGGACCAGGCCAAAATCGCCGAAGGAGAGGCTGTCAGCGATCCTTCCTTCTTTAGCGAAAAGATGAGCGACTTTATTTTGAAATCACTCTAATCTTCCAAAGAAAACGGCTGCTTTTTCAAGCGGCTGTTTTTTTGTACGGGAGTTAATTAAATTTTATTTATTTTGAAATATCTTTTCTTATTATTTGAGGAGGATTTTTCAATGCTTTATTATGTTTTTGCCGGTTTTGTTTTTGGGGGACTTATTCCCTATATGGCCAGGCGGTTTGCCAAATTTATGCCGGCAACCCCTGCGTATGCCTTGTGCCAGCTATTTCGGCCGGGGCAAAGCGCCAAGAAACAAAACGATCTCTATAAAAAACTTGCCAAAACCTATTATTGGCGCTCTTTTGTGGCCGCTTTATTTACGGCTTGTTTGACATATGCTTATTATTGGCGGTTCGGAGCGGAGAATTTTGGCTGGAGTGTCTTTTATCTGTGGACTTTGTTGCTGTTGGCCGAAATTGATTGGCGGATGTTTTTGCTGCCTGATATTTTGACGGTTCCGTTACTTATCGGTGGTTTTGCTTGCGCCGCCTGGGGGCATGGCTGGGTTATCGGTGCCGAGAGTGCTTTGGGTGCGGTTGCCGGCTATTTGTTGCCGGTTTTGGTGAGCTTGCTGTTGGTGTGGAAAAACAAGGATGCTTTTGGCGGCGGTGATATCAAACTTTTGGCGGCTATCGGCGCTTGGCTCGGATTTGAACTCTTGCTTTATGTTATTGCGGCGGCTTCTGTCTTGATGCTTGTTTATACCTTGCTGCGGCGGCAGAAAACGGTGGCCTTTGGGCCGGCATTGTCTCTTGCGGCGATAATTGTTGCATTCCTGTTTTTTTAAGCTAAAATAAAGCCAACGTTTTTTTGTGAGGGGTAAAACTTATGAAAGAAAATGCACAAGAGAAAACTTCTAAGGTTGCCAAGGTAAAAAAGAAAATTGTTAAAAAACTTTTTTACAAAGATGAGCAACGGCGTTTGGCTAAACTTGTCAGCGGGTTTAGTTTTGATATGTTTATTATGGGCGTGATTTTGGCTGATGCCATTGTCTTGGGGCTAATGACCTCTGATTCAATCACTCTCTATTTTCATAACATCTTGTTCTTGCTTGATCGCTTGTTTATGGCCATATTTATTGTTGAGATGTTTCTCAAAATTTATGCGCTTAAGAAAAAGTTTTTCGAATCCGGCTGGAATATTTTTGATTTGGTGATTGTGGCGGTTTCTTCCGTGCCGGCGGCAAGCACGTTCATCGTTCTCAGAACATTTAGATTGTTTAGGCTGTTTAAGTATGTTAACCGTTTCTCTCGGTTGCATAACTTGGTGCAAGTATTTATTGAGCTGTTGCCGACATTCTTATCCTTTTTGGCAGTGTCGGTGATTTTCTCCTATGCCTTTGCAATTATTGCCGTGAGCTTGTTTGGCGATGTCTTTGCCGCGTTTTCAAGTGTGGGGGCAGCCATGTTTACGCTCTTGCAAGCCCTGACTTTGGATGGCTGGGCTTCTACCATTGCACGGCCGGTTATGCTGGTGTTCCCGCATGCGTGGATATATTTTGCATCGCTTGTTGTCCTTGGTTTCTTGATTGTGGTCAGTTTTGTGGTCAGCGCTATCAGGCAAATCATGGATACAAAAAATTAGCTGATATCAATCTCTTATGAGTGCCGAAAGCGATTTCGGCACTTTTTTTTATAAAAGTTGGCGCGTGTGCTTGACATCGCAAAATTCAGTACCTAAGTAATCAGTAGAAATTTTGAATCTAATCTAACGGAGTAAGCAAAAATGAAAATCAGACCATTGCAAGACCGTGTCTTGGTTAAACGTTTGGAAGAAAATACAAAAACTGCCGGCGGAATCATCATCCCCGATACGGCTAAAGAAAAACCCAGCGAGGGTTTGGTTGAGGCTGTCGGACCGGGAATGGTCAGCCCGGAGGGAAAATTAATCCCGATGACGGTAAAAGTCGGCGATAAAGTTTTGTTTGGAAAATGGTCCGGCTCTGAAGTTAAGGTAAACGGCGAGGAACGTTTGCTGATTAAGGAATCGGAAATTTTGGGTATTATTGAAGATTAATTTGTGAGGATAAAAAATTATGGCTGCAAAAGATATTGAATTTGGATCTACCGCCAGAGCAAAAATGCTCAAAGGTGTTGAGACTTTGGCCAAAACCGTCAAGGTTACTTTGGGCCCCAAAGGACGTAATGTTATCTTAGATAAGTCTTATGGCGCTCCGAAAATCACCAAAGACGGTGTTTCGGTTGCCAAGGAAGTCGAATTGGCTGATAAGTTTGAAAATATGGGCGCTCAGCTGGTTAAAGAAGTTGCCCAAAAAACCGCTGATAAGGCCGGTGATGGTACCACAACCGCCACAGTTTTGGCTGAGGCTATCATCAAAGAGGGCAGCAAGGCCGTTGCCGCCGGCATGAACCCGATGGACTTAAAACGCGGTATTGATATGGCGGTTGATGCTGTTGTTGAGGATATTAAATCTCGCTCGGTTGCCATCAAAACCTCTGAAGAAATTGCCCAGGTTGGTACAATTTCTGCTAACGGAGACCGCTCTATCGGCGAGTATTTGGCCAGAGCAATGGAAAAAGTCGGCAATGAGGGCGTTATCACGGTTGAAGATGCCAAAGGTTTGGAAACAGAGCTTGATGTGGTTGAAGGTATGCAGTTTGATCGCGGATATCTCTCCCCTTATTTCATTACCGATCCGGAGAAGATGATTTGCGAGTATGAATCTCCTTATGTCTTGCTTTATGACCAGAAGGTTTCTACCTTGCAACCTCTGATTCCGATTTTGGAGACTATCGTTCAATCAGGCAGAGCTTTGGTTATCGTGGCTGAGGATGTTGAAGGCGAGGCTTTGGCAACTTTGGTCGTTAACCGCTTGCGCGGCGGCTTGAAGGTTTGTGCCGTTAAGGCTCCGGGCTTTGGTGATCGCAGAAAAGCAATGCTCGAAGATATTGCTATTTTGACCGGTGGTCAGGTCGTTTCTGAAGAACTGGGCATGAAACTTGAGAATGTTACTTTGGATATGCTCGGCAGTGCTAAGAAAGTTACCATTACCAAAGATGAAACCACAATTATCGACGGTGACGGTGAGAAGGATTTGATTGAGGCTCGCGCCGCTCAAATTCGTAAGCAGATTGATGAAACATCATCTGATTATGATCGTGAGAAATTGCAAGAGCGCTTGGCGAAACTCTCAGGCGGTGTTGCTGTTTTGCGTGTTGGCGGAGCTTCTGAAGTCGAGGTTAAGGAAAAGAAAGATCGCATTGATGATGCCTTGAATGCAACCCGTGCCGCTGTTAAAGAAGGTGTGGTTGCCGGTGGCGGATGCGCTCTGCTTTATGCTTCCCGCGTGCTGGAAAAATTAACCCCTGCCAACCAAGACCAGAAAGTTGGTATTGATATCATCCGCAAGGCTTGCCAGGCTCCTATCCGCCAAATTGCCGAAAATGCCGGTGTTGATGGCGCGGTTGTTGCTGGTAAGTTGCTTGAGAGCACAGACACCAACTTTGGTTACAATGCTCAGAACGGTGAATATACTGATATGGTTAAGGCCGGTATTATCGACCCGACCAAGGTTGTTCGTACCGCTTTGCAAGATGCCGCTTCTGTCGGAGGTCTGCTGATTACGACTGAGGCTATGGTCACCGAGGCTCCGCAAAAAGAGTGCCATTGCGGCGCCGCTAACGGGCCGGCAATGCCTGGCGGCATGGGCTACTAAGCGTTAGTGCTTGAGTTAAAAAAAGAGATTCTTCGGAATCTCTTTTTTTTGTGCTTGGAAATTTGGAATTATGGCTTATATTAGAATCAAATGTTTTGGGAGAGAATCATGCTTGATGCCGAGAAATTGCAAGAGATGTATGACCACGGAGATTTAAGCGAGGAAGAGTTTGTGGTGCAAAAAAAACGTTTGGCCGCAAAAATAATGCAGGAAAATAAAAAACTGCCGCCTAAAAACGGAATCATATATATCCTTTTGGCTTTCTTTTTGGGCTCGCTCGGGTTGCATAATTTTTATGCAGGTTATTGGGGCAGAGCACTTTCTCAGCTTTGTTTGACTCTGATTGCTCCTTGGTTTTTATATGTTCCGGTGTCCTTTGTCTCTATTTGGGTTTTGCTGGAGTTGCTCTTTGTCGGCAAGGGGGCAAACGGAGTTCCTTTTAGCGGCAGACGTTCGGTGATTCTCGGCCTAAAAGCGGCAACGGTTGTCGTGCTGGCTCTGGCTTTTTCTTATAGCTCATTGGTTATTGATGAGCCTGATTTTGAAGAAATGGTTATAGATATACAGTAATTCTTGGGTGGCAAAAGAAAAAAAATGAAAAAACTAAAAAATAGCTCTTGCAATTTTTTTAAGATATGTTATTAAGTATTCCGTTCTGCCGATGCGGGCGTAGCTCAGGGGTAGAGCGCAACCTTGCCAAGGTTGATGTCGAGGGTCCGAATCCCTTCGCCCGCTCCAATTCAAAAGCCGCTTTTTTTTAAGCGGCTTTTTTCTTTGCGGGCGCCGTTTCAGTCTTCGCCTTAAAAGGCTCGCCTTCAACGGACGGGATTTATCGGTTCATCATCAAAGTATGGGGCAAGAGGAAAAATTTTCTTTACTTATTTGATATTTATAAATATAGTCATTCTCGGACAGGGGGATGTCTTGTCTGAGGTGTGAGAACCTCTTTACACGCGTCTTAGTGTAGGACGAAAATTTGCACGCCAGAAAGTCTTTTTATATGACTGGAAGGCGGCAAAATAAGCTGTTCCAGTCAATATGTCGCACTATTCGTGTAAATAGTTCTCAACTTCCAGTCGCTCTCATCCGGCGACTTTTTGATTTTTAAATCCAAAGGAAGTTGTTATGAATTTTGAGAATAAAAAGAAAATTGTTTTTTGTTTGCCCTCTTTTATTACCGGAGGGGTAGAACGAGTTGCCGTCACCTATCTGAATGCGCTGGCAGAGTTCAAAAATTATGATATCAGCCTGCTTATAAGCGGCTTTGTTGATGAGGGCTTTTTGCTAAGCCAGATAAGCCCCAAGGTTCATAAAATATTTTTGCGTCAGCAAATAATGAACAAACCAAAAACATCTTTGAAACGCAAGCTTTGGAAATTGCGGGCGCTGTTTTTTCGAATCTATGATATTTGGTTGTTTAGGAGAATCTTAAAATTTGCCGATATTATTGTCGATTTTAAAAATGGAGAAACACTGGAATCCTTTGTTCCTTATCCGCATCAGAAAATGGTGGTTTGGTTCCATGGGGCGGTTAAAAGCTGCCAGAAAAGATGTTCCAAAACGGCTCTTAAAAAATATGATTGTATTATTGCTTTGTCACAAGCCTTTAAAACGGAATGTGAGGCCAAATTTCCTTGGACAAAGGGTAAGATTTCCGTTTTGTATAATCCGTTCCAACTTGAAAAAATTAGGGCTTTGGCAGATGATGTCGCGACTTTGTCGGAAGATGATGACAATTTGTTGGCTCAAGACTATTTTGTGCATGTTTCAAGAGTGGCTCCCGATAAAGATATCAAAACTCTTATTGATGCCTATATCTGTTTTGCACAAGATAAAAAGGGAAAAATTCCGTTGCTTTATATCATCGGTGATGGTCCTGACAGAATTAAACATCAAAAACGTGTTGAAGAAACGGGGTGGCAAAAACACATTAAATTTTTGGGAGAGAAAGAGAATCCGTTTGTGTGGATGAAACACGCCAAGGCCCTGCTTCTCTCTTCTAAAAATGAGGGGTTTGGTTGTGTGTTGGTGGAGGCTTTGGCTGTGGGAACAAGGGTCGTCTGCGCAAATTGCCCGGCTGCTCCGGCAGAAATTTTGGAACAGGGGAGAATCGGTTTGTTGTTTGAGCCGGGAAATTATAAAGATTTGGCTCTCAAACTGGATGATGTTTGGAACGGAAAAGCTTCTTTACCATCACCGGAGGAAATCAGGCAATCTTTGCTGCGATTTGATGAAGATTTTGTGCTTCAAAAATTTGTGAAATTGCTTGATACTCTTTAGTTTTGAGGTGGAAAGTTTAATCTTTTTTAGTAAAACCGTTTTATAATCAGATTTATTGATTATATTTCTACTTGAAGGAAGGTTCACATGAAAAAAGTTTTAGCTTTTGATATCGGCGGCACTAAAATCGCTTATGCCATTATTGATGAAAAAGGAAATTTTACCAACGAAGTTATTAAGGTTACCACACCAAAAACATCTTCCGGTATTTATGAGCTTTTGAAAACCGTTATCAAAGGCTCTGAAGATGAAATCGACGGTGTTGCCATTGCAACCGCAGGCCCGGTTAATAATGAAAACAATAAAATCATCGGACGGGTCGGAAATTTGCCTGAGGGCTATGATGAAACTGACTTTTTGTCTTTGACGGAAAAACCTATTTTGCTTGAAAACGATGCTAACGCCGCCGCTTGGGCGGAGTTTAAAATCGGTGCGGCTAAAGGCACAAAAGATGCCGTTATCTTAACTTTGGGAACAGGCGTTGGGTCTGGTATTATTGTTAACGGCAAGTTGCTCAAGGGCAAATCTGGCTCGGCCGGTGAAATGCATGTACGTTTTAGCTTTGGGCATGAGCGTCAATGCGGGTGCGGACTTTGGGATTGTTTGGAGACTTATGTTTCGGGTACGGCTCTGTCTACCGATGCCAAGATTTATCTTGCGCCAGATGCCACCAGCTATGACGTTATCCGCGGCCTAAAAGAGGGTAACCCAAAGGCTAGAGCGGCATTTGATCATTGGCAGGAATGTTTGGAAAATACCTTGGTGATGATGGCAAATATTTTTGACCCTGAAGTCATTGTCCTCTCCGGCTCAATGGCACAGTTTGTGGAGTATGAAAAACTTAACAAACAAGCCAATGAAGATATTTTGACACAACCGTTTGTTTTGAAACAGGCTCATTTTGAAAATAATGCCGGAATGCTCGGTGCGGCTCTTTTACTCATCGAGAGATTGTAGACTTTTTAGAAATTTTTGTTATAATGCCTCTCGAGTTTTTTGGGAGGCATTATGAAATATTCTTTGGTCGTTCATGAGTTTTCTTTTAACAAAATCAAAAGCGGAAGCCGCAAAATCGGCGTACATTTGTTTGATAAAAAAGCGCAACAAGTCAAGTTGCATGATATCTTGGAAATGCAAAATGCGGCAACGGGTGAAAAACTTGAATGTGAAGTTGTCGGCATTGCGATTTTTGATAATTTTGACGACTTGGTTGATGCCGTGACTCCGCAGGCCTTGGGATATCATGATAAGGAAGAAATCATGATCAGGTTAAACAGGGTTTATCCGGCAGATATTCAAAAAGAGCTAAATGCCGTTGGGTTCTTTATTAAGGTGTTGCCGGATATGGTTAATGTGAAACTTCGGCCGGAAAACGAGAGATAGTTTTTTACAAAAACTGCTTGCAAAATAAAAATAATGCCTTTAATACTGAGGCCAGATAAAATGCTTTGGATGAGTGGCAGAGAGGCTGGAATCGTAGCTATAGCGGAGATCGGCGCCGGCGGCTCTGAAAGAACGCCAAGCCAATTAAGCGCGAGAGGGCGTTAGCCCGGAGGAGCGCGCAACAGTTTGAGACTTGAAACAAAAAATTATTTTGAAATTTGAAAATATACTGGATGAGTGGCAGAGAGGCTGAATGCGCACGACTCGAAATCGTGTATACGGGGAAACCTGTATCGGGGGTTCAAATCCCTCCTCATCCGCCAATTATAAAAAAGCCACCTTATTTAGGTGGCTTTTTTATAATTGTTGAGGATGGGCGGATTTTAACCCCCGAGGGAGGGGGTTCACTACAAGGGGCAGGCAGACGGAAGTATGCCGGTGCCCAAAGGGCAGCACCGCAGAGGCAACTCAAGCGAAGCGCAGAGTCAATCCCTCCTAAAAAGCCACCTTGTATAGGTGGCTTTTTTATAATTGTTGAGGATAGGCGGATTTTAACCCCCGAGGGAGGGGGTCACTACAAGGGGCAGGCAAAAACATGAATCTTATGCTTTTGCTTCTCCGTCCGTTGAATCTTTTTCTTCTTCCGTTTTTTTATTGCCGTTGAGGTTGGTTAAAAACTGGCTCTCTATTTTCATGTATTGGTTAAACAGCCAGCGAGATTGCAGAAGTATTAAAACCGAACCAATAACCATCAACAGCGTTACCCGTGGATCTTCGGTCAGAAGTTGATGCACTCCGGTGACAATAAAAAATAACACAACCAAAAGCCGGAAACTGGTGAGCAACATCAGTGGAACACGGTTTAGTTTTTTGGCCGTCCAGAGTTTGTAGTAGAGAGCGGCCGTTTTGTGGTTGGAAATAAAGAAGTTTTTTGCATTCTCTGTCTCATCGCCGACAAGGCAAATGCCAAATTTGTCCTCGATCTTTTGAATGATGCCGCGTTTGGTTTCCTCGCTTTCAGCGGCAGAACGAGCGCTAATCTTGCACAGAAAGGCAGCTATTTTTTCTTTGAGGAAAATCGGCAATATTGCTTCCCAACCAATCAGCGCTTTTAGGAATGGGGCCATGGCTGCAAAGGTGATTATGGTGGCTAAAATTCTCGCTGCCAAATTGGGCAGAAGGTTGTCTAAAAATGGTTTTAGGAAGTAAATGGAAAGCCCTAAAATGCCTGTCAATATCATGGAAAACAAAACTAAACGCAAGGAATAGTTCTTAAACAACAATTTCCAGCGGCGTTCTTCCATTTTGGACTCATTTGCCAGAGAGGTGTTGCGCTCGATGTATTTTTCCCATTGTTCGGGGATGATTTTAGATATCTTCTTATAGGCAGAATCGGCTGAATTTATCATCATCGGGGTTAAGAAGGTGGTGATGACCGATACGGCGACAATAATCGGATATACACGAGCATCCAGCACGCCGATGCTCATGCCAAGACTGGCGATAATGAATGCAAATTCTCCAACCTGCGCTAAAGAAAAACCTCCCTGAATGGCTGTTTTTAGGGTTTGGCCGGAGAACAAAAATCCCAAACAAGAAAACAGAACTTTACCGACAATGACGATAAACGTGATGACTAAAATCGGCCAGGCATAAGTGATGAACATGCCGGGATCTACCATCATGCCGACAGAAACAAAAAATACTGCGCCAAAAAAGTCTTTCAGCGGTTTTAGGACATTTTCTATGCGTCCTACAATTTCTGTTTCCGCCAAAATGGAACCCATGATGAAAGCGCCAAGGGCGGCTGAAAAGCCTGAGTATGTCGCCAGCAAAACCATCCCGAAACAAAGGCTTATGGTGATGAGCAATAATAGCTCATCATTTAAAAACTCCGTGATCTTTTTTAACAGTGTTGGTACCAAATAAATCCCGATAATGAAGCACAAGACTAAAAAGAATACAAGTTTTAAGGTGCTAACAGCCAGTTCTTGACTGTCTATGGCACTACCTAAGGCAATGGTCGGCAATAAAACCAGCATCAAAATTCCGACAATGTCTTCAACCACCAAAACGCCAAATACCAGGCTGGTGAATTTTTGTTTTCTGATATTTAAGTCATCAAAGGCTTTGATGATGATGGTGGTGGAGGACATGGATATCATGCTGCCCAAGAAAAAGCTGTCTGTTACCGACCAACCAAGCAAAATGCCCGTGTTATAGCCTAAAAAGAGCATAAATAAAATGTTGGCCATGCCGGTTATCATCGCTGATTTGCCAACATTTATCATCTTGCGAAAGCTAAACTCCAGGCCTAAGCCAAACAGTAAAAATATAACACCGATATCCGCCCAGAGAGTCAGGTTTTCTTTATCAGTTACGGTTGGAACAAAGTTGAAAAACGGACCTGCAAAGATACCTGCCAAAATATAGCCCAAAACAATCGGCTGTTTCAGTTTCTTAAAAATAAGCGTGGTGATACCGGCGTAGATGGTGATTAACGTCAGGTCTATCATCAGAGCGTGAATTGAATGCATTTTTTATTCCGTCTTTCAAATTAAAACTTGCGGTATTTTAGGTTAAAAAACTTAATTATTGATAAAAACGAGGTGCATTTTTTGCTCGTGATTCTTGATTCACTTATCAAATCTTGCTAAAAGTTATAGTCATGTTTTAATACTAATTCAATGGGGAGAACCGCTAAATGAGTGAAAATGCTGCCGCCACACCGCGAGCTTTGAGAACGATTATCAGTATTGTCGGACGCAGAAATGCCGGAAAATCTTCTTTGATTAATGCCTTGTGCGGGCAGGAAGTGGCTATTGTCTCGCCCCAAGCCGGAACAACAACCGATGCCGTGGCCAAACCTTATGAACTTTTGCCTCTGGGACCGGTGACATTTTTTGATACTGCCGGGCTTGATGATGAAGGTGAATTGGGCGCACAGCGTATCAAAGCTACTAAAAAAGTTCTGTGCCGTTCAGATGTTGCCGTGGCGGTTGTCGGTGAAGATGGTTTGCAGGCCAAAGACAAAGAGATTATTGAAGATATTTTGGCTCTTAGAATTCCTTTGGCAGTGGCTTTTAATAAAAAAGACATCTCTGCTCCGGCAGAGGCTGATCTGGCTTGGCTCAGAGCTAAAAATGTGCCTTTTGAGGTCGTTTCTGCGGCAGCTCATGATAATCTTGATGCTTTGAAAACTCTTATTATCTCTTTGGTGCCGGAAGACCAGAAAAAAGAACCGCTTTTGGCCGGAGATTTGTTTGAGGCCAAAGATATCGTTTTGTTAGTGGTGCCGATTGACCTTTCTGCTCCCAAGGGGCGCTTAATCCTGCCGCAGGTGCAGGTGTTGCGTGAGGTTTTGGATAAGGGCGCCAAAGCGATTGCTGTTAAAGAAAGCGAGCTCTCGGAGATGCTTTCTCAGCTCAAAACCAAACCCGCTTTGGTTATTACAGACTCTCAGGTGGTGATGAAGGTGGCGCCGATTGTGCCTCTTGATGTCCCGCTTACCACATTTTCCATCCTTTTTGCCCGCAATAAAGGTGATTTGCCAACAATGTTTGCCGGTGCCAAGACGATTGATGATCTCAAGGACGGAGATAAAATCCTGATTGCTGAAGCTTGTTCTCATCATGCAATGGATGATGATATCGGCAAAGTGAAAATCCCCAACTGGCTCAAGAAATATTCCGGTAAGAATCTGGAATTTGAGTTTTGCCATGGCGGAGATTTTCCTGAGGATTTGGAAAAATATGCCTTAGTTGTTCACTGTGGAGCCTGTATGCTCAACCGTATGGAGATGTTGAGGCGCCTCAAAGAATGTGTGCGCAGAGGTGTGCCGATTACCAACTATGGAGTGGCAATCTCTAAAACTCAGGGTGTGCTTGAGAGAGTGGTTAAGCCTTTTGGTTTGAAATAACTCTTTGTTCCAGCTCCAGTAATTTTTGTTTTTTCTCAAGCCCGCCGGCATATCCGGTGAGGTAGCCGTTTGTGCCCACAACTCGGTGGCAGGGAATGATGATGCCAATGGGGTTGTTGTGGTTGGCAAGGCCTACGGCGCGGTAAGCTTTTTCATTGCCGATTTTGCAGGCAATCTCTTTATAGCTTGCGGTTTGTCCATAGGGAATCTGCAATAATGCTTGCCAAACTTTTTGCTGAAAAGCTGTCCCCTTGGGGTTTAGCGGCAAATCAAAATTTTGGCGGAGGCCTAAAAAATATTCATCCAATTGGCGTTTCGCTTCCGCCAGCAAAGGACTATCTTCTGCCGCCTCTGCTTTGGCGGCGCAAAAACCAACGCCGGTTAAAAATCCGTTTTCTTCTGTGAGGCATATTGGTCCCAGCGGGGAAGTAAACATCCTTTTTTTCATTTGTTTTGCTCCAGGGCGGCGACAATTTCCTCGGTTACTTTTTTGGCATCACCATAAAGCATGATGGTGTTTTCGGCAAAGAACAGCGGGTTTTCAACCCCGGAATAACCGCTATTTAGAGAGCGTTTTACAAAAAATACGGTCTTGGCTTTTTCAACATCTAGAACCGGCATGCCATAAATGGGAGAGCCGGGGTCGGTTTTGGCCAAGGGGTTGGTGACATCGTTGGCGCCAATGACATAAGCAACATCAGCAGTGGCAAATTCGCGGTTTATCTCTTCTAGCTCAAAAACATCTTCATATGGAACATTGGCCTCTGCCAGCAAAACATTCATGTGGCCCGGCATGCGGCCGGCAACAGGGTGAATGGCAAATTTAACCTCTACACCATAGATTTTGTGCAAGTCCTCGGCCATCTCTTTTAGGATATGCTGGGCCTGGGCAACCGCCATGCCATAGCCAGGAACAATGATGACCTTATTGGCGTTTTCCATAATGAAAGCGGCATCTTGCGGATTGCCCGAGCGAGCGGTTTTGTCTTGCCCAAGTTCTGATGTGCTCCCCTGTTTTTCTGCCCCGAATCCGCCGAGCATTACACTCAACAAAGAGCGGTTCATGGCTTTCACCATGATATAAGATAAGATTGCACCGCTGGCACCGACAATGGCGCCGACAATAATCAGCAAAACATTGTTAAGCGAAAAGCCAATGCCTACCGCTGCCCAGCCGGAATAGGCATTGAGAATGGAAATGACAACCGGCATATCTGCTCCGCCAATGGGCAAAATCAAAAGGACACCAAGCAAAATTGTCAGTGCGGCCAGATAATAGAAAATTTCCAAATCTCCACTCCAAATGAAGTATCCGCACAAGCCAAACATGGCAACGGCTAACACCAGATTTAAGAATTGTTGTCCCTTAAATATAAGAGCCTTGGCAGATATTAGCCCTTGCAGTTTGGCAAAGGCAACCATGGAGCCGGAGAAAGCAACGGCACCGATAATCAGCCCGATGCTGTTGTCTAAATAAGCCCTTGAGCCAGAGATAATCTCTGCCAAAGCAACAAAAACCGATGACAAACCGCCTAAGCCGTTGAAGGCTGCCACCATTTGCGGCAAAGAAGTCATTTTGACTTTTAAGGCACTATAAGTTCCAACCATGCCGCCCAACAAGATAACGCCAAAAGGCAACAGCCAATCACTCACCAGGGGAGAAAACATGGTGGCGGCAATAGCTAATATCATCCCCAGCATGCCAAGCAGGTTTCCGCTCCGGGCAGTTTTGGGAGAGGCCAGACCACGGATGGAAAATATAAACAAACTGCCCGATAAAATATAAGATAAAGGAAGCAACCAAGACATTATTTTTTCTCCTTTTTCTTAAACATCAGGAGCATGCGGTGAGAGACGGCAAAACCGCCGAAAATATTGACGGAAGCCAAAAACACTGCAATTAAGCCCAAAAATTTTGCGATACTTGCATCAGCCACGCCGGCTGTGACCAAAGCGCCGATGACAACAATACCGGAGATGGCATTGGAGACGCTCATCAGCGGGGAGTGAAGCGCCGGGGTGACACCCCAAACCACAAAATAACCGATAAAGCACGCCAAGACCAATATGGTTAAAAGCATCCAAATTTCCATTATTTTCTATCCTCCAACAAATATTGACCATTGCGGCAAATGCAGGTTTGAGATACCAGGTCATCATCAAAATTAAATTTTAATTCTTTTTTCTCTTTATCGTATTGCGCATTCAAAAAATTAAAAATGTTTTTGGCAAACAGCTGGCTGGCAGAATAGGGTATGCTTGAGGCCAAGTTACTGTTGCCCAAAACTCTGATGCCATCAATATCAATTAGGGAATCTTTTTTGCTACCCTCAACATTGCCGCCGGAATTTGCAGCCATATCAACCACAACCGAGCCTTTGGGCATTTGCTTTAGCATCTTCGCATCAATTAATTTTGGTGCCGGTTTGCCGGGGATAAGCGCGGTGGTGATGGCAATATCGGTTTGCTTTAGCCTCTCGGTTAGGGCCTCTTTTTGGCGTTTGAGGTAGTCTTTTGAGGCTTCTTTGGCGTAGCCGCCGTTGGTTTCCATATCTTCATCCGCGGCAACTTCCACAAACTTGGCCCCCAGAGATTCAACTTGTTCTTTGGCCGCTATTCTCACGTCTGAGGCATAGACTACGGCGCCTAATCTTTTGGCGGTGGCAATGGCTTGCAGACCGGCGACGCCGGCACCTAAAACCAAAACTCTGGCCGGGGCATTGGTGCCTGCCGCAGTCATCAACAGCGGGGCGGCTTTGGGCAAAAGGTTGAATGTCTCTATAACCGCTTTGTAGCCGGCCAAATTGCTTTGGGAAGATAAGATATCCATGCTTTGAGCGCGGGAAATGCGTGGCAAGAGCTCTAGAGCAAAGGCATTAGCCCCAAGGGCAGCAATGGTTTTAATCCGCTCTTTTTGTGATAAGGCATCAAAGTTGGCAATGATGTTTTGTCCTTTGCAAAACAGCGAATCCTCTGAAACCAAGGGGGCATGAATTTTGATGATGATATCTGCACCTTTGGTTGTTTGCTCCGGCGTTTTTGCTATTTCTGCACTGGCGGCCAGGTAGCTTTCATCATCAAAACCGGCCGCAAGTCCGGCATTGGTTTCGACTCTGACCTTAAAACCAAGGTCTGTATATTTTTTGACGGTTTCAGGGGTGGCGGCAACTCGTTGCTCCCCGGCGGTGATTTCTTTTAAGACGGCAATAATCATTTTGGCTACTCGATTTTAACTATATGTAAAACTAAATTAAATATAGTCGCGTTTAAGGTATTTAACAATCAAAAACGGAAAATTATGCGAAGTTTAATTGATTTACTCATGCTGTTTTTCAAAATCGGCTTGTTTACGTTTGGCGGAGGCTATGCCATGTTGCCGCTTTTGCGAGATGAGGTCGTTATCAGACGCCGATTTTTGAGCGAGGAAGAACTCTTGGATTTATATTCTATCGGTCAGTGTACGCCGGGGATTATTGCCGTTAATGTGGCAACCTTTATCGGGTATCGGCAAAAGGGTGTTTGGGGTGCTGTTTTTGCCACTTTGGGTATGATTTTGCCTTCGCTTATCATTATTTGTTTGATTGCCGCGGTGCTTTCCCGCTATATGCATAACCGCTATGTGGCCTATGCTTTTGCCGGGATTAGAATCTGCGTGGTGGCTTTGATTGCCGATATTGTCTACGGGCTTTGGAAGAAAAATGTGAGCGGCTATCAAAGCGTGGCCATATTTGTCGGCGCCCTCATCTTGCTTGGGGTCTTTAACTTAAGCGCGGTTTGGATTGTGGTGCTCGCAGCCTTGTTTGCTCTTGGTATGGGTGAGATTCGGAGGTATAAGAAAAAATGATATACCTGCTCTTGTTTTATGAGTTTTTTAAAATAGGTTTGTTTGCCATTGGCGGCGGGTTGGTTACGGTGCCTTTTTTGTTCGATCTCTCTGCCAAATACGGTTGGTTTTCGGCCAAAGAATTGGCCGATATGATTGCCATTGCCGAATCGACCCCCGGGCCATTGGGTGTGAATATGGCAACCTATGCCGGTTATAACAGTGCCGGTCTTTTGGGAGCGGTTATTGCTACTTTGGGGCTGGTGACGCCTTCGGTTATCGTTATTATTTTGGTGGCAAAATTGATGAATAAATACCAGTGCAACAGCAGAGTGCAGACTGTGCTCTCGGGAATACGCCCCGCCGTGTTGGCGCTTATCTTATTTGCCGGATTGCAGATTGCCAAATTGTCTTTGGCTGACTTGCTCTCAGGAATGGTGTTTGCCATTCTTCTGGCCTCAATCCACTTTTGGAAAAAGAGTCCAATCTTTTATCTTTGCATTTCCGCGGTGTTGGGAATCGTATTACAGTTATAAATAAAGCCCCTTTTGAGAGGGGCCTTACTTTTAGATATCAAGTGCTTTACGATAAGTTTCAAGCAATAGTTCCTGCTCATCGCGGTCGGCTGCGTTCATCTTGCGCAGTTTGATGACGGCGCGCATAATCTTAACATCAAAACCGGCTGACTTGGCCTCAGCAAAAATATCTCTGATATCTGAGGCAATAGCGGCCTTTTCTTCCTCCAAATGCTCAATTCTTTCAACCAAAGAACGCAAACGATCTACGGCAATGCCACCGACTTCAGGGTTGTTCTCTTCACTCATTTTAATCTCCTTTTTTGGTAACTATATTGTTATGGAAGCTAGCAAATTTGAATCTGTTTGACAAGTGATAATTTTTTGTGCATCACCTGTTAAAAATAACAGCTTGTTAACTTATTATGATATACATTGGTGCTATCTTTTATGTGAGGAGAATTTATATGCCTACAGATACACACACTAAAATTTTGGCCACTATCGGCCCTTCTTCTGCTACCCGCGAACAACTGGAAAAATTGATAGATGCCGGAGCAGATGCTTTTCGCGTTAACTTTAGTCATGGCACCCATGCCGAACACAAACAGCGTGTAAAAATTATTCGCCAATTGGAGAAAGAAAAGGGGCGTTTCATTTCTATCTTGGCAGATTTGCAGGGGCCAAAATTGCGTGTGGGCACTTTCAAAGAAGATAAGGTCTTGCTCAAAGAAGGCCAGATCTTTACCTTGGATATGGATCCGGAACCCGGTGATGACAAGCGTGTTTGCCTGCCTCATAAGGAAATTTTTGAAGCTTTGAAACCCGGTGATGATTTGTTGGTTAATGACGGCTATATTGTTTTAACCGTTAAGAGCTGTGATAAAAAACATGCGGTGACAAAAGTTAAAGTCGGCGGTTATATCTCCAGCCACAAGGGTGTTAATTTGCCAAATACCCAGCTCAATATTTCTGCCATTACCGAGAAAGACCGTGAAGATTTGGCCTTTGCTTTGAAGCTCGGGGTTGATTGGATTGGCTTGTCTTTTGTGCAAAGAGCAGAAGATGTGCGTGAGGCCAAAAAGCTCATTGGCGGAAAAGCCTGGGTTATCTCTAAGCTTGAAAAGCCAAGCGCGATTGATGATTTGGATGCCATTATTCAAGAATCTGATGCCATTATGGTTGCACGTGGTGATTTGGGTGTTGAATGCCCAATCCAGAATGTTCCGGTTTTGCAAAAGAAAATTGTGGCCGCCTGCCGCAAATACGCCAGACCGGTGATTGTGGCCACCCAAATGCTCGAATCCATGATTAATAACCCAACCCCCACCAGAGCAGAAGTCTCCGATGTGGCTACGGCTGTTTATGACGGAGCCGACACGGTCATGCTTTCGGCAGAAACTGCCGCCGGAAAATATCCGACCGAGGCGGTGCAAATGATGCATAAAATTGTTCGCCAGGTGGAAGGGGATCCACTGTTCTTTGAACTTATGCAGACTTCTCGCCGTCGTCCGTGCAATAGCGGAGAGGCTGATGCCATTACCTTTGCCGCCAGCGAGCTTTCTTGTATCTTGAAAAACGTAAAGGCTATCGTCAGCTACACGACATCAGGCCTTACAACCTTTTTGACCGCAAGAGAGCGCCCATATTTGCCGGTTTTGGCCTTGACACCTGATATCGCGGTGGCGCGCCGATTGGTTTTGGTTTGGGGGGTCAGACCTTTTATTAACAAAACAAGTTTTAAGAGCTTTGACCATGTTGAGGACTCGGCGGTTAAGGTGGCGGTTGAAAATGGTTATGCCAAATCTGGCGACCATATCATCATCACCGCAGGGTTCCCGCTCAATGTCAAAGGGCGGACCAATATGCTCCATACCGTATATATCAAATAGTTCTTTATTGATAAAGGATATAAAGTTTATGCGCGCAGAGGTCAAACTGCGCGCTAAATTTATAGAAAATCAAATTTAAAACACTAAAAAACCCGCCTGAAAACAGCGGGTTTTTCAAAAACCATAAAAGCTAAACAACAAATTAGCCCTGACGTGCTTTTAACTTAGGGTTCTTTTTGTTGATGACATAAACGCGACCTTTGCGGCGGACAACTTTGCAGTCCTTGTCACGAGTTTTTTTGCTTTTTAAAGAGCTGTAAATTTTCATTTCTCTATCCTTACCTGTCAAAAGTTATCCGCAACTTATGACAAATAAGACGCTTTGTCAACTTAATTTTTAGATTCTTTATTAAAAAAATGAGAATAGCTTTTGATTTTTGGGATAAATCTTATATAATGAGCACAGTTTAACGGGAGATATCAGATGAAAAAATGGTGCTTGCTTGCTCTTTTTTGTTGGTGGCCGGTTGCTTTTGCCAATGCCCAAATGCCCTATATTGAAGAAGTGCGCGCTCTGGGGGCAATCGCCGGGCAGGGGTTGGCTTGCGGATCCTCAAAATATGATACGTTTGAGATGCTGGCCAGAGCAATATTGCTCACCAAATCTCCTTCTGACAAACTCCAAAATGATGCTATCTATGCTTATTCCGAGGAAAAAGCCAATGCCTATATCTCTAAAGAATTAGACGGCTTTTTTGAGTGTGCGGAAATCAACCGCCGTTTTGACAGACAAGAGATTTTTAAGGCGGTGCTCTATGTGGATGGAACCATTAAAATGCCTGACGGGCAAATACTTACGCCCCGCAAACCTTATGATGCCCGCTATATTTATAAAAACAACAAAGATCGTGAGGCGGCCAAGGCTATTTATAACGGCTCTAAAGCCACCATTACGGAAGTGAAAGTTCAAGATGATGCGATTGCGCAGGCTAACGGAGCCGAGTTGCCGCCGCCGACAATCGGCCGAATCAGCCGTCGCCGCAATTAAAAAGTTGCTTTTTGTTTTTTAACCTGTATAGTCAAAGCCAATCTGATAATTTTTGGGAGATGAAAATGGCTGCAGTTCAGTATGTGTTTGTCATGCAAAATTTAACCAAGGTCTTTCCGGGCGGAAAAGAGCTTTTTAAGGGAATTACACTTTCCTTTCTGCCGGGGGCAAAAATCGGTGTCTTGGGTGTGAACGGTGCCGGTAAGTCTACTTTGCTTAAGATTATGGCCGGGGTGGATAAGGATTTTAACGGTGAAGCCTGGGCTGCAGACGGTATTAAGGTTGGTTACTTGGAGCAAGAGCCACAACTTGACCCAAGCAAAAACGTGATGGAAAACATCATGGATGGTTTGGCAGAAACCAGAGATTTGCTCAAAAGGTTTGAGGAAGTTTCCATGCGTTTTGGCGAGGAAATGACCGATGAGGAAATGAACAACCTGATTAATGAGCAAGCCGAACTGCAAGAAAAAATAGATGCCTGCAATGGCTGGGATTTGGAGCGCACGATTGAGATTGCCATGGATGCTTTGCGTTGCCCGCCGGCTGATACGGATGTTACCAAACTTTCAGGTGGTGAGAAGCGCCGTGTGGCTCTCTGCCGCCTACTGCTCTCAAAGCCGGATATGTTGCTTTTGGATGAGCCCACCAACCACTTGGATGCCGAATCGGTTGCTTGGCTTGAAAATCACCTTAAGGATTATAAAGGAACAGTGGTTATGGTTACTCACGACCGCTATTTCTTGGATAACGTAACGGGGTGGATTTTGGAGCTTGACCGCGGGCAGGGAATCCCCTATGAGGGCAACTATTCTTCTTGGCTGCAGCAAAAACAAAAACGTCTTGAGCAAGAGGCCAGAGAAGAAACTGCCAGACAAAAGATTTTGGCCAATGAGCTTGAGTGGATTCAGAAAAATCCCAAAGCCAGACAGGCAAAGTCTAAGGCTCGTATTAATGCTTATGATGAATTGTTGGCACAATCCACCAAAGATAAAATTACAACCGCCAATATCACAATTCCGATGACCGAGCGTTTGGGGGATTTGGTGATTGAGGCTAACCATATCAGTAAATCTTTTGGTGACAGGGTTTTGATTGATGATTTGTCTTTCAAAATTCCCAAGGGTGCAATTGTGGGCATTATCGGCCCTAATGGCGCCGGCAAGACTACGCTGTTTAAGATGATTACCGGGCAGGAAAAACCAGACTCCGGCGAAATCCGCTTGGGCGAGACCGTGGACCTTGGATATGTCGACCAAACAAGAGATGAGCTTGATCCCAACAAGACCGTGTGGGAAGAAATTTCTGACGGATTGGATATGATTCAATTGGGCAAAAAAGAGGTTCCATCCCGCGCCTATGTGGGGCAGTTTAACTTCAAGGGCGGCGATCAGCAGAAAAAGGTCGGCCAGCTCTCAGGTGGTGAGAGAAACCGTGTGCATTTGGCAAAAATGCTTAAAAAAGGAGCCAATGTCATTTTGCTTGATGAACCGACTAATGACTTGGATGTCGACACTCTCCGCTCGCTTGAGGAAGGAATCATGAACTATCCGGGCTGTGTGCTCGTGACATCACACGACCGTTGGTTTTTGGACCGCTTGGCCACCCATATTTTGGCTTATGAAGATGACGGCCATGTTGAATGGTTTGAGGGCAACTTTGAGGAATATGAAAAAGACAAAGTTCGCCGTCTGGGTGAGGAGGCTGCCAAGCCGCACCGCATCCGCTATAAAAAACTTGAGCGCTAGGCACAATAAACCCCGCAAATTGCGGGGTCTATTTTTATAAATCTATCACCATTTTGGCAAAGGTGAGGCCTTGTTCCTCAAAAATATCACCTTCTTGGTGAAAACCTATCTTTTCATAAAAGTGAATGGCGGTTAGTCTGGCATGAATAAACATCTTCTTATAACCGGCCTCACGGGCGCGCTGCTTGGCATATTCTACCATGGCACGGCCGATGCCTTCTCTTTGGTACTTGGTATCTACCGCCACTTGAAGCAGGCGAACAGTGTCATTATCCACGGGAGCCAGCATTAGGCCTCCGACTAATTTATCGTCTAAGCATTCAACACAACCAATGTGCAAATAATTCATCTCTTTTTGGCGGTGCGAATCCAAGAATTTTAGTCCTAAGGGTTCCAGTAAGACTTTATAACGCAGTTCAACCAACTCATCATAGCGAGTGGAGCCGAAATCAATGTCAATCATCTTTCTCATCTGATTATACTCCAAATAATACCTATACTCTGATTATAGTCATATTTTCACTTCATAGTCAATCCATAGAAAATTATCTGATTAAATTTAGGTTGCGAAATTTATTTTTTCGGGTATTTTCAATAATAATTTTATGAGAAGTTTTGGGGATTAAAGTCAAAAAATGAGTGAACATAATCTGGACCTAATTCGTAATTTTGCAATCATTGCGCATATTGATCACGGAAAGTCTACACTGGCAGATAGGTTGATTGAGGCTTGCGGCGGGCTTGAAAAAAGAGAAATGACCGAGCAAGTGCTTGATAATATGGATATCGAAAAAGAGCGCGGTATTACCATTAAGGCTCAGACCGTGCGTCTTAATTATAAGGCTAAAGACGGCAAAACTTATCAGCTCAATCTTATGGATACCCCCGGGCATGTGGATTTTTCTTATGAAGTTTCTCGTTCTCTGGCCTCTTGTGAGGGCTCTGTGTTGGTGGTGGATGCTACTCAAGGAGTGGAAGCACAGACTTTGGCTAATGTCTATTTGGCCATAGAGAACAACCACGAAATTGTGCCGGTCTTAAATAAAATTGACCTCCCTTCAGCTGATCCGGAAAAGGTTAAAAGACAAATTGAAGATGTTATCGGGCTTGATGCCTCTGATGCCATAGAAACATCCGGCAAAACCGGGCTTGGCGTGCCGGAGCTCTTGGAAGCTATCGTGCACAGGTTGCCCGCTCCCCAAGGCGAGGAAAATGCTCCGCTTAAGGCTTTGCTTATTGATAGCTGGTATGACAGCTATTTGGGCGTGATTATTTTGGTGCGTATTCACGATGGCATCTTGCGCAAAAAACAACAAATCAGAATGATGTCTAACAACGCAACTTATCAGGTTGAAAAAGTTGGCGTTTTCTCTCCGAAAATGACGGATGTCGAGGCTCTTTATCCGGGCGAGGTCGGCTTTATCACTGCCAGTATCAAAAGTGTCGGGGATTGTCATATCGGAGATACGATTACCGATAATAAAAAACCTTGCGCAGAACCACTCAAAGGCTTTAAGCCCTCGGTGCCGGTTGTGTTTTGCTCCATATTTCCGGTTGATTCCAGTCAATATGACTTGTTGAAAGATGCTTTGGCAAAGCTCAAACTCAATGATGCCAGCATTGATTATCAAAATGAAAACTCCGCCGCCTTGGGACTGGGATTCAGGTGCGGATTTTTGGGCCTCTTGCATATGGAAATTATCCAAGAGCGTTTGGGCCGCGAATTTGACCTTGATCTTATTACAACCGCCCCCTCTGTGGCTTATAAGATTCACTTGACCAGCGGTGAGAACATCACGCTCCACAACCCTGCCGATATGCCTGACCCGACGCTTATCCGCTCCATTGAAGAGCCAATGGTTAAGGCAACTATTTTGGTGCCGGACACCTATCTTGGTGCGGTCTTAAAACTTTGTACCGAGCGCCGCGGCGAGCAGGTGGAACTCACCTATGTCGGCTCCAGAGCGATGGTTGTCTACAATATTCCGCTCAACGAAATCGTTTTTGACTTTTATGACCGACTAAAATCTATCACCAGCGGCTATGCCAGCTTTGATTATGAGCTGACCGGCTATCAGGAATCTGACCTGGTTAAGGTGCAAATTCTTATCAATGAAGAAGCTGTTGATGCCTTGGCCTTTTTGTGCCACAGAAGCGAGGCCGAATCCAGAGGACGCCAAATTTGCGAGCGGCTTAAAGACCTCATTCCCAGGCATTTGTTCAAAATTCCCATTCAGGCAGCCATCGGCGGCAGAGTTGTAGCGCGTGAGACCATTTCTGCTTTGAGAAAAGACGTGACGGCCAAATGTTATGGCGGTGATGTCACTCGTAAGCGTAAGCTTTTGGATAAGCAGAAAAAAGGCAAGCTCAGAATGCGGCAGTTCGGCAAGGTTGAAGTTCCCCAAAGCGCGTTTATTGAGGCTTTGCGTATCGGCGACCAATAAAAAATTCCGTCTGGAGGTTTTCTGAGATGAAATTTTGTGCGGTCTCGAAAAATTCATGTACCTATTTGTACACTGGAATTTTTCTCGCCTTCAAAATTACTCTATAAATTCCACCAGTCGAAATTTTTGGGTGCATTGTTTGGGTTCCGATACTTTTGCCTTTCAAATCGCTCTATCTGAACCATTCTCCAACCTTTTTGCAAAAGGTTGTATAACGCCTTCAAAATTACTCTATAAATTCCACCAGCCGAAATTTTTGGGTGCCTTGTTTGGGAGTTGTGTTAAATTTAAGTGGAAAATTAATCTATCCCTGCTACAATCTTTATAGACTTTAATAGTGGGAGGTTTATCATGGCTCGGGCAATCATTTTAATGATGGACTCTTTTGGTATCGGCGGCGCGCCGGATGCTTGTTTGTTTGACAATGAAGGGGCTGATACTTTTGGCCATATCGCGCAAGTAAATCTAGGGCTCAATGTTCCAAACTTAGTGGAGCTTGGGCTTGCAAAGGCCGCCAGAGAGGCTGTTAAACATTCCGCTAAAATCGGAATCCAGGATTTGCCTAAGCTCAAACTGCCATCCAAATATGGGCATGCCATGGAAATGAGCAAAGCCAAAGACACAACCTCCGGCCACTGGGAAATGGCCGGGGTGCCGGTGTTGCAGGAATGGGGCTATTTTCCCAAGAAATATCCCTCTTTTCCGCAAGGGTTGATTAATGCTATTTGTGCTCATGCCAAGATTGACGGTATCTTGGGCAATAAAGCCGCCTCTGGTACCGAGATTATTCAAGAACTTGGCGAGGAGCATATTAAGACCGGAAAGCCGATTTTTTATACCTCGGCAGACAGCTGTTTGCAAATTGCCGCTCATGAAAAATATTTTGGCTTGCAGCGTCTTTATGATTTGTGCGAGGTTGCTTTTGAGGCGGTTAAACCTTATCGAATCGCCCGTATTATTGCTCGCCCGTTTGAGGGGGAGAAAAGAGGCGAATTTGTCCGCACCAAAAACCGTCATGACTACTCGGTTAAGCCTTTTGCACCGACAATCTTAAATAAGCTCAAAGATGCCGGCCATGAGGTGATTGCCATTGGCAAAATCAGCGATATTTATGCCGGCTCCGGTATCAGTAAAAAGGTTTTGGCCAGCGGTTTGGAAGAACTTTGGAACGCAACCTTAAATGAAATTAAAACCGCGCCCGAGGGTAGCTTGGTGTTTACCAATTTTGTGGATTTTGATATGCTTTACGGGCATCGGCGCGATGTGAAAGGCTATGCCAGAGCTTTGGAGTGTTTTGACCGCCGCCTGCCTGAAATTGAGCCGCTTTTGCAAGATGATGATATTGTCTTTATCACTGCTGACCATGGCAACGACCCCACTTGGGAAGGGTCAGATCACACCAGAGAGCAAGTGCCGGTTTTGATGTTTGGCAAAAAGGTGATACCTGCTAATATCGGTCAACGCAAGACTTTTGCCGATATTGCTCAGACTTTGGCAGAATTCTTTAAGCTAGAGCCTTTTGAATATGGAACATCTTTTTTGAGCGAGGGAAAATGAGTTGGTTTGCTCCGAATCTGCCTAAGCAAAAACATTGCTTTTTTGATGGTCAAGGCGGTTTTTCGCAAGGGATTTATGCTAGCTTAAATGTCAGCACCAAGGGCACTGATAATATCACCCATGTGTGGCAAAATCTTGAGAAAGTCGCGGCTTATTTTGGTCTGCACTCAGACCGTTTGAATCTTTTGAAACAAGATGTTTCAAGCAATGTGGCTTATGTCGAATCCCCAACGCCTGATTGGCTGAAGGTTGATGGCGTGGTGACGGATAAAAAAGACACGGTTCTTTGTATTCGCACGGCAGATTGTGCGCCGGTTTTGCTTGCAGATTATCAGCACGGGGTTATCGGCGCAGCTCATGCCGGCTGGCGCGGGGCTTTTGGCGGCGTGATTGAAAACACTGTCGCTCTCATGCTCGAAAAAGGCGCAAAAATTGAGAATATCGCCGCCGCGGTGGGCCCTTGTATCGGCCAAAAATCTTATGAAGTGGATGAGACTTTTTACCAAACTTTTGTGAGCAAAGATAAAACATTTGCACGTTTTTTTGTGCCGGGGCGCCCGGGGCATTGGCAGTTTGATTTGGAAGGCTTTTGCGTCAGCCGATTGCAAACACTGGGGATTAAGGATATTTCCGCCTCCGGCATTGATACTTTTGATGAAGCTAACGGCTATTTTAGCTTCAGGCGCAATACTTTGCGCGGATTGGTCACGCAAAAAGGCGCTTTTCCGGTGGAAATGAGCGCAATCGTCTTATAACTGGGCAATAAAGCTTTTATTTTTGCAAAAATTGATTATAATCAGTCTTATTGTTGTAACAAGTTTGATGTCTTAAATGTCTCCTTTGGGAAAACTTACACTCGCGCTTATTGGTCTGCGTCTTTTTGGCGCGGAGGGCTTTTTTGCCGGCATGTTTTTGGGGCATATGCTGATTGATCGGACGCATTTGATTGTTTCCTTGGAGCGCCGCTTGAGCATTATTGATGACAATATCCGCCTAATGCTGCCGTATAAATATTATCGTTACTACAACCGTTTGGACGGCAACTTCTGGGGCAAAATCTGGGGTATGTTGTTGGGCGGCACCTTGTGGGGTGTTGATGGTTTTATTCTGTTCTTTATTGTCGGGCATTTTGTTTTTGATACGCCCAAGAGCCACCATGCAACTCGTTGGCGCAAAAAATTTGACCATTTTTGGGATAATCATTGGGGCAAAATCGGCGGGGCGATCATCGGCTTTATCTGCCAGAGCCGGATTATCCTTTTTTGTGGCGTGATTATAGGGTTCTTTGTTGACTATTATCGGATGGAGAACGCCACCCTTATTCCGATTGATTCCATCAGGCATTTTTGGAAAGGTATTAATCCCTTAAAGCTTTGGCGACACTCCAAAGAGGCCCGCCATGTTTCTTTTATTCAATCTATGGCCGGTTTGGCCGCAAAAGTGGCTAAAGCCGACGGTCAAGTGAGCGAAAACGAAATCAGGGTATTTAAAAAACTTTTTGTGGTCAAA
>CALXVV010000027.1 GCA_944392205.1 uncultured Alphaproteobacteria bacterium | reverse complement strand
TTTTTCGGGGTTGTTGTATAAACCCTTGTACAAACACCGCGTTTTTGTGGACAAGCTTTCAAAGCCGGAACTTTGTTTCTCTTCACTTTGGGTGTTCGTGATTTACGAATTAACTGATTAATTGTAGGCATCACAAATTTCCTTAAGTTTTTGATTTAGTTAACAAAATACTCATCTAAAGCCGTGTAACCAGGACATACAAATGCCCCGACTTCTTTAATTGAGTCTCGGCACCATAGACTCATAAACGTTTTAAGTCAAGGGCTTTTTACAAAAATTTTCAATTATTTGAGTCCAAAAGACGTTAAGATTCCGTTTACGTTTCAGACCTTTAAGGCTCTCCGATTCGGAAGGCTGCGAACACAGCAGAAGCGCTTTGAGTCCATTTGAGTCCAAGGAATGTAAAATTTTCTGTTTTCAAACTGCTTTTTGGCCTGATTCTTGCATAACCGATAAAAAATTCTTGCCTTTTTAAAATATGCTTTTAGGATTTCCTCATACGTTAATATTATGGAGATTCTATAAACATGACACTAGAACAGGATATTTCCTGTGCCAAACGCACTATTGACAAAGAAGTTGAGGCTCTTCGGGCATTGGAAGCTTCTTTTGATCAGAGCTTGTCAGCCGCTTTGGATCTAATGCAAAATGCCCAAGGCCGCGTTATTGTTACCGGCATGGGCAAATCAGGCCATATCGGGCGCAAAATTGCAGCAACCTTGGCCTCAACCGGGACCCCGTCGTTTTTCGTTCACCCGGCGGAAGCCAGCCATGGCGACTTGGGAATGTTCACCGAAAAAGACGTGGTCTTAGCCATTTCCAATGGTGGTGAATCAAAAGAATTATCAGACATTTTAGTATTCTGCAAACGTTATGGCATTCCCTTAATAGCCATGACCAAAAACCCCGACAGCGCTTTGGGCAAAGCCGGAGATATTTTGCTCAAACTCCCCGATAATGGTGAGGCTTGCCCGCTTGGCATGGCCCCCACCTCTTCCACCACTGCCACTTTGGTGCTGGGAGATGTTTTAGCCGTTTGCCTGATGGAAAGAAAAGGTTTCTCAAAATTGGACTACAAGAAACGCCACCCTGGCGGCAAACTGGGCGCCATGTTGCAAAAAGTATCAGACCTGATGCATAAAGGAGATGAGATTCCTCTGGTAAAAGAAAATGCCTCCATGCAAGAAGCTCTTCTGACCATGACCTCAAAAATGCTGGGATGCGTGGGTATTGTTGATGGCTCTGGCAAGTTGGAAGGCATCATCACCGATGGTGACTTGCGCCGCTGCATGTCAGCCGACATCATGAGCAAAACAGCTGCCGATGTTATGACAAAAGACCCCAAGGTTATAGCTCCGGATGTTATGGCGGTTGAGGCCTTAAACATGATGAACAACACCGGCAAAGGCATTACCCAACTTTTTGTCTTGGATGATGATAAAAAACCCATCGGTATTATTCATATTCATGACTGCTTGCGTGCCGGAGTAGCCTAAACCGTGGTTGATCTAAAAAAAATAGATACATACTTTAATGAAGATTCCAGGCTGTCGACCTCTCCGGCAGAACCACAACCTTTATTAAAACATTCACGCTTTGTCAAACTGGCAAAATTGGCTTTACCTTCAATTGCGGCGGTATTGATAGGCTTGCTGTTGTTATTTCCAAGCTTAAGACAAGATGCCAGAGATTTTAAGCTGGATATTACCCGTCCCAAGCGAGGCGAGCTTGAAAAATTGCACGTAGAGAACACGGTTTTTTACATCACCGACAAAGACAACAAAGTAAACAACTTTGTTGCCAGCAATATTGATGAAACAGCTCCCGGCTCCAAACTGGTTAAGTTAACCAAGCCGGAAGGTATTTTACCCTTAGACCAAGATCGCTGGCTAAGCATTAAGGCTCCTGTAGGCTTCTTCAATCAAAAGAATAACCTCCTTGAGCTTAAAGAACACGTTGAGATGTTTTACAGCGAGGGAATGAATGTCATAACATCTTCAGCGTTCTTTGACTTTAACAGCTCCAAAGGCTACGGCAACAAACCGATAAAAGGCCAAGGTTTTTTGGGCGACTTGGAGGCCGAAGGCTTTGAATTTTCAACCAAAGATGATATTTTAATTTTTAAGGGTCACAACGACATAACCATAAAAGAAGAAAGTTTTTCAAAATGAGATTTGTTTTAAGCATTGCCCTCTTCATCATGTTCTGTCTGCCTGCCCAAGCCGGAGATGTCAATATTACGGCCGACAAGCAGGTAGAATGGCACCAAAAGGAGCAAAAAGTCGTAGCCAGAGGCAACGCCGTTGCCACCAAAGATGATATGAACATCAAATCAGATACTTTAACGGGCTACTACCAACCTGGTGGCAAAGGCACAAAGGGCCAGATTAATCGTGTGGTAGCCAACGGCAATGTTCGCATGCATTCGCCGCGGGCGGATGCCTTTGGTGACAATATGGATTATGACTTAAACAAAGATACAGCCGTTTTGGTTGGCAAACCAGCCACCATCAAAACCGAGCAAGAAACCATAACAGCCGAAGAAAACATCACCTACTATCCCTCACAACAAAAGGCTATTGCCCTTGGCAATGTTAAGGCCGTTGATAAAGACGGCAACCAACTGTTTTCAGATAAGATGATTGCGTTCTTTGTGAAGGGAAAAGATAATTCCTCAAGCCTCACCTTAGACAAGGTGGATATTTTCGGCAACGTCAAAATCATCACCAAAGATGCCACCGTTACGGCAGATAAAGGGACCTATCTTCCCAACACCGGATTGGTGAAACTTTTTGACAACATCATCATCAACCAAGAAGGCAACCTGTTGCGCGGAGACAAAGCAGAAACCAACCTCAACACAGGCATAAGCAAACTTTTGGCCGGCTCCCAAAAGAGCAGAGTAAAAGGCGTATTTAAAGAGAAGAAATAGACATGACTCATAATTACAATCCGGAATCAAAGCTTGAAGTATTTAATATCGGCAAAAAATATAAGAACCGTCCGGTATTAAGAAACGTATCCTTAAACGTGCGCCGAGGAGAAGCTGTCGGCCTACTTGGTCCTAACGGCGCCGGCAAGACCACTTGTTTTTATTGTGTCACCGGGCTAATCACGCCGGACTATGGCGATGTTCACATCGATGGACAAGACATCACCGCCCTGCCGATGTATCGCCGCGCCCGCTTAGGTATTGGTTATCTTCCGCAAGAGGCCTCGATTTTTCGTTCTTTAAGTGTAGAAGACAACATCAAAGCGATTCTAGAAATTGTGATTGAAGATGAGAGCCAAAGGGAAAATATGTTGGAAGAGCTCTTGAGCGAGTTTTCAATTGCGCATTTAAGAAAATCTCCGGCGATAGCGTTATCAGGCGGAGAGCGCCGCCGTCTGGAAATTGCCAGAGCCTTGGCCAGCCAACCACATTATATTTTGCTTGATGAACCCTTAGCAGGTATTGACCCGATTGCCGTGGGAGAGATAAGGAATCTTGTTTCACAACTAAAACACCGTGGCTTGGGAGTACTAATAACCGATCACAATGTTAGAGAGACACTTGATATTACGGATCGTGCCTATATTTTACATGGAGGCACGGTTTTAATGGAAGGAACTCCGGAAGAAATTGTTGCCAATAAGGAGGTTCGCAAAGTCTACCTTGGTGACAATTTCTCAATGTAGCAAAAGGCAATTACCATGGCTGTAACGCCCAGGCTGGAAATAAAACAAAGCCAGTCCCTGCTGATGACCCCACAGCTTCGGCAGGCAATTAATTTGTTGCAGCTAAACAATATAGAACTTGGTGAGCTGATTGAAGAGGAACTTTCCCGCAATCCTCTTTTGGAAAAAGAAGACACTTATCTCGGAGAGCAGGCAGATAATTTCTCCCCCACAATAGACACGCCGCCGACCGAGCCGCAAAAACCAGAACCAGAAGAAGAATTTAAGCCAGACATTGATTACGATACCGGTTTTGATGATGATTTTGGCAGTGACAGAGAAGGCTATGAGCTTGAGGCCGATTACAGCTGGAATGACTACTACAAAGTTAAAGACAACCGCTTTGGCGAGGCGGATTTTGACTACTGCGAACAACGCCTCTCTGACAAGAAATCACTTTATCAATTTTTAGCAGAGCAAATACGCGTTTGTTTTTCTTCCACTGCGGACCGGATTATTGCGCATCAGCTCTGCGAACATTTAGATGGCGCCGGATATTTCAGAGGTGACGCAGAAGAAATAGCTAAGCGTCTGCGCACGAGCAAAGAACGGGTGTTAAGCGTCTTGGAAAAGATGAAAGGCTTTGAGCCCTCCGGTATTTTTGCCACAAGCTTGGAAGAATGCCTGACCATTCAGCTCAAAGACATCAATCGCTATGATCCGGCCATTGCCGAGTTGTTGAAGAATCTTCCTTTGTTGGCCGCGGGAAAATACAAGGAGCTAAAGCAGCTTTGCCAAGCAACTGACGAAGATTTGGCCTCCATGATAGCCGATATCAAATCACTAAACCCCAAGCCTGCCGCCGGCTATGAGCATGATACCACAAACTATATTGTGCCGGATGTATTTGTGCATCGCCAAAAAAGCGGAGATTACAGGGTTGAGTTAAATTCTTTATCTTTGCCGAGATTGCTGATTAACCAGCATTACTACAGTGAATTAGCCAACAAAGATAAAAATGCCAAACGTTACCTGAAAGAAAATTTAAGTTCGGCTAATTTTTTAATTAAAGCCATGCATCAAAGGGCTTCGACAATTTTGCGCGTCAGCGAAGAAATTGTTAGGCAGCAACGAGATTTTTTTGAATATGGCATAGAAAGATTAAAGCCGTTGAGTCTCAAAGATATTGCCTATAATCTTGAGATGCACGAAAGTACCGTAAGCCGTGTCACCTCTCGCAAATATATGCATACGCCGCGAGGTCTTTTTGAGCTGAAATTTTTCTTTTCTGCGGCGGCCGGTAGCTATGTTGGCAATGAAGACACCTCGACAATGGCAATAAAACACAAGATAAAACAATTAATTAGCGAAGAATCCCCGCAGGCGGTTTTATCAGATGACAAACTTGTAGAGCTTTTGGGGCAAGAAGGCATAAAGATAGCGCGCCGCACGGTTGCCAAATATAGAGAATCCTTAAACATACCGACATCAGCGGAGAGGAAGCGGCAAAAGCGCAAGCCGGCTCTATAATGGCGAGGCTTTTCAAATTAAAATGTTGACTTTCTGCAAATAAGGCTGTATTTCCTTTTGATATTGAGATATACTGTGTACTCCGGTAACGGATATTTCAAAGAGTTTAATTTAATTTATGCAAGGAAGAATTATGAAGATCACATTATCAGGCAATCAGGTTGATATCGGGGACAGACTCCGCAACCACGTAGAAGAAAACATTCTCAATGCTGTAAACAAATATTTTCCGGCTCCCATCAGCTGCAGTGTTACCTTCACCAAAGTAAAAGACAGCTTCAACGCTGATGTTACTGTTCATCCTGCAAAAAACATCATCTTAAAAGGCAGCGGCAGTGCCGGAGATCCCTATTCTGCATTTGATGCCGCCAATGAGCACATTGCCACCCGTCTGCGTCGTCACAAGACCAAATTGAACGACCACAAAGGCAAGACCGGCCTGGCAGAAATCGCCAATGAGGCAGTATTCTCTCTCAATGAAGACGCCGAAGAAATTGATATTGACGATGCCCCCTTAACCATAGCCGAGTTAGAGGCCAACATTCCGGTTTGCACGGTATCAGAAGCGGTTATGTTTATGGATTTGAATGATGAGGTAGCTTTGATGTTCAAGAACGCCGCTACCGATAAATTCAACATGGTATACCGCCGCAAAGATGGCAACATCGGCTGGGTAGAGCCCAAAACAGAGAACTAAAGAATTGAGGCTATAAGCGTATGAATATCTCAGACATAATGAGTGAGAAAAGTATTTTACTGGACATCAAAGCAAGCAGCAAGCGTGAGCTTTTGCAAGAATTGGCTGTCAAAGCATCAGAAATGACCGGTTTGGATGACCGCACGATTTTTGATACTTTCTTGGAAAGAGAGAACTTAGGCTCGACCGGTTTTGGCGGCGGCACAGCTCTGCCCCATGGCCGTTTTGAGGGCTTAGATAAAGTCTGCGCAATTTTTGCCAGACTTGTTTCACCGGTAGATTTTGACGCCATTGACGGCAAACCGGTAGATCTGGTTTTCGCACTTTTATCACCGGAAGACAACGGCGCCGATCACCTAACTGCACTGGCGAAGATGTCTCGTATATTAAAAGACGAGGCTTTGTGTGCCAAACTCAGACAGGCCGGAAAAGCTGTTGAGGTATACGCGCTGATCAGCCAAGATTAAAAAATACAAAAAGCCCCGCTCTGGCGGGGCTTTTTTTAATGGACGCTGTGCGGCTCCAAATCATTTTGCTTGGCAACAATAAAAGCAAATTCTCTGGAATCGGTAGCGGCAATTCTTTCTCCGTCTGCGCCATAAATAAGCCACATAGGCTTGCCTTCATAAGTACCATATTTAATAAAAGCGGAATGTTCATCATTCCAAGATTGCAAAGCTTCAACTTCTGTCAAACTAAAATCATTCTTGAGCATATTTCTCTCTTTTCATTTATAATTTAGCAATATTTTAGAGCTATATTGTTAAATAATAGCTAACAAAGAGAAAGATTCCAGCCATGTTTGTAAGCCTCAACCGTAAGATTATTTACAGTATATTGCTTTTATTCCTAATCACTTCTCTGATTTTTGTGTATACGTTTTACCTTGTTTACGGCAACAAAATTCAAGAAGAACAGCTATATAGCATCCAAAGAAATCAGCAGTATATTGAGCTTTTATACCGCAACATTAATATGTCAAAAGAGCTCAGGCAATTTTTATCCGAACATCCGGAGATAAAGACAGCAGAAACGGCCCTAAAAAGCTTTTATTCTGTTTCATCAGAAGAGGAAAGATTAGAGCAATTGGCGGCGGAACAAAAAAAGATTACAGAAATCAGCAATAGTTTTGATCAACGATATCAAACCATTCAAGAAAGTTTAAAAATTTTTGGTATCAGCTCCATTTTAATTGTACTATCCATCATACTTTTGGCGCTTCTGATAACACGTTGGATATTAAACCCGATAAATAAGATATCAGCAGTTTCAGAGGCAGTTTCTCATGGCAATTTAAATGTTAGAATTCCGGAGAACATGCACTCAAGATTTGCTGACGAATTAGATTATTTGATATCAACCTTCAACCAAATGTTAAACAACCTGCAGACCGTCATTTCTGAGGTAAAGGACAAAGAACAGTTTTTGCAATCTTTAATAGACAGTATTCCTGATGGGATTAGGGTGATTGATAAAAACTATAATATTATCGTTGCCAACAAGGCATATTATAGGCAAGTTGGCCTTGCCCAGAAAGACTGCAGCAAATGCTATGAAGGTTCGCAGAAGATAAAGAGCCCTTGTAGTTTGGAAACGTTTCATTGCCCTTTGCATGAGATTTTGCACAATCACAAGAATAATGTTAAAGTTGTCCAGCAATTTGCAGCTTTCCCGCAAAGACACCTTTCCATAAACGCAGCCCCCTTAAGACACAATGGTAAAGACAAATACATTGTTGAAGCCATCCGAGATTTGAGTGAGGACATCAACTTTTCTCACCAACAAAAGCTATCTTCTTTAGGTTTCTTATCGACCTCGATCGCCCATGAGATAAAGAATCACTTAGGAGCGCTGAGGATGATTTTGGAGCGTCTTCTTGATAAGTTTTATGCCGATAAAGATGACACTGCCGAAGACAAAAAGAGTTTATTGATGATATACAATGAGTTGGTCCGTTGCATAGATGTTCCCGAGCGTTTATTAAAACTGGCCCGCTCGGTTGAAGACAACAGCCAGCAGATTAACGTCAAAGACAGCATCACGGATGTCATCCAATTGCTTGATTTTGAGGCCAAGAGCAAAGGTATAAATATTGAGCTTCATGCTTCGGCAAATGACATCATCATACGCGGCAACGATGCAGACTTCAAGATGGTGGCAATTAATATTATAATGAACGCCATCAAAGCGATGGACGCTGATGGAGTTTTGAGCATCAACATCAAAAAGGATAAAAGCGGACACATAAACATCAGTTTCACAGATACCGGCATTGGCATTTCACCTGAGAATTTGAATAGGATTTTTGATCCGTTCTTTTCCGAAGGGCACGACAACGCTAAGAAGGGAACAGGTTTAGGGCTCTCGATAGCCAAGTCGATTGTTGAAAAAAGCGGTGGCAAGATAAGCGTGAGCAGCACGGTAGGAGTTGGTAGTTGCTTTACCTTATCATTCCCGCCGATAAAAAATGTTGCAAAAAAATAAATCTGGGTTTATTAATAGCACAAAGTTATTTAGCAAAAGGATTTTTTAATGAGTAAAGAAGAACTGTTGGAACTGAGCGGAGAAGTTATTGAAAAGCTGCCTAATGCCATGTTTCGTGTCAGATTAGAAAACGGTGTCGAGATATTGGCACACACGGCAGGCAAAATGCGCAAATTTCGCATTCGTGTAATGGTCGGCGACAAAGTAGATATTGAGATGACGCCCTATGATTTGACCAAAGGCCGCATTACCTTCCGCCACAAAGAGTAAGTTTTCTAATTTTCTTAAGCCCCCTCACCTACAGATGAGGGGGCTTTGATTTATTGAGCTATTAACTCTCTCTTTGGCCTCTCAAGCCAACCAGAGTATCCTCAAACTATTCTAAGGCACCCAAGATTAGCAAGCCGTAAAAAAGCCACCTTGATAGGTGGCTTTTTAGTCTTGCGGGTTACAGCAAAGTTATGCCTCCAGGCGCTTGCCTGGTTAGGCGGCGCAAACCTTCAAGACCTGGCAACAATAATCTCTGAGCTCGGGATCTTCCATCAAAGACAAACGGAGATTAGACTTTTCCAACTCTCTGTTGGTGCCGCAATCAAAACGCTCAATATCACAGATAACACCGGTCAGTTTAATCCCGCGCTTTGCTGCCAAGCCCATGGCATCAGCCAAGTTAATTTCTCCATTATTTCCCTTCTGCACCTCAGGCAAGATATCCATAATGGCATTGGGCAAGATATAGGGCCCCAAACTACCGAAGTTAGAAGGAATTTTATCCTTAGAAGGCTTTTCGATTTTTCCGGTAGCATGGACGACATTTCCTTCTTGAACAGCGCCTTCCAAAACGCCATAACGGACAATTTCATCATCGGGGAAAACCTGCACATGGTCAACCATGCCGCCGTATTGTTGATATACATCCAAAAGCTGAGCCAAGATACCTTTGCCGCCATGGACATTAACATAGACATCATCTGCCCACATCACGATAAAGTCTCTGTCACCGACCAGCTCTTTAGCCATCAAAACGGCGTGCCCGTTTCCTTTGGGTTCTTTCTGCTCAGCAAACGAAAATTTCATACCTTCCGGAATAATATCTTGCACTACTTTGAGCAAATCAAGTTTGCCTTTTTCACGCAAGTGATTTTCCAACCACGGATACGGAGAAAAGTGTTTTTCAAACAAATTTTTGCAAGATTGATCGCTATAGATAAAGATGACTTCTTTAATACCAATTTCTTTGCAGGAATCAATGGCATATTGGATAATTGGTTTTCCGTGCAAGGTCAAAAATCCCTTGTGCAAAGCTTTGGTTGAGGGCAAGTTACGAGTAGACAACCCGGCCACCGGGATGATACATACTTCAGGTTTTTTAAACATTTTAAAAACTCCAAATAATCAAATTATTTTTATGAGGAAAATATAACATAAAAAAACAATTCGACAAGGCTAATTAAGTTTTACCCTCCCTTTTTTCACAACATTTACATTACTGCTTGGAGTTTTACTTTCCACCTTCACCTTCGGGCGAGAAAAATCGAGGACTCTAACCTCCTGCTCATTGGCCAATTCCTCAGATTTTTCAATATCTTCAATATCTCTGCGAACAGTGAGGGTCTTGCCGCTTTTCTTGATGCTGATGGAGCCGGTATTTTCCTCCAGCTTGCGCTGAACCTCAGCCTCCCTCAAGCGTGCGGCATAGGCCTCTTCCTGTGCAGCGACTTTCTTCTCTGTATAGTCTTTATATTCACCGAGGCTTTGCTCCATATCTCTCAAATCAATAGTCAAAACATCTCGCAAATTTTGCAACTGCTTTTTATAAGCCTCCACTTCTGGGATAGATGTTGAGGCTTGCATTTGTTGCATATTGTCCAAAAGCTCTTTATCCTGATGTTCAAAACTTGTGATTTTATCTTCAATAAAATCCTGCCACCCGACAATATTGGTATCATCCTCCGGCTTAAAATCAGTCTCGACCGCAGCTAGTCTGACCCTAAACCCGTCTTTGAGTGTATTGTAGTTAAAGCTCAACATCTTAGAACGATTATAATTTTCAACGATTTGAGCATAAATGGCCTGATTATTTTTCTTTACATCATCCAAGTATGCCGCATTCAACAGTTGCCTTTGTTGTTCAATATCAGCGGTTGCTTTTGTGTTAGC
Organism: uncultured Alphaproteobacteria bacterium; assembly: GCA_944392205.1. GTDB lineage: Bacteria > Pseudomonadota > Alphaproteobacteria > RF32 > CAG-239 > CAZU01. The sequence goes on along the minus strand of CALXVV010000027.1, from coordinate 10,360 downwards.
AGCTTGCAATTCTTGCAACAAAGCATCTGTCACATCTTGAGCATCTGCTCTGGAAGAATTTTGAGCCAACTCCGTAGCAATAGCACCCAACTGTTGTTTAATATTAGCATAAGATGCATTAGCCTCATCGCTGAAAGCGGCGCTTTTCTTGGCATTAATATCCTTTTCCAGATTAGATCTGATATCGTCAATAAGAGCCTCAGAAGTTTTTTTCTGTTCCTCAGCCAAAGCTCTTAACCTTGCCTTTTCAGCATCTTCGGCAGCCTTAATATCGGCCTCTTTTTTATCTTGCCGGCTCTGATACAGATTAAACAAAGCGCTGACATCGACATCCAAAAGCGGTGCATTAATCGGACCTTTGAGAGAAAAGGCAAATCCCGGTAAATATTTGGGCTCGCCATATTTCACATTAAACAAAACATTCATTGTCCATTCGGCCAAATTTCCGTCTCCAAGCACGGAAATATCAACCCCAGTTGCACTCATTGATGTTTCAGCCAGAGCAAACTGTCCGTCAACGACCTCTGCCCGTCCTTTTATTTTATCCAAAGTTGAATTTCCGGAAGCAAGAGCAGTTTTCACCACCGCAGCCAACCCATCAGCCTGTTCACGTTTCAAAATATCATCATAAATTGCCCGCAAATTCCAACCCTTAACATTTACGTTATTCAAGCTAAAGTCTGCATTTGCCTTCAGGCCGGAGATAAAAGCAAATTCACTTTCCATCGGTGCACTAAACGTAAAATCAGTATCAAAGGTTCCGTTATTTACGGCATAAACACTGCCATTAAGATTCATTTGATTGACTTCGGCATTAGCTATTTTTATGCGTCCGTTAACCAAAGGCTTGGATTGCATTTGCAACTGCAAAGAAGCTTCTATCTTGCCGCCCAGATAATCAGCCGCAAAATTTTTAATATCTGCATTTCCCTGCAGCAAAGAAACATCCCCCTGAGCTTGTCTAAAGATATAATTCTGATAAGACAGCTCCTGAATTTTGAAACTACCGCTCAAGTCAAATGACTTATAAAAATCGTAATTTATGGTATTTTTTGCCCACAAAGGTCGTGCCAAAAATTCAGCTTTCACCTCTGCCACCGGATTAATAACCGGTTCACCTGAAGTTTCAGTGTTTTTATTTAAGAAGCGTTCAATTTCAAACTTATTAATCTCCATATTAGTCAAAATGCTCGGACGCCCCTCAGAGCCTTTTGTGTAGCTAATATCGCCCTTAAAGGTATTAAATCCGATATTAAACTCTAGGGGATTAGCCCTAAATTCCTCCGTATCACCAATCAATTTAGTCTTGAGGTCAAACAGCCCCAAAGAATAAGCTTTAGGATTATAAGGCAAATTCAAGTCATTAAGCATCTTAACAAAGTCTGGATGCTTAAGTTCCAAATCTCCGTTGTAAGAAATCTTGTCGCCCTTGCGGCTGACCTGCCCCTTGTAAATCAGCTTTAAGTCTTCAAAATTGACATTTGTTTCAGTTGCAAACTGGGACATATCACCGGTAATTGCGCCCCAAATTTGAAAATCATTAAGTTTTTTATAATCCAGATTTGGAGCCTTAAGTTCAATTTTATTAATCAAAGCCGCTACATCATTGGTCTGAATATCATAGTTAAAGTTTTCAAATATCGGAGACTTTCCAAAACCGGATAAGATTCCCTCGACCTTGATTGCAGAATTAGCCACGGATCCAATTTGCAGATTTTCAATTGTCAATTTTCCATCCAGCAGATTACCGTTAAAAGCAACATTCTCAAACGGCATATTCTCATAGATACCCAAGTTCATTTTAAGGGTTGCTTGCATATCAAAATCATTAAACATTCCCAATTTTGAAAAACGATAGACCATTCGTTGGGCCCAAGTCTTAGCCTTTTCCTCTTCTGGCAGAGAGCTGATATAGTTATCAAAATTTATCATATCCGTATTTACAATCAGCATGATATCTTTTCTCGGGGTATCAAGTTTAATCCCTGCCTCGCCGGAAACAGAGCTTTTATCCAGCGTAAAATTAAAAGGAGAGACTTGGATTCTCTGCAAAGTCCCCGTAAATTTGGCATTTCCGACAGCCTTACGATAAGTTGCCGCGGCAGAGACCTCCGGAGCAACACCAAGCCAAGTCAGGGTTTTAAGAAAGTCATTAGAACTAAGATTTGTATCCAGACTATAAAAAGGCTTATCTTCAAACGCAGAGATTGTTCCTTTAATATTGATATCAGTATCCCCGGGAGCCGTAGCCTTCAAGGTATTCAGCGTCAAAATATTTTCGACCCAATCCACGCTGGTTTCAAAATTTTTAATTTGTTGCCCCTTATAAGTTGTCCTAACAGCTTTTACATCAGCCAAAAGATCAAACCCTATTTGAGGATTATAGACACTATCCTGAGCAGAATACTTAGCAACAGAAGAGGTAACGGCATGCGCAACCGGCGTCAAATCCAGATCGGTAAAATTAAAGGCGACATCCACACGCGGTTTGATTCCACCATTATCAAAACCATCGTTAAAAGGCATCTGCAGATTTCCGGCGCCTTGTGTTTCCCCATATTTTAGCACGATGTTAGAAAGATTAAGCTGATTTTCATTAACATTAATATCCGCCGTCACAGCCAATGGATAATCATAGGCATCATCAAACTCTAATTGTTTAAAATTTGCCTGAGCAAATTGTTTTAATTTTTTAGATTCGACGATGATATTACCATTTAGAACTTTATTAGAGAGCATAAAACTTCCATCAAAGCGGATATAGCTTTCTGACACGGGGTGAGTAATTGCCGCATTTAGGGTTGTGGCAAAGCTGTCAGAGAACTGCCCCAATGAAATAGCAAAGCCCTCCGGAGTATTATCCTTAACATAGTTTCCCTCAATTCTATAAGGCCCCATAATGCTTTGGGCAATAACCTCACCATTTAAGTTTTCCAGTTTTAAAGAAATATTCCTGAACGGATCTTCAAAATTAAGGGTAGCATTTCCGATACTCACGCTGTTTAAAGCAATTTTAGCATCTTCAATTTTCTGGCGTTGCTCTGGTGTAAGATCGGATTGCCAATTAAGCTTTCCGTCATCTGAAACTTCCACATTAATCTGAGGGTTTCTAAGTTCCATCCGTTGGATATCGAACTGTCCCTTGAGTAAAGGAGCCAAAGAAAGCTTAGCAACCAAATCCGGAATTTCGACCAAAGTTTTTTCGCCTCCGGTCGGGCTAAGAATCTTAACATTTGAAGCGTTCAAATACGGTGTTGGCAAGAGCTTGAAGGAGATTGGCCCTTCAAATACAATTTTCTTACCTGTTGCCTCACTAAATTGCTGAGCAATAATATTTTTATGCTGGTTCCAATCAATAGTTGCCACATAAATTGAAGCACCCACAAAAACCACCAACAACAAACCAAGCAATGCAAGCAACAATTTTTTCACGATAAGAATCTCCCAAAAAAGAGTTGTGAGTATGGCAACAAATAATCTTTGCTTTTGTAATAAAGCTTCCTTATTATAATCTATTATAATCAATAAAACTTTTAACTGACAAAGGCAAGTTATGAATAATACCCAGAAACTTTTAAATTTAGCAACTAAAGCAGCCGAAAATGCCTATGCACCTTATTCAAAATTTCATGTTGGTGCGGCTATTTTGGCAGATGATGGCAAGATGTATGCGGGCTGCAATGTAGAAAACGTCTCTTTTCCGGTCGGCACCTGTGCTGAGGCCGGCGCCATTGCCGCCATGGTAGCTGGAGGCGGCAAGAAGATTGCAGAGATTTTGATTTTTGCAGACAGCAAGCAACTCATATCGCCTTGCGGCGCTTGCCGGCAACGGATTCTTGAGTTTGCCCTGCCGCAAACAATGGTGCACCTAGCCAATAAAGAAGGTATCAAACAAAGCATCAAAGCGGCAGAGCTTTTGCCATATAGTTTTTCGGAGTTTTAGGAAATGAGTGAAAAAGCATTTGTTTTTTATGAGCAGATTCGCAAACTTTTAGGGCCAAGAGCGCCTAAAATTGCCATTATTTTGGGCAGTGGATTAGGCGGACTTGCACAAGAGATAGAAGAGCCTTTGAATATAGACTATAGTTCCATAGAAGGCTTTCCCAAAAGCACGGTTGCCGGCCACAAAGGCAGATTTATTGTTGGCAAATTAAGCGGCAAAGAGGTCTTGTGCATGCAGGGCAGAATTCACCTCTATGAGGGATATCAGGCATCGCAAATTGCCGATATCATCAAGATGTTCAAGCTTTTGGGCATAGAGAGTCTGATTGTGACCAATGCGGCAGGCTCCCTGCACAAGGACATGGCCCCGGGCTCGCTAATGCTGATAAAAGATCACTTAAACTTGAGTGGTTTTAATCCCCTAATCGGCCCCAATGATGAACATTTTGGCCCAAGATTCCCGGGAATGAGCGAGATTTATACACCGCTTTACAGAGCCAAGCTAAAAGAATTAGCCGCCAAACATCATATTACATTGCACGAGGGTGTTTACTGCATGCTCTCGGGTCCGGCTTTTGAGACCCCGGCAGAAGTAAGAATGTGCCAAATTTTAGGGGCAGATGCCAACGGTATGTCTACCGTACCTGAGACCATGACGGCAGCCTATTGCGGTATAAAAGTTCTGGGCATTTCGGCACTAACCAATTATTGCACCGGCATTGAAGGAGGCAACCCCAGCCACGAGGAAACCCTAAGCACGGCAGACAAAGCCTCGGCAAATCTCACATTTTTGGTTAAACAATTTATCGGAGAACTCTAATGGATAATGTCAGTGCAGCAAAAATCATCATCAAATCACTGGATTTAACATCACTCAACCACGACGATTCGACAGATACCATCACTGCCTTATGCCAAAAAGCCGCCACGGCTTATGGCAACACGGCGGCCGTGTGTATTTACCCGGAGTTCATTCCAATTGCCTTGGGTGAGATTCCCGCCGGTGTAAAGATTGCCACCGTGGTAAATTTCCCTGAAGGCAAGGCCGACATAAAAAATACCGAAAAAGAGATAAAAAAAGCAATTAAGGTGGGCGCTGACGAAATAGATGCGGTTTTGCCCTATAAATCTTTGCTGGAAGGAGATGAAGAATTCTGCCGCCAATACCTTAAAAGCTGCCGAGAATGCTGCGGAGATAAGACACTAAAAATCATCATTGAAAGTGGGGAATTGAAATCCACTTCTCTGATAAAAAAAGCATCTCAAATGTGTATTGAGGCGGGAGCAGACTTCATCAAGACATCAACCGGCAAAACCAAAATTTCCGCCACTCCTGAGGCCGCCAATGCCATTTTAGAGGTCATCAAATCATCGGGAGCAAATGTTGGTTTCAAAGCCAGCGGCGGCATAAAGACAACCGAAGATGCCAAGAAATACCTCACTCTGGCCAATGCCATTATGGGTTCAGGCTGGGCTACCCCTGCCAAATTCCGCATCGGCGCCAGTTCTGTCCTGGCAGATTTGCTAAAAACCATAGAACAAGGATACTAAAGATATGCTGCCACAAGAGATTATTCGCAAAAAACGCAATCACCAAGCTCTCAACAAAGAGGAAATAGATTTTTTCATCAAAGGTGTCACCGAGGGAAGCATTGTCGATGCCCAAACGGCAGCCTTGACCATGGCGATTTTCCTAAACGGGATGAATGTGGAGGAAACCACCGCTCTCACCAAAGCCATGCGTGATTCCGGCGATGTTTTGAGCTGGCAAGGATTAGACGGTCCGGTTGTAGACAAGCACTCCTCGGGCGGTGTTGGCGATAAGGTGAGCTTAATGCTTGCCCCCATGTTGGCAGCTTGCGGAGCCTATGTCCCCATGATTTCCGGCCGCGGCCTGGGCCACACTGGCGGAACTTTAGATAAGTTTGATTCAATTCCCGGCTACCAAACCGTTCCGAGCAATGCTCTGTTTAAGAAAACCGTTCAAGAAGTGGGCTGTGCCATCATTGGCCAAACCGGAAGCTTGGCACCGGCAGACAAAAAGATCTATGCCCTAAGAGATGTCTGTGCGACAGTTGAATCAATAGAGCTGATTACGGCCTCAATCCTCTCCAAAAAACTGGCCGCAGGACTAGATTGTTTGGTGATGGACCTAAAATGCGGCAACGGCGCCTTTATGGAAAGTTTGGAAAGAGGTAGAGCTTTGGCCAGTTCTATTGTCAATGTTGCCAATGAAGCCGGCACCAGAACCAAAGCGGTGCTGACAGACATGAACCAAGTTTTGGGCCGCACGGCAGGTAATGCCGTAGAGATGCAAGAAGCCGTAGATTACCTCAAAGGAGAAAAGGTCGATTCGCGCTTGCATAAAATAACCATGGAGCTCTGTGCAGAATTATTGGTATTATCCAAGATTTCTAAAGATATCAAATCGGCTAAAGAAAAATTGCAAAAAACTTTGGATAGTGGAAAGGCTCTTGAGAAATTTGCCCAAATGGTTTCTGCTCTTGGCGGCCCCAAAGATTTTTGTGAACATCCGCAAAAGTATTTGCCGCAAGCAGTCATCATCCGCCCGGTTTTTGCCAAAGAAAGAGGCTATGTCTGCGCTCAAGATACCAGAGGCATAGGTTTAAGCATCATTGAGCTCAAAGGCGGCCGCACCACACCGGAGCAAAAATTGGACTATGCCACCGGTTACAGTGACTTTTGCCAGCTGGGGGATGAGGTAGATGAGAGAACACCTTTGGCCATTATTCACGCTCAAACGGAAGAAGACTTTGCCAAAGCCGCAGAGAGCTTGCAAAGGCTGATAAAGATAAACGCAAAGAAACCTGAACCATCACCTGAGATAATTGAAAAAATCGGCTAATAAAAAATCGGAGAAACCAAAAGATTTCTCCGATTTTTTTATTTTATGGAAGCAACGGGCTCCAAGCCGGGTCAGATCCGTCTGCCGGTGTAATGATTTGCCGCTCATTATAACCGGTCAAGTCAATAGAGTAGAGTTTAACCGGAGCAGAGGAACGTCTTCCGCCTTTTTCCTGACGGAAATACATCAACACACGCCCATTGGGAGACCAAGTCGGTCCTTCAACCAAATAACCACTGGCCAACAAACGCTCGCCACTGCCGTCAGGATACATCACACCGATGTAGAATTGCCCTCCGGCCATTTTAGTAAAGGCGATATAGTCGCCGCGCGGTGACCAAACCGGCGTAGCATAACGCCCAGAGCCAAAACTGATACGGTGCACATCAGAACCATCGGCATTCATCACATAAAGTTGTTGGTTTCCGCCTCTATCAGAGTTAAAGACGATTTTGCTACCGTCCGGAGAATAGCTTGGAGAAGTATCAATAGCATTGCCCCAGGTCAGACGTTTGCTGGTACGGGTTTTCAAATCCATCTCATAGATATTGGTTTTGCCGTTGCTGGCATAGCTCAAAAGCACCTTAGAGCTATCAGGTGAGAAACGTGGCGCAAAAGTCATGCCGGGGAAATTTCCGAGCAGCATTTGCTTGCCGGTCTCAATATCCAAGATATAAACACGCGGCGTATCTCCGCTATAAGACATATAGGTAATCTTCTGCAAGTTTGGAGAAAACCGCGGTGTTAAAGCCAAAGAGGCGCCGGAGGTCAAGAACTTGTGGTTCTCTCCGTCTTGGTCCATAATAGCCAAACGCTTGATTCTCCTGGTGGCAGGCCCGGTTTCGGAAACGTAGACGATTCTGGTATCAAAATATCCTTTTTCACCGGTCAAGCGTTCATAGATAGCGTCAGCCATCACGTGAGCCACACGCCGCCAGTTATCTTTGGTGGTGGTAAAAGATTGGCCTTTCATCTGGTTTTCGGCATAGACATCCCAGAGGCGGAATTCCACTCTTAAATTGTTGGCGTCTATTTCTTGCACGGCACTTTGGACCAAAGCTTGGGCATTGATGGCTTTCCAATCAACAAATGTCGGTTCCTGATCCATAGATTTAAATTCTTGGATATAGCTGCGGTCATCAATGATTTTAAATAAACCGGAGCGCTCAAGATCAGCAATCACCACATCACGGATTTGACTGGCATAGCGGCCGACAAAGAAACCGTCATGGATCATCTCGGGAAAAGCGATCGGCATAGGGTCGCGCATGGCGCCGGTTACGTCAATCTGCAACTCGGCTCTGGCCGGATTCGCACAAAACAGTCCGCACAAAACAAGCAGGATATATTTTAACTTCATGTTTTCTCTCACAAAAAAGGGATTCCTCAAACTGGGCCAAGTATAAACAAAAAAGATTAAGATTCAATTAGCAGAAACAAAAAACCGTATAGTACCAAAGGACTATACGGCAGCGGCAAGGCCTCTAATTTTTGAGCCAAGCCATCACTTGTGCCCGAAATTTTTCATCCGGTAAAGCGCACAAGTCTCTCATCATAGGGATGGGCATATCTTCAAGTTCTTCATCGACCACCTCCAAGAGTTCTTTTTGCTCAAACAAAGCCCGAGCACGAATCAAAACTTTCTCTCGGATTTTTTCATGTTGAACCCAAACGGTAAGAGAGGCAACAACGACAATACCTAAAGCAACACCGATCCAAAAACGGAAATCAGAAAAAACTTCCAACATAGACATAAACTTAGAGAATTAAACTTAAAACAAAGCAGGCAATGTCATACTCTCACAAATTACCAATGTCAACAGTATATTGCTTGACAGAACAGCAAAAACAGCTAATCTGAGCCTATGGATTTAAGAGAATTTAAAAATACGGTCAAACCGCACACGGCCATTTTAGGCTTTGATTATGGAGAGAAGCGCTTAGGCGTTGCCTCTTCAGATTTAATGTGGATGGTTGCCACCGCGCAAAAGACTATTTTTCGCCGCAATTTTAAGGAAGATATCAAGCTTATCAAACAACTGGCTGAGGAGAAAGAAGCCGGCGGCATTGTCTATGGCCTGCCCCTGCAGATGAACGGCGAGGAAGGTGAAACAGCCGCCATGGTACGCAAATTTGCCGAGAAGGTTTATCAAGAACTACCCCTGCCCTACACTTTTTGGGATGAACGTTTATCATCCAGAGCTATGGAAAGTTTTCTCATCAAACAAGTGGATATGTCTCGCGGCAAGCGTAAACAGGTCTTAGATAGCTCCTCTGCGGCCTACATTCTGCAAGGCGTGCTTGATGCTCTAAGTATTCTTTAGAGGTAATTTTTATAACTTAGAAAAACACGTTAGCGGAAAAAAGAGCGGTTAAGAAGATATCTTCCCGCATAAAATCAAAATTATCTGGCAACACGTGCTCTATCAGATAAGAAACATCATCAACTTTCTTAACATATTGGGGCAAGAAACGGCGGCAAAATGCATAAGCCGAGGCCTTTAAAACCTCATCATCTCTTGTATCATAGCCAATAGAGGAGAGCAGTTCTTTGACATCAGCGGCCGCAGATGATGTTGCCTCTTTGCCCTTTGGCCACCAGCCAATTCCCTCTTGCGCCAACCTCTCCCACGGAAAAGCACACCCAGGATCTACCTTGCGCAACGGCGCAATATCCGAATGCCCCACGATGTTAAACGCCGGTATTTTATATTTGGCAATAATCTTCTGACAAAGCGGAATAAGCGCGCTTATTTGTTTTTCAGAATAAGGCTCCTGCCCCAAACTTGGCGAGGATATCTCAATCCCCACCGAGCAAGAATTGAGCCCCTCACGGCCCCGCCAAAAACTTTTTCCGGCATGCCAAGCGCACTTTGCTTCATCTACACCGCTTAGAACTTGACCGTTTTCATCAATAATGTAGTGAGCACTAACCTTCTGAGCGTTAAAAACCTCAAACATTTCCGCCCCGCTCAAGGCTGAGCAATGCAAAACCAGCATATCTATCGGCGTTTTTCGCTCATCAAAAAATTTCAGTTTCGGCTCACTCATTTTCCGCTCCGCATCTTAACAATTTCCTGGTACGCCAAATTGATTTTAGCCATTTTAGCGGTAGCGGCCGCAATTTCCTCTTTGCTGGCACCTTTGGCCTGCTGACGGTCGGGGTGATACCTGATGATGAGTTCCTTCCATTTGGCCTTAATCTCGGCATCAGAGGCATTATAAAGCACGCCCAATTCGTCATAATAATCCTGAATAACCGGATTATTAATTTTGGGCGTATACAAACCCTTCAAAACCTCATAATTGCCCTCCGGCAAGCCGATAGCCTCGGCAATTTTTGCCATCAATTCAAACGCCTGAGAGGTAACCTCGCCGTCAGCTGCCGCTATCTTGAAGAGATTATCAATGATATTTTCCTGCAATTCCAAATTATCGGCACAAATTTCCTTGAGCTGGTGCGCATAAGCCTCATAACCCTTGGCAGATTTTTTAGCCTCGTTAAAAATCTTGGCCACCTTAGAGGTCTCTTCTTCTTTGACCCCAAAAAGT
>CALXVV010000026.1 GCA_944392205.1 uncultured Alphaproteobacteria bacterium | reverse complement strand
AGCCTAAAGCTTGAGAGCTCATATCTTTGCCTTGCACGCTCAAATCTGCCGTGTTGGTTTCATTAAACTTCACAGTGAGTTTATCTGCTTGCAAAAGATTGATGCCTTTATACCCAGCGTCTTTGATAAGCGCATCATATTGGTTAATGATTTCTTGGTAATTCTTGCCAGCATCAGTCAAATCTTGCTCAGCGGTTTCACCGTTTGAATTTACATCTTCAAAATCTATCTCAACCTTCTCCGGCAACTCCCAAGCAGAGGTTTCTTCTACATTGAGAACATCTTTAACGTTATCGGCTGTGATTGTATTGTCGGTCGTAGCGGAAGTATTTTCATCATGATATTTTTCTTTTACCTCATACCAATCCATTTTGTCATCTTTTTCAAATGCCAACTTCGCCCCAGCGGCGATATTCATAGTATTAGCGCCATTTCCGCTGTCTCGTTGATTTCGGAAATAACTATTGGTACTAGAAAAATAAATCCGTGCGGTTGAATTTATGTTTGCTGTGGAACCGAGGCCCCAGCTATTATTAATAATAGACCACATTCCTGTTTCTAAATAAATATTTCCGCTAATATTAAATGTGCCATTACTCTCTGCCCACAAACCATAGGTCTGATTTTTTATTCTAATATCAGCACCTTCACTTATGTTGACAATGGAATTGATTATAGATTCTATTCCCTTACAGAGTTCTCCTATATTTTGAATGCTAATATCAACCCCGTCAGAGATATTAACCGTTGCGTTACTGCTGTTTATACCAATGCCACTTCGCCCATTGGTTTCAATGTTTATTTGAGAGCCGCTTTGAATATCAAGAGTTCCTCTATTATAAACGCATATACCATATGTTGTTCGACCTTGAGATTGAATATTTATTTTTCCGGTAATAGAAGCTTGTAATTCTGCAGCAACCCAAATTGCCGTTTTTTCCTGTGTGTTGTCATGTGAAAAATTGGCAATAACATCCAAGTTATGTAGGGAGCTTTGATATTGTTTACCTGATTGCCCCGTTACGTAAATTGCTGCTGTTCCGCCAATAGCCACGTCATTTTCATAATTGATACTTAAATCTGAAATTGTTGTGTTATTTCCGTTTAAAGTAATCATATTTTTACTAGTATTAGCATGAGCACTGATGGAAGAAAATTTACCCGTATCAGTATCATAATTACCGAAGTAGCCGACGCCGACGAGTTTTTGATTTTCTTTTAATTCCAGTCCTCCAGTGGTGGAGATATCGCCCAAGTCGATAGCGCCATAGACGCAAATGGTTTCTTTGCCCGCATTTATCGCATCTCTTAGTTCTTGCGCCGTGGTGACTACTGCTCCGTTCTCGCCGACTTTTTCTTCAAAAAATGATTTGCTTGGAATTTTTGCGGTTTCTAAAGCTTGGGTGGCTACGGCTGAGGCTTGCTCCAAAAACTCGGTCGCGCTCTCCAAAGCCGTGGTGGCAGCCTTAATCGTACTCACAGCTTGGCCCATACTGTCCAATAAAGCATTTAAGTCATCTGCACGATTATTTAGTGAAAGAGCTGTATAGTATGAACTCGGATTATCTATCGCTGAATTTACTTTGTTTCCCGTTGCTAATTTATTTTGAGTAGAGGAAACTTGCCCGCTGATGTTTTGCAGGCTCAGCAAATTCGACCGCATTGACGCGGTTAAACTTATTCCACTCATTTAATTCCCCTAAAGCTCGCATAACGGCACACCTTAAAGCTACCATTCTTCGAGCTTTCACTAGCTTTGTTTAGGTTTTGATTACTGCTTTTGATTATATGTTTTTTAAACACCTTTTGCCAGAAAAACAGAGGAGTTTTCCACATGAATCAAATCTTGGTTAGGTAAGTGCCTAGGAGTTTTTTAATGCTGCCATTATCAAAGCAGACTTGAAAGGCGTTGCCCTCTGCGGCAACAACCGTGCCGTCGCCAAAGGTCTCGTGGTGAACTCTGGTCCCGATTACACCTGCATGACCAGAGCGATAACTGCTACGGCTATTGTGGTGGCTATAATTAGAGTTCCGACCATATGCTTCTTCCTTTACTGAATTTGAATAGCTGTTATAGCTTGATTGTGAATTATATTTGTTGGTTGCATAAAAGTTAGTACTTTTATTGCAAATTTCTATGTTTTGTGGTGGCAACTCGTTGATAAAACGTGAAGGCAAATTGCTTTGCCACTGCCCATAGACGCGGCGATTGTGCGCCATTAAAATATATAATCTTTGTTTGGCGCGGGTGATGGCTACATAAGCCAACCGGCGTTCTTCTTCCAGAGCGTTGCTGCCGCCTTCATCCAAACTCCTTTGGTGCGGGAACAAGCCTTCCTCCCAACCGGGCAAAAAGACAACATCAAACTCCAAACCTTTGGCCGAGTGCAGGGTGATGAGCATTACCTTGCCGTCTTCAGTTATATCATCTTTATCCATAACTAAACTAACATGTTCCATAAAGTCTGACAAGGTGGGATATTTTTCCGTATCACTCATCACGTTTATCAGCTCTTTTAGGTTTTCTATTCTGCCGGGGGCCTCTACCGATTTGTCAGCTTTGAGCATTTCAAAATAGCCGCTGGCTTCCAAAACCTCAGAGGCAATCTCATCGGGGCCAAGAGCTTGGTTCATCTTTCGCCATTCTTGGAAATTTTCCATGAGGCTGCTGAGGGTATTTTTGCTCTTGCCGCTTATCAGGCCTTCAGCCAACATTTGTTCTATGGCTGTGTACAACGACGTATGCCGCAATCTGGCCTCTGTTTCAAACTTCTCCAAAGATTTGGCGCCAATTCCTCTGGCCGGTTTGTTTATTATCCTTTCCAAGGCTAGGTCATCGTGGGGTTGCAAAATTACTCTGAAATAGGCGAGGGCATCTCTTATCTCTGCTCGCTCATAGAATTTTAGCCCGCCGATAACTTGGTAGGGAATCGCCTCTGAAATAAACTTTTCTTCAAACTCACGGGTCTGGGCCGCCGTGCGCACCAAAATCGCCATTTGCGAATAATCAAACCCTTGGCGGCGCAGTGAAGAGATTTCTTCTGCAACAAAAGAGGCTTCCTCTTCTCCGTTATAAGTACTCACTACTTTTATCTTGGCATTTTCTTTTCTGCCGGCCGGAGAATTTTCTGCCACTTTCAAGGTTTTGCCCAGGCGTTCTTGATTGTGGCTGATGAGGCAGGAGGCGGCAGACAAGATATTGGCTGTCGAACGGTAGTTTCTCTCTAGTCTTATAATTTTGGCATCGGCAAAATCTTTGTTGAAACGCAAGATGTTTTCTATCTCGGCGCCTCTCCAAGAATATATGGATTGGTCATCATCTCCCACGCAGCACAAGTTGCGGTATTTTTGCGAGAGTAGGCGAATCAGCAGATATTGGCTGACGTTGGTGTCTTGATACTCATCTACCATGATGTACTTAAACCTATTTTGATATCTTTCCAAAATATCGGTATGTTCCATCAAAATTTTTAGTGTGTGTAAGATAATATCGCCAAAGTCCACACAATTTAGCTCCAACAATCTGCCCTGATAAAGTTTGTATATTTCCGTCGTCGTATTTTCTTTATAATCATGGCTGATTTTATCTATTGTCAGGCCTTTGTCTTTCCAACGTGAAATCTTATCTAAAACTGCTTGCGGCGGGTATTTTTGCACATCAATATGGTTGGCTTCCATTATCTGTTTTAGGAGCCTTTTTTGATCATCTTCACCCAAAATCGTAAAGTTGGAAGAAAGCCCCACCAGCTCTGCATGGTTGCGCAGGATTTTTACGCAAATGCTGTGAAAAGTTCCAAGCCATACCGAGTTAACAGCATCTCCAATCAGGCCTTCAACCCTCTCTCTCATCTCTCTGGCAGCACGGTTGGTGAAGGTGACAACCAGGCACTCCCACGGGTTGGCTTTATGATTTGCCAAAAGATAGGCCAAACGTGTGGTTAGGACCTTGGTTTTGCCGGTGCCGGCTCCCGATAAGACTAAAACTGGGCCTTCGGTTGTTTGAACTGCTTCTTTTTGCTCGGGATTAAGCTCTTCAAGCCAGCTAAAAGACGGCATAAGGGCGCTTGTATTATCAAAAACCGGCGCAGCAGAAGAACTTAAATCAAATATATCATCCATGGCTAATCTTCTTGTATTTTTTATCTTTAGGAAATATATATATAGTATTAGAACTATTGTCAAAGGAGATTTTATTATGCCTCGAACTCTTAAAGGTAAATATGTTACCGAAGCTTCCAAGACCTTTCAACAAGCTGATGATTTTTGGCATGCCGGAAATTATGATGAGGCCAGAACTTCTTATGAAAAAGCCGCCTCTTTATATCACGATACTCAAGATGCCGAAGGCGAGGCTTTTGCACTTTCTCGGTTGGGGGAGTTGGAAATCAGCCTTGATGATTTTGAGCGAGCCGAAAAAGCGTTGCTTTCAGCCTTGGAGCTGACAAAGCATCTGGATGTGGCCCAAAATACATATGGTGAGATTTTAATTAAGCTCGCTAAGTTGGAAACTTCTCGGGGCCAGTCTTTGAAAGCTTTGCAATATATTCAACAAGCCAAAAGCGTGCTTGAGAAAATCGGCAATCGCGATTTGCTCGGCGATGCTTTTGACCAAGAGGCTTATATCTATCTGCTGGACGGAGAAGAAAAGAAAGCTTTGGATGCTTATAAAACAGCCGCAAAGATGTTTGAAGAGGATGGAACCACGTTGAAGGAGGCCTCAACACTGCGTGCCATTGCCCGAATCCAGATGAAAGAGCGTGACTATGATGAGGCGCATGATGTTTTGGAGCGCTGCCGTGATCTCTACCGTGAAAACGGAGACCTCTTGGGTGAGGCTTCGGCTTTGTCTGCTATCGGTTGTCTGCGTTACATTATCCGCGATATTGAAAATGCGCGCAAGGCTTTGATGAAATCTGTTTATCTGTATGGAAAGGCCGCCCATCACTATGCAGAGGCCGAATCGTTGCTTTATCTGGCAAGGGTTGAGGCTTTTGATAAAGAACGCGGGGATTATGAGCGTGCCAAGGCTCACTACAAACGCTCTATTGAGCTCTTTGATTTCTTGGGCAACGACACCATGAAAAATTCTGTTTTGCAGGAATATAACAACTTCTTGAATCGTATCTTAGGTTAGAGGATTTTACTATGTCAGATGTTCGCAATAAAATTATCGGACTAAAAAATTTTATGGATGCCCGCATTATCGGTCAGAAAGATTTGGTCAATAAACTCATTATTACCTTGCTCGCTGACGGTAATGCTTTGGTGGAGGGTGCTCCAGGTCTTGCCAAAACAAAGGCTATCAAAACCCTTGCATCGTCAATCAAGGCTCAATATAACCGCATCCAATTTACGCCGGATCTGCTTCCTTCCGATATTACCGGCAGCGAGATTTATGTGGCGGCAAAGGGTGAGTTCGAATTTCGTAAAGGTCCTATCTTTGCTAACCTGATTTTGGCTGATGAGATTAACCGTGCGCCGGCAAAAGTTCAGTCCGCTTTGTTGGAGGCTATGGCCGAACGCCAGGTTAGTGTGGGCGGAAAAAGATATCAGCTGCCGGAGCTTTTTATGGTGATGGCTACTCAAAACCCGATAGAGCACGAGGGCACTTATAATCTGCCGGAGGCACAGCTTGACCGTTTCTTGATGTATATTAAAATCGACCAGCCCGACGCCGAGGCTGAAAAGAAGATTTTGAAACTTGTGCGCGAGGAAATTTCTTTTGCCAACACAACTCCTTCTCCAATGCTTGATATTGAAGATATTTTGGCCGCTCGCAAAGAAGCCCTTAAAATTCATATGAGCGAGGCGGTGGAAGAATATCTGGTACAACTAATTATGGCGACCAGGCATCCGGAAAAATATGATGCCAAAATGGCCGGCTATGTCATGTTTGGTGCCAGCCCGCGTGCCACATTGGCTTTGGACAGGTGTGCCAAAATTCATGCTTGGCTCAGAGAAAAAGATTTTGTCAGCCCGGAGGATATTCAAGCCGTGGTTTATGATATTTTGCGCCACCGCATTATCCTTTCTTTTGAGGCTCAGGCTGAAGGAATTACACCTGATGCGGTTATCAGCCGTTTGTTGAAACTGGTGCCGCTGCCTTAGGGAGTGGATAGATGAATATTCGCCGCTGGTTCGCTTCTTCTCATCCCACGCAAGAGGGAAACGGTTTGTCGGCTTCTCTTGAGGAGCTGATGAATATGCGCCGCTATGTCGTCTATTTGCATAACTTTAAGCGCAAACGTTCTTTTTCTCATGAGGCGGGAGATATCAAATCCGCTTTCAAGGGCAGGGGAATGGAATTGGAAGAAGTTCGCAGTTATAACTATGGCGATGATATCAGAGATATTGACTGGCGGATTACCGCTCGCAAGGATGCTCCTTATACCAAAATCTTTAACGAAGAAAAAGACCACGAAATCTATGTTTGGGTTGATTTGTCTGCTCCGATGCTGTTTGGTTCCAAAAAAGAATTAAAGTCGGTTACGGCGGCCAAAATTACCGCACTTTTGGGGTGGATGGCGCTGGAAAATAAAGACAGATTTGGCTGTGTGATTTTTGATGGAAAAGAATCTTGGTTGTTTAAGCCGCAAAATAATCGTGCGCATTTGCTCGCAGTTTTGAAAAAACTTTCGGCTGCCAGCGAGGATATTTTAGCCCATCCGCATTTTGAGCAGGGAGAGGTCGTGAAATCTCTCAAACTGCTTGAGCAAAGCGCCAAAAATAAGGCAACCGTTTTTGTTGTGAGTGATTTTAATTTCGTTGATGAAGGGCTTCAGAAGCAGCTGGCTGCTTTATCTAAAAAAAGCCGCCTCTACCTTGTGAATGTGTTTGATGTCTTGGAGGAAAATCCACCCAAGGCCGGTGAGTATATGGCAGAATATGACGGGAAACGTCTTATCTTTGATAGTTCTCCAAAAATTTATAAGAAGGATTATCAAAGCTATTTTGCCGCCAAGCGTGATCGTCTGAAAGATTTTTGCCGCCGTTTTAATTGTAACCTCTTGGAATTCCGCACCGATTGGGCAATTGAAAATAATTTGAAATTATTTTAGCCCGAAACTTGACAAAAAACTATTAACGTGGTATCTTGAGCCTCGTAATTATTTTGTAACTTATCATTGAAAAGAGAAAGAATATGGTCAAATCAAACGATAATACAGCTTATAAAAGAGGGCAAGAACTGCTCGATCAAGGGTTATACAGGGAAGCAATTGAACAATTTGATGAGGCAATCAAAGAACAGCCCGATTCTTGGAAGTCTCTCAACTCTAAGGGTTTTGCTTTTCAAAAACTCAGCCGCTATACAGAGGCGGTCGAGTGCTTTGATAAAGCTTTGGCAATTAACCCGAACTCTGTCGAAGTTTTGAATAACAAGGGTGTTACCTTAAGTATGCGCGGTCTGTATAAAGACGCTATCCAGTGCTTTAATGAGGCGGTGGCGCTTGATCAGACATCACTCGAGGCTTTGAACGGAAAGGCTATCGCTTTGCAGCATATGTTTGCTTACAAAGAGGCCCTAGATGTCCTTGAACAAGCTATGAAAATTGATAATAAGCATGCTCAAACACTCTTGAGTGTTGCCGTTACCTTACAAAAACTCAAACAATATGACCGTGCGATTTCTTTTTTCAAGAAAGTTCTGGCGATGGATAAAAACAACATCAAAGCCTGGAACGGTGTGGGAGTTACATATCAGTTGATGGGGGATAACAATTCCGCCATTAAGTGTTTTACCAAGATTTTGAATATTGACAGCAGAGAGATTCAAGCTTGGATCAGTATCGGCTTTGTTTACCAGAAAATGATGAAGTTTAATGATGCGCTCAAATGCTATAAGAAAGCGCAGATGATTATCGGTAATCGGTATCATCACAAACTTTATGACGGTTTGGCCAGCTGTTTGACCAAACTCTCAGAGTTTGACCAGGCTATTGAGGTTTACCAACAAATCTTTCAACGTGAGGAAGGCAAGAAAAAGTGGGATGCTCAGCGCTCTATGAAGTTTGTTAATAAGCTCAAGCGCAAAAAAGCTATCGGCACCTTACAAAGCCTTGTTCCTCCGGCTGAGGAGGCTCCTAAGCCTTCTACAGCTTCGGAAGCTCCGCAGGCCTAAGGCTGGTTTTTACATAAACAAAAAAGCTCTGCAAAAGCAGAGCTTTTTTGTTTATGCTTAGCTTCTCTAACGCGTTTAAGTCGAGTTTGAAGCGTGCAACTAGTCGTTGTGCCATGCTTTGTATGCCTCAATTTCCTCACGGTTCCCTTTCTGACAGAGTGCTCTATAGCCTTCATAGTGAAGTCCATATTCCTTGATGTGGGTCATGATTTCATCGTGAGATCCTTTTCTGACAAAAAGATCCTGAGCTTCTCTAGAAAAACGATATAATCCAATATATGCCATGATTTCTTCATGGTTGTTTCTGTTAAGAAGTTCTATTTGGGCGCGCCATGAAAGGAAATTTTCTCTGATGTAGGTCATAACATCAGCATGAGAGGCCCATTTAATAAACAGAGCATCAGGCCCATCCTGAAAACCATGTATTGCAGCATAAGTCGCTATTTCTTCATGATTTTCAAGCTCCATTAGTGTATATTCGGCATCTCTTGAAAGTCTATGCCTTCTAATGTATGCCATGATTATATCATGGTCTACATATGCGAGGAAAGGGCGTTCAGAGCTCCCCAAAAGTCCTTGCTTCGCAATATATAACCTTATTTCTTTACGGTTATTACGCTTAAAGAATTCAATTTCGCTCTCGTCCCAAAATCGATATCTCCTTATATAGGCCATGATTTCTTTATGGTTTCCACGCCTAATAAGCAGACGTTGAGCCCTTTGGCATAGTGCCTTTGTTTGGATATATGTCATGATTTTGTTATGATTACCGCTTCTGATGAGCGTTTCTTGAGCTTCACAGCTCATCGTGTGGAACGCAATAAAAAATCTGAATTTTGCAAGTTCTTTTGAAAAAAGCCTTTTGAAAAACGTTGTCATAGCTTTGGGTTTTTATAAGTGTTAATAATTGTGATAATGCTTAGATAGTAATGTATTGCTCATAGCACATTTTTTATTTATTTCAAGGCCTATTCGGCCGGGATAGACAAAAATTTGCGTGAAGTGGCGGTGGTAAGAGGAGCAAATCTTGTTTAGGTGGTTATGATTGATCTTGGGCTTGAAAAGAGCTTAATTGAAATTATCTTCTTCAATGACAAAACAATTTTTTAGGAGTTTTACCATGGGAACGTTTTTGAAATACGTTTTTTACGTCATCTTGATTGTTGTGCTTTATCTGGTTGCCAAGGGGATTTATGACGGAAATATAAATAAAAATACAACAGTGGGTTCTGTTGTGCAGCAAGTGGAAGATGGTGGACAACAATTGGCGGAAAGGGGCGCTAAGAAGGTTGAAAACGCCGTTAAAGATTATCAAAATGCACCAAAATTAGATGTGAAATAATCTCTTCTTTGCCAAAGAAAATGCCCACTGGTTGAGTGGGCATTTTTGTGTTTAGAGTTTTGCTAAATCAGTTCATCTACATCAACAAGGTGTTCGTTCTTTTCGTAAAAATGTTTTAGGTAGTTGCGTCCCGTGCGCTCTAATTCCTCATCGCGGATGATTGATTGGTTGTTATCGTAAACACCAACTTTGCTTTTGGCGTGTTTTTTGTCTTGTTCTTCATCTTCTTTTTCATCAAAAACACCGCTGACAGCCAGTGCTTCAATGCTGTTCTTGACATAGGCAACGGAGGGGGATATCTCTGTGTTTTTCTCCGTTTCTTCTTTTGGGGCGTTGTAAGAGTTTTTATTGCTGTGACCGTCCGTGTCGTCACGAACCAGCACATTGTTTCTGGTATCAATGTTTTCTACAAATTGTGAGTTCGGGTGTCCGGCAGCATAGTTGCGCTCGGTCCTTGAAGCCGAGGTCGAACCGCCAACTTTTCTGGTTGCGCTGATATTCATCTGGATTCTCCCATTACTAAATCTGGTTTCAATTCTTCAAACCTTACATACTTAAATATAACACGATAATTTTATAAAATCAAGGAATTAGTGGATTATTTCAGCCATCATCTGGGGCGGATGAACCATGGGGAAGGGCGGTTTGGTGCGAAAACTTTGGGATGAAATTGATGGGGTGGGGTTTATCATAACAGAAACTCCCGCGTTTTATGCGGGAGTTTCTGTTATCAGTTCTTAGAGTTGTGGCTCTAAACCTTACGGTTGGCAAGCAGACAATGGATGCCTCTGCGGTCAAAACCTTCTCGGTCGTAGCCTCTCCGGTCATAGCCTTCACGGTCGTAGCCGTTATTGTCGAAGCCCTCACGATCGTAGCCTGCATGGTCGCACCCCCAAGGGTCATATCCCTCGCGGTCGAAGCCTTCTCGGTCGTATCCTTCATCATCATACGGGGTTTTATTCCGGTGGATGCCTTCTTGGTCGAAGCCTCTCCAGTCGTAGCCCTCAGCATCACGCCGAGTTCCGTTACGATGGATACCGTCCCACCTGAAGCCTCTCCAGTCGTAACCTTCGGCATCACGCCGGGTTCCGTTACGATGGATGCCATTACGGTCGAAGCCTCTCTGGTCGTAACCGTCAGCATCATACTGGCTTCCGTTACGGTGGATGCCCTCTCGGTTGAAACCTCTGCGGTCGTAACCATCACGGTCATATCCTTTACGATCGAAACCATTGCGGTCAAACCCTTCTCGGTCGTAACCCCACCAGTCGTAACCGTCATCGTCGTATGGCGTTTTGTTCCGATGGATGCCTTTACTGTTGAAGCCTCTCTGGTCGTAGCCTTCACTGTCGTATGGCGTTCCGTTACGATGATTACCAAAACGGTTGAAACCTCTTCGGTCACGTCCCCGGCGGTTGAAACCTTCCCGATCGTAACCTTCTCGATCGTATCCCTCACGGTTAAACCCTTCACGATCGTAACCTTCGCAATCAAACCCTTCATGGTCGTAGCCCTCATCGTCACGCCAAGTTTCATTACGGTGGAGGCCTTTTCGGTTGAACCCTCTTCGGTCGTAGCCCTCACAATTGTAACCACTAGGGTCGTATCCCTCACGGTCGTATCCGCTCCGGTCGTAACCAAAAGAGTTGTAGCCCTCACGGTCGTATCCTTCGTCATCATACCGGGTTTTATTCCGGTGGATGCCATTACGGTCGAAGCCGTTTTGGTCGTAGCCTTCAGCGTCGTATGGAGTGCCATTACGGTGGATGCCGTTTCGTCTGAAGCCTCTCTGGTCATAACCATCAGTATTATACCGGCTTCCGTTTCGGCAAAAACCGTTGAGGTCGAACTCTCTTTCATCATAAACTTCTGAAGCAGCGTTGACTTGCTTTTCCATAATTTTATAATTTTTAAGTTGGAATAATTGAACATATTGCTTAATGGTGGGGGCTTTATAGCAGATATTTAACGCTTTGACAATAAATAATTTATAAATCGCGACAGAAGGCAAAAGAGCTGTTCGGACAAAATAAAAATACCGGCGATGTCGGGAAAAGTGCAGAGATTGTTTTTCATAATTAAAACCCCGCTTTGCGGCGGGGTTTTGGGTTAATCTTTTTTCTTGTTTTTTTGTTCTTCAATTTTCTCTTTGGCCTGGTCAATTAACTTTTTGGCCTCCGGAAAATATTTTCTCCACATCTTTATCAGCCATTCGCGGATTTGCTTGAAATCAATAACGCCAAATAAGGCTGCTACGATGATGGCAATCAGAATCCATGTTAACATTTGTTTTCTCCTTTGTTTGTTGTTTTATTTTTGTTGCAAGCGGTTCAAAACCTCGGTTGCGTCATAACCTTCTTGGTAGGGCAGGATATTTCCAATTAATTTTTTGTAGCGGGAAATATCTTCCGACCGATTGTTTTTATAATAATTATTATGCATTATTTTTGTGGCTTTGGCAAATCTTTCTAGTGATTTATCCGACATTGGCGGCACAGAGGCTGCTATTTCCTTCATCTCTGCCAAATTTCCCAAAGCATAGCAGACAACATCACAGCCGGCAGAGAGCGCTTTTGCCGCTCTTTCTCCGGCACTGCCTTTTAGTGCTTTCATGTCTATGGCATCTGAAATCAAAAAGCCTTCAAAGCCAATTTCTTTTCTTATAATCTCTTCTATCCCTTTTTTGCTTTGAGTGATGGGCAATTTATCATCTACCGCACTTAAAACAACATGCGCCGTCATACCTAATGGGCAATCTTTTAATTGCTTGAAAGGGTAAAAATCTTTTTGCAATTCTTCCAAATTTTGATCTAACACCGGCAAGCCTAAATGCGGATCCGTTTGGGCGCGGCCATGGCCCGGCATGTGCTTGATGCAGGGGAGTATGCCGCAACCGATGAAAGTATCTACTTCCTCTTTGCCCAACTCAGCCACTATCTTCTCATCTGAGCTGAAGCATCTGCTTTTAAGCGCACTCGTTGTATCTTCATAAATCAAATCCAGCACCGGGGCATAGTCAACATTTATTCCTAACTCTCTTAAATCTTCCGCAATCAGCTTTGCGTGCAGTTTGGTCGCTTCTTTTGCCTCTGGCAAGGGGAGGCGGCCAATATCTATGGCTGCCGCATAGCTTTCAAATTCCGGTTCCCGTAATCTCCGAACTCGCCCGCCTTCTTGATCTATCGCTATCAAAACATCTTCTCTGCCGATAACTTCTTTTATCTCTTTTATCAGCTTTTTTAATTGGTCTTTATTTTTTATGTTGCGACCGAAAATGTTTATTCCAAGAGGATTGGTTCGGCTAAAGAAGTTTTTTTCCTCATCTGTCAGCTCATAACCCAAGCAGGATAGAATGGCCGGCATTATTTCTTTGCTCATTCCTTCCTCCTTTAAATGAAAAGTCCGATTAGAGCTTGTGAGGCTTTTATCATGTAGTAACCAAACGGGTTGAAGTCATAGCCTAAATATCTTGCCCCCAGCGGAATGATGAATGCCACCAAAATAATAAACATTGTTCCTTCTCTGTTGGCATCTAGAAAACGCTGAATCTTTTCATTTTCTGACCAACCAAGAAGGATTTTGGAGCCATCCAACGGGGGCAGGGGAAGAGCATTGAATACCGCTAACACAACATTGTAAATCACCATGTTGAGCAGAAAAAGCGTCACTATTCCTTGGGTGAGCATATGACCAATGTAGGGAGCCAATTTTAGCAAAATTGCCGATATAAATGCCAAAGCCAAATTCATCAAAATTCCGGCAGAGGCAACAATGATGATGTCTCTTTTTTGATTGCGCAAATTATTGTAGTTGACGGGAACCGGCTTGGCCCACCCAAAAACAAAGCCGGTCTTGGCTAAGATTAGAAGAGTGGGCACTATTAGAGTTCCGAACAAATCCACATGTCTTAGTGGGTTTAATGACAAGCGCTTATTTGCTTTTGCCGTATCGTCGCCGCAAAGGTATGCCGCATATCCGTGAGCCAGTTCATGCAAAACGATGGCTAAGATTATTGGCACAAAATGGACGACAATACTTATCAGCATCTTATTTTTTCTTTACGATACAGGTGCCACCAAGAGCCTTGATGTCATTGCAAAGCTTATCTGCGCCGCTACGGTCTGCAAAGCCACCGGCTTTGAGGCGATAATAAGTCCCTTTAGCGCCTAAATCAGCCGTCTCGATTTCTCTTGATTGACCTCGTAATACCGGGTATTTCTTTACCAAGCCATCCCAAGCGGTATCTACGGCTTTGCGGTTGGGGGAAGATATCAATTGTACCTGCCAAGGGCCAGTAACGGCAACTGTTTTGACCTCTGGTTTGCTTTCTGCCTTGGGAGCTTCTTTTTGCGGTTCTGCAACCGGTGTCGGAGCTTTTTCTGCCACCTTAACCTCAGCTACGGGGGCTTTGGTTTCTGCGGCGGCTTGGCTTATGGTTTTGGGAGCCTCAACCGGTTTTTCTTCCGGTGCAGCTTGAGGAACGGGAGCCGGGGCAACTTTTACATCTGCCACCTTAATAATCTCTTCTGCTTGTTCAACTACGGGAGCTGTTTCTTGCGCGGCCGAAATTACCGGCATTTGCGGTTCTTCCGGTGGCGGAAGCAAATTTTCTACCTTGGGAGTATCGGTTTCTTTTTTCTCGATAATATCATAGACGGATTTGTCTTGATTAAGAATTTCCATTCCGCCGGGTTCTGCCGGTTGAACTTTTACGGCTGTTTGCGGGCGGCGAATGACCGGAATATCGGCAGAGTTGTTCTCTGCATAGCGCGGAGACAATACAAACCAACCGACAACAGCTGCCAAGGCAATGCCTGAAACCGTGCCGATAAATACGTTTTTGGAGCGATTAATCTCGTTCTTGCGCTCTTCAAAACTCTCGCTCGAATCGGTGTTTAACTTTTGGCGAAATTCATCCAGAAAATCGTCATTCTTATTATCGTCAAAGTTTGCAAACATTTCTTGGCTCCTTGAATTTTAATTTTCCAATACCTTCATGCTAAAAGAAAATGTTTTAAAATCAATTAACAAAAATCTAGAATCTGCGGTAGGCATCAAAAAGTTTTTGGTGCTCTTCTATGGCCATCATATCTGTCATGTTGGCGATATAAGTGCAGATTGTTTCTGCCAAAACATCGTCCGGAGTTGAAGAACTCAGGTCTTTTCTTATTTCTACCGGGAGTAGGCGATAATCTTCCATAAATACGTTGAACAAATTTTCTACAATTTTTTGAGATTTCATATCCATGCGGGCAATCGGCGTGATGGTATAAAATCTGTCTTTTAAGAACTCATGCAAAAGCGCGATGTTTTGCTGCATTTGTTCTGAGAAATTGGCCGTGAAATGCTTTTGAGCGCGAATATCATCGCCGCTTTTTATCTTAAATTTTTTCAAATTATTTTTGGTTGTTTTTATGATATCAAACACCATATCCGCAATCAGGCTGCGGGTGATGGCATAAATTCTGATGTTGTCTGAACAACAAGGATTTTCTTTATCGAACTTGTCTATAATCTTAGCAATAAAGGGAAGGCGCCGCAGGTCTTCTATGCTGAAAAATCCGGCACGGAAACCATCATCAATATCGTGATTGTTATAGGCTATGTCATCGGCAAAGGAGGCTATCTGTGATTCCAGAGAGGAATATTCTTTCAGCTTCAAGTCAAACTTTTTGTTGAACTCTTTGAGATAACTGCTTTTTATCTTGCTTATGGGGCCGTTGTGTTTGACGGTGCCTTCCAAAGTTTCCCAAGTTAAATTTAAGCCCTCAAAATCAGGGTAATGTATCTCTAATTTGGTCATGATTTTCAGAGAATTTACATTGTGATCAAAGCCGCCAAACTTTTTCATGGCAATGTTGAGGCCTCTTTCTCCGGCGTGGCCAAAAGGAGCGTGGCCTAGATCATGCGCCAGGGCTATTGCCTCTCCCAATTCCTCATTTATTTGCAAATTGCGGCACAAAGTTCTGGTAATTTGTGCAACCTCTATGCTATGGGTGAGGCGGGTGCGATAATTTTTACCTTCATGGTAGGCAAAAACTTGTGTCTTGCCGTCTAGCCTTCTAAAAGATGAGGAGTGGACCAATCTGTCTCTGTCTCGCTGATAGGGAGAGCGGATATCTGCCGCATAATCCGGGTATTGGCGTCCGCGGCTGGTGTCATCTTGGGTGGCGTAAGTTGCTAAGGCCATGTTTTTTTCACTTTCAATCATTATATTTTTGTTATACTCTATACTCAATTCTGATAATAAAGGGTTAATGATGATTATTGCAACCTATAATGTGAACTCTATCAACGCCAGAATCGAGAATTTGCTCGATTGGCTGCAAAAGGCCGCACCTGATGTTGTGCTGTTGCAGGAAATTAAATCTGAATTTAATGCTTTTCCGTTTTTTGAGCTCCAAGCTGCCGGTTATGATGCCAAAATTTTGGGGCAAAAAAGTTATAACGGTGTTGCGATTTTAAGCAAACACAAGCTCAAAGTTGTGGCTGAAGGTCTTCCCGGTTTTGCCGATGAACAAGCAAGATACCTGGAGGCAGATGTCGAGGTCAAAGGGCAAAAATGGCGTGTGGCCTCCATCTATGCTCCCAACGGCAATCCGCCTTATAATAATCCGGATGATGATAGCCGCTATGCCTATAAGCTTTCTTGGTTTGATGCCTTGCTCACCCATGCCAAAGAGCTTTTAGAACTCAGGCAGCCGATTATCTTGGGGGGCGATTTTAATGTTATCTTGCGCGATGATGATGTCTACAACCCCGATGATTTTAGAAAAAATGCTCTGTTCCGTGAGGAGGTTAAGCAAAAACTCTCTATCTTGCAAAATTTGGGCTTTTATGATGCCTTCAGAGCCTTGCATCCGACTAAAAACGGCTACACTTTTTGGGACTATGCCGGCGGAGCCTTGCAAAATGATATGGGAATGCGAATCGATTATCTTTTCACTTCTCCTTATGCCTCAGATAAATTAGCGGCTTGCGTGGTTGATAAAGCGCCGAGATTGTCTCCAAAACCATCTGATCACACAGCCTTGAAAGCGAGTTTTAGGGAATGAAAAAGCTAAAAAAGAATAAATCTCTCTATCAAGACGGGCAGGAAGGCGTCTTTGAGGTTTTTCAGACCACCCCGGGGGGAGAGCTTTTGGCTCGTCTTAAGGGGAGAAAAGAGCCTCTTTTGGTGCTTGAAAATAAAAGAATTAAACCGCCGCTCGGCGAAGGAGATGAGTTTGTCGGCAAGCTCTCAAACTATGGCGACTTGTGGTGGGTAAGGCCAACCGCCAGGGTGAAAACAGCTCTAACCGAAAGCCAGAAGATATACGGCATTATTGAAAAACGAGACGGCAAAATCTACCTTAAGCCGGCTGAGAAAAACGCACGAATGGATTATTTGTTGGAAAAATGCGGCAAAGTGAAAGACGGCGATTTTGTCAGTGTGGAACTCTCCGGTGAGAGAAAATTCAAACAAGCCCGTGTGATTAAAAATTTTGGGCCTTTTGACCTCAACAAAGCCACGGCTTCTTTGGTGCTGGAAAAATATGAGATACCTTATGAGTTTTCGGCTCAAGCCATGCAAGAGCTAAACCGTTTGCCAAAGTTTGATTTTAACTCCAGGCTTGATTTGACCGGAGTTGATTTGGTGACAATTGACGGAGATGATTCCAAGGATTTTGATGACGCCGTTTGGGCTCAAAAAACACCGCTCGGGTTCAACCTTATTGTCGCTATTGCCGATGTCGCTTTTTATGTGCGGCCGGGGAGTGCTTTGGACAGAGAAGCTTTCTCTCGGGGAAATTCTGTTTATCTGCCCAACATGGTGGTGCCGATGTTGCCGGAGAAACTTTCTAATAATCTCTGCTCCCTGATGCCCCAAAAACCACGTGCCGCCATTGCCTGTTTAATGACGATTGATAAGGCAGGAAAGCTTTTGACCTTTGAGTTTAAACGTGCGGTTATCAAATCTGCCGCCAGGTTGACATATCGGCAAGTGCAAGATGCCATTGATGGACACTTGCCCCAACTTGATAAATTCGTTGCTCCTTTATATGAGGCCTATTTGGCTTTGGCAAAAGCCAGAAAAGGGCGCGGTGCGTTGGAGCTCTCAACGGTGGAAATTAAAATCAAGGTTGATAAAGATGGGCAAATCAAATCTATTGCGCCGGAAGAAAATTTGGTTTCCAACCAGCTTATTGAAGAATTTATGGTGGCGGCCAACAACGCAGCCGCTCTGACTTTGGAGAAATCTAAACAACCGATTATGTTTAGGGTGCATGACTTGCCGCCGGAAGAAAAATTGGCCGATATGAAAGGGCTGCTTGAGAGTTTTAAAATGAAACTACCAGACAGACCGGCCCTAAAACCTGAGCATTTTAACAAGCTTATTGCCAAATGTGAGAAAGAGGGCGAGCAACAAGGTATCAGCGAGTTGGTGCTGAGAATGCAATCGCAAGCGCAATACAGTCCTAAAAACATCGGGCATTTCGGTTTGGGGCTCAAGGATTATGTGCATTTTACATCGCCCATCCGCCGCTATGCCGATTTGCTTATTCACCGAGCGCTGATTGCTGCTCTTGGTTTGCCTGAAGGTGGTGGTTTGGAGAAAAATGCCGCAGGCAAATTTGAAGAAATTGCCAAGCATATTAATGAGACTGAACGTTGCGCCGTTAATGCCGAGCGAGATTTGGTAGCAAGATTTGTTTCTGCCTATTTGCAGCCGGCCTTGGGGCAGGTGTTTGAGGTCAGCGTCAGCGGTGTATCCAGTGCTGGGGTTTTTGTGAGGGTTAATTCTTTGGGGGCGGAGGGGCTTATTCCGCTTTCCTCGCTGCCTGATGATGACTACGTTTTAGAAAACGGAAATACCTCTTTGGTCGGCGAGTTTGGCGGCAGGACTTTTGACTTTGGCGATGTGATTAAAGCCAAACTGCTTGAGGCTTCGCCCATTACCGGTGGTTTGATTTTTAAATACATAGATCCGGAGGAGGGCGAAAATTACTACATGAAGGGTGGACGAGGACGAACAAAAATTGCCGAGAAAAAAGCCGGCAGAAAGGGACGTGCATGCACAAGAAGACACTCACGGCGTTAGTATTTTTCGGCCTGTTTTTTACCAAGCCACTTTTGGCGGCGGAGGAAGATAGTCTGCGGGTTTTGCTGGCGCAGGTTCCGGCGCAATATGTGCAGCAGGTAACCTCTGCACAAACGGCTGTTTATTTTTTGAAAAGCATAGGTCAGTTAGACAAGAATTTGCGGATTGGCAACGATGATGATAAGATAAGCCTTTATTATCGCGGGCGACTTGTCAAAAGTTTGTATAAGCCGGAAAGTGACAATGATGTTGCAGCTTGGGTAGACTTGTGCGGAGAGGTTTTGGATTTGGCTTATCAATCCTCAAGAGAAGCTCAAGCTAACGACTTTAAGGCCTTTGATTTGATTATGAATTCTTTTGTAGCAAATTTAGACAAGGATTCCAAATATTATCCCGGCCTGAAAGAAAATGCAGGCCGCGCGTCTCATCATCCGAACTTTGGCGCCAGGATGGAGGGAGATAATCTGTTTTTGAAAATTGGGGCGTTTAATAATTTCAGCAAAGATGAAATTGTTAAGGCAATAGGTGAACATCCTGAAGCTAAAGGGCTTATTTTAGATTTGAGAAATTCTCCCGGCGGACAGCTCTCTGCAGCGGTTGAAATTGCCGATCTGTTTTTGGATGAAGGTATTGTTGTCTCGGTGCAAGGGCGCAATGAGAACGAGGCAACTTATTACACCTCAAAAGACGGCGATATCACCAACGGGCTGCCGATGGTAGTCTTGGTTGACGCCAACACTGCCTCGGCGGCAGAGGTTTTGGCAGCCTCTTTGCAGGAGCAAAGCCGTGCTAAAATTGTCGGCACCAAGACTTTTGGCAAAGGGACCATTCAGAATCTGATTCATTTTCCGCAAGGAGGAGTGCTTTCTCTTTCAAGTTCTTACTTCTTTACGCCTTCGGGGCAAAAATTGGCCCAAAATGCGGTGGTGCCGGATGTTTGTGTTTATGAAATGCCCGATGATAAAGATATTTTTAAGCTGATTGCGGCCGGAAAAGAGGCAAATTGCGGCCAAGAGCCCAGAGAAGACCGCCTTTTGGAAGAAGAAATTGCCACTGAACTGCTTAAAATATAAATATTTTGCAAAATATAGTTGACAGCGGCGCAAAAAACTGTATATTACGCCTAAATGTTTTAAAATCTTAATATCAACAAGAGTATAAAAAAATGGCAAAAGCAGTAAAAGTTAAAGTTAAATTGGAAAGTACCGCCGGTACAGGAACTTTTTATTTGGCTGAGAAGAATCCGAGAACTCATCCGGAAAAGTTGACTTTGAAAAAGTATGACAAGAAGTCTAAAAAACACGAAGAGTTCGTTGAGAAAAAGCTCAAGTAAGAAAATAAATTCCCGGCCAAGCGGCCGGGTTTTTTTCAATCCTTTTACATCTTTGCCGAGTGCCATGCTCGGCATTTTTTTGCTAGTCTTGCTCCAAGGGGTGAGCTTTGCGATACTCTTTTTGCAATGTTTCGATTTGGACATCGGTGTATCGCTGGGTGGTGGAAAGGGACGCATGGCCCAGCAGCTCCTGAATGGTGCGTAAATCTGTCCCGTTTGCTAAAAGGTGAGTCGCAAAAGAGTGACGTAAGGCATGGGGAGTCAAACTATCCGAAAGGCCCAAATATGCCCGTATCTTTTCTAAGGTTCGCTGTACAATCCGCGGGCTTAATCTCTCACCTCTTGCGCCTAAAAACAAAGCTTCGCCGCTTTTGATATTGTAGGGGCAAGCCGCAAGGTAGGCAGCAATCTTTTCTTTAATCACCGGCAGAAGGGGAACAAGTCTTTCTTTGTTGCCTTTGCCTTTGATTTTGAGGAAATCATTATGATTAATATCATCCAAGTTGAGTGACAGGGCTTCAGAAATTCGCAAACCACATCCGTATAATATTGTAAAAATGGCGACATCTCTAAGACCCTGCCATTCTTTTTTGGAAAAATCTTTAGCAATATCCAGTATATTAAACGCATCATCCACATCTACGGCACGGGGCAGAACTTTTGCCCGACGAGGTGAGGATATGACTTCTATGGCCGGATTTTCAACTATATTGTTGCGGGCAAGCCAGTGGTAAAAGTTTTTTAAGGTTGAGAGCTCTCTTGCTATTGAACTTTTTTCGATATGACGAGCAGCTCTGGAGCTTAAAAAAGCTCTGAACAAGCGGACTTCAGCCTTTTGCAGGTCTGCCAAAGTCGGCGTGCGGTCAAGATATTCCTGCGTAAATTCAAAAAAACAAGATAAATCACGACTGTAGGCGTCCAGAGTATGAACAGAATAGCGTCTTTCATCACGCAGCCAGGTTTGCCAGCGTGTAATGAGCTCAATTACCTCTTTGGAGGCCTTATATCTGATTTCTTGTTTCATATCTCACATCATATCTTCTGAAAGTTAAGATAAGATTTATGGTGCTTTTTTGTGTGTAAATTTTAAAGATGTTTGAGAAAAATATTCAAGGCTGTTATGCTCTTTTCTCAAGGAGAACGAGAGTGATTGTTGGGGTTTTATTGCCGTTGCCGTTTAATGAGCCGTTTGATTATCAAATCGACGGAGAGGCCGTGCCGGGCGAGTTGGTCAGAGTTTCTTTTGGCCGCGAGGTTTTGGTGGGGGCGGTTTGGAAACTCGGAAAATCTTCCAACTTAAATGAAGATAAAATAAAATTTGTCACTGAAAGAATCAATTTGCCTCCCTTAGAGCCTGAATTAATGAAATTTATTGATTTTGTGGCTTCTTATAATATGGCTTATTTGGGTTTGGTTTTGAAAATGGTGCTTTCTGTCAAAGGCGTGTTTGAAGACCCAAAGATGAATGTTCTCTATGAGCTTTCGGGCAAGACTTTGGCTGAGGCTAAGCTTAAAAACTCTGATGCCAGGTGGCGGGTGATTAAGCTTTTAGAGCCGATGCCTCTTAACCGGCGGGAGATTGCCGCCGGCGCCGGAGTGGGGCAGCCGGTTATCAAGACTTTGATTGATGCCGGGGTTTTGCAGCCGGTGTTGATTGAGGATAAACGGCAATTTGGTATCCCGAATGTTGATTTTCAAAAAGTTAAGCTAACAGATGAACAACAGACCGCAGCCGACGATTTGGTCCGCAAAATCGGGCAGGGGTTTAGGGTGACGCTTCTAAACGGCGTGACCGGTTCGGGCAAAACAGAGGTCTATTTTGAAGCTGTGGCCGAAGCTCTGCGCCAGGGGCGGCAAGTGCTTATTATGGTGCCGGAAATCGGACTTACCAGCCAATGGCTCGGACGTTTTGAAAAACGCTTTGGCGTGAAACCGGCTAAATGGCACTCGGCTCTTGGCTCAAGAGAGAGAATCGACACCTGGAAAGCTGTTTGCCAGGGCCAAGCAAAAGTGGTGGTTGGTGCGCGCTCGGCTTTATTCCTGCCGTTTTCTGATTTGGGTTTGATTGTGGTTGATGAAAGTCATGATCAATCCTTTAAGCAGGAAGATGTTGTCAACTACCAAGGGCGAGATATGGCGGTTGTGCGTGCCAAATTTGAGCAAATTCCTATCATTCTTTCTACCGCAACGCCGGATCTGGAAACGGTGGTGAATGTTGAAAACGGTAAATATGACGAGCTCAAGCTTAAAAGCCGCTACGCCGAGGCGGTGTTGCCTGAGATTAAAATCATTGATCTTAAAGTTGACAAACCCTTGCGCGGGTCTTGGGGTGTTTCTTGGTTGGCGCCGACTTTGGTGGAGCAGATTAAGGAAAATCTGGATAAGGGCGAACAGACAATGCTGTTTTTGAACCGCCGCGGCTATGCTCCATTGGTGATTTGCCGTGACTGCGGGCACAGAATCCAATGCCCAAACTGCACTGCATGGCTGACAGAACATCGTCGTGCCAATAAGCTTGTTTGCCACCATTGCGGTTTTATGACCGAAATACCCGAGTGCTGCCCAGAATGCCATTCCGAATCCGGTCTTACGGCTTGCGGCCCCGGAGTGGAGCGGGTGGCAGAAGAAATCAGATATCGGTTCCCTTTGGCCAGGGTGCGTGTGCTTTCAAGCGATTTTACTACAAATTTTCAGGAAATTTACAAGGTTATCAAAGAAACCGAAGCCGGTGATGTGGATATTCTTATCGGAACCCAAATTTTGGCCAAAGGCCACCATTTTCCGGCTCTGACATTGGTGGGAATCGTTGATGCCGATTTGGGCCTGATGGGAAGCGATTTGCGCGCCTCCGAGAGAACTTATCAGCTTCTTTCTCAGGTCTCCGGGCGTGCCGGGCGCGGTGAAAAAAAAGGCACCGTTTATGTGCAGACTTTATACCCGGAAAATGCCGTTTTGCAGGCTTTGGTAAAAGGAGATGCCTCAGAATTTCTTAATTTGGAAAAGAAAACAAGAAAAATATTGAAAATGCCGCCGTTTGGAAAACTGGCCGCCGTTATCGTCTCTGGGGCGAATCCCGGAGAAACGGAAAGAGTGGCTCAATGGCTCGGACAGACCGCGTTTAATGATACGAATATATCCACACTCGGGCCGGCTCCGGCACCTATTTTTATGCTGCGCAATAAATATCGGTATCGGCTGCTGCTTAAAACTGCCAGAAATATACCAATTCAGGCGGTTTTGAAGCAATGGTTGGCTAAGGTGAAAATTCCTTCTAACGTCCGTGTGGAGGTGGATATTGACCCATATTCTTTCTTCTGATTTTTAAAGAAAATAGATTTTTATGGTGAATAAAATTATATTAATAAAAAAGAAACTAATTGGCGTATAAGATAAGCTCAGTTTGGAATCGAAAGACTAAAGACGTGAAGAAAATTTCAAAAACAAAAATAGCTGTTACTTATGCTACGGCACTTTTGGATGCGGCTTTGCAAAAGAAAAGCGCCACCAAAGTGTTTGCCGATGTTTTGGCTTTGCGCGAGGCGGCTGGCAAAGATGCGGAGTTTGCCAAATATATGGTTTGTCCGCTATGGAAAGATGAAGATAAACTCTCCGTTTTGACGCAAGTGGCTAAAAAGTTGAAGCTTTCTGATGAAACCTTGCGGTGTCTTGATGTTATCTACCAGAATCGCCGTTTTGGTGATTTGCTGCCGATTTTGGATGAGTTCGTGCATCTGTATTATCGGCACAATAATGTTGCCGAGGTTGAGGTTGAAAGTGTGAAAAAACTTTCTTCCGCTCAAGATAAAAAACTTGTCGGCGTTTTGGAAAAACTTTTGGGGCAAAAGGTAACTGTTGCCTATAAAATTTGTCCTGAGCTGATTGGCGGACTTAAGGTTCGTTTCGGCTCGGAAATGTTTGACGATACGGTGGCTGCAAAGCTTAGCCGTCTGGAAATTATGATGAAAGGTGAAGAATAATGTCGGTATCTGCCAGTGAAATATCTTCCATTATCAAAGACAAAATCGCCAACTCTAAAATGGAGGTTGATATCTCTCAAGTCGGACAGGTGTTGTCGGTTGGGGATGGTATTGCCCGTGTTTATGGTTTGGATAAAGTTCAGGCCGGTGAGTTGGTCGAGTTTGAAAGCGGGGTTAAGGGAATGGCTCTTAACCTGGAAGAGGATAATGTCGGCGTGGTTATCTTCGGCTCTGACCAGGAGATTAAAGAAGGTGATATGGTTAAACGTACCGACCAAATCGTTAGTGTGCCGGTTGGTAAAGAATTGTTGGGCCGTGTGGTTGATGCTTTGGGCGAGCCGATTGACGGTTTGGGGCCGATTAAAGCCAAAGAGTTTTCCCGCTCTGAGGTGAAGGCTCCCGGTATTATTCCCAGACGCTCCGTGCATGAGCCGATGCAGACCGGTTTGAAAGTGGTTGACTCCCTTATTCCTATCGGAAGAGGACAACGTGAGCTTATTATCGGTGACAGACAGACCGGTAAAACGGCTATCATTCTTGATACGATTATCAATCAAAAGAAAATTAATGATGCGGCAAAATCTGAGAAAGACAAACTCTATTGTGTATATGTTGCCGTAGGTCAAAAACGTTCTACCGTGGCCCAGGTGGTTAAAACACTTAAGGACTATGGGGCAATGGATTATACCATCGTGGTGGCGGCAACTGCTTCTGACCCCGCTCCGATGCAGTATATTGCACCGTATTCCGGCTGCGCTATGGGGGAATATTTCCGTGACAATAGTATGCATGCCGTTATCTTTTATGATGATCTTTCCAAACAGGCGACGGCTTATCGCCAGATGTCTTTGTTGCTCCGTCGTCCACCAGGACGTGAGGCTTATCCGGGCGATGTGTTCTATCTGCATTCTCGTTTGTTGGAGCGTGCCGCCAAGATGAATGATGCCGAGGGGGCCGGGTCTTTGACCGCTTTGCCGGTAATTGAAACTCAGGCCGGAGACGTTTCCGCTTATATTCCGACCAACGTAATTTCTATTACCGACGGACAGATCTTCTTGGAAACAGGTTTGTTTTACCAAGGTGTGCGTCCTGCCGTTAATATCGGTATTTCGGTTTCTCGTGTGGGCTCTGCCGCGCAGATTAAGGCCATGAAACAAGTAGCCGGGTCTATGAAGTTGGAGTTGGCTCAGTACCGCGAGATGGCATCTTTTGCTCAGTTTGCATCTGATTTGGATGCTTCAACCAAAAAGCTGTTGGCCAGAGGTGCACGTTTGACAGAGATGTTGAAACAACCGCAATATAAACCGCTCCCCGTTGCTGAAGAAGTTGTGGCTATTTTTGCCGGTGCCAGAGGCTTTTTGGATGAAATCCCGGTTGACAAGGTGGCTCTTTTTGAGGAGAAAGCCTTGCAAGATATCAGAGCAAATCATCCAGAGTTTTTGGATGAAATCACAGACCAAAAAGTTATCTCTGATGACTTGGAGGCTAAGTTGACTGAGTTTTACAAAAACTTTGCCAAACAGTTTGGCGAAACTTTAGAAAAGGCGGCATAGAAATATGGCAGGCTTAAAAGAGCTCAGAACCCGAATTGGGAGTATTAAATCGACGCAGAAGATTACCTCCGCCATGAAAATGGTGGCGGCGGCTCGGCTGCGTCGAGCCCAAGAGGCATTGAGCCGCTCTCAAGACTATCACCAAGACTTGCTAACCGTTACCGGGCGTTTGTTTAAGGAAATGCTGCAAGACGAAAAAAACAGCAACATTCGCTATATATTTCCGAAGGTGTTGCGACCGGAGGAAAATCTTGAGCGTTATGTGTTGGTTGTTTTTTCTTCTGACAGAGGATTGTGCGGAAGCTATAATGCCTATGTTATCAGAGAAACAATGCAACGTGTGGCGGAATTGCGCAAGAATGGCCGTCAGGTCAAGCTCTTGTGCATTGGCAAAAAAGCCGGTGATGCTCTCAAGCACAGGTTGCCCGATGTGGAAGTTGAGGTCTTGAGCGGTGTGGCTGCCAAAGGGGCCGATTTTTCAGAGTTGCAAAAAATCTGTGAGAAGGTTCTTGCTGATTATAACAATAAAGAATTTGACGCTTGCGAACTTATCTATACTCGTTTTAAATCCGCTATCAGCCGTGAGGTGGTGGCTCAGCAGTTTATTCCGCTGGTTTTGAATACGGAAGACGAGCGTTTTGATAACAAGGTGGATAATGCTTTTTATGATTATGACGCGCCTAAGCAAAAAATCCTCATCGATGTATTGTTATTGCTTTTGACGTCCATATTTTTTCAGAGCTTGCTCAATGCGCAGGCTTCTGAGCACGGAGCCAGAATGACATCTATGGATAATGCAACCCGCAACGCCAATGAGATGATTTCTAAGTTGACCTTGCGTTATAATCGTTTGCGGCAGGGTGCAATTACTACAGAGCTGACCGAGATTATCTCGGGTGCCGAGGCTTTGTGATTTTGATGCGAAATGTTTATAAGTTGATTTAAGAGGAGAAACTTAAATGGCCACAGTAAAAAAACAAACAGCAAAGACTTCTGCAAAGGTTGCAAAAACCAAAACAGGAGCCAAGCTGAAAGCTAGCACCGAGCTCAAAGCTCAGGAAAAAGCCATTAAAGAGGTTAAGGCTCAAGAGAAAAAAGATGTGAAAAAAATCAAGGCCGAAATTAAGAAAGAGAAAAAATCCGGGGCCTTGGGGCATATCTCTCAGGTGACGGGTGCCGTTGTGGATGTGCGCTTTGATAAAACAGAGGATTTACCTGCAATTTTGACGGCTTTGGAGTGTGACAACCATGGAAACAACTTGGTGTTGGAAGTGGCTCAGCACCTGGGTGAAAATGTTGTTCGCTGCATTGCTATGGACTCTACCGATGGTTTGGTGCGCGGCCAAGAGGTGGTTAATACCGGAGCGCCGATTGAGGTTCCGGTTGGGCCGGCCTTGCTTGGGCGTATTGTTAATGTTATCGGTGAGCCGGTTGACGGACGCGGCGAGATTAAGTCTGAATTTCATTATCCTATTCACCGCCCGGCGCCTTCTTTTGTTGATCAATCTACCGAAACGCAAATTTTGACTACCGGTATTAAGGTTATTGACTTGCTTGAGCCTTATGCCAAAGGCGGTAAGATTGGTTTGTTTGGCGGTGCCGGTGTGGGCAAAACCGTGTTGATTATGGAATTAATTAATAACATTGCCAAGGGACACGGCGGGTATTCCGTCTTTGCCGGAGTGGGAGAGCGCACCCGTGAGGGAAACGGCCTCTACCATGAAATGATTGAATCCGGTGTTATTGATTTGAAAGGTGATAAATCTAAAACCGTTTTGGTTTACGGGCAGATGAATGAACCCCCAGGAGCTCGTGCTCGCGTAGCTTTGACAGGTTTGACACAAGCTGAATATTTCCGTGATGAAGCTCACCAAGACGTATTGTTCTTTGTTGACAACATCTTCCGTTTTACCCAAGCCGGTTCTGAGGTTTCCGCTTTGCTCGGACGTATTCCTTCTGCGGTTGGATATCAGCCGACCTTGGGTACTGATATGGGTGCCATGCAGGAACGTATTACTTCTACCAAAAACGGTTCTATTACCTCTGTGCAGGCGGTTTATGTGCCGGCCGATGACTTGACCGACCCGGCGCCGGCAACCACGTTTGCGCACTTGGATGCTACAACAGTGTTGTCTCGTTCTATTGCCGAGTTGGGTATTTTCCCGGCTGTTGACCCGCTTGATT
The DNA here is from genome assembly GCA_944392205.1 of uncultured Alphaproteobacteria bacterium. Lineage (GTDB taxonomy): Bacteria > Pseudomonadota > Alphaproteobacteria > RF32 > CAG-239 > CAZU01. The sequence goes on along the minus strand of CALXVV010000026.1, from coordinate 34,308 downwards.
CAACTTCTCGTGTTTTGGATCCGCAGGTTGTGGGTGAGGAACATTATCGTGTGGCTCGTCGGGTGCAAGAGGTGTTGCAAAAATATAAATCTTTGCAAGATATTATTGCCATTTTGGGTATGGACGAGCTCTCTGATGAAGACCGCTTGACCGTTTCCAGAGCTCGTAAAATTCAACGTTTCTTGTCCCAACCGTTCCATGTGGCAGAGGTATTTACCGGCACACCCGGTGTGTTTGTGAAATTGGAAGACACAATCAAGGGCTTTAAGGGAATTTTGGATGGTTTGTATGACGATATTCCCGAGCAGGCATTCTACATGGTGGGAACCATTGAGGATGTTTTGAAAAAAGCCGAAACAATGAAGGCTGCCTAAGTGCTGACGCTAAGAGGAGCAAGAAATGAGTAATGATGTGAAGCTAACCATAGAATTACCAACCGGCATATTTTTGGAAAAAAATGTGCCCGGTGTCTTGCTGCCGGCGGTGAGGGCGCCGATTGAGGTTTTGCCAGAGCGCGCACCGAGTGTCTTTGTGTTGGACTATGGTGTGGTTGAAGTGACCGGGCGTGGGGCAGATACAAAAGAAAAATATTTTATCTATCCCGGAATGGCAGATGTGGCACAAAATCATTGTAAGATTATGACGCAGGCAGTGGTAGCAGCCTCCAGCGTGAATGTCAACTCTGCAAAAGAGTTGGCCGAAAACGCTAAAGATGATGTTGAGCGCTTGTTCTACCAGATGATTGTGGACCACCTAAGAGGCGTGCGCAAACGTTATTTGCGAACTCTTAAAGTTTTTGCCAAGAAGTCTGGTCGATTGGTTTTCAAGAAATAATAAAAAACCGCTCTGAAGAGAGCGGTTTTTGCTTGTAAAACGTTTTATGAATCCCTATCTTATTATTAGGATTTTATTTCGGGAGGTTGTTTTATGTTTTTGGAAGCAGGGTTATTAACACGTCGCTCGGTGCGTCAATTTCAACCGGGCAGAAAAATCAGCAGACAGGATATGGATGATGTCTTGAAGATTGCCATGTATGCGCCTTCCGGCTGCAATCGTCAGCCGTGGGAGTTTGTGGTGGTTGATGATGATAAATTAAAAGAGCAAATCATTAAGGCTCATCCGCATGCAAGTTTTTTGAAAGAGGCTTCTGCGGCTATTGTTGTTTGCGGAGATGAGCAAAAGCAATGTGATGATGGTTTTTGGCCGGTTGATTGCTCGGCGGCAACCGAAAATTTGTTGCTGGCTCTGCACGGAAGAGGGCTGGGCGGCTGTTGGTGTGCCATATATCCATATCAGGAGCGAATGATGGAATTTCAAAAATTGTTGAATTTGCCGGAAAATGTGAAACCTTTGGCTTTGGTTGTGGCCGGATATCCGGCAAAAGTACCGCCGCAACCCAAAGACCGTTTTGAGGAGAAAAAAATTCATTATAATCATTGGTAATTAAAATACATATATCGGGGATTTAGTTTAGTTAGGAGTTTTGTAGCTCGAGAAAAGCACTTGTCTATGTGGCAGGTGCTTTTTTTTACTTGTTTTGGACAAAAAAATATGGTATAAGATTAGCATTAACACAAATTTTTAATGTAATTATCATGAAAAATGCACAAAAATTAGCCCTTATGAACATCGGGATGGTGATTCTGGGCGTGGTATGGGCAGTCTTTTTTATGTATGGCTGCTTTACGACCGGCACTTCGGCACCAGTGGTAGCTATGTGGCTTTTGTTGGCTTTGCTGCTTTTGCATTGGGGCAAACAAGTTTTTCGTACCCATTGCTGGCTGCGAAGAATGAGGCATCTGATGGCAGGAACACCCAAGGAACAGAAGGCACTCCGCCAGAATATTTTCTGGTGCCATGCTTATGGCGCTTTGGTTATTCTGGGATCTCTTGTCCTTCTTCCTATGGTGGAGAGGGGAGACCCCATGGCAGAGCCCAATATGATGGTATTTACCATCATTTTGTTGCTTTTTTATGCTTTCTATCGATGGGGCATAAGAAGTTATACGGCCTCATTGAGGGCTGTGTGCAGGCGCCAAAAATAAAAAACAATATAGTTTTTTACCGCAATCACAAGGATTGCGGTTTTTTTTTTTGCTCCAAAAAATACTTGAAGCTTATCTTTTTTTGCCATATATTCCGTGTTCGATACGATAAGTCTAACATTTATTAATATTTATTTTTATGGAAGAAAAACTAAAAAAAGATTTTGAAATTGCAGAAAAACTCAATTCTTCTTTAGCTATTCCGAGTGATTGTTTTGATTTGAGTTATTTTTTCAGAGTAAGCTGTATCGTTTGTGCAGATGATGTTTTTGCTATTGAAGTAGCCAAATTGCTTAGAGAGAACTTTGAAAAGTATGGCCTTTATCCGCAAATCATCATCAGGTCTGATTTGGCGCTTTTGAGCCATGGAGAGCTTGATCTTGATGAATGGTGGAGGTTGGTTTCTAAGATTTTGGAGATTCCGTTTGAACCACAAGATATCTTGCTCATCGGGCGAAAAGAAATTGCCGATTATGCCGCCTCTGATGTCGTGCTTAAGGGAATTAAAGTTGCCGTAATCGAGAAGTTTATGCAAAATGATTGCGGAAGCAGAACGTTCCTTTCTTATGACGGAGAAATGCACGGAATCATGAAGTTGCAAAATTGCGATTATCTGGTGCTCTATGGCGATGATGTGACGATTGTAAAAGATGCCAAGAAGACTTGGGAACTCTTGAAGCTGATTTATGGTGACAAAGGGCCTTCCGGCGAGGTGAGACAAATCATCTATCTGGGTGGAAAAGGCAAGTTTTCCGAGCTCTTATATTCGCATCTGGTCAGTGAAAAACATCTTTCTGAAGCGGCAATGTTGCAAAAGGTCGGCAAGCATGTATTTGTTTTTGGTGCCTCGGCCATTGTCTTGGACCAAGGGAACAATGTCGGTGCTTTGCTTTATGATTTGCAGCAGACAATAGGGGATAAAAAGGCTATTATGTTTTTACCCCAACGCTATTCTCTGATTGTGAAATTTTCTCAAAAACAACAATTTCCGAAGCTTAATCTTCGCTATTTAGTGAGGAGGGAAACAGTTGAGGAAAGCTGCCGTTATCTTAACGGTATGAAATTCTGCAATGCAAAAGTAGCCCTTAGTTTTTGGGCTCATGTTTTGCCAAGATGGGAGAAATATTCCAAGCCTCAGGCCAAAATTGCCGCTTTTATGATACCTGTTTTCGGGGTTTCTGATGAGCTGCGGCAAGAGGCAAAAAACTTGGAAAATAAATATTTATTGAAACAACGCAAGTATGCCTTGCTACGCTACTGGCAAGAATTCAAGCTTTGGCTTGATTTGCGGCGCAATGGCTACCTTGCGGCAGAAGAATTTAAACAACTTCTGCATTCGCTTTAAAAAAAAAGAGGCTCACTTTTGTGAGCCCCTTTTTTTATGGTTAGATGTTTATGATGCCTCTGGCAAAGGCGTATATGGCAAAAATTGCCACCAAAACCAGCATACAAGCACCAACAGCTTCGGGATTGGAAAAAGCTCTCTCATTTGGTGCGCTTTGTTTGCGTGCCCAGACATAAACCGGTATTCCCAAGGCAATGATGACAACCGCCATCAGCAAATAATTTAGGCCGGCGGCGTAAATCAGCCACAAAGCATAAACCGAGCCGATGATTGAGGTTATCAGCGCGCCGGAGCGTTTGAAGACAATGCCTTGCGGAAACTCTCCATCCTCACACAATTTCCACAAGTATGCGCAAGAGGCAAAATAAGCCGGTAAGACCATCACGCTGGTGATTGAAAGCATAGTGTTCCACGCATTATTGGAGAAATATACCAAAAGCAAGAACAACTGCATGGCAATGCTGGTGACAATCAGGGAAACACTCGGCGAGCCGTTTTTGTTTTCCTTGGTAAAGGCTTTGGGGAAGGTGCCGTCTTGAGCGGCGGCCTGTGGAATTTGTGCCGTCACCATAGTCCAGGCCAGCCAGCTGGTTAAAACTGATACCAGCAAGCCAATGTTCATCAGCCATGCACCCCAGGGGCCGACAATCTCTTCTAAAATTCCGGCGGTTGAGGGATTAGCCACATTAGCTAAATCTTCTTGATTCATATATCCAAACGGCAGTAAAGAGAGCAACACATAAATAATTAAGCAGCCAGCAAAGCCTAAAATAGTGGCCGCGCCGACATCTTTGGGGCTCTTTGCGCGATTAGACATGACAACGGCTCCCTCAATGCCGATAAAGGCCCATAGGGTCACCAACATGGTACTCTTGATTTGGGTATTTAAATCTCCCAACTTGGCTTTGGTGGCAATGGCTTCGCCCCAGAAATCAAAGTCAAATTTAGAAACGTGGAAAACAAACAGCATAATCAATATAAACAAAACCAAAGGAACAATTTTGACAACCGTGCCGATGGCGTTGACAATACTGGCTTGGCGAACGCCTTTTAAAACCAAATAGTTAAAGCCCCAGATGATGATGGAGCCACCAATGATGGAGGCTAGATTATTTCCGCCGGCAAAATAGGGCGGGAAGAAGTAGTTGAGCGCGTCCATGGTGATGACTGCATAACCAACATTGCCGCAAACCTGGCACAGCCAATAAGACCAGCCGATGGTAAAACCGGCATAAGAGCCAAATCCTGCGCGGCTGTATGAATAAATACCGGTGGTTAAGTCCGGTTTGGCCATGGATAAAATAGAAAATGTTCTGGCTATGAAAAATATACCAAAACCGGTAATCAGCCAGGCCAGCAAAACCGCTCCGGCAGAAGCGCCGGCAGCCATGTTTTGCGGCAGACTGTAAATGCCGCCCCCCAACATGGAGCTGACAACTATGGCAGCAAGGGCAAAAACGCCAAGCCCGCCTGATTTGTTCTCATTTGCGGAGGGAGCAGCACTTTTTGATGCTTGAGTAGCTTTCATGTGTTTTGTTCCTTAAGTTGATAATTAAAATTATCTTCCCCAAGACTTTGTTATCTTGGGGAAGATGGAGATTTTTGCTTAGGCTTTGGCCGGGTCGGCATGCTCGAAGTTCAAAAAGCCCATTGCGGTCAGGCTGTAGCCAAACTGCTGGGTGATATTGACATAGTTGTGCCACATCTGAAACTCTGAGTGCTTCTCAACACCGCGGATTGAAAGCTCATGGTTTAATGACTTGTTGAGCCACATTTCGGCATGGCCTTTGGCAATATCATCATCAATATAGGTATCAAAAAATTCAACATATTCAGCTGCCCAGCCGCCAATTAACTCGCCTTTTTTATCTTTGCCCCAGCAAACACCAAGACCGGTGGCAATGGCTTTGTGTTGGTCGCGGTTGGCGCCGTGGCCGGCCATGATGACTTCCAATACCGCACCATGTTTGAACTGTTTGACAATTTTGTCGTTTAAGGGAACAATCTTGCCAAATAACTCTTTGGGCAAAACTGAGGTATAAGGAACAACGTTGAAGTTCTCTATTCTGGCTTGCAGCAAAGCTGAGTCATAGCAAAATGTTTCAAACGGTTGAGGGGGAATACCATCGTCAGCTTGGCCGGCACCGCCGGTGATGAACGCAAAAGTCGGAAAGCGTACGCCTTCAGTCATATCTTTTCTCCTTATTTATGGTTAACATTAAAAGAACCGAGTTTGTTAGGTCGGCTGCATTTATACCTAGTCAGCGTTTGGGGATTTTCAACCAAGCTGATGAAAAAATGCTTATTGTATCAGGGAGAAAATGTGATGCTTGGGCTTTTGCCATGCACAAAAAAACCGCTTTAAAAGCGGTTTTTTTGTGGAGGTAATGTATCCTTATATTTCACCAATATACATGCCCAGAGCTTTGGCGGCTTTGACATATTCACTGTTGGGGTCGAGCAGGGTGGTGCCGCTCTTGACAACTTCTGATAGGGCAACGGCATCAACGTGGCCGTTCTTCCACACAACCATCTTGTTGTCTTCGCCGTTTTCCAACAGCTCAACGGCTTTGGCTCCGTACAGGGCAGCCAACAGACGGTCAAAGGCAACCGGAACACCAGAGCGTTGAACGTGTCCCAATGTGGTTACACGAACCTGAAATTCATTGTAGCGACTGCTGATTTCTGAGCACAAATACTGTCCAATACCGCCGTAAACGGCCTCGCCAACCATGTTCTTCTTGCTTGAAATATGGCTGCCGTCTTCGGTCTTGATACCTTCTGATACAACAATAACAGCATGATTGCGGCCGCTGGCTTTGATGGCTTTAAGTTTGTTAATCACACCGTCAATCGTATAGGGAATTTCCGGAACCAAGCAAACATCTGCTTGGCCGGCAAGAGCTGAATGCATGGCCAGGTGGCCGGCGTCTCTGCCCATAACTTCCATAATCAAGGCGCGGTTATGAGAGCGGGCTGTCAATTCCAAACTGTCTACCGCGCTGGTGCAAACTTGCACTGCAGACTGGAAACCAACCGAAAATTCGGTGATAGGTGTATCGTTATCAATGGTTTTGGGAATACCAATCATGCGGACAAGGCTACCCTTACAATAGTTGGAAACAATGTTCATGCTACCATCACCGCCGACAACAATCACGGCATCAAGGCCAAGATCTTTCACACCTTGGGCGAATCGCTGAGACATATCTTCCAGAGATTCCATCTTCACACCCTTGTTTAAAGAGCCCAGATAAGATCCACTCAACCGCGGCCAGGGAGAATCGGAAAAATTGTGAATGGTTAAAACCTCATAGCTATGCGGCTTTTGGGTGATTCCGTCTGTTCCGTTATGAATACCGTATACTTCCCAACCTTTCTCAGTGGCGGCCTCAACAACTGCGCTGATAACTGCGTTCAAACCGGCACAGTCGCCGCCGCTGGTGAGGATTCCAAGTCTTTTCTTCTTATCCATGTTATATAATACTCCTTTTTGGGTTGCTTTTTTATCTGTTTTGATGTATACTAATACAGATTTCTGAGGAAGTTTCCAGTAAAAAATGCATTTTAATCTACTTTTTTTGATTTCTTGAAAGGATTCAACGTTTATGTTTAACAAAAATCAGACCAGCAAACTCCAGATGCAATTGTGCGAGCTAAAGTTGGAAGAGCGCAGAGTTTGTTCGGACATTCGTCATCTGGTGCGCAATAACCAGACAATTGATTTTTTCAAAGCTAAACAACTGAACTCTTTGCGCAGCGGCCTCAAAACCAAAATTAAATCGGTTGAGGCTAAGATTATGCCCAATATCATCGCTTAAAAATACGTATAACGGCGCATCTAGAGCAAAAAACTACAGAACGGTCAAAATTCATGTACTTCTATGTACACTAAAATTTTGACCGCTTTGTTTTTCACTCTATCTACACCATTCTCCGTATTTTTATAGTATAACGGCGCATCTAGAGCAAATAAATAATTAATTTTATGGTGTTTTAATACTTGCAATTTATTTTTTTTGTGTTACAAACAAATCAATTTTTGGATTAACCCTTTAGATATTTTGGAAATGAGGTGATTTAAGTGGTTCAAGTTACTGTTATCGGTAATGATGTCGGACAGTCTCTGAAAGTGCTGAAAAAGAAAATGCAGCGCGAAGGTATCTTCCGTGAGATGAAGTTGCGCCGTTGCCATGAAAAGAACTCGGAGAAAAAGGCTCGCCGTGCGGCTGAGGCTGTTCGCCGTGCTCGTAAGCAGTTGCGCAAGCGCTTAGATACTGAAGGTTTCTAGTTCGTAGTTTCAGTTAATAAAAACCCCGCTCTTTGGAGCGGGGTTTTTTGATGACTTGGTTTTATTGTGCTATATTTAGCTCTTCCATCACCTGTTTTTTCAAAGTTACGTTATCTGCCTTGCCGGTGGCAAAGACTGGCAAAGTATCGTGGTAGAGAATTAATCTCGGCAAATATAGCTCAGACATGCCATTGGCGCGGATGTAGTTGTGCAGGCAATCTTGAGTGACCTTTTTATTATTGGTAACCAAAACTATCTGCTCACCCTTGCTTTCGTGCGGAACAGCGACAACGCCATAAGAATAATCAGGGCCGCTTGCTTCACAGGCCTTGATAACCATCTCATGAACCGCATTTAGGGATACCATTTCACCGCCAATCTTGGCAAAACGTTTGATGCGGTCTTTGATGTATACAAAGCCGATTTCATCAATCTCAACCACATCTCCGGTGTGATACCATCCGTCTTTGAGCGGAACCAATACGCCCGGATTATCCGGCATATAATATCCCATCATGACATTGGGGCCTTTAACACAAAGCTCTCCGCCTTTTTCAATGCCGTCAACCGGCTCAATCTTATATTGAATCTTAGGCAACAGCTTACCGATGGAACCAAAACGGTTGAAAATACGATTATTGGCGGTTACAACCGGAGAACACTCAGTTGAGCCATAGGCTTCCATAACCCGGATACCAAATCTTTCTACCCACATGTTGCGTGTGTCCGGCTTGATTGCTTCAGCGCCGCCATACATAAAGCGGATGTTGTGAAAATCCATCGGATGGGCAATCTTGGCATAGCCACGGAAAAACGTATCAGTGGCCAGCATGATACTGGCGCCAATCTCATAGACAATCTCTGAAATAATACGATAGTGCAGCGGGGAGGGGTATAAGAACAATTTTGACCCTTCAAACAATGGGAATAATGTTCCTACCGTGAGGCCAAAGCTATGGAACATCGGTAAAGCATTAAACAATGTGTCGGTGACGTTGATTGTTTCAATCGATGACATCTGTTTAATATTTGAGATGATGTTGGCATGGCTCAAAACAACGGCTTTGGGCGCACCCTCAGAACCTGATGTAAACAGCACTACCGCAGGCTTGTTGCCGCCTTCTTTGTGCGGAACCCTTTTTACTTTGTAGCGCAAAAAAGCACCGATTTTATCAAACAAGGTGATGTCTTTGCGCAGGTCTTCCAAATAAAACACCTCTAAACCTGCTTTTTTAAACTCTTCTATAACAGGTTCCATCTTGGCATTGCGGATAAACAAATGCGAGGTGATGACCATTTTGCAGGTAGCTGTTTTGCACATGGAAACCATGTTCTTGGCGCCAACCGAGAAATTCAACATAACCGGAATGCGCTCATAAGCCGAAAGTCCAAAAAACGTGCACAATGTGGCAATGGCATTGGGTAAAAGAATTGCCACATGCTCACCGGGTTGTGTTTTCTTTTTGAAGAATCTTCCGAGGACAAATGCCTTGATTATAATGTCTTTATAGGAATTGGGAACGCGGTTGATGTCTTCTACAAACATTGGGCGGCGAAGCAAACCCTTTTTGGAATGGACTTTAGCTGTTTTCATCAGCTGCGCAAACAGTGAAATATTATCATTGTATGAAGCCTCAAAGCTCATCTCGCGCATAATCATATAGACTTCGTTACTGATGTGGTCGCGTTGGCGGCGCAGTTCATCTTTTAACTTAAACTTGACCGGTTTGCGAACCGTAATGCGAATTTTTGGCAGCGGGCGGTGCGGCAATTTCCCTTTGGTTTTTGAAAAATAGCCATATTGCGGGCCGCTGATCCACACAGGTACAATGGGGGCTCCAGATTTATCGGCAACCAGGCCAGGAGCTTCGTAAATCTTCATTAGTCCGCCGTTTTCGGTGATGCGACCTTCGGCAAAAATAACGCAACAACGGCCGCTGTCTACTTTGGATATCAGTTCCTTGATGTCGCCCGGTTCAATCGGGTTAAACGGCATGATATCTGCCGTTTTCATGAATAATCTTATCCATTTGTTGCGATATAAATGTCCGTTGAGGGCAAATACAGGATTGCCCGGCAAAAAGGCAAACAATAACAAGGGGTCTAAGAATGAAACGTGGTTTGAAACATAGACGGCTTTGGCCGGAAGTTTGTTTTCATCAAATGCAATATTGCATCTTACCTTCATTACGGTAAAAAAAGTCCGTAAGCAAAATCTTACAATGTCTCTCAAAATATAGTCTCCGCGTAGTTACAAAATATGATTTTATCTAACTAAATCTGCAGGGTATTGTAAAGTGAATTTTGCCAGAAATTCAAATTTTATTGTCAAATGTTACATAATATTTTGAAAAATAATGAGTTTTGCTATTTTTTGGACGGGGATAATTCTGTGGTTGCCTTTTATGAAACTTTGAGACATAATCCTTTTGATGTTTATATTAGAAAATGGTGGCAAACATGGACTCTAAAACAAAGCTTTTGAATAGCGCCTTTGCAGAGTTTGCGAAAAACGGTTTTTTGGGAGCAACAACTCGCGATATTGCAAAAAATGCCAAAATCAATATCTCTGCCATTCTTTATTATTTTGGCGGCAAAAGAGGACTTTATACTGCTGTACTGCAAGAGATTGTGCAGACGGTTAAGGACAAAAGCGGCAATATTTGGGAGCGCTGCCAGGAGGTTGAAAAAAACGGTTCCCAAGAGGAGGCCTTGACCCTGCTCAAGGACTTGATTTGTCGTTTTTTGCAGCTTTTGTGCGGAGATGAAATTTCTAAAGACATGAAGACCGTTTTCTTCACCGAATATTCAAGGCCGACAGCCGAATTTTCTATTCTCTATGATGGGCTTATCTTTCCGGTCTTTCGGATGATGGCTGCTTTGCTCACCCAGGCCAGCAGTGGCAAAATAGCTATTAAAGATGCTTATCTTTATATGTTTCCGCTCTTTTCTCAGCTGTTTGTTTTTGCTTCTCGGCAAGAAACTATTTGCTCTTTTATGGAGTGGAGCGGCTATGGTAAAAAAGAAATGCAAAAACTTCAGGAATACATGAGCCAACAAATAGACTTTTTGTTGAATAAACAAAAATAATCCACTGATTTTACATAATTCAATCAATTGATTGACATAAGAGATTTTTTTATATACTAGTATCTTTGTTCGTTAACTACAAATGAGACTTTTCTATGAAAAAACTTCTTACATTGACAGCGCTGGGAACTATCCTGATGGCTTCCAATGCTATGGCTGCGGGTTTCCATTTGAGAGAGCAATCCGCTGCTGCCCAAGGTAACGCTTTTGCGGGAGCAACTGCCGGTGCCGAAAACAACTCTTATGCCTATTTTAATGCCGCCGGTTTAACCAGGCAGAAAGGCACTCAAATTAATATGGGTGCAACTTATATTGTGCCGCGGGCAGAGGCAGGAAATGTGCGTGATGCCGCGGGGCAGCGCCAACAGGATATTAACAACATCGTGCATGCCGCTTGGGCTCCGAACGGAACAATCTCTCACCAGGTTGATGATAAACTCACCCTCGGCTTGGGCCTCAATGTTCCTTTTGGTATGATTACAAAATATGATCAGGAATGGGCCGGCGGTGATCATGGTATTACTTCTAAAGTCATTACCTCTACTTTTACACCGATGGCGGCTTATAAGCTAACCGATAAACTTTCTGTCGGTGCCGGTTTGCCTATCCAATATGTTAAGGCTCGTTTGACTAACTCTGCGTTGGCTGGAGCAACTGATACTTCTCTTAAAGGAGACACCGTTGATGTTGGTTACCAGTTGAGTGCTATGTATGAACTTTCTGATGACACCCGTTTCGGTGTTAACTACCGTAGTGAAATTAACCACAAGCTGAAAGGTGATATTTCTTCTCCGGCTCCATATGGTTTCTTGAACCAAGATATTTCTGCCCGTCTTGATACACCGGCGATGTTGTCTTTTGGTGCCTATCATCAAATCAATGAAAAATGGGCGGTTATGGCTGAATATCAGCGCGTATTTTGGAGCTCTTTTGATAAACTTGACATTATTGGCCAAGATACAACCAATCCTCTTCAACCCGGTAATGGCTACCTTTTGAGCTCTACCAATGAGCATTGGCAAGATACAAACTTCTTCGCTTTGGGTGCCAGCTACCAGATTGATAATCAATGGAAACTTCGTCTTGGTTGGGCTTATGACCAGACGGCTGTTAAAAAACAATATCGTACACCGCGTATTCCGGATTCTGATCGTATGTGGTATTCGGTTGGTTTGGGCTATCAGTACAATGACAACTTAAGCTTTGATGTGGCTTATACCTATATTCAGGCCAAAGATGCTACGGTTGACCTGCCGACAAGTGCAGCGGCCGGCCAGCGAGGTATCTATGCTGAATACAACAACTCTGTTAAGTTGTTCGGCTTGTCTATGAACTATAAGTTCTAGTTTCTATCATGACTCTCCAAAGAGGAAGGCCTCATCGGGCTTTCCTCTTTTTTTTTGTTGATTTTATGCTTTTATCGTGTATAATGACAGAAAATGGACGAAAATATCGGAGGCCGCCAATGCCCGAAAATCCTCAGGAGAAATCCTCAAAAAATGATGCCTTTTTAAATCTTGTCGGCATGATGCTTTCAGATGTGCTTAATCGTCGAGCCTATTGGGGAAAGTTTGATAATGAACGGATGGCGCGTTTGTTGGAACGCTCTGATTTGTCTCAAACGCATCCGGAAGCTTACCAGAACCTCATCAACTTATGCGGACGGAAGATGGCCTGGGGGCCAAAAGTTTTGTTGGTTGAGCCCAATCCGGCAATTGAGAATAATTCTCAATTTTTAATCAAAGCGGCTAATGAATTTTTAAAAACATCTCCGGAGGCTTCAGGGCAGCTGATTTGGCACGTTTGGGACAAGGTTTATTTGCGAGAGAGTGTTCTTAACCTTTCTCAAGAGGAGCTCTATAAGCGTCGTGACGAGTTCAAAAAAACACAAGTTCGGTTCTTGAACTCTCTTGACCTTAAGCCCGATGCTTATTCTAAAGTTAATGTGCTTGATTTGTTGCTTTCTTATAAAGCATCGGATAAAAGCGGTGTCTATGCTGAATTTATTAGGCAGATGGCCGACTATAATGTGGCTGATAATCCTGCACGCCAGGAATTTGCAGCAAAGCAGACCGTGAAAATCCTTTTTAAGGCTTTGGATAAATCCAGAAGCTCTAATGGTGCTGCCAAACTTCAACTGTTTTTGCCAATCTTTGAAAATGCCGCCAAAAACGGTTTTTATATCGATAACATTACTTATGTTGATGTTAGCGGTGATTTGGGAGAGAAAAACAAAACCTACACTTTGGACAAGGATGTTAAGCTTGATATCCTCAAAAGGTTGCAACGTTCCAAGCTGCCCTTGTCGGCCAGATGTATCAGTTATTTTAAGTCTGAACCAATCTCTGCTGAAAGTGTCATCAATAAAATCGAGAACGTTCAAGATATGCTTAAAAATAGCCGTCGTACCTGGGAACGCCGATTGAAGATTATGGATAAAATTCATCCGCTTATTGAAGGTGTTGTGGATAATGCTCTTGTGATGCCTTCTCGGAGGTTGATTACGACTTATGCCGGATATTTGAGCGAATATGCGGCTCTGCATCCGACGGATGATAATGTATCGGAGAAGCCGTTGCTAAGGTTGTTGCAAAAAAATGCGGCTTTGAGCGGCCTTAATAGTGTTCAGGAACGATTGTTCGGTGATGCTCCTTTACAGCCTGCGAAAATCAACAAGGCTTTGGTGGCAGATGTTGCCGATATCTATGCTCAAAATGTTGCCTCTACTCATCCTGAAATAGGGGAGTTTAATCCTTATTTGCACCAGAAAATGACACGTATGTTTTCTTATATCGTCAACTCTTATGATTATTCAAAAGAAGATGTTGACGATTTGTGTTCTCGTTTGGCTAAAGGAGGTGGAAATGCTCCAGAGTTCAAACGGGCAGCACAGATGGTCATGGCTGCATACACCAATCCTAACCGCAAGGTTATGGCAATCAGAAGTCGCTCTGCTTCACGCTCATAGTTTTTGTCTTAGGTATTTGGCCGTATAGCTATTCTCACATTTGGCAACTTGTTCGGGTGTGCCTTGAGCAATGATTCTGCCGCCGCCATCGCCGCCTTCAGGACCCAGATCAACAATATAATCCGCGGTTTTTATCACATCAAGATTATGCTCAATGACAATAATTGAGTTACCTTGGTCGACAAGGGCTTGCAAAACTTTGAGAAGCTTATTGATATCTTCAAAATGAAGCCCGGTGGTCGGTTCATCCAAAATATACAGTGTTTTGCCGGTGGCTCGTTTGGAGAGCTCTTTTGAGAGTTTTACACGCTGGGCTTCGCCACCGGAAAGAGTGGTGGCCGCCTGGCCGAGTTTGATGTAGCCAAGCCCAACTTTTCTTAGCAAATCAAGCCTATTCTTGATGGCCGGAATGGCATTGAAAAATTCAAAAGCATCATCAACCGTCATATCCAAAACATCGGCAATGGATTTATCTTTATACTTTACTTCCAATGTCTCGCGGTTAAATCTTTTGCCTTTGCAGACCTCACATTCAACATAGACATCAGGCAAAAAGTGCATCTCAATTTTGGTAACGCCGTCTCCTTTACAAGCCTCGCAACGGCCACCTGCAACGTTGAATGAAAAACGCCCGGCAGCATAGCCTCTGGCTTTGGCTTCAGGTAGGGCGGCATACCAATTGCGGATGTGGTCAAATACCCCCGTATACGTAGCCGGATTAGAGCGCGGTGTGCGCCCAATCGGAGATTGGTCAATATTAATAATCTTGTCTATGTTCTCTGCACCGATGACCTTATCATAAACGGCACCAGGTTCTCTGGAATTATAGATTTCTTTGGCCAATGCCTTGCACAAGGTCTCCAATATCAGTGAAGATTTACCACCGCCGGAAACTCCGGTGACACAGGTGAGGGTGCCCAAAGGAATTTTCAAATCAACGTTTTTCAGATTATTGGTTCTGGCGCCTTTTAGGCCGATAAATTTGCCGTTGCCTTTGCGCCTTTTGGTAGGAACGGCAATTTGTTTTTCGCCGTTTAAATATTGAGCGGTGAGGCTGTTTTTGACTTTCAATACATCTTTAACCGTACCAGAGGCAACAACTTTTCCTCCCTCACTGCCGGCGCCGGGGCCCATATCAACCAGAAAATCTGCGGCTCTGATGGCGTCTTCATCGTGCTCAACCACAACTACCGTGTTGCCGATATCTCTTAAGCGCGTCAGGGTCTCAAGCAAGCGGTCATTGTCTCTTTGGTGCAAGCCGATTGAGGGCTCATCTAAAACATATAAAACACCGGTCAGGCCTGAGCCTATTTGGCTTGCTAAGCGGATGCGTTGAGCCTCGCCGCCGGAAAGAGTGCCGGATTGGCGTGAGAGATTCAAATAGTCTAGTCCGACGTTGTTTAAAAAGCTTAATCTTTCTATAATTTCTTTGAGAATTTTGTTTGCAATTTCTTGTTTTTGCGGGCTTAAGTTGGGGCCGATGCCTCTAAACCAGGTTAGGGCATTTTTTATTGACATCTCAGAGGCTTCCATAATATCCAAGCCGCCGATCTTTACTGCCAAGGCCTCCGGTTTTAATCTTTTGCCGTGGCAGTATTCACAAACTGCCGCTGATTGATACTGAGCAAACTCATCTCTGGTGGCTTGGGAATCTGTTTCCATAAAACGACGTTCCAGATTATTAATGACACCCTCAAAAGGTTTGCAAGTTTGAAAATGCGGATAATACATCGGCACAGGCTCGTTGCCGGAGCCATATAGAATGACATCTCTGGCGTGTTCGGGCAGATCTTTCCATGGTGTTTTTTCGGATATTCCCAGCCATTCGCAAAGAGAGCGCAAGGTATCGGTATAAAAACCGTGTTTGCGGCTGAACCATGGTAAAATCGCACCTTGGGAGATGGATAAATTTTGGTTGGGCACTACTCGGTCGGGGTCCATGTATAAGCTTGCGCCCAAGCCATCGCAGTGAGGACAGGCACCATAGGGGTTATTAAATGAAAACAGGCGCGGCTCAATTTCTTCTATGGTGAAACCTGATACGGGGCAGGCAAATTTAGAGGAAAAAGTTGTTCTCTCATGAGTTTCATTATTCTCGGCAAAAACTAAACCATCGCTTAATTTGAGGGCTGTTTCAAAAGACTGAGCCAAGCGTTCGGCAATGCCTTCTTTTACGACAATTCTATCAATCACGACTTCAATATCGTGTTTCTGATTCTTGTTTAGCTCCGGGGTTTCTTCAATATCATACACGGTACCATCTATTTTCAGACGTTGGTAGCCTTGTTTGCGCAAATCTTCTATCTCTTTTTTGTATTCTCCTTTTTTGCCGCGGGCTATCGGGGATAAAAGCAGCAGCTTGGTTCCAGAGGGCATGCTCAAGACCTTGTCAACCATTTGTGAGACAGTTTGTGATTCAATCGGCAATCCGGTGGCCGGTGAATATGGTGTGCCGGCGCGTGCCCACAAAAGGCGCATGTAGTCATAAATCTCGGTTACGGTGCCAACGGTTGAACGTGGGTTGTGAGATGTCGTTTTCTGCTCAATGGAGATGGCAGGAGATAAGCCTTCAATCGAATCTACGTCGGGTTTTTTCATCAGGTCCAGAAATTGGCGGGCATAAGATGACAAGCTTTCAACATAGCGGCGCTGTCCCTCGGCATAAATGGTGTCAAACGCTAAAGAGGACTTGCCAGAACCCGAAAGCCCGGTGATGACTGTCAGCTTGTTTTTGGGCAAGCTGATGTTGATGTTTTTGAGGTTGTGCTCGCGTGCGCCTTTTATTTCTATAAAATCATTACTCATTTCTTTATCTCCCCTGGCGGATAATATAGTTAAATCATCTCTCAATAGCAACAATTTAAAATAAAAAAAGGCAGGTTTTTAACCTGCCTTGAGCTTATTTGCTCAGTACACCGTTGATGAAACGAGCATACACCGTTTCTTTGGTGTTTTGAACGGTGAAAATTCGCGAGGAACCGTGCTTTTCAACCGTGACATCGCAGTCACTGAAGATGACGATGCTCCGCTCATCAAAGGCGATTTCCAGAGGAGCTCCCAGATCAAATGAAACCCTCGGGTAATTGCCGTCAACAAACTCAACTCTGTCGTGCGGATGGAGAAACTCGTGGGCAGAGAGGATGGGCTCTAATCCTTTTCCTTCAACCGTGGTGTGGCCACAGACTGCAGCAATGAAAGTTTTATGCTGCGGCGAGGCGCAGGTTGGAAAAATGCATTGACCGCCGGGGTAGCTTACATGCCAATCCGTGGAAGTAATGTATTTTTCGCCGTTCCAGCCAATGGCCAGTTTGAGCTCAGCTTTGCAATCCTCAGGTTTAAAACCCAAAAGGTGGGCAACGCAGTCAATAACTTGTTTCTTGCTTGTGTACGCAGGAGCGTAGGAATTTTTCGTTTTCATATACAATTGTTTGTTAATAAGATTTCGTAATGGGCGGTATTGTGCATAAAACCTTATTTTAAGTCAATAAAAAAGTTGCAAAAATTTCAGAAGCTGATACTATGCGCTCCATGGTTGTGTAAGCAAAATTTGTTATGATGTTGAAATTGTTGAAATTTTTGGCGCCGGTACTGATGTGGCCGGCGGTTGCGTTGGCGGCAATAGATGTTATGGTGGTGGCTCCGCAAGAGGGAGAATACCGCCGTTTTGGACATGAGTTGGCGCAAGGTGTTAAGATTGCCGCGCAAGACATCAATAATCATGGCGGACTTTTGGGACAACAAATTAATGTGGTGGTGGCTGATGACCGTTGTGAAGATGTTTTTGCCGTGTCTTTGGCGCAGATGCTCAGCGTGAGAGATGAAAAACCTAATGTCATCATCGGGCCTTATTGTTCAAACGCTTTTAGTGAGGCGGCCGGTGTTTTTGCCAAGGCTGAGATTTTGCAAATCGTGCCGGTGCCGTTGGCAGGCGAGAAGGCTTTTGCGCCAGGAGCTCCTTTGAAAATTGCCGGGTTGCGTTCAGAGCAGGCAGCAGTGTTTTTGAAGTATTATCAGCATAATTTTGCCGGACAGAATGTGGCCGTGGTTTATGATTCTTCGGACCGAACAATGGTTGGTGTTGCCGAGGCTTTGCAACAAGAATTTCTCTCTGCCGGGCAGGGGGCAAGGCTCTCGTCTTTTGATTTTGCCAAATATGCTGATGACTATGAGGCTATGGCAAAAGAAATTTTACAAAACAATCAAATCGTCTACATTTTGGGAACCGGGGAGAAAACGGCCGAGCTCACTCTAGAGCTTAGAGATATGGATGAAGATGTTGCTGTTTTTACCGACAGATATTTGGCCGATGAAAACTACCGGGAAATTATGGGCTTTAATACCGATGGGCTTTATTATCTGGGGCTGAAGAACTTTAAGGACAGTACCTATTTTACGGAAACTTTGGTTAATCTCCGTTTGCAAGGGATGGAGCCTATTGGCCTTGGGGTGTATGGTTTTGCCGCGCTCAAACTTTGGGCAGAGGTGGCTCAAAAAGCCGGCGGATTCGCCTATGATGATATGAAAAAAGCTGCCGCCCAAGGAGAATTTATGATGCCTTGGGGAAATATGTCTTTTGCCAACGGAAATTTCTCAGGCAACGCAATCTACGGTGTTTTTAGGCGCCAGGGAGAAGAATATACACAGGTTGATTGATTTTGGTTTTATTCTGAAAAATCTCAATGTATATTTGAAAAAGTTTTTAATTTTAGATGTAAGGTAAAATAAAATGGCTGGAAGCATTAATAAAGTTATTTTGGTCGGCAATTTGGGCGCAGATCCTAAAGTCAGCAATACTCAGAGTGGTGCAAAGATTGTTAACCTCAATGTTGCAACATCTGATACTTGGAGAGATAAGCTCTCCGGCGAGCGCAAAGATCGTACCGAGTGGCACCGTGTGGTTATCTTTAACCCGCAGTTGGCCGAGGTGGCAGAAAAGTATTTGCACAAAGGTTCTAAAGTTTATCTTGAGGGGCAGTTGCAAACCCGCAAATGGGAAGACAACAACGGACAAGAGAGATATACAACCGAGGTTGTGTTGCAAAACTTCAGCGGCAATTTGGTTTTGCTTGATGCCAAAGGCGATGGCGTACCAGCCGGCGGTAATGATGTGTTCTCTCCGGCCAGTGGTTCCGCCGGTTGGGATTCTTCATCTTCTGCAGCTCCGGCGGCTGATTTGGATGATGATATTCCGTTCTAAAACAACAAAAAAGGGAAGTGTTAGACTTCCCTTTTTTGTTGTTTGTTACCAGCTTATTGATTGACAACAATTGTGCCACCAAAACCTGGCTGTGCTTGTTTTATGGCATCTGAACGCATTTTTTGTTTGCGTTCCTCGGATACAACGGAAGCCCGATTGTCACGCATCTGTTCCAGGGCCTTTGCTTCGTTGTTGTAACCAATGGCGTCTATCTTGGCCTTTGCAGTTTTAAGGCTGTCAACCTGATAGTAATTTTGAGCAATCTCTAGAGCCATTCGACTCTCTTGAAGCTCACAGAAGAGCTTCTGAATCCTCTCAGACGGCTTAATTACAATCATGAGGTTTTTGTAGTCAATTCCTTGCTTCTCTTTGAACAGTTGTTTCAGTTCCTGAGCAGATTTTTCTGGATCGGAGATTAAATCCAGCTCAGTTTTCTGAGCCAGATAAAAATCAACTACCGAGTGTCCGCTCGTGGAGATTTCAGAGTGTTTGCAACACGCAGTAACTTCTACTGAAATTTTTCCTGATTTACAGTAGGAATCCCCATACCAACCCTCACTGGTGTAAATTACTTGATCGTGTTCACCACAAGCTGTCGCAACCAAGGCTGCCATAGCCATAAAGATAATTTTTTTCATAATTTATTAATTTTAGCGTTAATTTTTAAGTTTACATACAATATATATCACAAATTTAGAAAGAGCACAATACAAAAAATGACAAAAAATAACGTTTAAGACAAAAAACACTTTAGCGAGTGGGCCTTGTTTGTTGAAGTTATGCAATAAGCTCGTTTTTTTGCGTTTTTGAGATTTTTTTGTTAACTTTTTTATTCCCGCTCGAGCCTAAAATCAATTTTAAGGCACTTTTTTTGGCCGTAGAGAGAAAAATGCTACTTTTTGTTGGGCATAACTCGGTAAAAAAACTGTTGAAACTTTTTCTTTTCTGCTACACTGCCGGAAGTTTAATTAATTTGAAGGTAATGTAAAGTGACTGATGAAGTAATGCCCGTGGTGGAAACCACAAAAGATATTGCACCCGTTGAAATCTCTGATGAGATGCGCCGCTCTTATCTTGACTATGCAATGAGCGTTATCGTCTCCCGTGCGCTGCCGGATGTGCGCGATGGTTTGAAACCGGTGCACCGCCGTATCATCTATTCTGCTTATGAAAACGGCTATGACTATAATCGCCCGTTTAGAAAATCTGCCCGTATTGTCGGTGATGTGTTAGGTAAATATCACCCGCACGGTGATTCCTCTGTTTATGAGGCAATGGTTCGTATGGCGCAGCCATTCTCTATGCGCGTGCCTTTGATTGACGGACAAGGAAACTTTGGTTCTATGGATGGTGACAGTGCCGCCGCCATGCGTTATACCGAAGCCAGATTGGCTAAAGTTGCCCATGCCTTGATTGATGATATTGATAAAGATACCGTCGACTTTATGCCAAACTATGATGAAAGTTTGCAAGAACCTTCCGTGTTGCCGGCCAGCTATCCGAACCTTTTGGTTAACGGTGCCAATGGTATTGCCGTTGGTATGGCTACCAATATTCCGCCGCACAACTTGGGTGAGGTTATTGATGCCTGCTGTGCTTATATTGATAATCCGGAAGTTTCAATCGAAGACTTAACCCAAATCGTGCCGGGACCTGATTTTCCGACAGGAGGCTTGATTCTAGGGTATTCCGGTGCCAAATCTGCTTATCTCACCGGTAGAGGCTCTGTTGTGATGAGAGCAAAATGCACCATTGAGGAGCTCCATAAAGATAAAGAAGCCATCATTGTTCATGAAATTCCCTACCAGGTTAACAAAGCGGCAATGATTACTCGTATTGCCGAGTTGGTTAAGGAAAAGAAGATTGAAGGTATCGGCGAGATCCGTGACGAATCTGACCGTCATGGCGTGCGTGTCGTTATTGAGATTAAACGAGATTTCCAAGCTGATGTGGTTTTGAACCAACTCTATAAATATACTCCGCTGCAAACCAGCTTCGGAATGAACATGTTGGCCATTCATAACGGTCGGCCGATGATGATGAACTTAAAAGAAATCATTGCCGCCTTTATTGAATTCCGCGAGGAGGTTATACGTCGCCGTACAATCTTTGAGCTCAACAAAGCACGCGACAGAGCTCATGTGTTGGTTGGTTTGGCAATCGCGGTTGAAAATATTGATCCCGTGATTGACCTTATCCGTACATCTCCGACTCCGCAAGAAGCTAAAGATGCCTTGCTTGCCAAAGCTTGGCCGGCCGGAGATGTCGAGACTTTGGTTAAGTTGATTGATGAGCCTGACCGCAAGGTTGAGAACGGAACTTATCGCTTATCTGAGGCGCAAGCTCGTGCTATCTTGGATTTGAAACTCCAACGTTTGACCGGTTTGGAAAGAGACAAGATTCATGAGGAATTAGTCAGCCTCGGTGATGAAATCAAAGAATGTCTTTCTATTCTTTCCAGCCGCGAAAAACTTTACGGTATTATGCGTGATGAGTTGGTGGCCATTAAAGATGAATATGCAACACCGCGCCGCTCTAAGATTGAAGATATTGAGTATGATACCGATATTGAATCTCTTATCCAGCGCGAGGATATGGTTGTGACCGTGACTGAGGCCGGTTATATCAAGCGCGTTCCGCTCAATGCTTACAAAGCACAAAAACGCGGCGGCAAAGGAAAATCCGGTATGGCGACCAAAGATGAAGATTTTGTAACCCGTTTGTTTGTGGCCAGTACCCACACGCCGGTTCTGTTCTTCTCCTCTAAGGGCTTGGTCTACAAGATGAAGGTTTATAAGCTGCCGCTCGGGTCTCCGACCTCTAAGGGTAAGCCGTTTATCAACTTGTTGCCGCTTGATGCCGGTGAAACTATCACCACTATTATGAAATTGCCGGAGAATGAGGCCGAGTGCAAAGACTTGTTTATCATGTTTGCGACCGCACAGGGCAATGTTCGCCGCAACTCTTTAATGGACTTTGTCAATGTTCAGTCAAACGGTAAGATTGCCATGAAACTTGATGAGGGCGATAAGCTTATCAATGTTCGGATTTGCACCGAAGATGATGATATTTTGCTTGCGGCTCGCAGCGGTAAATGCATCCGCTTCCCGGTAACGGAAGTTCGTGTATTTGTCGGACGTAACTCTACCGGTGTTCGCGGCATTAAGCTTGGCAAAGATGATGCCGTTATCTCTATGTCGGTTTTGAAACATAGTGATGCGACCTCTGAGGAGAGAGAAGAATATCTCAAGATATCTTCCGCTGCTAAGCGTATTCAGGCTGAAAGAGGAGATGATACGCCTGTATCTGCCTCTGAGACAGGTGTTGAAATGAATGTTTTGACACCAGAGAAATATGAGGCCATGCGTGAGGCTGAACAGTTTATCTTGTCTGTTACCACAACCGGATATGGTAAGCGTTCTTCTTCTTATGAATATAGAGTAACCGGACGTGGCGGGCAGGGTATTGCCAATATGGAGATGTCTGCACGCAACAAAGAAATTGCCAGCTCGTTCCCGATTGAAGACAATAATCAAATCATGATGGTAACAGATGGCGGAAAACTCATCAGAATGCCGGTGGCAGATATCAGAATCGCCGGACGCAAGACACAAGGTGTTATCTTGTTCCGTTTGGCAGAGAATGAGAAGGTCGTTTCCGTGACCTGGCTTGACGCTGATGAAGGCGATGATGCAGAACTCGAAGAAGAAACCGGATCCGAGGTTTTGGGTGAGAGCGCTCCAGATATTGAAGACAGTGATGAGGGAGTTGTCTCTGAGCCTGAAATGACGGATGAGGAGTAACTTGAACTTTGTTTTAAGGCGGGTAGATTTTTTGCCCGCCTTTTGAGGTGGTGAAGATGTTTTTTAATACCGGATTGGAGGCTATTGTCAGCGGATTGACAGCGGTTGTGATTGCCCAGGTGTTGAAGGTTTTTACCTTTTATGTCAAGATGAAAGAAATTGACTTTGAAAAGCTTTCAACAACAGGGGGAATGCCCAGTTCTCACACAGCCGGGGTTAGTGCGTTGACGATGTCGGTTGGGTTGATTGCCGGGTTTGATTCTCTTTTGTTTGCCATCAGCGGTGGTTATGCTCTGGTGGTGATGCAAGATGCTGCGGGCTTACGCAAAAATGCCGGAGATATGGCTAGGCTTTTGAACCAAATCTTTAGGGATTTTTATAAATCAAACATCAAAACTAAATCTGCTCAGCTAAAAGAGTTGTTGGGACATACGCCCAAAGAGGTTTTGGTTGGATGTATCTTGGGGTGTTTGGTGGCCTTGGTTATTCATTTTTGGCCAGAATTAACAGCTTCAATCTAATTTAAGGGAGAAAATCATGCCATTTTTGACAATTTATTCAAATACGACCATTAAAGATGAAAATTTATGTGCCGATGCTGCACAGCTGGTGGCAAAAGAACTTGGAAAACCAATCCAATACGTGGTGGTAAATCTTTTGCTCAATCCGGCAATGGCTTTTAACGGAAGCTTGGATACAAAAGGGGCCTTAATTGAGATGAAGTCTATCGGTTTTAGAGATAAAGGGGCGTTGGCAAAGTCTCTGACTGATTTTGTCGTGCAGCGTTTGCAGGTTGAGCCAGCATTCGTAAATATCCAATTTGTGGATATGCCGGCAAGCACTGTCGCAATTTCAGGACGTGTTATGGGATAAATTTCATCCACAAGTATTTATTAAAGCTTGCAATACATAAACAAACTCTTAAGATTGCCGTGGTGGCCATTTTGGGAGTTTGTTTTTTTATGTTGGCACTGCTGTTAATAGGAATTTCTTGTCTGCTTGTAACCGCCATGAATTGGCAGTTGCGTAAGTTTGGCGAGGTTACTTATGAGCAAATTTTGTTCCATATGAATATCTCTTTGGATTCAGAAACACGTCTACTGGCAAGTTTTTTGCAAAATACGGTGATGGTGACCGCTATTGTCTTGGTGGTGCTTTGCTTGCTCTTTGGAATAAAGTGGCCATGGGGAAAGAAGGTTCAAAATATTAGAGATAAGGTATTATTTTATAAAAATAAAATTGCCTTGTTGTTTCTTATCTGTAGTATAATTTATGTGGCCGTACGATTGGATATTGCAGAAATTATTGAGGATTATCACGCCAAAGGGCATGTCTCTGATTTTTATGAGAAGTATTATAATGATCCCAGAGAAGTTGAGATTTTATCTCCTGCTAAAAAACGCAATTTGGTTCTTGTTTTTTTGGAATCGGCTGAGGCGACATTTTTGCGTAAAGAATACGGAGCAGCTTTTATGCCGGAGCTTAAAAAACTGGCTCTTGATAATCTAAATTTCAGCCATGACGGTGATATCGGTGGTGCCATGCAGGTAGATGGAGCCCAGTGGACGCAGGCCGGTCTTGTGGCCCAAACCTGTGGAATACCTCTGCATTTGCCGATTACCAATCATAATAAATTTTTGCCCAAACACGGATATTTGCCAAAGGCTTGGTGCTTGTTTGATATCTTAAAAGAGCAGGGGTATGAGCAAAGTTTTATGACAGGTATGGAAAGCTCTTATGCCGGGGTGAATAAATTTTTTGAGAGCCATGGTAATCCTAATATCTTGGGTTGGGAGGACTGGAAAGCGAAGTTTGATCTTGATGACGATCATGATCCTATTCGTAAACGTATATTGCGTGATGAAGAGCTTTATCAGGAAGCAAGAGAAGAAATCAGCCGTTTGGCTAAAATGGGAAAACCCTTTTCCTTTACTGTCATGACAATGGATACACATGGTGGAAATGAATTTTTGGATGAAAAAAATTGTTCAAAAGTTTATGATGAGCGTCATCAAAATGTTTATCGTTGTGCCAGCAGAAAAATAGGAGATTTTATTGCCTGGCTCAAAGGTCAGCCGTTTTATAAGGATACAACGGTGGTGATTGTGAATGATCACTTGGTTATGAATGATGCTTTGTTTGCTGAAGATATGCAACGAAGAGATCTAAATATCATCATTAATCCTGCCATTTATCCTAAACATGGTCAGGTAAAAAATCGTCAATTTACACCTTTTGATATGTATCCGACAATTGTTGAAAGTTTGGGGTTTGACATCAAAGGAGACAAATTGGGGCTCGGCGTTTCTCTTTATTCTCAAGAGCCTACTTTGCCGGAAAAGGGGTATGATAATTATGAGAAGCTCGACGATGAATTAAGCAAGCGCTCTCACGTCTATGAATATTTGTTGTATGGAAAAGTATTGAGGTAAAAAAATCCCCGCCAAAGAGGAACTTTGACGGGGCGGGTTAGCAGCTCGGGCAGCAGGGTTAGGCGGTGAGCGCCGGGATGATGGTGGCTCCCGGAGCGCTGGCGCTAGTCCAGGCATAGTCGCACTGAACCTCAACCCACCGGCCGTCGAGGTTGCGGTATCCGACGGAAATTGGGACCCGGATGGGGTCTTTGAAATGTTTTCTTGCTTCTGCCTCATCAATGCGATTGCCGGCGTTTTGCCAAAGCTTAAAGTTATATTGCAGCTTTTTCATATAATTTCCGGATTTTAGAGAGGTTTGTTTAGTCCGGTGCCTCTTTTAATTGATAAAATTACTGTTATAAAAATATTTTCTGATGGCATCATTAGTACCATATTTTTTTTCTTTGGTCAATAGACAAAATGAACAAAAATGTAATGATTTATTTGTACTTGCTTTTCAGCTTATCAGGTGCTATGGTGCGGCAAAATTAAAGTTATTAACTCTCTAAATTTCTGTTTATTATGAATGCATTTGTACAATCTGCTCAGCAGCTGAAACAAGTGAAGGTTTTCTCCGAAGCTGAGGCTATCCGCTTCTTAGAGGGGCAAGACATTGATTATGCTCCTTATAAGATGACTCTGCGGGAACTTACCTGCAAGGAGGATTTCTATTTGGAGGAGAAAAGAGGCGGGCAAATTTGCCGAGAGCTTGTTTTCAAGCAGTACCACAAGTACTATATGTGGGTGGCGGTTCCGATTGCGGGAAGGTATGTTTCTGAAAACTGGATGGTGCGTGCAACAGCCGTCGTCGTCAATAAAACGGCTGAACCGGTTGTGGCCAATGTTCCCAGGCGAGTGTTCGGCAATCCTCTAGAGGCTCCGATTGCTCAGAAAATTCGCCCCTTGCGCAGGGAGTTTGTGCAAGTGAGCAATTTTATGGGCGAAAAACTGCTCATTCCGGCAAATAATTTGAAGCTTAAAAAAATCAAAGAAATGCTTCAAGAATCCTACAACATCGATCCAATCCAGATGTTGCCCAGGATATTCGGCAATTCGTCTTTGATGTTTGTCGGCGTGTTGGTGCGGGAGAAATGTGGCGATGGTTTCCAAGAGTACGTTGTTAACTGCTTTAATCTCGGTGTTTATTATCGGACGGGGACTAATGTGCAAACCAATGTTTCCGGAGAGTTCTTTACCCGGGAGCTCCCTTTAGCAAGCCGCCAGAAACCTATTGTTTGGGATGGAATGACTGTTCGCTATAATTCGGATATGGACACTATAGAAGTCCGGATGCTGAGTTAGATCTCATCAATAAAACCCTGTTGCTTTGAGGTAACAGGGTTTTGTTGTATATATATATTTTGTTGCTACGCGACAATGTCAACTTATGTTTCGCCTGTTCGTCAGGCCGCAAGGAGACAAAAAAAACCACCCTCAGAAGGGTGGTTTCTTTTTGGCTCCGGCTGCCTGATTCGAACAGGCGACCGATCGGTTAACAGCCGATTGCTCTACCGCTGAGCTAAGCCGGAATAATATACGGTATTTTATCTTGGAGGCCGGTACCGGAATTGAACCGATGTACAAGGATTTGCAGTCCTCTGCATGAGCCACTCTGCCAACCGGCCGTTCGGTTACCGTCTCTCAATCGGTGCCTCTATATATACAATAATTTTTTCCCACGTCAATACATTTTTTTAAAAAATATGTTTTTTTATCACAACTTTGTTATATGATGGCAAAAGTTGTAAAAATAGAAAAGGGGTTTGTATCATGAATATTGCAATCGCCTCAGATCATGGCGGATTTGAACTCAAAGAGCAACTGATTGAATATTATGCAAAAAAAGGTATTAACTTGCAAGATTTGGGAACGCACTCAACCGAGTCTTGCGATTATCCTCTTATCGCTCGCAAGATGACAGATGCCATCTTGAATAAACAAGCAGATCTGGGAATCCTTATCTGCGGAACGGGAATCGGTATCTCTATTGCTGCTAACAGAGTTAAAGGAATCCGTGCCGCTCTTCTTTATAATGCAGAAGTTGCTCGTTTGGCTAAACAACACAATAATGCAAATATCGTTGTCTTTGGCGGTAGAACCCAAAAATTTGAAGATGTCGTATCATATCTTGATGCTTTCCTTAAGGCCGAGTTTGAGGGTGGTAGGCACTTGCGCAGAATCGGCGAATTGGATGAATAGGAGGAAAATATGGATTTTACAGAAAATTTGAAGCAGGAAGATCCGCAAATCTTTAAGGCGATTGAAGATGAACTTAATCGCCAGCAAAATCAAATTGAACTTATTGCTTCTGAAAATATTGTTTCAAAAGCGGTCTTGGAAGCTCAGGGCTCCATTCTTACCAATAAATATGCCGAGGGCTATTCAGGGCGACGCTATTATCATGGCTGTGAATTTGTTGATGTGGTTGAAAATTTGGCTATTGAGAGAGCAAAACAGTTGTTTGACTGCAAGTTTGTCAATGTTCAGCCCCATTCCGGCAGCCAGGCCAATACCGCTGTTTATGTCGCTTTGCTTCAGCCTCATGACACAATCTTGGGTATGAGCCTTGATGCCGGCGGCCACTTGACCCACGGAGCCAAAGTTTCAATTTCCGGCAAATGGCTCAATGCCGTTTCTTATGGCGTATGCAAAGATAGCGGGTTGATTGATTATGAACAGGTCGAAAAACTTGCATTAGAACATCAACCAAAATTAATTATTGCCGGCGGCTCTGCTTATCCGCGCCAAATTGATTTTGCAAAGTTTAGAGCTATTGCCGACAAAGTTCATGCTTATTTGATGGTGGATATGGCACATTTTGCCGGTCTTGTGGCCGGCGGTGTACATCCGAATCCTCTTTTTTGGGCCGATGTGGTTACCACAACAACGCATAAAACTTTGCGCGGGCCTCGCGGCGGAATGATCTTGACCAATAACGAGGAAATTGCAAAAAAAATAAACTCCGCCATTTTCCCAGGGACACAAGGCGGACCGTTGATGCATGTGATTGCAGCCAAGGCTGTCTGCTTTAAGGAGGATTTGACGCCTCAGTTCAAGGAATATGCCGCACAAGTCTTGAAAAATGCCAAGGTTTTGGGCGAAACTCTGCAAAAAAGAGGGCTTAACTTAGTTTCCGGCGGGACGGATACTCATTTATTGTTGGTTGATTTGCGGCCTAAAAACGTAACCGGTGATGTTGTGGCAACCGCTCTTGATAAAGCTAAAATTACTTGCAATAAAAATGCTATTCCGTTTGATCCGATGCCGCCCAAAATCACATCGGGTATCAGAGTGGGGACACCGGCCGGAACAACCCGCGGATTTAAGGAAGCTGAATTTGAGCTTATCGGTAACTGGATTGCCGATGTGATAGATGCCATATCTGTCGGCACGCAGGAAAAAGTAATTGCCGAGACAGCACAAAAAGTTGTGGCTTTGTGTCAGAAATTTCCTATCTACTAAGCAATAAAAACAAAGCCGTAATCATCAAAGATTACGGCTTTGTCTTTTAGCATCTTAAGGCTAGTAAGCCTTGAGATTTTTAACGGTTACACCGCCTAAGGTCTCATCTCCGAAGGCGTATCCGTTCTTCTTTGCATCAGCTTTGATTCTGTCTGCCTGCCACTTGGAAAGGTTTTTCAAAACCTTACCGTCTGCGCCAATCTTTTTCCACTGCGACTTATCCTTGACCTTGGCCAGGTAGAAGTATTCTTTGTCTTGGCTTACTTTGAGAATGCTCTCGTATTCGGCCGCAACAAGCTCTTTGCCGGCTTTGTCTTTGACACCGCAGAGTTCGCCCTTTTGGAACAGGACCTCATCGGGGCCGACAACGGCTTTGCTGTAGCCGCTGATGACAACTTTGGTCGCCGGAAAAATCAGGTAGTTCTCCGCCGCGTCTCGGGCCGTAAAGTATTCAGCGTTTTCCCGGTTGATGGTCTTGAAGCCCGTTTCACAGAGCAGGGCGCCCTTTCCGTCGTAGAGGTAAAGCTGAGCGTCTTTTTGGCCGAGCAGCGTGTTGTTCTTGAAGCTCGGTTTGGCGATGAACTGCGGGGCGATGAGCTCCGTGCCGGCGTTGTCTTTGACTCCGTAGACCAAGCGGCCGTCGACTTTGGCAGAGGTGATTACGTAGTTGGTGCCGGTGATGGGCTCGTCAATCGATTGGTAGCAACTTGTCATCATCCCGATGGCAAGCACCAAAACAAGAAGTTTTTTCATGGTGCAAAAGTTTTAATAGTTAAACATAAGGTTAGGTATAAAAATTTTATTCTATAAAAAGAAGTTAGCAGTTTTTGTCTTTGTTTTCAAGTGAAAAAAAGTAAATGATTTTTTAGCTTTTTTGTGGTATAAACTCTGCAATTTGTTGCTTGATGGAGCTGATGAATGCAAAAAATAAATTCTCAAAAATTGTGTGAAGTTGTACATTCTTCTTCAAAAGTTGTTGACACGGACATTGTTAATGTCGTGACTGACAGCCGAATTGCCAAAGAAGGTGATTTGTTTATAGCCATTAAGGGTGAGAAAAATGACGGGCATCTGTTTGTCGCCGATGTTTTAACAAAAGGTGCTAATTTGGCTATTGTTGACCACTTGGTTGAAGGCGTGCCTGAAAACCGTCAGATTGTTGTTTCCGATACAATAAAAGCCTATGGACAAATCGGAGCTTATAATCGTTCCTTGTTTAAGGGGATTGTTATTGGCTTGACCGGTAGTGCCGGCAAGACAACTACCAAAGAAGAAATAAAATTTGCTCTTTCTAAATTTGGCAAAGTCTATGCAACCAGCGGCAATTTTAACAATCATATCGGGGTGCCGGCGACTTTATGCAATATTGATATGAGCGCTGACTATGCCGTGATTGAAATGGGCATGAGTGCCAAAGGCGAAATTGAAAATTTGGTTTCTTATGTTGAGCCTGATGTTGCCATTGTTACCAATGTTTACCCGATGCATATTGAATTTTTTCCAAATTTTGAGGGGATTGCCGAGGCAAAAGCCGAGATTTTCAAACATCTTAAAAAAGGGGGCTTAGCCATCATCAATGAGGATACGAATTTTGCCTCTCTGCTTGAAAAAAGAGCGCTTGAAAACGGTGCCAGGGTTGTAAAATTCGGTAAAGAAAATCATCCGGATGTGGAACTTAATTTACAAGATAAGGGAGAGCACAATTATTATAACGCCTGGTGTGTTTTGACTCTTATCAATGTCTTGGGGCTCGATGTTAAAGCAGCAGCTGAATATTTATCAGGCTTTGGGGCCTTGCCTGGGAGAGGGGCCAAGTATGTTTTAAAGCTCCCCGGTGGCGGGACCTATACCTTGATTGATGACAGCTATTCGGGCCAGCCGGAGGCTATGAAAATCGCAATTGAGACTTTGAGCAACACGCCGGCAAAAGGGCGCAAGATTGTGGTGCTTGGCAAAATGGCCGAGCTTGGAGAGACCTCCAAGGCCAGACATGAGGAAATCGGAAAAGTTTTGGCAACCAGCACCATTGATATTGTTATCGGGGTTTGTCCTGAAATGAAAGATATGTTGGCCCAGCTGCCAAAAGAAAAAGAGCAGTATTATTTTGAAAATAAGGATGGTTTGGATGATTTTCTTATAAATAAGCTCTTGCAAAATAATGATATTGTCCTTATAAAAGGGGCAAGGTATTCTTCAAAAATGTATCAGGTGACTGATGCGTTGCTGGAAAAAGGAAAGTAAAATCTATGAAATGCCCGTTTTGCGGATGTGATGATACGCAGGTTAAAGACTCTCGCGACACCGATGACAACACCGCCATCAGGCGTAGGAGAGAATGCTCTGAGTGCGGCTCAAGGTTTACGACTTTTGAGCGGGTGCAGTTGCGTGATTTGATTGTGGTTAAGAAAAACGGCGAGAAGGTTATGTTTGACCGCGATAAGTTGGCGCGTTCTATCTATTTGGCAGTGCGCAAACGGCCGGTCAGCTCAGAGAGGGTGGAAAAGGTGGTTAACTCCATCCAACGCCGTTTGGAGGCCTCTGGTGAGGCTGAGGTGACATCTACTCAAATCGGCGAATATGTTATGGAAGCACTCTCAACCCTTGATCATATCGCTTATATCCGCTTTGCTTCTGTTTATAGGGATTTTAAAGAGGTCAGCGATTTTGAAGATTTTGTGGAGACTATTGATAGAATGGCTAAGCCTAAAGGAGATGAAAACTAATGGCAAAATTTGTTTCAGAAAAAATCAGGATGAAATCTGCCGCGCGTCTGGCCGCCGTGCAGGCTACTTATATGATTGAGTTCGGGCAGCTCTCGGTTGATGAGGTGATTAAAGATTTTATCAACGGTGAGGTCGGCCGCTATGTGATTGACGATGAAAGTACCGAGTTTGAGCAAAAAGAAGAACTCGTTGAAGTCGAGCAGATGGATACTTCTTATTTTGCCGAGCTTACCCGCGGTGTGCATAAAGAAAAAGAGCAACTTGAGAGATCTTTGGCACATTATCTGCGCGAGGGTTGGTCTTTTGACCGTTTTGACGGAACCTTGCGGGCTTTGCTGCTTTGTGCCGCTTATGAGTTGGTGCATACAACAGATGTTGATGCCGCTGTTATTGTCAAAGAATATGTTGATTTGGCTTATGCTTTCTTTGCTAAAAACGAGCCCAAGATGGTGAATGCTTTGCTTGACCAGATTGCAAAAGAAATTCGCCCGTTAGGTAAATAAGTTTGATGGTGTGTGTGCAAAATGGCAAAACTTAAATTATATGAATATCCGCATCCGATCCTCAAAAAAAAGGCCGAGAAGGTCGAAAAGGTTGATGATAATCTGCGCCGTTTTTTAGATGATATGTTGGAGACAATGTATGCCGACAACGGGTGTGGTCTGGCCGCACCGCAGGTCGGGGTTTCTAAAAGGATGGTGGTGATTGATATTGCCCATGAGGGTGAGGAGCCGCAGCCTTTGTATATGGTGAACCCGGAAATCATTTGGAAATCTGATGAAACAGAGGTTTGCGAGGAGGGATGTTTGTCTTTGCCGGAGCTGAGGGCAGAGGTGGAGCGCCCGGCCAGTGTTAAAATCAGTTACCTTGATTATGACGGCAAAGCTTGTGAGCTTTTGGCCGAAGGCTTTTTGGCGGTGGCGGCTCAGCATGAGTTGGACCATTTGGACGGGATTTTGTATATTGACCATTTGAGCCGGCTTAAGCGACAAATGCTGGTGAAAAAGCTGGAAAAAAACAGAAAAGAAAAAGGCATTAAATAATATGAAAATTGTGTTTTTGGGAACGCCGGACTTTGCTGTGCCGACTTTGGAAGCTTTGTGCAAACATCATGATGTGGTGTGTGTTTATTGTCAGGCACCAAAAGAAGCCGGACGCGGGCAGAAAATTATTAAATCTCCGGTGCAGGTTTTTGCCGAAAGCAAGGGGATAGAGGTCCGTACGCCAAAAACTTTACGTACGTCCGAGGAGCAAGAAAAATTTGCTGCACTCCACGCCGATATCTCTGTTGTGGCCGCATATGGCCTTATTTTGCCAAAGGCGGTGATTGAGGCTTTTCCCTTGGGGTGTTTGAATGTGCATGGTTCTCTCTTGCCAAGGTGGCGAGGGGCTGCGCCCATCCAAAGAGCAATCGAGGCCGGTGATAATAAAACCGGAATCACCATCATGCAGGTGGTGGAGGCTTTGGATGCCGGGGCTATGTATAAAAAAGGCGAGATTAAGATTGATGAGAACACAACCGGCGGTTCTTTGCATGATGCAATGGCGGAGCTTGGGGCTAAGTTGATTGTGGAAGTTTTGAGCAATATCAAAAACATCACACCTCAACCGCAAGATGAAAGCTTGGTGACCTACGCCGCCAAGATAGACAAGGCTGAGGCAAAAATTGACTTCAATCAGCCGGCGCAAGTTTTGGAGCGCAAAATCAGGGCTTTTAACCCATATCCGGGCTGCTATTTTGAGTATGAGGGAGAGCGTTTTAAAATCTTGCGGGCAAAAGTGGCGCCGGGGAGTGCTAAGCCCGGAGAGATTTTGCCGGGTGAGGGTTTGAAGATTGCTTGCAAAGAGGGGGCGCTTGAGGTCTTGGAGATTCAGCGCCAGGGCAAAAAAGCAATGCCGATCGGCGAGTTTTTAAAAGGGTATCATTTCGCCTCTTGCTTATAAAAACGAGAAACCCCGCATATGAAAATGCGGGGTTCGTCGTCTATTTGTTGGGATTAAAGATTTCTACCAACTTCAGGATATTCATTTCCGAATCCGAAAGCTCAGAAATCTTTTTTCCCTCAAGTCCGAGAGCATCTGCCAATTTCTTGGCTTTGGAGTATACCAAGATACTCATGCCTTGTTCTTTGATGTATTTCTCAACATCGAGGAACAGGCGGAAGGCTCTTTCGCTGATTGAGTCATTTTTGAAAATGTATTCAATCAGATTGGCGTGAAAGTATCCGGCTTTGGGGATACTTTCTTTGATAAACTCAAAGCAAACATCTTTGATGTCTGCCGGTACATCCTGTCCTTCCGTGTAGGTACTTAGCACAAGATTGATTTGTCTCTGGTACAAATCACTGTTGGCAGCGAATCTTGGCTCCAAAGCCTGGTACAACTCGTGTACTGAAGGCTTGTAACCTAGAGAGATCAGCACTCTGATGTGCTTGAGACTCTGTCTGGTGTAGAGCAAGTCCTCGGCGTCTTTCTTGTCCTCTTTTCCAAGCCGGTCAGCAATCGTCTTGATGGCCTCTATTGGGGAAACCTTTTTCATCAACTCTATGGTCTGCTGATAGAATGCCTTTTCTTTGTCTGCCAAGCGCTGGATTTTTGAAATCATTTTTCCAATATGCTTCTGCCGGGCGGCAAAATTTTTATTGGTGTAAAATCTTCTCGCCAATTTCAGTGCCTGAATGACGCTGACCTTGGGATCAGAGACTTGAGCAAAAAGCTCCGGCACACTCAGGTGCAGCTTCTCTTTTCTCATTTCCTCAAGGCAGTCTTTATGCCAAGTGGCATAGATATTGGTTTCGATGCTGTCGACTGCGAAGATTCTTTCTTCAGGGATTTTGTTGTTTTGCTGAAGCTCTCCGTACAGCCATTTTTTTGTAATTGGCTGAAGCATCGACTGGAGAGTTTTACCTTCAGGTGTTAATCTTCTAGTCATGTAATTTCTATTTTAGTTTGTTAATAATTGTTGTTCTC
>CALXVV010000025.1 GCA_944392205.1 uncultured Alphaproteobacteria bacterium | reverse complement strand
ATTATCAGACTTGCCCACACTGCCAGGGCAAAGGAATTGTCCGCACCACAGAATCCAGTGCTGTCTACGTTTTGCGCGGAATTGAAGAGGAAGGAATCAAAAACCGCTCCTCCAAGATTAATGTCTTTATCCCGACAGATATTGCCATTTATATCTTGAACCAAAAACGCCAGATGCTGGTTAATTTGGAGCAGAAATATAAGATGGAGGTCATCATCAGTGCTGATGACAGCATTAAATGTGTTTCTGATTACAGAATAGAGAGAACTAAGTTGGTTAAGGAAAAAGCTCCTTCGCAACCGGTTGAAGACGAAACTCCTGAGAAAGAAAAAGAAGAAGTTGAGGCAAAAGCTCCCGAGGCTCAAGTTGCCGAAAGCATTACTGAGCCGCAAGCTCAGACGGAGCCTGAAGATGAGGCGCGCACGGAACGCCGCCGCGGTCGGTTTGAGCGTCGTCGCGGGCGCAATCGTTTTGACCGCCGCCGCAATCGTGGTGAACGCGATGATAATAACGGCGAAGAAAATTCTCAGCCGGTAAAGGAAAAACAAGAAGCCGTTATCTTGTATAACAGCCATGAAGATATTACTTCTAAACCCGAAGCCCCCAAAGAGGAACCGGTAAAGGAAAAATCAACATGGTGGAAAAAACTTATCAAAGGCTAAAAAATAATTTGATGAAGCTGATGGACAGTCTGGTGCTGTCCATTGCTTTATCTTGCTTTTTTATTTCCTTTTCAAACGCTCAGGAGCTACGCTTGATCAGCGATGAGGAAACCGAGCAACTGCTTGCACAAATTACCAAGCCTTTGTTTCAGGCCGCAGGAATTCCTTTTAACCGCAATGAAATTTACATTGTTGAAGACAATTCGCTTAATGCTTTTGTGGCAGATGGCAACAACTTGTTTATCCATACGGGAACGATTGTTGCGGCTGACACTCCGGGAGAGCTCTCCGGCGTGATTGCACACGAGACCGGGCATATTCAGGGAGGGCATATCTTAAGGCAAAAATTGCAAAATCAATCTCTGCAAGAAGTTTCTTTGGCCTCTGCCATTTTGGCCGGCACGGCGGCGGCTTTGAGCGGGCGCGGTGATGTGGCCATGGCCGCCATGCTTGGCAGCCAAAGTTCTCTCTTGACGCATTATACACGTTATCGGACTGAGGAAGAGCGCTCTGCCGATGATGCGGCCATCAAGCTTTTGGAGCAGACCAAGCAAAGTCCGCAAGGAATGCTCACTTTTATGAAACGAATTGCCACACAAAACCAAATGCAGGGAATTGAAGAAACGCCCTATTTTCGTACTCACCCGGTGACCAGAGAGAGAATCTCTTTCTTTGAAGAGGCCGTCAAACAATCAAACATAAAAGAAGATACTTCTTTGCAAGAGAAATTTGAGCGGGTTAAAGCCAAGCTATATGCCTATTTAAATCCCCCGGCACAGACTTTGCGCAAATATCCGCCTCAAGATGAAAGCATTTCTGCTTCATATGCCAGAACAATTGCTTATTTTAAGCAACTTCAATTTGCCAAGGCCGAAAGTGAGCTTGACCAACTTTTAACAAAAGAGCCTGACAACCCTTATTTTCATGAATTCAAAGGCCAAATTTATCTTGAGACCGGAAAAGTCAGACAAGCAAAAACCGAGTATCAAAAGGCCTCTGCCCTTTTGCCGGATTCCGCATTGCTACAAATCAGCTATGCGCAGGCCATTTTGGAAGATGAGCCAAAGCCTGAAGAAGTGCAAAAGGCTGTTAATCTTTTGAGCAAGTCTGTCATCAAACATCCGACCGGATTTGCCTGGTTGCTCTTGGCCCGAGCCTATGGTTTGCAGGGCAATGAAGCGGCCGCCAACTATGCCGCGGCAGAATATTCTTTGCGGATTGGCGCAATTGATGTTGCCAGAGCGCAGCTCAAACAGGCAAAAAAGCTCTCTCCCGATTCACATTTGGCGCTTAAAATCGGAGATTTGGAAGCCAGATTAGAAAGCCTAAGCAAAAAATAATTTTTGTCTAAATTTGGGTTGCGTTGCCGATAAAATTAGTATATACTTCTCTTATAGTTTTTATTTGATGAGGACTGGTTGATGGCAAAGGCTTATACTCTCCAACAGGTTGTGGATCTTTTAGCAAAAACTCGTGATAAAGAAAAATTAAGTGAAAATTTTAATCTTGTTTCCGCTGCCCTCTCTCGTTATGCAGATCAGGATGCTTATAATGACGCTGATAATGCAAAATGGTTGAGTATCGCCAAGCTTGTCACAAAGAAATATGATATTTCTAGCTTATCTCAAAAAATTCAGGACAACATAAAACGCATTCAGGCCAGAGCTCAAGGACAAGAAGCGGTTAAAGAGTCACGAAAGAAAGGCTCTGCCAAAGGTTTGGAATCCTTGCAGGCTTTATTAGACGCAAAAAATACAGAAGCTAAACCGTCAGAAAACATTCCTGAGTTTACATTTTCTTTAGAAAAAGAGCCTGCTCGTGCTCAAGATGAGACAAAAACAAATGTTCAGAATGTTTCTGTAACCGAAAGTAAGGGAGAAAAAGCGCCAGAAGCCTCCTCCGTTGATGAAAAAACACCTGCGCCAACAGACGGGACAGAAAAAACAGATGCCGAAAGAAATAATGAAGAAGTCTCTGATAAACTTCCGCCGGTTCCAGTCAAAAAAATAAACAAAAAAGCCAATGCGTATTTTGCAAAAGCAAAGGATGCCTCTCTTGAAGAGAAAGAACAACAAGAATTAAGAAGGCAAGGTTTTGGAATTATGACCCAAGAATGTGAAGAATATTTTTCAAAGCATTCTTGCAATGAAAACAATCTTTCCAGCCTTTCCTGCTCTGATTTATTTTTCCTCTATCGGCATTTGTCATATTCAGAACATGCAAATGCAGAGCAAATGTTGGGACTGCTTGATGAGGCATTGTTTGGAAAAATAACCGATGATCTCCAAAATATGATGGATGATGGTCAATATATTCCGGAAAAAGATCAACAGGCTGCGTTGAAATATCTTGAATATATTAGAAAAAAACTTTCT
This sequence comes from uncultured Alphaproteobacteria bacterium, assembly GCA_944392205.1. Lineage (GTDB taxonomy): Bacteria > Pseudomonadota > Alphaproteobacteria > RF32 > CAG-239 > CAZU01. The sequence goes on along the minus strand of CALXVV010000025.1, from coordinate 37,805 downwards.
GAAGAAAAGAGAACCTATTCCCAGAAACTTTTGGCAGAGAGTGCTGATTCTTACATCAAGTCATTAACAGAATATCAAAGCCCCAGACCACAAAAAGAAAAGCGGGTACGCATCTCTCAAGTATCTTCACCTAAAGAATTTGAGCATTTGAATATTAATGAAATTAATGCCGAGGCCGAACCCCATTTTGAGGAAGCAAAGAAATATGGTAAAGCCTCTGATGAGGCCAAAAAACATCGCAGAGAGGGAAATAAAGCCATTACTTCTGCTTGCGTGGCTTATATAAATCAGCATCTTCAAACGGAGGAAAATTGGGACCAACTCAGCCTTAGAGAATTGGTTTATTTGCATAAGAACATCCGCATGGATTATAAAAGAAATAATCTGGCTAAAACTCTGGCTGAAAAATGTGATAAAAAGCTTAAGGCTTTTGAGGCGAAAATCACAGCAGAAGAAAATGTTGCCGCAGAAGATATTGTAGCACTTAAAGATTTTTGCCGTTATCGCGTGAAAGATTTGGAAAAGCGAGCAGATGAAGAATCTATAGCTCAGGTTGCCACCTATAAATCTGCACTCTTTAAGCTTGACCGGGCAGAGAAAAAACAAAAAGGCAGCGTCGATATAACTAAACCCCAACAAGAGGAAAAGCACCCCAAACAGACACCTGCTCTGGCACAGGCTTTTGAAAAGGCTTGTGAGAAAGAAAATATCCGTTATGTTAAAAATGAGCAAGAGGTTATTGAGTATGATTTATTCTCTCCTAATGCTCCGGCAGAAGCCGAGCCTTCCGGCAAGCTCAGTATTGCCAGTGAAACGGATGTGACCTTGCAAAGCGAGGAGTTTAAGCACTTTTTAGCCTTAGCTCAGGCTGTCAAAGAAAGCGGCGGCACACAGATTGATCTTGGTACCTTGAGCCCTGACCCGCAAGAGGCTCAAAAGTTTGTCGCCCTGATGGTTTTGGCCGGCTATAAAGCAAAAATCAAAGTCAACTTCCCCGATACTTACAGTATGAAGGATTTGGCGAAAGTTAACCCTGAAATTGAAAAAATGCAAAAAATTAAACGCTTCAAGGCCGAGATAAATAAGCTTCAAAAACAAGGAGAAAAATCCCCTGAAGCCAAACAAAAGTTTCGGGAAAAACAAGTTGAATACTTTAGGTATCTTCTTGAACATGGTGATGTCTGTGACACGCGCAGCAAAGAAGATCGGCAGAAATATTTTGAAGAACGCATCAACAAGACTCTCGGCAAAAAACAGGCTCAAGAGCCGTCTGCGCCAAAGAAGGATAATTCAGCACCAAACTCGGCCGTAGCAACCGCTGTAAGAGAACAGGCTACGGCAACTCGCTGATAATCTCGTCGGCAATTTCCAAATAGGCTTTAGCGTGCGGGCTTTCGGGGGCGGCGGTTACTATCGGGCGGCCGGTATCTGCATAGGTGCGAATGTCTATGTGCAGAGGTATTTCTCCCAAAAACGGTACTCCTAATTCGGCTGCGGTTTCTTGCGCGCCGGCGTGGCCAAAAATGTTATCTCTGGCGCCACAATGGGGGCAAATATAGTAGCTCATATTTTCAATGATGCCCAAAATCGGCACATTTACTCTCTTGAACATATTAACCCCTTTGATGGCATCTATCAGCGCAATATCTTGCGGGGTGGAAACAATGACCGCTCCGTTAAGGTCAAGTCTTTGTGAAAGTGTGATTTGAATATCACCGGTGCCAGGGGGCATGTCTATCACCATAATATCTATCTCTCCCCAGTTTACCTCGGTTAACAGCTGCTCAATGGCTCCGCAGGCTTTGGCACCGCGCCAGATAAGCGGCGTGTTGCGATCTATCAGGGTGCCAATGGACATGGACTTGATGTTTTGGAACTCAAAAGCCTCAAAGGTTTTGCCATCATAAGAAATCGGCGCAGCCCCCTCATAGCCAAGCATGGTTGGAATTGAGGGGCCATAAATGTCAGCATCAAACAATGCCACTTTTTGCCCTCTGGCGGCCAAGGCCATCGCCAAATTGACCGCGGTGGTTGACTTGCCGACACCGCCTTTGCCAGAGGCTACGGCAATAATCTTTTTGACGCCCCGAACAACCCATTTGGCAGGTTCTTCTTTGAGCGGTTGCGGCTTCTTTTCTGCTGTGTAGACAACCGTAACTTTGTCTACACCTTCTAAATTCTTAATCTCTGCCGAGAGTGCGTTTTCTTTCTCCTTATTCTCGGCGCTATTGTGCAGCGTGATAATCACACGCCCCTTAAAAAGGCCGATACTCTCTATTGTTTCTGCGGGAAAATATTTTTCGACAATGCTTCTTATTTGCTGTTCCATTCTAAAGGCGTCCCTGTTGATAGATTTTATCTGTGATTGTTTTATTGCTATATTTATATTATATAATTTGCTAAAGCAACTAAAAAAGAGAAGAGGTAAAATTTATGGCAAAAGTTCCGAATCCGTGGGAAGAAAATGATGATAACCCCTGGAAAGACAACGGTCTTCCGTCTCAACGCAAAAAAGCTCCCAAACCACGCCCAGAGGGAGAACCTGTGGGTTTTGGGTTTAATCTGAAATGGGAATGGATTGCCATTGCTATCGTGTTGGTATGGTTGGCATCGGGTTTTTATCAGGTGCAGCCAAACGAGGCCGGCGTGGTCTTGCGCTTTGGTGCCTATAGCGAAACAACCGACCCCGGTTTGCACTACCATCTGCCCTACCCGATTGAAACTGTCAAAAAAGTCAACATCACCAGCGAGCGCAGTATCAACCTCGGAGTGGAAAATGTTTCCAGCCGCAGCGATTTTAATGAAAGCCACATGCTCACAGGTGATGAAAATATTGTCGACATCAACCTCACTATTGTTTGGCGCGTGGCCGATGCCGAAAATTATCTTTTCAATATGCAAAACCCCGACCAGACCGTGAGAGTTGCCGCTCAATCCGTTTTGAGAGAGATTGTCGGACAATCTCAGATGATGCCTATTATCTCAGGCGACCGCGGCAAGGTTGAAGATGATACCAAAGCCGAATTACAAAAGGTTTTGGATGAGTTTGGCGCCGGTATCCAAATCGTGCGTGTCAAACTGCAAAAAGCAGACCCACCCAAACAAGTGGTTGATGCTTTCAACGAAGTTCAACGCGCGAAGGCTGATATGGAACGTTTCAAAAATGAGGCTGAGGCCTATCGTAATGAAATTGTTCCCAAATCTAAGGGTGAAGCCGCTCAACGCACCCAAAGTGCCGAAGCCTACAAACAGGCCGTTATCAACAAAGCTCAAGGTGAGGCCGAGCGTTTTCTCTCCGTTTATGAGGCTTATAAACAAGGTAAAGACGTCACCATTAAGCGCTTGTATCTGGAGACGATGGAAAATGTTTTGGCTAATTCCAACAAAGTGATTATCGACCCCTCGGCCAAAGGCGGAAATGTGCTTCCCATCCTCCCCTTAGGGCAAATGCAGAACCAAAAAGGAGAATAATTATGAACAATAATGTAAAAGTCTTTTTTATCGGCGTTATTTTGGTTCTGGTGTTTGTTGTTGCTAACTCGCTTTATGTGGTGTCACAGAAAGAACAAGCCATCGTGCTGCAATTTGGTGATCCGGTGCGGGTTGTTAAAGAGCCTGGCCTCAAGGTCAAAATTCCGTTTATCCAAAAAGTGGTTCTCTATGACAATCGCTTGCTCAATCTTGACCCACCGGCACAGGAAGTTGTCCTTAATGATAAAAAACGTCTGGATGTCGACAGCTTTACTCGCTACAAAATTGTTGACCCGCTCAGATTTTACAAAACCGTGCGAACAGAATTGCAGGCCCGCTCCAAGTTGGAAGAAATTGTCAACTCTTCGGTGCGCAAAATTTTGGGGCGCATCACCTTGCAAGAATTGCTTTCTCAGCAAAGAACGCAGATTATGGCTGATATTAGCAGTGCAGTGAAAGTTGATGCCGAACAAATCGGCGTCAGCGTTGCGGATGTAAGAATCCGCCGTGCGGACTTGCCTTTAGAGGTTTTGCAAGCCATTAACGCCAGAATGAAGACAGAGCGCGAACGTGAGGCCAAGGAGTTCAGAGCTATGGGCCAGCAAGAGGCTCTCAAAATCAGAGCCACCGCCGACAAAGAAAAAGCCGTGATTTTGGCCGAGGCTGAAAAACAAGCGCAAATCATTCGCGGACAAGGCGACCAGCAGGCTATTGCCATTTGGAATAATGCCGCCGGAGTTGATCCCAAGTTTTATGCCTTTTATCGCTCGCTTGAGGCCTACAAAAAAGCCATGGCCGAGCAAGGCAAAACCTCTATGGTATTGGCTCCCGACAGCGAGTTCTTTGAGTTCTTCAGCAAAACAGGAAGATAGTCTTGATTAAGCGACTTATATATGTTGGGGTCTTATCTTTACTGCTGGCTCAACCGAGTTTAGCCACCGCTGCAGATAAGGAGATTCTTTTACCATTGCCGTCCTTTGCTGACTTGGTTGAAAAACTGCAGCCCGGAGTGGTTAATATCTCCACCACTCACTTGCCGGAAGAAATGGAAAGTGCAGATGATGCCTTGGGTATTGTCAGTCCTAATCCGCAAATTCAGGATTACTTTGCGCCGCATAATCCCCAACAGCTCTCTCTTGGCTCCGGGTTTATTGTTGATGAGGACGGCTATATCGTCACCAATTATCATGTCATCAACAAAGCTCAAGAAATTATGGTCACTTTGGCTGATGAGCGCCAGTTTAAAGCCGAAATTATCGGGACTGATGTTAAAACCGACTTGGCCCTCATTAAAATACAAACTCAAGAAAAATTACCGACCGTTGCCCTTGGCGACTCTGATGATATTCGGGTTGGCGACTGGGTTATTGCCATAGGAAACCCCTTCGGTTTGGGCGGTAGCGTTTCAGTCGGCATTGTTTCTGCCAAGTCTCGTGATATTGATGCCGGAGCATATGATAATTTTATTCAGACCGATGCCTCCATCAATCAGGGCAGCTCCGGTGGACCGATGTTTAATGCTCAAGGTGAAGTTATCGGTATTAACTCAGCTATTTATTCTACTACCGGCGGCAGTATGGGAATCGGTTTTGCAGTACCGATTAATCTGGCAAAATTTGTTATTGCCGAACTCAAAGCAAAAGGCAAAGTTGAGCGCGGCTGGCTCGGAATTAAAATTCAGGCAACACCTGCCGTTTTGCCGGAAGAAATTTCAACACCCGACCAAAGTGAGGGAATTGTGATTACCTCTGTTTCCGAGAACTCTCCTGCCGCCAAAGCCGGAATTGAGGCCGGTGATATTATTCTTTCCCTTAACGGAAAAAAGGCTGACACGCCCAAAGATTTTTCAAGAAATGTGGCAGAAACAGAGCCTAACACCCAAATCCGCCTACAGGTTTGGCGTGAAAATAAGATTTTGCCTTTTGAGCTCAAGACAGAAAAAATGCCGGAAGATGCGCCCAAGCCACAGCCTGCTCCTGAACCTGAGGCGGACAAAGGTTTTGATTTGAGTTTTGAAAACATCTCACCTGAGTTGATTGAGCAATATCAACTACCATACGAAAGTAGAGGTGTGGTCGTTATCAGTGTCGCCCCCGGTAGTGATGCCGAAATCAAGGGGATAAAACCCGGGGATTTAATTACCGAGATTGACAAGAAACCCGTTTGGGATATAAATGACGCCATGAATTATCTGAACGAAGCCAGACGCGAAAACAATCGTCCGGTTTTGTTCCTGATTAACAATAACAACATCCCCAATTATGCCGCAGTAAAATTATGAGCCGAGTTGATTTTTACCACCTGCAAAGCCAACCTTTGGAAAATGTTTTGCCTAAGTTGCTTGAAAAAGCTTATGCCACAGGCAAAAGCACTTTGCTGCGCATTGGCAATGAAGAGCGAGTAGAATTCTTGAACGGAATTCTTTGGACATACAGCGACCAATCTTTTTTGCCGCACGGCTCCAAAAAAGACGGCAATGCCGAACTGCAACCGATTTGGCTCACCTGCGGTACGGATAATCCCAATATGGCAAGCTTGTTGTTTTTGGTGGATGGAGCGGCAGCCTCCATGGATGAGCTTGGAAAATTTATGCGGGTTTTTAATATCTTTGATGGAAACTCTGAAGAATCCCTTGCCCAGGCCAGAGCTTTTTGGAAAAGCTGCAAAGCCTCCGGCAACGAATGTCATTACTGGAAGCAATCTTCCTCAGGTGCTTGGAGCGAAGTCATTTAATTATCTTTTTTTTGTTTTTCCAGCAGCATGGCGGCAAAGTCTATCACAAGTTCTCTGGCGGTTTGGCTTTTTAAGCCCATAAAAAGACTCATCAACCTATGCATTTGCGACCAGCCGGATATATGCTCGCTGATGTCCGGGAAAAGCGGAAAATCATCAGCAGAGTAAATTTGTTGCTGTCTTTTATTGGAATTTTTTGCTTTTATCATGATACCATCCTTTCTTTGCCAAAGGATGAAATATGATTTATATTTAATCTGCTTTTTCCTTTTTTAAAGCCACCTTTTCAAGGTCGCTCGGGAAATTTACATCCAACAATTTGTCTGCTGATTTGACCTCAACAATGTTGGTATAATCCGCATGTTCCATAAAAACAGGCCGCAGAGCCGCATTTTCCGGCACGATATCTGCTTTGTCATAAAGAGACTTGCTCCAGATGATGGGATTGGACTTAACCCCTTTATAGCTAAACACGCAAAGCTGTTTTTCGCTACCTTTTTTGAAAGAGGCAATCAGCTTGTTCATGTCAGCCGCAGTCACGTTGGGCATATCTGCCGGGATAATCATGGCTCCGTCACAAAAACCCGGAACCGATTTTATACCCAAGTCAATAGAGGTCTTAACCCCGGAGCGGTAGGCCGGATTGTAGATGACATTGACATCTACTTTATCTAAGTATTCACTCATTTCCTCATCGTGGTAGCCGGTGATGACAAATACCGGGCTGGCATCTGAGGCAATGGCCGCATTTACGGTTTTCATGAACAAAGGCAGGCCTTCCTCGACCTCGACCATCAGTTTGTTGCGGCCGGAGCGACTTCCCATACCGGCGGCCAAGACAATAGCGGCAATATTGGCTTTTTTGCCCTTTGCACCGCTGTTTTTGGCGGCGATGAGAGAATCTTTATCTTGCTCACCCAACATTTCTCCATCCGGCAGAGTGGCAGGAATCATCTTGGCAAAGGCGGCCGGATTTAGTTTTTCGGTAAAGAGAGCTTGTTTGATGTATCTGTTGGCCAAAGAAGTGTCTATCTTGTCGTAATTATAAGGCAAGACTATTATTTTGGCCTCTTTCTTTTGAGCCAAAAATAGATCTGCTGCACCAATTTGCGGCAAATGAGTATTGACTTTTATATCGACAATTTTTTGCAAGGCTTCCGGCAAAACATCTTTTTGGCAAGCCGAGGGGAAAGCTCCCAAAACAAATATCACCTCATAGCCCTCAGCCAAGGCATCTTGCAGAGAATCGGCCACACTTTCCTGGTGGTAGGCTGCGTTATATTCGCCGGAGAAATCAAGCTGATAGGGTGCAAAGGCGTTAACCAGGCTTCTGACCACAGAAGTAAAATGTGCTGTTTCGGCCTTATCATCTAGGGCTTTGGCATAGATAAACGCCGTCTTAAACTTCTGTATCTCCGCTATTTGCAGCAAAGATACATTGCCCGAAAGTTTGAAGATGATTTCATCTACCTCTCCTTGCGGCATTATCGGCGTACTCATTTGCAGGCGTGCGATGACCTCCCCCTTGGTAGCGGGATGGTAGGGCAACACGGTGTTTAGCACTATCTCTTGATGCAGACGGTTGAATTTGCTTATTCTATCTTCATCGCTGATAAAAACGCCGTCCTTGGCCGCCACGATTTGGCAAAGGCCGTCATCTCCTACAACGTAGGCTGTGTTGTCTCCGCAGAGCTTGGCGGCAATGATGCCGAGCGCGGTACGGGAATCGATATCGTCATCTTCCATCAGGGCGCCGAAGACGCGTCTGATGCCAAACATCTTGAAGATGATGATATCTTCTTTGGTGATGGCGTGGCCCTTGGGGTAGAACTTTCCGCCTAAGTTATAATCGGCAAAAAGTCTGACATTTTCGGCGATGTTAATATCAAATTCGGCTGTTTTCATTTTATTGTCCCTGTTAACTTGGGATTATGATAATGAAATTAGTTTAACAAATATAAAAAAAAGGGGAAGAAAAATCTTCCCCAAAGCCATATTTTGCGATCAGAATGTGTATGACCGCAAAAAACGGGCTTTCTTCCAGCACCCCGCTTGAGGGTTCCAAACGGCCGTATAGACCCTTGCGAACAAGGCGCCGTTGTCTCCGGATGCGAAGCTGATGATCTGCCGCTGGCCGTTCGTCTGGGTTACGATGTCCACAAACGGCCCGTTGCGATGGACTGTTTCTATCAAAATCCAGTCTTTGGTCTTTTTGTCCACTCCATAAACCTCGATGTAGTCTCTATCGGTATTTTTGAGAAGGATGGTTCCGAAGGCTACCCAGAAACAATAGTCTTCGTACATAGACTGAGAGACCCTGGCTCCGGTATTGTGGTCAGGATAACCACTGATATTGGTGGCGGCCACTCTTCTGCGAGCAACTTGATCGCCATTGCGAGCTGCCGGCCCGTTAACATATCTGATACCTCGACTTACCGTTGCGCAGGAACCTAACATCAGGCCAACAAGCGCGAAAAGAATAATTTTTTTCATAGTATTTTGTTTTTAATAATTGGCATATGCGTACATAAGGATATCTTGAATATAGCATTGCTTCTCTTTTTTGTCTATATTTTTATTGAAGTACAAAAATTGGTGACTTTTTGTTTTTTTTGAGTTATATTGGCCCCCGAATTTTGAATAAGTTAGGATTTTACATTGAAAAAATTGATATCTGTATCCGAGGCAGGCAAACTCATTACCCCGAATGCATCTGTTATGATTGGCGGGTTCTTGCGTTGCGGCTCTCCCTATAAGGTTATTGAGGAAATCATCAAAAATAAAACCGGTGGGCTGACCCTAATTGCCAATGATACGTCTTTTGAGGAATATGACCGCGGCAAACTCATTGCTAACAAACTCATCAAAAAAGCCATTGTCACCCATATCGGAACCAACCCGGAAACAGGCAGACAGCTCAATGCCGGTGAGATTGAAGTTGAGTTGGTGCCAATGGGAACCTTGGTGGAGCGAATCCGCTGCGGCGGCGCCGGCTTGGGCGGATTTTTGACCCCGACCGGCAAAGGCACGTTGGTAGAAGATGGCAAGCAGGTTGTTGAAAGCAACGGCAGAAAATATCTTTTGGAAACACCTTTGCGGGCTGATTTTGCCATCATCTATGCCACCAAAGCCGACAAATTCGGCAATGCCTTTTTGGATGGCACAACCCGCAACTTTAATACCGTGATGGCAACTGCCGCAGATGTCGTTATCTTGGAACCTGAAGAAATCTCAGACGAACCGCTTGACCCGGCACAAATCACCATCCCGGGAATCTTTGTTGATTATATTGTCACACAGGAGAAATAAATGGAACTTTCCAAACAACAATGCCGTGAAATTATTGCTCGCCGAATTGCCAAGGAATTTTCTGAAGGTGACGTTATCACTTTAGGAATCGGGCTACCGACTGAGGTGGCTAATTATATTCCCCACGATGTCCATGTTATTATTCAATCTGAAAACGGAATGCTCGGGGTTGGACACAGAGATTTGGCCGCACCGGAAAACCCCAAAGTGACCAATGCCGGAGGGCTTCCGGTCACTACCAAGCCCGGTGCCGTTTTCTTTGACACCGCCATGTCTTTTACCATTATCCGCGGCGGGCATGTGGATGCCACGGTCTTAGGTGCTTTGCAGGTGGACCAACACGGAAACCTTGCCAACTGGATGATCCCCGGGGCTTTTGTGCCCGGTATGGGCGGCGCTATGGATTTGGTGGTCGGGGCCAAAAAAGTGATTATTGCCATGGAACACACCAATAAAGGGAAACCAAGAATCGTTAAAAACTGCACCATTCCCCTCACCGCTGAGGCAGAGGTCGATATGATTGTAACCGAGCGCTGTGTTCTTGAAAGAACCGAGCAAGGATTGCTCCTAAAAGAGATAAATCCTTTGTTTTCCCTAGACGATATTTTGCGCTCAACCGATGCCGATTTGATTATTCCGCAAGAGCTGCAACAACTGGCCGGCTAAAAAATGGAAAAATGCTTCATCCTCTTTGATAGTGAATATGCCAGTTGGGACGGTTTTCTCACCGCACCTAAAGAAGAAAAGAAAAAAGCCGAGGTGGTACAAATTGCCGCTCTCAAAATTAATGCGGCTGATTTGACCGTGAGAGATGAATTTTGCCAATATATCAAGCCACATTTCACGTCCAAGCTCACTGATTATTTTATCAAGCTCACCGGCATTACTGATGACTTGCTTGATAAAGAAGGGATTGATTTTCTTTCGGCTTACAAAAAGTTTGTTGAATTTTGCGGAACAGTCCCTTGCTATTCTCACGCATGGAATCCTCTGGACATTATCGGTGATGGCAGCGTTTTTGATGATAATCTGGCCCTGTGGCAGGCCTCTGACCTTCCTCGCCCAAGGTATAAAAATATTGCACCTTGGTTTTGGGAACAATATGCAAAAAGAGGAATTAATATCTCGCGTCAAGCATCAGGCGAGATTGCTACTCTGCTTAGCTGCCAAGATAAGCTTCCGCAGGATTTGCAGCCACACAACGCCTTGTATGATGTTTATTCCATTTTGGCCGGGCTGCGCTTTTTGGATTTCAAACTGTAGTTTCCCTTGTTCTTGGATTTGAATTTCAGCCCCAAAATTGTCCAAACCATGCTATTCTTTTCTTGCCGATGAGAGAATATTTTGGAGAGCAAGCTGCAATCCTCAACCCTAAAGCACTCTGCATAAGCAAAATTCTTTCTCAAACCCCGATAACTATTTAACCCAAGCATCTTGGTATAGTCTGTTTGTTCTACTTGTGTGGTGTATTCTTCTATCACCTCTTTCTTCTTGCCTGCAACATCTGAAATATCAATAGTCACATTCGCTTTCAGCTGAGGAACACCGACCTCATAAGTGGCCAACTTGGGCTTATAAAAATGCAGCCAAAATTTTAAAAACGGATAAATACAGCGGTGGTCTCGGTGGCTCTCATAGGGACTTGGAACGAACACATAGGCATAGTCATTAAAGGGGAGTTTAAGTAACTTAAACAGATTTTTGCTCACCTTGGAATCGGGGATATCCCATTGCCAAAAATTTTTTATTCCCACCTTTTGCATGGCATTTACAAACTCTTGGCGGCGCAGAGCAACAATTTCTTTATCTCCGGGACGATTATTCTGTCCATCGGTTAAGACCAGAACATCGCAATCTTGTGGATGCTGGAGCAAGAAACCGCCCATGCCGATGCTTTCATCATCCGGGTGTGGGGCAATCACCAAACATCTCTGCCCTGCTTTCAACTCTAAATTCTCTTGAGCGGCCATACGCTTGTCTCCTATTTATATTTGCTTTGGCCGTATAGATAAGATGCTTTTTGACAATCTCAAGAGCAGAACACAAAAAAAAGAGGCGCGATAAAAGCACCTCTTTTTTGAAAAATTTCCGTAAACGATTAACGTTTAGAGAATTGGTAAGAACGGCGGGCCTTAGCCTTACCATATTTCTTACGCTCAACTGTTCTGTCATCACGGGTCAGGAAGCCAGCTTTCTTCAAGCAAGCACGCAACTCCGGCTCGTACTCATTCAGAGCCTTAGAGATACCGTGTTTGATGGCACCGGCCTGACCAGACAAACCACCACCTTTTACGGTGCAAACTACGTCAAACTCATTAACGCGGTTGGCAACCTCGAACGGTTGGTTGATGATCATCTTCAAAACCGGACGAGCAAAGTACTGATCAATTGATTTCTCATTGATGGTGATGTTGCCTTTGCCGGGCATAATCCATACACGAGCTACGGCATCTTTACGTTTGCCGGTGGCGTATGAACGGCCTTGTTTGTCCTTCTTGGCTTTGCGAACAACGGCGGTTTCTACAGAAGCAGCTTCAGCTTTGACCGAGGCCTTTTTGAGGTCTTTTAATGATTCTAATTTCTCAGCCATGATTATTTGCTCCTCTTATTCTTGGGGTTCATTGCTTCCATATCCAAAACAATCGGGGTTTGGGCAGTGTGCGGATGCTCTGCTCCGGCATATACCTTTAGCTTGGTCATCTGCTGACGGCCCATCGGGTTGCGAGAAAGCATGCGCTCAACAGCTTTAATGATAACTCTCTCCGGGAATTGTCCAGCCAAAATCTTTGCCGGGGTGGTCTCTTTGATTCCACCAATCCAACCGGTGTGTTTGAAATATTTCTTCTCTGTCATCTTGCGGCCGGTCAATTTTACTTTGTCGGCGTTGATAACAACTACGTAGTCGCCACAATCAAGGTTGCTGACATAGTTGGGTTTGTTTTTGCCTTGCAAAATCTTGGCAATTTGAGCAGACAAACGACCCAATACGACGCCCTGAGCATCAACGACATACCATTTTCTCTCGATATCCGAGGGTTTGGTTGCATATGTGTTCATTGTTTTCTCTCTTTGTAACAAAAGTTAAATCATTCGCAGATGAATATACAGAAAAAAACTCTAAAGTCAACAACAAAATTTCATTGTTTTTCAGTATATTATTGCATGGTATTATAATACCATTTATTAATACATTGTTTTTGCTTAACAATACATTTTGTAAATAATTTAGACAAAATTAATTGTTTTTTTATCTTCTTTATGCTATTATTATCATAAATATAGCAACAAACATTATGGGAGCTAAAAATGGTGAAACCCAATGAAAACCAAAAAGAATTTTTGGATGAGATTATCAATGACCTTAATGAGTATAATAACACCATTAAAACGGTTGCCACTCCAACCTCTAATTTGCCGGAAACACTGATTGAACGGGTTGACACTGTCATCAGAGCGAAATTTCCAAACCTCTTGCAGGCTGAGTTTTCAGAATATTTAGCCACCTTGCGCAGCCACTATATAGCTCAGGATATGATTGATGGACGCGTTAACTTGCTCCAGCCTGCAGATGTCATGACTTTTTTGAAAAAAGATAAGGCTAATATTTTTACACCTAAGATTATGACTGAAATAAGTGATGAAGCTCTGGAAAACCTTTTAAAATCAAACTCCCGTAGTTATGCGACGCCTTTTTCTGAGGCTCAGAGGTATGAAATTAGCGCTCGCCGCTTGTTGATTAAAGGTAAAGATGATTCTTTTTATGAACAAATTGTCAAAAGTGGCGTGATGAGTATGCAAAGTGGCAAAAAACCGGAACCTGTTGCCGCTTCAAAATCTGTTCAACACTTCCGCAAAGCAGTAGCCGCGCTGCAACAACATTATCAAAGCCGTGCTGAAAAATTGGCCCTGCCGATTGCTGAGGCTAAAAAGGACGTCGAGGACGCTTTCGCACGGGTAAAAGAGCTTTCCACTCAAGCCTCTGATGCTAGGGGGCTTAATGATATTGTGACACACATGACCCTTGTTGTACGTTCCACCCCTTTTGCTTCATCAAAAGAATCTGAACAGTTTATACTGGACATCGAAAAATATATTGGAGAATTTGCCAAATCAGACGGTAAAATTGAACCCTTAAAACCTAAAACACCTAAATTGCCTCTGCTCTTTGGGCGCAAACAAGCAAAAGAGTTAGCTGAAAGGCAAGCTAAAGCTATAGATGCTGTTAACGAAAGTCTACAATCTTTAACTCCCTACCAGCTTGAGGTGTTGTCCGGTGTTAATTCTCCGATAAAGACGACAAAAGGTAAAGATGGAAACCCTCAAATAAAATCTGAATACAACAAGATTTGTAAGCTCCACCAAACTGCCGATATTGACCACCAACAAAGCAAACGAGATTATGAACAATTGGTAGCTGGTTCTTCCGGTATGGCTGAGTTTTTGACTGAAAGCTTACAAAAAATTGATAGATATATGGAGGATGCTCAAAAAGCTCAGAAAGATAAGGCTCAGAAAAAGACAGCAGAACTGACAGGAATTACCCCGGGTGGAAAGTCAGGCGCAACAAAAGTCGGCCAGCGACGATCCATCGAACGTTAAAAAAAGCTGTGCAATTAGCACAGCTTTTTTAATTCATAAAGCTTTTCTAAGGCCTCTTTGGGGCTTAAATCATCCGGGTTTATCTCTTTTAGAGCATCTAGGACCGGCGAGGATATTTCTTTTGCCTCCTCTTTCTCCCTTAGGGCAGCAAACAAAGGCAAGTCATCAGCCAAATCTTGCATGGAGTTTCCCTTACCGTTTTTCTCCAAATGGTGCAAAACCTGCTCAGCACGCTTTAAAACCGCTTTGGGCAGGCCGGCCAGCTTGGCAACGTGAATACCATAGCTTCTATCAGCCGCGCCGTCTATCACCTCATGAAGGAAAATAACTTCATCGTTAAATTCTTTTATCTTCATGCAATGCAGAGTCATGTGCGGCAATTTTGAGGTCAACGCCGTCAACTCATGATAGTGAGTGGCGAACAAAGTCCGGCACTTATTGACCTCGTGCAAATGCTCGACCACCGCCCAGGCTATTGATAAGCCATCAAAAGTGGCAGTGCCGCGCCCAATCTCATCTAAAATCACAAAGGAGCGCTCATCTGCCTGGTTTAGGATGCTTGCGGTTTCTACCATCTCAACCATAAAAGTTGAGCGGCCTCTGGCCAAATCATCGCTGGCACCGACGCGTGAGAATATCTTGTCTATCACCCCAATCTTGGCATAAGAGCACGGAACAAACGAGCCCATTTGTGCCATAACCGCAATAATTGCGTTTTGCCGCAAAAATGTTGACTTACCTGCCATATTGGGACCGGTTAAGAGCCATAGCCTGCCGCTATCTTCATCTAACGCGCAATCATTGCCGACAAAGGTGCCGTTGCCGCTCTTGTTAATTGAGGCCTCAACCACCGGGTGGCGGCCGTCTTTGATATCAAAAGAAAGAGAATCATCTATTATCGGTCGGCAATAGTTCTTCTCCACAGCCAAATCTGCCAGAGCAGCGGCCACATCTAAGCGTGCCAAAGCTTTGGCCGTTTTCAAAATGCTGTCTGAGGCCAAGCGAATATCTCTGACCAAACGCTCAAAAATCTCCAGCTCCATTGCCAAAGCCTTATCTGAGGCGCCGCGGATTTTATCTTCCAGCTCGCTTAGCTCGACGGTGGTAAAGCGCGAAGCATTCAAAACCGACTGCCGATGAATAAACTGCTTGTCTTCTAACATTTGAGTAGCAAACTTACTCGGAACCTCAATAAAATAGCCTATCACATTGTTAAACTTGATTTTAAGGTTTGGGATACCCGTTGCTTCCGCATAGCGCGATTGCAGCTCCACAATCAGGCCGTGGCTATCGGTTTTGAGGCGTTTTATCTCATCCAAGGCTGCCGAATATCCTTCTTTGATAAAATCTCCGTCTCTGGCCAACAGCGGCAAATCTTCCTTTAAGGCAGACTGCAAATCTGCCACCAACTGTGTGTGCTCGCCCAAATCCGCGGCCACATTGCGCACCGAATCCGGCAGGCCCGATAACGCCGCCTCTCCGCCCAAAAGCAAATTGCGCAACGCGGGAACCAACCCCAAAGCCTGTTTGATTGCGGCCAAATCTCTCGGACCGCCGCGGCCAAGGCACAATCTTGAAACCGCACGCTCAACATCCGGACAAGCTTTTAGCACCTGCCGCAAATCTTCTCTGACATTGTGGAAAGTTGCAAAAAATTCAACCGCATCCAAGCGCTCATTTATCGCCGCCACATCCTTTAGGGGATTGGCTATTCTTGAGGCCAGCAAGCGCCCTCCGGCGCCGGTTACCGTGCAATCTATCACACCTAAAAGCGATGAACTCTTATCCCCGCTTAAAGAATCTATCAACTCCAGCGAGCGGCGGGTGGCACCGTCTATCTCCAAAACCTGGCTTTCGGTTACTTTTTGCGGGCGGCTGATGAGCGGCATTTTGCCTTTTTGAGTGGTTTCCACATAATCCATCAAAACACCGGCGGCGCTAATCTCTGCGCGGCTAAAACTCCCAAAAGCATCCAGTGTGTCAACATGAAAGACATCGCACAAGCGCTTGGCGGCATTCTCACTGTTAAACCTTGCCGCCGGCAAGACCGAAAGCAGCTCCCGACAAGTGTTGAGCACACCAAATACGGCCGGATTTTGCAAATAGGCATCTGAGACTAAAATTTCTACCGGGCTTAGTTTTGAGAGCAAGTTAGAAAGCACAACGGCCTCATCTTTCCCTTTCAGCACAATTTCTTGCAAGAAGAAATCTCCGGTTGAGATATCAAGCCAGGCAACACCCAACGTGTCTCCCAATTTGGAAAGCGTGAGCAAAAAGTTGTTTTTCTTGGCGTCTAAAAGCGGGTCTTCCGTTAGGGTTCCCGGCGTTACCAAGCGGACAACTTCTCTTTTGACGATTGACTTATAGCCACGTTTTTTGGCCTCTTGCGGGTCTTCCATTTGCTCACAGATGGCGACTTTATAGCCCTGGCGTATCAGCTTGGCCAGGTAGCTCTCATAGGCGTGGAACGGCACACCGCACATGGGAATATCCTGCCCCTTGTCTTTGCCTCTTTTGGTCAGGGCAATATCTAGCGCGCGGGATGCTGTTATGGCATCGTCAAAAAACAATTCATAAAAATCGCCCATGCGGTAAAAAAGCAAATAATCTTTATGCTCGCTCTTTATTTGCAGGTATTGGGCCATAACCGGCGTCGGGTTAGCAGAAGTTTCAGTCATTTTCTCTCAAAAATTTAATATTTTTAAACTTGTTATATAATAATATAATTAAAAGTTCCGTCTAGTTTTTTTTGCAAGATATAGGACACAAGATGTTTGAAAGAGCCAGAAATTCTCTAGGTATTGAAAAAAACACAAAATTCGTCGAACGTGTTTTGTTTTTGAGTTTCCCTACCGCCTTGGTGTTTATTGTTTTGGCGGCCTTTAGATTGGTTGACCCTCTGCTTGCCGTTATCTCTTTGGCGGCGGTTGTCTTGTTTAATATTGTCCTCTTGTTTCCGCTGACATTTGAACTCCAACAAATCAAGCGCTATATCACCTCTATGGCTCAAAGCGAAGACTTCGATGAAAAAGCCATGACACTCTCTGAGCAAGATGCCAAAGAAATTGTTGAGGCCGTTAATGCCATGCACCGCTTTTGGGCGCAAAAAACAGATATTTTGGAGGCGCAAACCATCTCTGATACCGCCGTCTTAGACAGCCTGCCGGACCCCATCATCGTTATTGACCGTGCCGGAAACATCTTGGGCGCGAACTTGTCTGCCCGCACCAGCTTTGGCAAAAACATCACCAACAAAAATATTGATAAGCTCTTTCGCTCCAACAATTTTATCAATGCCGTCAGCAAGGTCCTAAATAAAGAAAGCAAGTCTGAAAACCTTATCTTCTACACTGACCCGCCGGAATCCCAGAAGCTTTATGCACATATCAAACAGCTCCCCTGGCTCTCAAAAGGCAAAGCCGTGGCGGTTATCTCTATCTATGATATGACTAAGTCCATGAAGATTGAAAAAATGCAATCTGACTTTGTCGCCAATGCCAGCCACGAGCTCAGAACGCCGCTTTCCATCATCTCCGGCTTCATTGAAACTCTGCAAACTTCCGCTAAAGATGATGCCGATGCGCGCGATAAATTCCTTAAAATCATGGCTGAACAAGCCGAATATATGTCTTCGCTTATTGAAAACCTGCTTTCACTCTCCAGAATCGAGCTCAATCAAGACCAGCAGCCAACCGATAAGGTCGAGGTTCTTGATATTGCCGAAGAAGTGGCTCAGGCTCTTTCAATAAAAGCTGCCGAGCGGGAAATGAAAATTCGGATTTTCAGCGATGATAATCTCCCCCCCGTCATTGGCGATAAGGCACAAATCAAACAAGTCATTCAAAATCTCACCGACAATGCCGTCAAATATGGTTTGTCTGGCACAGAGGTTACCATTCGTCTCAAAAATGCAGAGAAAATCCCTGCCTCCAAGAGCCTCAAAGTTTCAAAAGGCGCAGCCGTTGCCATCTCGGTTAACAACAAAGGTCCAAAAATAGAACCGGAGCAACTCGCGCGGCTGACAGAGAGGTTCTACCGCATGCAGGAACATAAAGACCTCAACATCAAGGGAACCGGGCTCGGACTTGCCATTGCCAAGCACATCATCATCAGGCATCGCGGCAACCTAACCGTTAACTCCAACGGCTATAATGGAACAACTTTCACTATTTATCTCCCGACAGAGGCTTAAAAATGAGGTTAGAAGTTTTAGGAACAAATTCCGCTTTTGTTAAAGACGGTGTTACAAACTCCTTTATTTTGTGGAAAGATGATGATAACGGCATTTTGCTTGATTGCGGTTATAGCGTTTTTCAAGAACTGCTCAGAAAAAACTATGCCGACAAAATAAAAACCATTCTCCTTTCTCACCAGCACCAAGACCATGCCGGTTCTGCCGTCACGCTTCTTGAATATCGCTACAATGTCTTGCACCAAAAAACCGCCATCGGCGGCGCTTGGGACAATCTTATTCGCTCTGCTGATGGTGCCGACCCGCAAGAAATGGTCTGCCCGCTTAACATCAAGTGTGAGGCAATTGAGGTTCCACATGCCAAGAACATGACCTGTTTTGCCTTGTTTGTTGAGGACTATCTGCTCTATAGCGGCGATAGCGCCATCTCTCTTTTAGATACGCCGCAAGCCAGCAAGGCTAAAATAATTATTCATGATATCAGCCTCAGTGGTGGCGCCATTGTCAACATCAATGAGCTGGGCAAGGCTCCGGCTGAAATTAAGGCCAAGACCTATGTTTCTCACTACCGGCCGGAAGATTTTGAAAAAATCTCCCGCCTCACTCAGAAACTCGCCCTCGCCGGCCCTGCCGAAGCCGGCAGTGGCTTAACTCCGCTGTGAGCCGCAAGGCTAAAAAGCCGCTCCCCACAAAGCGGCTTTTTACGGCTTGCTGGCGTTCGTGCCATGTCTAAACAATCTTTACCCTTCCAAATAATTTAATTGCAAATTAATCTTTATGCGTTAATATCATTTCCGCAAGGGCGAGTTGCCCCTGCGGAGTATCAGAGCTCCTTAGCGTAAAAAAACAACTCCTCTTTTGGGGAGCTGCCGATATAAGTGCATTTATGTATCGAATAAGGCAGACTGTCACGCTACAGTTCTGAACTCCCCGCCTTTTTTCTTAAAAGGCGGTTTCTTTTTAATAAGAAATTTAGGAGTTTGAAACGATGAATAATAAAAAACAAGCTATCAAAGAACTTATTCAAAATCACGGCACTATTGCTCAGCAACTTCATCAATTGAGAGTGTCTAAACAGTTATCTTTAGAGAAACTTTCTCATGACACCAGAATCCCTCTCTACATTTTAGACGATATGGAAATAGGCTCTCACCCTTTACAGCTTTCCAATCTCTATATCTTAGCCAAATACTACGGCAAAAAAATCCATATCCGGTTGATTGATTAAATAAAAGCCCCGCTTTTTCTTGGCGGGGCTTTTTATTATTCTTCGGCTTTTTTGCGGTGGTACATGTGCATGAACACTACCGGTTTGATATCTGTTTCCTTATATATCTTTTTGCGGATTTTGGCGCTCAAATACTCTTTTATCTGCGCTTCTTTATAATCGTGTTTTATCACCATCTCGGGGATTTCTTGTTTCATCTCCTCAATTATTCTGTCCCTTAGCTCTAAAAATGCATTCTCCTCCAAAATATCTATGGACGATATTTGCAAATCTTCCAAACGCCAGTCATAATCAAACACAACACTGATAAATAAGCTGCAGTTATACGCTATTCTCCGACGATTTTTTATTAATTGTGAATTCAAATCCGTTAATTGTTTGCGGTCAACACCCAACATCCCGGTCGGTACTTCTCCGCAAATTTCGGCATGGCCGTCTTTTATCCTAACAATCTCTCCGTTGCGGGCAACAACAACCTCTTTAATCCCGTTTTCCAATGCATAGCGTTTTTGCGCCCTGATGTTTCTCTTGTCTCCGTGCACCGGCAGCACTATCTTGGGCTTGAGAATCTTATACATCTTGCGGATTGAATCTTTGCAGGCATGGCCTGAGGTGTGCACCAGATATTCCTCACTTGAGATAACATCCACCCCCATATCTCTCAGTTTTTCCTGCATGCGCTCTATCTTTTCCTCGTTGCCGGGAATAATTTGCGAGGAAAATATAATGGCATCGCCTTTGCCGAGTTTTATCTCCTTGTTCTCGCCATTGACAATGCGGCTCAACCCGCTCCGATAATTGGCCTGCGAACCGGCGCAAATATAAAGCATTTTATCCAGCGGGATATCCATCGCCTGCTTGGCCTCCGCATATGATGGCAAGTTTGGCAAATAACCGCACTCCTTGGCAATATTTAAATTTTGTATCATGCTCATGCCGGCAATGACCGGGGTGCGGTCTGCCGCGTGCGCCGCCAAAATCAAGCTCTCCAACCTTGCTATATTCGAGGCAAAGCAAGTGGCAACAAGCGTGTTTTTATACTTTGGAACCAACTCCAACAAGCTCTCACGAATCTCACTTTCTGACGGTCCGCTTTTATCGTGTGCCATGTTGGTCGAATCGCCGACATAAACATCTACGCCTTCTTTGGCTATTTCTTCCAAGCGTTTATAATCCGTCGGCATAAAGCTCATTTTGCCGTCATCCAACCGCCAATCCGTGGCGTGCACGGCATTGCCATATGCTGTTCTGATCATCAGCATGGCATTGCCCGGCAGAGAGTGCACAACCGGCACAAACTCAACCTCAAAATTTTCAAGTTTTACTTTCTCTCCCGGCTTTATGACATTAACTTTTGCCAATTCCTCAAGCTTATACTCTGCCAAGCGGCGGCGGATATGCCCGGCCGTGAACTCTCCGGCATATATCGGGCACTGCAATCTTGGCCATATGTGTGCCACCGCACCAAAATGGTCCTCATGCGCATGGGTCACAAACAAGCCCTCTATTTTATCCTGATAGTTCTCCAAAAAGCTTGCATCGGCCAAGCCTAAGTCTATCCCAGGAAAGTCATCATTCAAAAAACCATAGCCGCAATCAACCACCAAAATCTTGCCGTTGACAATATAGGCATACATATTAAAACCGACTTCCTCTGCCCCGCCTAAGGCTACAAAATACAATCCATCTTCTTTAAAAGGCGGCAAATTTTCTTCAATCTTTTCTTCCATTAACTTCTTTTTTCCTTTGTTATAAAAACATCTCCGGCATAAATCTTTTCAACTCGTCCGTCTCGCTCCACCAGCAAACCACCGTTTTCATCCAAGCCCTTAAAAATACCTTGGAAACTTTCATGCTCCAAATTAACTTTTATCTCTTGCCCCAAGTTAGCTGCGTTTGCCAGCCACTCCTTGCGAATAGCCTCAAAACCTGCCGACCTTAAGGCCAACATAGTCTTATCAAACTCTTTGAGATATAGTTCTAAAAAACGGCAACGGTCTATCTCTATGCCGTAATCTCTTAACCCCGCCACCGGATAAAGCAACTCTTGCTCATTCTTCGGTGCCGCGGCTATGTTTACACCAATGCCCAGGACTATATACTCATTTTCTGGTTTTTCAAGCAAAATTCCTGATATTTTGCCGCCTGCAACCAAAACATCATTGGGCCATTTTAGTTTTACATCCAAATCAGGGGCTAGTCCCTTTATCACTTTCAGCAAGCTCAAAGACACCACAAACGGCATATGATTTAAATCCTGATAACTGCCGGGAACAACCAACGACATAAACAAATTTCCAGGCAAACCTAACCAACTTCTACCTCTGCGGCCGCGCCCTGCCGTCTGCTCTTTGGCAGATACAACCATCTTCTTGGCCACCGGGTGTTGGCTTAATCTAATCCCTGCATCGTTGGTGCTGCCAATAGTTTCTAAATCTTCCCAGTACCAATCTCCAAGCTTGGTCATTGTGAAACTCCACTCAGAACTATCTCTGCATCATGTAGCAAGTAAGAAGGATTAAGTATCGAAATCAGAATTAAAACCAAATTTATAAACAGACAAATATAAATTGATTTATCCGTGCGGTCAAAACCGTGGTGCAAAGGCTCAAAATAAATCTTTCGGATTATCTGCAAAAAGGCATTGGCCATCAGTACCAGGGCAAACATCAGCATCAAAACATCTGACCAGCGTTCTTCTGAAACCAGTGTGTTTATCAGTGACAACCGGCCCCAAAAGCCAAGCAACGGCGGAATCCCTATCAGCGAAATCATAAATACCAAAAATGCCGCCGCTATGTAGGGCTTGGCTTCTGAAAGGCCGGAGATATCATCTAAGTCGCTTATGTAATCCCCTTTACTTTTAAGGCCCAAGAAAACCGCATAAATACCCATCATCGCCAATACATAAATGATTGTATAGACAAATGCACTGACAACAGAATTTGAGTGAAATGCCAATATTCCAAGTAACATAACACCAAGGTTATATGTTGTGCTAAAACCAAATAACCGTCTGACGTTGTTTTGGCGGTTGGCTGAAACAGCTCCTATAAACAAAGACACAACCGCAAAACTAAACAATAACGACTGTAGTGATTGCGCCAACGGAGCAAAAACTCCCGTCATCAACGTGATAAGGCAAGATAAATACACAAACGGCGGTATTAATGTCAGAAAACCGCAAACAGGCAAAATTGCCACACTCAAGACTCCCACAAACCAAAAATGGAACGGAGCCGCCGCCATCATAAACAACAGGGTTCCGATAATTGCCGCCACTGCCGCATAGGTCAGCCAGTTTACCTCACCTTCCAGCGCAAAAATATAGCGAATATCCGCATACTCAAAAGAACCCGTTTGCCAACGCAAAACCAGCACACCGCTCCATAGCAGTACCCAGAAGGCTAAAGAGAAGCGAATATAAAGCCTTGAGGTTTCTTCTATCTTTTCATCATCACAATATAGAGGAATCAACCGCCAGGTTAAAAGGCACAGCAGTGGAACCAAAACCGTAGGTACCAATAAATTTTGAGCCGATAACAAAATGCCAAAACTTAAAAGCATGCCCATGCAAATACTATAAAATTTGGCCGATGAGCGATTCTTGCTCAAAAACCACTTGGATGCAAAATAAAACCATACCAGCGCAACGGCATACACCGCGACCTTAAACAAAGTGGAATAACGGCTGTTTAGCCACCAGCCGCTCCAAACGCTCTTGTTGTAAAAAACAATCGTAAACACCAAGGCGGCGCCAAGAAAATATTTGCTCAGCGTGAAGAATGTCTTGGCCGTCTTGCTTTCTCGGTATAGGTTAACCAACCAGGCAACGGGAAGAAAACTAAGTAAGGACAATTCTGGCAACAATATCAGCCAATTTTGCAGCATCTTTCCTCCTATTCGCTAATGACAAACCACAACGGCTTTACAAAAGACATTAACAAAATAAACGTCATAAACAACATAAACCAAAACCAAGGCAACGAAATATCGTCACTCTTACCCAGGCGGCAACTCTTATCATCGTCTTTTAATCTAAACAATTCCTGCAACAATGTCATCCCGGCGATAACTAAGGCAAATACCAAAAGCATTCCCATTTTGATGTTGGTGCCCAATAATTTTGATAATATCAAAAAATTATTTACGAATACGGCAGAAACCGGTAATCCTACTGCGGCCAATGTCATAAAAGAGTAAACAAAAGATAATTTTCGTGCCCGACACAAAAATCCTCTTGATGTACTTTCGGCCTCTTCCTCTTTGTGAATGATGTAGCCAGACAACACTTCCAAAGCTGAAATAACAATGATAAAACCAAATAATGAATACCCAATATTAAATACAATTACCTCATCATTGGTGAAAATGCCCAACAGATACATAATGTAGTATACCGTTATGTAGGAGAAAATTTTGTATTGCGCATCTTTATTAATAAACCCTATCAGAGCAATAAACACCATGGTGATAACACCGATGATGTTCATCCAAACCACATAATTATCAATGCCTGATGAAAAGTGCGGCGGCAAAAAGCGAATAAAGCCATAAATAGCCGTTAGCGGCATCAGCGCCGTGATCACAAATGCCAGCGGATTTCTTATCCCTGAATTGATGGATGATATCCAGTAATGAAAAGGCCAAATCGGTATCCTTGATAAAAAGGATAAACAAACCGCACCCCAAACATAAAAGCCTATTCCGCCTTTGAGCGGCAGGCGGCTTACGGCTTCCAAGGTGGTGCTGCCCTGGTGGTGATAAATCAACATCGTGGCGCTGAACAATATCAGCGCGCCAATAAAATTATATAGGAAAAAGCGATATATCAGGTCTTGTTTTTTGACCTCGCCAAACATGCCAATAATCATAAACAAGGGAACCAACATGGCCTCAAAAAAGAGATAAAACGAGAAAATATCCGCCGCAACAAAAAATCCTGTCACCATGCTTAAAAACAACAGTGTAAAAACCATAAGCGATTTTTGCTTATATAAATTGTTTCTTACTCCCGAAAGCCCAATTAAGACCGCTAAGTGAACCGCCAATATCAGCAGTAGCGACAAAGTATCCACTCCCAAAACAATATTAATATTCGGTGTGGACAACCAACTAAATTTTTCCAAGAGCTGAAGCTCTCGGCTCTTTTCGTTTAAAATCATGAAAATACGCCAAATTAAAATAATATTGGCTATAATTGTAAAAATACAGACATTAAACGCATTGCGCCCCTTCACAGCCCCTTCATCTCTGGCGGTCAGCACAAACAACATGCCTAAGAAAGGCAAGGCCACAATCAATGATAATAAAGCAAAAGGGCTACTCATGGACATATATCCCTATATTTAATAACAACAAGGCTATTCCTACCAATGTTAGAATCAGGTAGTTTTTTCCGCTTTGGGTTTGAAGCCTGTTAAAACCGTTTTCTAAAAACTCCATGCTGCCGGAAAGGGTTCCGATGATGCTGCGCTCAATAACCACAAAATCTACTGCCAACCACAAAATCCGCCCCAAAAGTCTCAGCGGAGAAACAATAATCAGCCGGTATAACGTGCTCTGCCAGTCATTCTCTTGCAAACTTTCGTTCTCTGCAAAAAGATTGACCAATTTTTGCGGCAACAAGAGCCACAGGCAAACAAAACCGCCCAACATTCCCCAAAACAAAGGGGCTTGCCATGTATTTAATGCATAGAAACTCACCGCCGAGCCAGCAAGAATCGGTATAGCATACAGCCATCCGGCATTGCGAAGCAGCGCAGTGACTTTTTCATCTGCATTGTTCTTTCCCAAATAAATGGCATGCAGAATCGCAGCCAACGCAAACAAAGACACACCGGCAAAGCTCCAAACCATCCAAGTGTTTTCTATTTGCAAAACGCTGCCAATAAAAACGGCTGTCACAAACAGCGTAAGGAGCAGATTCCAGTGCAAAGCACGAGCAAACCCACCCATTTGTGAAACATATACTTCATCCGAGGCAGAAACAGATGCCAGCATCAGCCCCCACCCAACCAATAGCACCGATGGCAGCATCGGTATCACTTGAGCCACGAAATTTTCGGGAGCCCGATGAATCTCAAATAATGCAAAGGCAAAAAATAACATATAAAAATATAGTATTTTCGCCTTGATATTATCCTGAAACAACATTCCCAACAGGCTCAAAACAGCTGTGCAACACAAAATGCCATATAAAATCGGGGTCGTATACTGGGATATTAAAAACAACGGATGCAACTTGACATACAGGACAAGACCGGAAAGCGGTGCCACAAACAATGCCCCGTATAACATACGGTTAAAGCTTAACTTTTGCAAATCAAGCAATTGATTTTGAAACAAAAACATGCCGCTTTTCATCAATACACCGATGAGCAGCAGAATTGAGACTAAATCTTTATGCCAACCATTGCGCACAAACGCATCTAGCGTGTTTAATCTTACGTCGCCGGTTTTGGCATAAACAATCGCCAGGGCTGTAAATATTGCCATTTCCGCTATAAAATTATAAAAAATAAACTTGTTTTTGGCGGTGTTTTCATTAATCAGATAAAAGCCGAGAATGGAAAAACAGCAAGAACCCGCCATCAGCTGGATAAAATCTTGGGAAGAAAACATCAGTATAAACGCGGCCAGGCACAATAACATGATGTTTCCCGCATTGAGGGGATATTCTTCGCGTTTACTTATCAGATTGAGGTATAGCATTGCCATTGTCAGCGGCAACAATATTTGCAAAGCCTTCCCCAGCAAAACATCTGAAGTGATGATAAATCTAGCCTGCAACTCCTCGTAGGAAAGCCACTGGTATGCCATTGTCTTGTCCGAAAGTAGCCGATAATGCTCAAAAAAGAGCACGCTCAAAACCACCAAAAGCCCCAACATCAAGATTGGCCAAAGGCGACGGCGTTTATTGCGGTTGACCAACAAAAAGACCATCGCGGCAATAAGTATTCCTAGAAAAAGTTGCAATACCATAGAATTATCTTTCTGATTTCGCCTGTTGCCAATATATCAAAAAATAAGGGCTTTTAAAGCCCTTATTGTACAATAACACCAACTAATGTGTATAATTTAGCTCAAAACGGCCTTCAGATTGCGGACAATACGCACCGGAACAACATATTCCCGGGCGACTTCATCTCCGTCTATCTCAGCAACCAACACCTCATCTACTGCTTTCAGAGGGTTGCGCGCATTTTCATTAATGCCGCCCAAAAAGACAGAACTTTCCCGACTCCTATACAGCAGTGCCGTCTCCCCGCCATCGTATACAAAACGCGGGTTCTCAGGGCCGCCGCGGCGTTGTTGTATCATTATCAGAATTTCTCCGGCGCCGTTTTGCAGGATATCATAAGTTCCCTCTTGGCTGTTCAGATCCTTCTCCATAGTAACCTCTTTGCTGTTATCATCACAATTTTAGAGAAATCCTAACACATAATTCTTAACAAATATACTATATTTTTTATTTTTTTAACTTTTTTTATTTTTTTAGTTGACTTAGCTTTTATTATCTTCTATACATAGCCTCGATATTTTGATAAGGGCTCGTAGCTCAGTCGGTAGAGCATTTGACTTTTAATCAAAGGGTCGGCGGTTCGAACCCGCCCGAGCTCACCATTAAAACATAAAACCTCGTACTTTTGAGTATGGGGTTTTTTATTACTCTCCGTCAGAGTAAAGCCCTGCTTTATTCTGACGGGCGGGTTCAACCTCTAGCTTGGTAAGTTCACTTGCGTTCACTAACCGCGCGTCGGTCACTCCGTTTGTAACGCTTGCCAAGAGGCGCTCACAAATGTTTGCTGGTTCCACATTGAATTTATCAGAACAAATGTAAAGCCGCCTCGCTAAAGGCGGCTTTCTTTGTTTCTCGGCTTTGGGGATTGCCAAGATATTTCTTGCAATAATAGTCTTTTGCGAATCGTTAACTAACTGGATTTGCGGGCAGAAAGGGGAGCCTTCTGCCCTTTTAGTACACTCTTAGCAATATATATTTCTTACCACTAAAACATTTCCAAACCCATCACTCACCTAAGATTTGAACACACCTATTAGTAATAAGCTTGTATATATCAAATTAATAGTTGCAGTTTTAAATTAAAAAGACAAGCCTTTTTATCTATTTTTTTATAGGCAATTAGTTGTAATTACAGCATTGGAAGGTGATTAACGGCATCTTTAAGACGTTTCTCGGCAATTTCTACATAGTCTTTATTGTTGTCTATGCCCACAAATTTTCTGCCCAATTTGATTGCTGCAACGCCCGTAGTACCGCTCCCCATGAACGGGTCTAAGACCAGGGCTCCCTCTTTGCTCGATGCTTTAATAATTCTCTCCAGCAAAGCCAGTGGCTTTTGGGTGGGGTGACGACCAAATTTCTTTTCTTCCGGCGGAGTGGCAAATATAGACCACACGCTACGCATTTGGCAATGCGGTTTTTTTATCATATCTTTGGGAAAGTCGCCCTCTTTCATAGCCTGATAATTGAAGTAATGCTTGGCTTTTTTGCTTTTTCGGGCCCAAATCAAGCTCTCATGACTGGCCGTAAAATATTTGCAGGATAAATTCGGGCTGGCATTGGGCTTAAACCAAATGATGTCATTTAAAATATGATATCTCAACTGCATCATGGCAAAACCGCAGGGATATAAACTATGATATGTGCCGGAAACCCAAATAGTGCCATCCGCTTTTAATAACCGCTTACACTCTGCCAACCACTTTTTATGAAATTCATAGTTAGCTTCTATTCCACCATCTTTATCCCAGTTTCCCTTATTTATTGAAACCAATTTACCATTTTGGCAACTGGTTCCGACATTGGAAATTAAATATGGCGGGTCTACAAATATCATATCAAAGCTTTCATCATCAAAGCTTTTTAATACTTCAAAACTGTCGCCCAAATATAGTTTATAGTTATCCTGCATGGCTCTCCTTTCCTGCCCCTATTATTACGAAAGAGCCAACTAAAGGCAACACAATATTCCCATTATCCCCCGCTATAAAAAAAAGCGCCCACAACGGGGCGCTTTCATCTCTTTGTGTTGATTATTTTACATCGAGGATAATTTCTTCTTCCGTTTCGGCCGGAGAAGCTACAACTTCAACAGTACCTGTTGTGCAATTAGCCTGTTTGCAATAAGGCTCTTTTTCATAGCTGACAGATGCCGTTGTCTTGGGCTCATAAACCGTTTTGTAGGTTGTCTTCTTGTAAACAACCTCAACCGGCTCACGTGTTTCTCTTACCTGAGGAGCACAGCCACCGCAAGTGGTTTGCATGGCAGCACATCCGCAAGCCGTGCCGGTGCAGGCCGGTTGAACCGTAGCAACAGCTACACGCGGCTCCCGATAGCGAATAACCGGAGCTTGATGAACACGACGAACATAGCGATAGCAGGTGGTACCGTCAAAATAATCACAATTTTGCGGACGAGCCTGAACATTTTGATAAACAACGGTTTCTTCAACCGGTTCATCACTCTCAAAGCATGCACAGGCGGAAAGCGCCAATACAGCTGATACAATGATAAGTTTTTTCATGGGTTCTATCCTTGCAGCAAGTTAAAACATTTTGTAAATTTCCGATATTTTTGTTTAATATAGCAATTATTTTAAAAAAATCAACCTTTTTCTTGTGTTAGCTCTCTTATATTAGCCTTTTTTTCTTTACAATATCCTAATTTCATAACCTTGAATCAAAAATTCTTTTTCCTCATGCGTTATCTTTTGAGTTTCTTCGCCGATGTTTACCGCAAAATCCAGCTTATTTTCCCCAAAATTTCGACGATATACCAGCAACTTTGAATTAACCGCCAATTCTTGATAGCTACCATAGGCTAGAATATCCGATTTCTTCCTGAATTCTGCCCACCAGGATATGTGGCGACTTAAATCATTATCTTCTTGCAAATCCAACTTGGGACGCACCTCCGAATCGCTTCTTTCTCTGCATCCCTTTATTCCCCACTCGCTGCCGTAATAAACGGATGGAATCCCCGGCAGGGTAAACAGCAACCCGTAGAGCGCTTTTAACTGATGCGGATTTTTCAATATCGTGGCTATTCTTGAAACATCGTGATTATCTAAAAAACTATACAGCCTTAGCCCATCATAGACACCTTTTCCCGGCTCAAACTGCCGCTTTAGGGTATGAGAGAGTTCAAACATATTATTATCATTGCATGACGAATATAAGGCCTTATAAAGCTCATAATTGGTGCAACTGTCCAACATTTGCGGATTAACCAAGCGGCGATAATCCCCAAAAACAGTCTCCCCCATCAGCCAAAATTCTGGATTGCGCGCCAGACACATTTGTCTTAGCTCTCTTAAAAATCCATGATTTAAGTAATGTGCGACATCCAGCCTTAAGCCGTCAATCCCGAACGCATCCTGCCACATGGCTACAGCCGAAAGCAGGTGGGCTCGCACCTCCGGGTTAGCCAAGTTTAGCTTCACCAAATCATCGCAGCCATCCCAGCCTTCATAACAAAAGCCATCGCCATAGCGGTTATCGTGACTGAAATCCAGCCGAAACCACGAGCAATATCTTGAAGCTGACTTGTGTTGTTTGACATCCTCAAAAGCCCAGAATCTTCTCCCTACATGGTTGAACACCCCATCTACAACAACCTTTATATCATTTTGATGCAAAAAATCGACCAATCTTTTGAAATCTTCATTGTCGCCTAAGCGTTTATCTATCTGAAAATAGTCAATTGTGTCATAGCCATGAGCAACAGATTCAAACACCGGCCCAAAGTAAACGGCATTTATTCCCAATGATTTTAGATGCGGGATCCAATCATAAATCTGATTTAGCCTTGAAAACACACCTTTTTGTTGCTCACTCGTTATGGGAGCGCCACAAAAACCCAACGGATAGATATGATAAAAAACGCTCTTTTCTGCCCACATTCGGCGGCCTATTCTTCAACCGGAGCTGGATAATGAACGGGACCGCGTTTTTTTTGCTCTTTTTTTGGCTTTTCTACTTTGTAACCACCTTTGATGCACAAGCGTTTATCCGAGCCGTGCAATTTGCATTTGACGGGGAAAGAGCTTTCTCCTTCTATTAAATCGCCGTCGGTGTCTCTTTCATAAACCGTGGTGGCACACCCCAAACGGCCGCAGTTGAACTCGGCATCCAAGGTAAAGACGTAGCTGCCATTTGGAAACTTGGAAACAAAAAAGTCTTCATAACGGACTTTATCCGGCAATTCATCAGAGGCAGGGCCGTAAATATCATCAAACACTTTAGCCGTCTCCTCTTTGGTGATTGAAATCTCTGCCAAATTCTCACTTGCGGCATTATAAAACAAATATAAGTCAGCCGGTTTGGCCGATACTGCCGTACTCCACAACAACGCAAAACAAAATGCCAGAAACTTCATCTTTTGTCTCCTTTTGTTACTTTTGCACTCATCTTAAATGATAATTCTTAAAAATTAAATACTTTTTTAGCGATTATGGCCTAATATGATGTCTGCTTTATAAAAAGTGAGGGGACGAACATGTTGCTTAATCAAATTACAAATTCTTCAACTGCCATTGAAATTACCGGACTTACGGCTGATTCCAGAGAAGTTAAACCTGGTTTTTTGTTTGGCTCCCTAAATGATGACAAGTTTATTGCCGACGCCATTGCCAGAGGCGCCGTTGCCGTTTTGGTCAAAGATGACTGTTTGGCTGAAATTCCCCAAAACATTGCTGTTGTTCGCTCAAGCAATCCGGCCAAAGATTTTGCCTTGGCGGCTGCCAAATTTTTTGGCAAAGCCCCCAAACACATTTGTGCCGTGACCGGAACCAACGGCAAAACATCTATTGCCGATTTCATCAGACAAATACTTACGCTTATGGGATATAAAGCAGCCAGCAGCGGCACCCTTGGCCTGATTAAGGGTAATAATCCCCCTATTCCCTCGCCAAACACAACCCCTGTCAGCGTAACTATTCAACGCGAGCTCAAGGAATTGGCCGAAGAAGGCTACGACTGGCTGGCCATGGAAGCCTCCAGCCACGGACTCTGCCAATATCGTTTGGGCGGCGTGCAAGTAGAAGTAGCCGGGTTTACCAACCTCACCCGTGACCACTTGGATTATCACAAAACTATGGAAAACTATCTTGCCGCCAAAATGATTTTATTCAAAGAGAATTTGGTTGAGGGTGGAACCGCCGTCTTGAACGCCGATATTGATGAATTTGAACCTTTGGCTCAACTTTGCCTTGGCTCGGGCAAAAAGGTTGTCTCTTACGGCTACAACGGTAAAGACATTTGCCTTATTCATGCCACACCTTTGGCTCATGGACAGCGACTTGAAATATCTTATTTCGGACGCCCGCTTAAAATTGAAATTCCTCTGGCCGGAGAATTCCAGGCCATGAATGTTTTGTGCGCCCTTGGAATGTGTGCCAAGCTCACCAACCGCCCCGATGAAGTTATTAAATACGTTTCACAAATTCATGGCGCCAAGGGGCGTTTGGAGCTTGTCGGCCAGACCAAAGACGGTGCTGCCATATATGTTGACTACGCTCACACGCCCGATGCTTTGGAAAATGTTATCAAAGCATTGCGTCCGCACACCCAGAACCGTCTTCATGTTTTGTTTGGTTGCGGCGGCGACAGAGACGCCGGCAAACGTCCGATTATGGGTAAAATTGCCAATGATATGGCCGATGTTGTTTATGTTACCGATGACAATCCCCGTACTGAAGATGCCACCAAAATTCGCAACCAAATTATGGCCGCCTGCCCCAAAGGCCAAAACATCCCCGATCGTGCGCAGGCCATCCGCCAAGCAATTTCCAACCTCAAGGCCGGAGATGTCTTGATTTTGGCAGGCAAAGGACATGAAACAGGCCAATATGTAAATGGCAAGATCATTCCCTTCAGCGACCATGAAGAAGCCCTAAAAGCTTTGGCTGAATTATAAAATAAAAGCCCTCACATACGCCGCAACGCAAAATTGGCACAAGAATTGCATATATTTATGTAAGTTTAACTGTCAATTTTTGAGGTTGTGGCCTTATGATGTATGTAAAAGCTATAAAATCCGCCGCTTTGGCAATGATAACTCTGGGCTTGCTGATGCCTGCAACTGAGGCTGGCGCGGTTTCTCGCATAAAAGATATTGCCGACTTTGAGGGAATTAGAGATAACCAGCTTATCGGTTATGGCTTGATTGTGGGCTTAAACGGCACCGGCGACAACATCAAATCTGTTGACTTTACTCGTGAGAGCCTCATCTCTATGATGGATCAAATGGGCATTAATGCTCGCGGCGGCCAAATCAAAGCTAAAAATATCGCCGCGGTTATGGTTACGGCAAATTTGCCTCCGTTCGCTCGTCAGGGAAGCCGAATCGATGTTACCGTCAGCGCTCTCGGTGATGCCAAAAACTTGCAGGGCGGAACCTTGGTAGTTACACCTTTGATGGGTGCCGACGGACAGGTTTATGCCGTGGCGCAAGGGCAAGTCGCCGTTGGCGCTGTTTCTGCTCAGGGAGCTAACCAATCCATCAGCAAAGGTGTGCCAACATCTGGGCGCATCCCCGGCGGTGCCATTGTCGAGACCGAAATTCCCTTTGAGCTTGAGAGCTTGAAATCTATCAACATTGCTTTGCGCAACCCGGATTTTACCACCGCGCGCAGAGTGGCTGATGCCATCAATGCCATGTTGGGGACAAATGCTGCCCAAGCCACAGACCCGGCAACGATTGTGCTCAGCATTCCTTCTTCCTACCAGGGAAAAATTGTTGATTTGATGACTAAAGTTGAACAACTGCAAGTTCAGCCGGACCAATTGGCAAAAGTCGTCATTGATGAAAGTTCGGGAATTGTTGTCATCGGCAAAGATGTCAAAATCAACCGCTTGGCGATTGCCCAAGGCAACCTCACCATCAAGATTACCGATGTGCCGGTTGTGTCCCAACCCTTGCCTTTCTCTGATGGTGAGACGGTTACAAATTATGCCTCTGTGATTGATATCAACGAAGACACTGATGCCAAACTGACCGTTCTTGATACGGGGATTAACCTCCAAGAGTTGGTTGACGGGCTCAACACCTTGGGCGTGACCCCCAGAGATTTAATCAGCATTTTGCAGGCTATTAAGGCCAGCGGTGCGCTGCAAGCCGAAATTGAGGTGATCTAATGACTGATATTTTAACCAACAGCGCCGTTTTAGATAGCTCTTTGTGGAACATTAAGTCTGCTCCGCAAATGAATAGCAAAGATTTGGCCAAGGCGGAAAAATCTGCCGAGGACTTTGAAGCATTCTTCTTGACCAAGATGATGGAAACCATGTTTGAAGGGGTTTCTACCGACGGAATGTTTGGCGGCGGCAATGCCGAAAAAATCTATCGGTCCATGCTGTTTGATCAATATGGCAAGGAAATGGCAAAGCTCGGAACTGTCGGAGTTAAACAAAATGTAATGCGCTCAATCTTAGAGATGCAGGAAATGGAAAGCAACGGGTTCATTCAAGGATAGGAGTGAAGAAAATGGAAGAATTACAGTTAGAAGAAATCAATGATAAAGTTGCTGATCTGCAAGATGTCATCTTGGGATTTGCCGACCTGTTGAGAAAAGAAAATGAGGCCTTGCGCAAATTTGATGTGGAAGCTGTCAGCAATCTCTATGAACAGAAATCCAAAACTGTTTCAGCTTATCGCTCTATGAGTGCTTTCTTCATCAAAAACCAGAAATATTTGGCAGAAATCGACGCTGAACTCAAAGACAGCCTAAAAGATGCTTCTTTGGAACTTGATGCCTTACTTAAAGAAAATGAGCTTTTGCTTAAAGCTAAAATGGAAACCAGCAAAAAAGTGATGGACACCATTATCAATATTGCCAAGGTGACCAATAATCGTAACGCAACTTCTTATGGCGCGCACGGAAATTACTCTCCGCTGGATAACAACAAGAATGCGCTGGCCATAAACAGAACATTGTAAGAAGGAGGTTTATTATGGCTCTTATTCCCGGATTATCTACCTCGCTTTCAGGAATGAAAACCGCTCAGGCTCAATTGGATATTGTCAGCCGCAATATTGCCAATGTTGACACTGTCGGCTATACCCGCAAAACCGCACAGCAGGTTAATGTTATCAAGGCCGGCAACAGCATGGGCGTTTCCTTGGGTGATGTTACCAGAAGTGTTGATGAAGGATTGCTTAAGAGTTATCTTTCCTCAAACTCTTTGACCAGCAACTATTCTGCTCAGAATGACTATCTGAGCAAGGCAGAAACTCTACTTGGCACACCGCAGGGCAATAACTCGCTCTCTGCCAATGTGGCTGATTTGCAGGCGGCTTTTGATACTTTCACGACCGATGTAACTTCTTCTGCTAATCGTTACAACCTTTTGAACCAGGCCAGCACCATTACCTCACGCCTGAACTCTATTTCAGTTGAAATTCAAAAACTCCGCGGCGATGCTGATTTGCAAATTACCGATGCGGTTGACCAGGTGAATGATCTCTTGAGCCAGATTGATAATCTCAATGATGAGATTGTCAAATACGATATCTTGGGCTATGAGGGAACTGCCGATCTTTTGGACCAGCGCGACGAAGCCTTGCGCGAGCTCAGCGGCTTAATCGACATATCTTATTTCAAGCGTGAAACCGGTGCCATTGTTATCCAAACCACAAACGGTATCACATTGCTTGATAATGATCCGCACCTTCTCTCACACAGTGCGCTGACCCAAGCCAGCTCCACAACAACCTATGCCGGCGGCGGTATTAACGGTATATATGTTGACGGACAAGATATCACAACTTCTATTAAAGGCGGAGAGCTCCAAGGCTTAATCCAAATTCGTGATACAACCCTTCCCTCTTTGCAAAGCCAATTAGACGAGCTGGCCGGAAATTTGATGGAACAGATTAATCAAGTCCATAACCGAGGAACAGCTTATCCTAATACGCCGGATATGTTGACGGGAACACGCACTTTTATCCAAGGTGCCGATGGATCTTATCCGCAAAGTATCCGCTTGGAAAGCGGCGATGTCCGTTTTACTATTTTTGATGCCGAGGGTAAGCAGGTTTCCACAACCACCTTAAAGGGCGGCTTAGGCTTTACCGAAGGTTCTGTTTCCGATATGGCGCAGCAGATTCAGGCTTGGATGCAATCTGCTGACGGCCCCAATCTTCCGCAAGCTCAGGTCTATATCAACAACAGCGGAAATTTGGTTATTGATACGGGGGATAGCAACTATGGCTTCTCTATTGTTGACGAGGCCTCCTCTACGCCGGGATCTGCTCAGCAGGATGTTAGCCTCTCGTTTGATGCCGGAAACAATGGCTTGTTTGCTCAATCTTATCAAGGCTTCTCAAGCTTTTTCGGACTCAATGATATGTTTGTTAAACAAACCGGCGACTCTATCTATGATTCAAAGGTGGTTAATGCAAATGCCAATCTCGGTGTTAATGAAATGACAATCTGGAGTTTCTCTGACAGCAGCAACGGCTTTAACTTCGGAACCATCACCATCAGCCCTAATGACAGCCTGAGTGATATTGTCAACTCCATTAATGAAAACACGGCCTTGAATGGCTCCATGAGGGCTTCTTTGGTGCCAAACGGCAGCGGCTATATGCTCAGAATTGAAAATCTCAACGGAGATCAGCTCGAGATTACGGAAACTCAGGGCAATAACTTGCTCGGGCGTTTGGGAATGTCTCCATCTTATGTTAACACGGCACAAACTATTGAAGTCCAGGAAAACTTGATGACTGATCCGGGGTTGATTTCAGCCAGTTCACCTTCTTTTGATGCTTCTACCGGAAAATATGTGATGAGCCCGGCGGCCAATAATATCGCCAATTCTTTGGCTCAGGTCTTTACGTCGTCTATTACATTCAAGCAGTCCGGCACTATTGCTCAGACGCAAACAACTCTGGCTAATTATGCCTCAACCTTTGTCGGCAATATTGCCTCTCAGACCAGCACGATGGAGAGCTCTTTGGCATACCAACAGGAATTGACAACATCTCTTGCCACCAAAGAGGCTACTGTCAGCGGAGTTGACCTGGATGAAGAACTCGGACAAATGATTATTTTTCAGCAGACTTATGCTGCTTGTGCTCAAGCTTTTACCGCGTCCAAAGAAATTTTGGATATGCTCTTGAGTATTGTATAGGAGGATTAAACAATGACTAGAGTACCTACTTATGCCAGCTATATGAGCTTAATGAACCAGACTTTGGCTAATAAGTCTCAGTTTGAGCTTTATAACTATCAGAGCATCACCGGACTTAAGTCACCGACTTATTCCGGCTATGGGATGAGCGCCTACAGCATTGTTAATCTGGAGGCCTCTCTGGGAGTTACCAGCAATTTCTTGGAAAACAATAAGTTGCTCAATATTGAGCTCAAGACGATGAGTACCTCCATGCAATCTATTAATGATGCCGTTAGCGACTTCAAAAGCATGCTTAACTCCTTTAGCGGCTCAGACATCAACAACTTGACTCCTGATTATACCGGTGGCGAGTTAACTTTTACCAGTGATGATGAGGCTACTTATTTGGGGCAGACTATCACCATTAATGGTACTCAATATACCTTTGCCGACAACGGAAATGGCAATAATATAGACCTTTCCGGCATTGCTGGAGCTTCAGGAACCGACGGATATGCAGAACAGGTTATGCAAGCTCTGCAAAATAAAATTGATCCAACAGGGAATTATCCTGATTTTGAATTTGATGGCGCAACATTTAAGTTTCCGCTCTATACCATTAACGGCGGTTCTACCATTTTGAATGCCACTGGGGTTGAAACAGGTGAGCCTTATACCATGAGTGCCGACCAAGCAAGCAATTTGCAACAACTGCAAAATACAGCTTTTACAACCATGCAAATGCTGGTGGATGCTCTTAATGTTTCTGCTAACGGCAAGTATCTGTTTGGTGGGGGAAACTCAACTGTTTCTCCTATTAATTTTCCTTTTTCATCTCTGGATGAATTTCAGGCCTATTATGACGGAATTAATATCAAGTTTCCGACCAACAGTGCCGCCAATTTGTGCAACAGGACCGTTACCAACGCACAGACCGGAGGTTTAACTATCAATCAGGTTGAAGGAAACCAGTTTACCATTACTCCGGACAATGCCGATGGTTTCTTGGAACCGGCCGTTGCCGCTAACCCGGAAACAACCGGAACTCTGACCTTTAATGCAGATAAAAACACTTTAAATGCGACTCAGTATGGTGCGTTTAATACCATAAAACCCGGTGATACTTTGGTTAT
>CALXVV010000024.1 GCA_944392205.1 uncultured Alphaproteobacteria bacterium | reverse complement strand
TTGCATGTGTTAAGCCTGCCGCCAGCGTTCGTTCTGAGCCAGGATCAAACTCTCATATTAAAATGGTGTCTAACCCTAGCCTGATTACTCATAAAGAATCTCTATGGTTCCTTTACTATACTCAGACTTGTATATATCTTACTTAAACATATACCGCCTGCGTATCCTCTTCCTTATTCACACTCTTCTATAACCACCGCCCCTTCCGAGCCGGTGAGACGGTTTATAAGATTTTATTCTCCTCTTGTCAACACAAAAAAACAAAAAAAATCAATTTTTTTTTCGATTTTTCTCAATCATCTGAATTTTAATGATTTTTTATGCAGGATATCTGCATTGAGGATTACTCTGCTCGTTTTCTTTTTTTTAACTTTTATGAGGCACAATAGTTACAATATCTTAAATTGAGTCTTCTTACAAGGTAGCAAAAATGTTAAAAAACAATATATTAGTTTTATCTTTGGTTTTAATCCTTTCGGCTTGTGCCAGTGAGCGCCCGAGTCTGATGGGACTGGACGGCGGAGCGATTCCTCCGGCCTTTGCCTCTTTCCCAGATGTCCCCTTCCCGACTGACGCTATTGTTGATCTGGATGAAACAAAGGCTTTGGGCAGCGGAGAAAACTGGATCGGCAGCCTCGTTTATACGACTCCTTATAATCCCAGCAGCGTCTTTGACTTCTATGTCTCTGAAATGCCTAAGCTCAACTGGATTGAGGTGGCTACCGTGCGCGCAAAAATCAGCCACATGACTTATATTCGCAACAATCGCGCTCTGCAAATTCTTATTGAAATGGACAACGGTGACAGTGCACGTGTAACCGTAACTGCGATTCCTAATACAAATGGTGTGGGCAAGCTATAATATATATAAGTGAGGAGAAGCTCCATGTTGGAGGGTTTTTATACTTTTGGCGGCGGACATTTTTGGGAAGATGTTTTCTTCTACCAAAAATGGAGAATCCAGCGGAATTATGTCACAAAAAAATGTCGCTTGCTCGACAATTGGGATATTAGCCGCTTTGAGGGTTCTTTTGAAGAGTGCCGACAGGCTTTTATTAAGTTTATTGAAGCCTTTGAACTTCCTCGGCAAAAAGGGCATATGATCATCATGCTTCCGGGACTTGGCGAATCCAAAAACATCTTTAAGCCTCTCTGGCGTGCTGCTCTAAAAGACGGATTTATGGCTGCCGCAGTCAATTATCCTTCAACCCAAAAGGAAATTGACGGACATGTTCGTCAATTGGATTTCTTCTTGAACCATCTGGAAGATGTTGAACAGGTTTCTTTTGTTACTCATGGCGTCGGAAGTATCATCTTGAAGCGTCTGTTTATGCTTGATACACCTTGGCGGCAAAAGTTAAAAATGGGAAGAATCGTTGAAGTGGGGCCTCAAAACCACGGAAGTCGTCTTTTGAAGAAACTGAGCAAATCAAAACTTTTTGGCTTTATCCTGGGACCGATGGCGGCTGAAATGGATCCCTCTTATATTGAAAAGATTCCTCCTCTGCCTCAGGGAATCGAAACGGGGATCGTTTTGTGCGAATCTCCTTGGGTTAAAATGGCCGAAAAATTAACGGGGACATCAAAACCTCAACCGAATCTGGAGGCTGAACGCCAGTTTGAGAAAGCGACCGATATTGTTGAAATTTCTTCTCGTAAGTGGAATATTTTTAATACTCCCGCTGTCGTGGAAGCTGTAACAAAATTCTTACTAACGGGAAAATTTTGATAGGGTGAAGATTCTATGATTAAGGCTTGGTTCGTTTCATTCTTTATTTTGTTGCTTTTGGCTGCAGCCATTTACCTTGGGGTCTTTGATTGGCTGGCAACCGGCAGTGCTCGTTTGATTGGGCTGGGAGCCGTTGGAATCGTCTTGATTGCTGCTTTGTTTGTGTTGGGGAAT
This sequence comes from uncultured Alphaproteobacteria bacterium, assembly GCA_944392205.1. GTDB lineage: Bacteria > Pseudomonadota > Alphaproteobacteria > RF32 > CAG-239 > CAZU01. The sequence goes on along the minus strand of CALXVV010000024.1, from coordinate 20,269 downwards.
CCTTTCAGAAAACAAAAATAATGCTTACAACAAAAGAGCCACCCTTTTCATAAGGTGGCTCTTTTGTTATTATGATTATGGCTCTTAGATGAAGAAAACAACAGATACGCCTCCGTCGCCATCTTTAATTCCAACTCTTTGATTCGAGGCAAGGTCAAAGTCTGTTAGTATTCTGGCTTGTTTCCTTACCGGCATTTTCAAAACTTTTGCCAACAGTTTCGAATCCACCGGTATTTCTTTGATGTGTTTTAACTTGCCATATTCGAGCGCAACATCAAAAGAGCGCCAGCTATTTCCCTTGCGGGCGAACCAAACGGAATTTGTTTTTTTCTTGACGACTTCAATGATTTCATCAAATCGTTCTCCGTTAGCCAAAGACGTTGGTTCTATGGTCATATCCAAGCGGTCATATGTCTTTTCCCTGATGCGCAGAAAAGTAGCTCCCCAGCCGCCATTGTCTTTGAACATGTATCCAAAGAATCCCGGCAAAAAGTCATCGTAAGGACCCAGAGGCAATGATTGGGACATCGGCAAAAACAAAATGCCGAATTTTCCGTTTTCCAGAGCAAATTTATAATATTCTCCACAGCAGAAAATCTGCCCGCAATATATGTTGGCGGATTCGAGACTTTGGCGCGGCTCTTGGGATTTATCAATCCACAAAGGCTCGAAACCAATCTCTTTCTCCCCGCAAATGCGGCCGCTCAAGACCTCTGTTCCATCAATATGGAACAGCGCGCATTTTGTGCCTTTGTAAGCGTAGACCAGGCCGATTTCCATGGCCGCCTCAAAGCGGTCAAAAAACGGCGGGATAGATATTCTATCCTGGTACTTGGCTCCATAGAGAGTAGTCCCGTCTTCTTGCTCCTGGCTGACGACGTAGATAGCCGAAAATTTTACTACGTGCCCAACATCCTTAATCGGAGCATCACAAGCACTGAAAAACAGCGCACACACCATCGCATAGACGGTCAAAAAAAATAATCTTTTCATAAGTTTTGAAGTGTTAGGTGATACAATAATTTGTTGTAATGTCTTTTTCATACAGTCTTTAGGTGAATTTTGCAAGCTTTTTATCCAAATTAAGCGCTATCTCAAAAAGAAAAAACAGCCACCAATGTTTTGAGTGGCTGTTTTCTCTTCTTTACTGTAAATGAGCGAATGATGCCTCATTGTTGCCCACACGTTGCCCGTGAGCCAATATCTTCACCCAATTTTTCTTGGCCGACTTGACTGTTTGATTGATTTTCATCTTGCAAACCTGGTTAAGAAGCCGTTGATCAACCGGAATATTTTTGATATTTGTGGCCGTCACAACCTGTTTGGAATACCAAACATTGCCCTTACGCGCGAACCAGATATTGATTTCATCAGATTTCTCGACTTCAATAATTTCATCGTACTCACCTTTCCAAATGGGATGCTCCAATGTGCTGGCGCCCCATTTGCCGGTTGTGGGATCCTGGAACATGAAGCCGTAGAGCCCAAAGAATATCTTCTTGAACGGGCCAAAGGCAGCAAACCTACCATTGTAGATGACTCCATAAACATTTCCACCCTCAACGGGGAGAATGAAGTAGCGGTTTTGGTAGCCGTCTACATATCGGAAACCGACGATGTGTCGATAATACATCTCGGCCTCTGTCAGATGACGCTCTTTGCCGTTGTTGATAATCGGAATCAGCCCCTCCAGGTCAGGAGAAGTGGCCTTCTTGCCGCTCAGGACATCTCGACCATCGCTATCGAATAGGTAGTAGGTCTTCTTGCCCGGTAGATACATAAAATATCCGCCAAAGCCACTGGGCAAGGCCACGGCATAGTCACTGAAAACAACCGGTGTCTCCGCTTTGAGCTTGTCGTTGGGCTGATCCCTACCAATGCCATAGCGAATTCCTTCCTTGGTGTCTTTGCTGACCACTTGCGTGAAGCCGTTAACGCCATATGCGCTCCTCAGATTTTCGCATGATGCGCAGACCATTGCTACAATGGCTGCTGCAAAAAAGAATAATTTTTTCATAGTTTTAAGCTGTTTGGTGATACAATAATTTGTTGCAATGTTTTCTTGATACCCCCTTTAGTCGAAAATTGCAAGCTTTTTGTCAAAAAACATTTTAAAATACAAAAACACCACTCCTTTGCTGGGTGGTGTTTTTGTGCGCAATTCTACATAAAGACTATCGAGGCCTCAACGGTGCCTACCCGTTGTTCAGCTAAATCATAACTAAAACCGGCCTTTTTTCCTTTTGCCTTTTCTCTCTTGGGCATCCTGAGTACCTTATTGAGAAGTTGCTTGTTAACAGAAATTTTTTGAACCGTTCCTTCCTTGTCTATTTGAGCTGCTGACCAGTTTGTTCCTTTTCTGGCGAACCAAACAGAATTTTCCTTGGTTCTGACAACTTCTATTACCTCATCATATTCGGCAGGAAATATTTCCTGCTTGGGAATGCTTGTATAAAGGCGTTGTTTTTCTACTGTTTGAAAGGCTGTTGCTCCCCATTTGCCGTTTTGCTTGTATGCAAAACCAGTGCTTCCGGGGAAAAATTTATCATATGGGCCAAATGAATAATAATGCGACTGGTATGCAAATAATGCACAAACTTTGCCACTTTCCATATTAAATAAATAGTAGTCCCCCAGGCAGAAAATATAGCCAAAATAACGGCGCTCCCAATCTTCTACTTCCTCATATGTTGAGATTGCTAAGGGCTGAAAGCCTTTCGAATCGTGGCGCTTTCCACTCAGAAGCTCTGTTCCGTTTTGCTCAAATAGATAAAACGTATCCCAAGAATGGGAATGAGAGAAGAATACCGTGTATTTGTTGATGCCAAGCCCTATGTTCTCATAAAGCGGCGGGATGGAAATCTCCTGGCCGTACTTCACGCCATAGAGCTTCTCACCTTTTTTTTCTTTGTACACAAATGTTACATCACTGCCGTCGATGTAACATTCTTTGAGCCCACAAGAACTCAGCAGTACGGTACTGGCTATCACGTAGACGGCAAAAAAGAATAATTTTTTCATAGTTGTATTTTTTTAGAATAATTTGGTTGTAATGCCTCTTTAATACACCTTTAGCCGAAAATTGCAAGCTTTTTGTCAAAAATACAAAAATAAAAATTACAAAAAATCAAAAAACTGTAACAATTTATAAGTAATTTATGTGTTATGATAGAATAAGCAGGTGGAGAATCTGTAAAATTTTTGGTTTTAAGACTCCCTTGCCAGGATTTTATATCGGTAGGTAAGCTTATGAAAAATGGGTATAAAATATTAAAGCTAATTATGGCAACGGTGTGTGTTTCAGCATTGTTGAGCATTGATGTTGTTTTTGCCCAACAAAAGCCTACCACCGCTCAAACATCTACTCAAAAATCTCTTTCTGACATTGACGCTGTTGACGCTTATACTTTTGCCAAGGATGTTGCCGAGGTAAATCAAAATGATCCTGTTTTTAAAGCTCTGGAAAATGCCCATAATAAACAATTTGGAGAAGGGAATGAAGCTGATGGAGAATTAAAGGCTGGAAATTATGTTCAGTGCGGGGCTAGTCTTTGCAATTTGGATACACATTTTTGTTATAAAGAAACCAACTATTGGTCTACAGGGCAAGGAGGCTCTATTTCCAATTGTGTCTGTTCTGACAAAGAACTTCCCCTCAAAGGTGAAAATAATTCTGCTTACTCTGGTGTCACCAGGTCCTTAATGACGATGGGATGCTCATCTTTTACAAACCAGCAAGGAAAAACATATGATCAGTTCCTGACGATGACGGGCTCAGACGGCAAAAAATATCAAGTGCATCTTGGCTCCACGATTTCAGTTCAGTATGCTAATGAATCTAACAAAGCGACTTTCGGATGTGAAGTTTTGCCGGTTAAGCTCTATAACTATCGAAAATGCTTCTTCTGCCCTTTGGTGGGTGTCATCTATGACGGAAGTGCAAAAATTACAGACGTGGCTTTTTCTAAAATGGCGGCCGCTTTTGCCACTTTGCTTGCTGTTGGGTTTGCTATTTGGGTCGCTCTACAAGTTTTAACACAAGTCAGCTCTATTACAAAACAAGATGCTCCTAAGTTCTTGGGCGGCCTGATTAAACAAAGCTATAAGGTTATTATTGCTTTTGTTCTTTTACAAAACTCTCAGCAAATCTTTGAGTACGCAGTGAGACCAATCCTTGAAACAGGACTTGTCTTTGGCCAAAATATGCTGACAACACAAAGAGTTTTTGCCAATATTGATGAGGATGGAAAAGGTAATTATATCCGCCAGGCAAAGGAAGTTACCGGTGGAGAGCATTATAAGCTTGACACCTATGATAAGCTTGAGCAGTTCGTGGTGGCTGTCCAGAGAGAAATTGCTTTTATGCAGGCTATTGGAACTTCCTTAATTTGTACTGGAAGCAACCTGATGTTGTTCCAAGGAGAAATAAATGAATTTGGTGACGGATTCCAGATGTTTATTCAGGGGGCTGTCTTAGCAATTTTCGGATTTTTGCTCTCTATTTCTTTTGTCTTTTACCTGATTGATGCAATTGTTCAATTTGGAGTGGTGGGTGCTCTGTTGCCATTCCTCATTGCGGCATGGCCTTTTAAGGTAACAACAAAATATGCCGGAACCGGAACACAAATGCTTCTAAATAGCGCCTTTGTATTCTTATTTATTGGGCTGGTAATTAGTGCTAATATTCACCTCATTAATCAGGCTCTTAGTTTGAATTCGGGTGAAAAACAAGATGAACTTTTAGAACTTTGTGAGCAGCCAAAGTATTTCAATGAACATAAAGAGCAGTGTGAGGATGCTTTTGATACACCCAGGATGGGTACCTTGTATGAGATTGCAAAAACGCTTAATAGTTTAGATTCAACAAAGTTAAAAGAATTAACCGATATTTCTGCCATGGGCTTTTTGATTCTGCTGTTTTGTTGCATTTTTGGATTTAAGTTCACCAATCAGGCCGGATCCTTGGCTGATAAATTTGCCAGCGGCGGTATCGGCAAGCCTATTGCGCCGGGTATTGCAACAATGGGGGCTTCTTTTGCTAAATCGGCTGCGACCAGAGCTACCAAAAATGTCCGGGAAGCCGCCGGCGATAGGCTGGAAAGAGGTGTTAAATGGGCCGTTGGCTTGACCCCAAGAGGCGTGAAAGCCGCTTGGAACAAGATTAGAGGTAAAGACAAGAAGCCCGCCACTTCTGGCAGTGCTCCATCCCAGGCAACCGGCAATACATCTTCTTCCGGGACCTCTGGAAATGAGGCCTTTAATGGAGGACATGAGGCTGCAGTTCTTAATGAAAAATCTAAGAATGAACAAACGCCAACCTTAAATGAACAGGCCCAGGGGCAAAAACCTGCGCCAACTCTCAATGAGGCACACAATGCTCAAAATGGGGCGCCTTCATCAGAACGTGATCGTGCTCCGACTCTATCTGAAGCCGGTGGAGAAACTGTGTCATCCTCTGAGAATGAAGCAGATGCTGCTCCAGATCCAACGCCCGATGAGCCTCAGGAAGATACTCCTTCTAAGCCTCAGCAGACGACAGCAAGAGCTGAAAAGCCTCAGGCAGCCGGACAGGCCTCAAGGACCCAAAGGCAAGGCCGTTCCTCAGCACAGCCACGTCGTCCGCAAGCGAGGGTTCAATCAGCGGCACAAACTCGTCATCAAACAGCAAAGGGAGGATCTAGACGTAATCGCAAAAAACAACTGAGACGCAAAAAGTGATCCAATACGCCTAAAAGGAAAGAAATATGACTAAGACTTTTGACATAAAAAACTTTCTGAAACTGTTAATGCTTTTGTTAACGGCGGGCATGTTGTTGTCTGGCTGCTCAGAAGAAGTTGGAGGCGCTTTTGATACGGGAGATTCACAAACGACGGCCAATCCCAAAGATGCTGCAAAAGACGGAGACCCAGCAGCAGGGTTTAATTGTTGGCAAGGCCATGTCTTAGACATCATCTATAAGGTGATTGGAGAGACTATCATGAAGCAATATCAGAGTTTGTCTGAAGGATCTCTCAGTGTTATGATGTTGGCCTTTGCAATCTGGGTAGCTTTGAGGCTTTTAAAATTTGTCAGCTCGGTTACGGAATCAAGCCCTGCAGAGGTTTGGAATGAAATTGTGAAGAAGGCTTTTGTTTGTTTGTTTTGTGCTTATTTGGCCTATTCCTCAGGGACGTTGTTATATGTTATTAACTACTTTTTGTTGCCTATTTATGGTGCTTTCCTGGAATTTGGCAGCCAGATTCTCAATGTGGCACAAGAAGAAGTACGTTCGGTTAAGGTTTTTGGGGATGAAATTACGTTTGAGATTCAAAACATTAGTTGCTCGGTAAAAGGTGATACCAACGCATCGCTAGAAAGTGGTTTTCCTCCGGCTTTTCAAAGTACCATGAGCTGTATGATTTGTACCCTGGTTGATAGATTGCGTTTGGGGCGACAGATGGCTATGGTTGCCATGTCTATGGATGGAGTGTTGCCCTGGATTACCGGATTGTTGGTTTGGGCTATTTTTTACGTTGTCGGTTTTGGTTTTGTGTTTTATTTGGTCGATAGCGTCTTTCGTTTTGGTATGATGATTTTGATGCTGCCGATATTTATTATGGCCTACGCTTTTGGGCCAACAAAGAAATGGACGAGCATAGGATTCTCCAACATTATGCATTCGGCAGCGTTTATGATGGCTTTTTCCATTATAGTGGCTACCGTGTTATTGGCAATGATCTCTCTGATTACGGATCCAGATACCGGCGGAATTTTTAACCCCGAAGATCCTGAGACACATTTTGAACAGATTAGTGTGGCCACACTTTGCTTGCTTATGCTTGGATTCTTAGTCTTTGGCAGTATGGCGGTTTCGCAGCAACTGACCTCATCCATCATTGGGGCCCATGTTGATGCCAAGTTCCAGCAGAACCTCAAGGCTGTCGGACAAGCTGTACTGGGTATTATTACCGGTGGTTTTGGATGGGTTGCCAAAAAAGTTGCTTTCAATGAAAAGACCGGTCTGGGCCGTGCTCTCAGTCGGGCTGGTGCGCTAAAACAAGCGATGAACAGAATCGCCGGCAGACCACAGGGGAAATAGCCATGAAAAACACTGTTTTTACATTCTGTAGATTGATAGCCATCGTTATTTCTTCTGCATATTTGCTTTACCCTGATGTTTGTCTTGCAGAAAAGGAATTGACTGATTTTTATGAAGATATCGCTTCTGTGCCATATAATGCTGATATGAATGCCAGAATAGAAACTGATGTAGAAGATTACTACAAAGAAAAGGGATTTACGGCTGTAGAGTTTGATCAAGGAATTTCTGATCTTTTGGAAAATGCTCTGGCTAAAAGTTCTTATTTTGGAGGCGGAAAAGCTCGTCTTAAAACATTAAGGAATAGCCTCCGTAAACTAGCAGAGTTTACTGGTGAAGATGGAGCTACGAAGTTTGTTTATTATGATGGAAAGAAAAGTACTGCCGCGGGTCTTGCCTCTCTTATAGATGATGAAATTAATGAACTAACAGCTAAGGGACTGTTTTCTGCACATGATAGAGATGTCTTACGCAATTATACGAATAGCGTCTATGCAATTGGTGCAGATAGAGCCAATGAGGCATATGAACAGACAGGGCATACATCTCAAGCAGATCAGATAAAAGAGCTTGCTGGAGTGGTCAGAGATAGTGTACTTACAGACACATGTCCTACCCTTGACGTGATTAGAGCTAAGTATCGATCTGGATGCTGGTCTTGCCTAATTGTTGAGAAACTTTCTTCTGCTTTTATGACTGCGGCATCAAAAGCTTATAGCCTTTCTCAAAAGGCCGGCCTTATTTTACTCGGAATCGGGGCTGCGCTATGGGTCGTTTTTTGGGGGTTACGGAATGTATCCTCTCTCACCCAGTTGGAACCAGGAAATATCTTAAATGAACTTATTAAATTTGGATTCAAAATTGCCCTGGCCTATACTTTTATTGTGTTGGGGCTTAGAATGGTCAGCACTTATTTTATTACCCCCATCATGGGTGTGGGAGCCAAAATTGCCGAAGCTTATTGGGATCCTGAAAAAATTAAGCCCGCTACAGAAGAGTTTGTTTGGGATGATGAAATTGTAACTGCTGACGAAAATAAAAAAATTGATGCAGCTTTTGCTCAAAGTCACGCACAAGAAGAAACTCCAAAGGAAGAAGCCCCTAGAACAGAGGAAAAGCCGGTCGAGGCTCTTAAACTTCCTGAAATTGCTCAAAGCAATGACCCTTACAGCGAAATTGTACAAGATTTCCAAAAAGCTCTAGTTCAGCTATTAAACCAACGGCTCCAGACCTTGCAGGGAAGCTGCCAGGAAAGTACATATTCCAGTGGCGGAAAATGTAACCAGCGCGGAACTAACTCTTGTCGACACAGTCCGTGTAAGGATAAGGGACATAGAGCTGCTGTTGCTCAGATATTTGCCGATGCCGGAATGAACGGTACTTATGGTGCCTATTGCCAGGTAACGATTACCGCGGCTCTTGAGCAATTAAATGAGATGGTTGGCGGAGACATAGCTAATTTCCAACCCGGGGTTATAAACTGTAGAGATGGTATGAATAAAGCTGCAAAATATAAAGATGCTTCCATTACGGCCCCTAATGGTGGTGATATTCTGCTGAAACAAGCCCTGCCTTATGCTAATATTGGTGATACTGTTTACATCAGGGTTTCTGGAGCAACAGCCTCCTCTGTCGGAAGCGCATCCGGATACCATGCTACAACCTATATCGGAAATGGCCAAGTGATCAGTTTTAATGGTGATGGACGATATAATGTATTGAGTGCGTTTGGTGCTAACGCGGTGGGGAAAATCATTCACCTTAATGAGATTTTTCGTCAACGTTTGAAACAAAACCCTGATGCCTTGAAAAATATTAATCGTAATGAACTTTCCAGATTGGCTCAGGGTAGCGGCCTCATGACCTTGGTTAATTATACCAGCGGTGTATTTGATGGTGCAACATCTTTTGAAGGATCTTCTTTGGAAATTTACATTCCTCCTGTTAAATATAGCGGGCCTACTGATATTATGCCGGCATCAGTAATGAATTCTATTTTGGGTGCAACAAAAATGATTAGCGACATAACATCTGAAAACATGGTTTTTGGTGATGTTGTTATGTGCTATGCCACCTTGGAAAATGGTGGGGCTTGGCACCCGTTTGGTTATACCGTTACAAACTTCTGGATGTGGTTTGAAGGGATGTTCATCTGGTGCACCGGTCTACTTTTGACCGTGGCCATTGTTTATTATCTTTTGGATCTATCTTTTAAAATCGGGTTTGCTGTTGTTGCTTTGCCGATTGTTGTTGGGCTGTGGCCTTTTGATATTACCAAAGACAAATTCTCAATTTGCATCAGTATTATTGCAAAATCTGCAGCAACATTTGCCTTTCTGGCAATGACGACAACCTTTACGGTGCAATTGACCGATGCTGTATATAGCTATGGGGATGAAGAGGTTACCACAGAAGCAGATCCAGATGCTCCAAAGGGATTGGCTAAACTTTATGAGGTTTATGACCGGGCAACTTTGGCAGATAAGGGGGCAAATAAGCCATCAGCGGAAGCAAAAGCTGCGGATATAAACTATGCGGCATCTAAATTGGCTATTTTCAGCACGACTTTTGTTTTAATCCTGTTTGCCTTTCTTTACTCCTTCAAACTGGTACAGGCAACCGTGCCGGATTTGGTCAACAAATTCTTCCCGGATAAAGCTTTTGGCAATCAGCAACCTATGCACCATTGGGCTACGGCAGCGACTAAATGGGCAAAAGATCAGGCGATGAAACCTGTCGGCTGGGCCAGAGATGCCGCTCTTTACCAGGGCGGAAGATTGGCAAAAAATGCTGTTGGAAAGGCCGTCGGTGGAGTTGCTGGTAGTGTCAGAAGCCTGGCAGGTAAGGGCAAAGGAGACGCTAAGACAGTTGGCGGTATGGCTGCCAGAGGTGTTGGCAACATGACAACCGGAATTGGAAAAGCTATATCTGCTGTTGGTTTGGCAAAAGCCGGAGCAGCTGTCCAAAATGCCGGACAAAAGGTAAAAGATGCTGGTAATCAGGTTGATAAGGCCTATAACAAATTTGCAACCCGCAACAAAAAAGATGACAGTGGCAATAAGTCAGATGCCCAGAAAAAAGATGGAGGCGGAAAATGATGAGTGTGTTAAAGCTGTATAAAAGGGCCTGCCTTACCCTTGTAATCGTTTTGGGATGTTCTTTGGGTAGTGTATCTTCTGCCCTTGCTCAACTTGCTGAAACAGTCTTAAATGCTGCCTCTTATATCAACCCAGCTGTCGATGCGGTCGGCACGGCAGTAACTCTTTATGATGAGGCTGAAACTACTGCTAGGAATCTAGATTCATCAAAAACGACTGAACAAGCACTAACTGAGCACCTAACTCAAAAGGCCACTCAGGGGCAATCTTCCAGCCTTTCTGATGGGAAAACGCTATCTACTACGGGGGCTTTAATAAATACTATCGCCATGACGGATTCTGCAACACGATCTTCCATGATAATTTCCAGCGGAGCTTCTCTTGCCACCAATATTGCCACCTCAAGTGCTACAAAGGAGTATTACGAAAAAAACAACATCCGACCATCAGAGGTTGATCCTGAGGTTCTGAAAATACTAGATACTAAAAGTGGAGGTGGAAGTGGCTGGGCCAGATCAGCAACAGATGCCTTAAAAAAACTAGCAGAGTTTACCGGTGTAGAAGGCTCTAATGAGTTTGGATCAAATCTTATGGGGGCCAATTATTACTATAATCAGGTCGTTACGGAAGTAAACAAGCTTGCCAACACGGAGATTATTACCGAAGAACAAAGGCAGAAAGTCTTGGCTCATGCCCTTGAGTTATATAGCACCGGCAAAAACAATGCTGAACAAGCTGCTGCTTATTCTGGAAATCTAGCCAGAGTATATAGAATTAATCTTAACTCTTCCTGTAATATCACTTGTGCTCCGAAGTGTTTTTATAAAGAATTACAAACTTGCTCTTTTTGTCCTCTGTTTGCTGTCGTTTTTAACACTGCCAGCTCTATTGCTCAACATGCCATTAATACTTTCTCAGAATCTATTGTTCGCGTGGTCATTATTGCCTTTGGAATTTGGATTGCTTTTCAAATTTTGGCTTTTGTGGCCACGGTTGAGGTTCGCGACTTCAAGGACTTGGCATCCTCTCTTATTACTCAAAGTTTTATTGTGATGCTGGTCGTGATTATTTTACAAAATGGAGCCATGGACTTTTTTAACTATGCCCTTGAACCTGTTTACACAACAGGGCAAAAACTAGCGCAAACAATTATTCAACCTAATGACGTGGCGAAAGGAAATGTAACTCTAGCCGCACTGGAAAAAGAAAAACAAGTCCCTAATAATGTTCTTAAGGCCTGCACGACAAAAACCGGCATTAATAACGATAAAGAAGGGAAAGGGGCGCTTCCCAAATCTATGGGAGATAGTATTATTTGCACCATGACACTTATTCAAAACCGTGTTGCTCAGGTTAAGGCTTTGGGGAGTGCCAGCTTATGTAAATCGTGGCAAGAAAGATTTTTTATTATTCCTCATTTGAACTACATGTTGATTGGAATTGGGCTCTGGATTGGCTCCATGGTTTTGCTTTTGGCCGTTCCCTTTATGATGGTTGATGCTATTTTTGAAATGGCTGTGGCTGCGGCATTACTTCCGTTTGGAATCGGGGCTTATGCTTTTAAAGTTACCAGAGGCTACACTAAAAAAATATGGGAAACTTTTCTTAACTCCATGTTTCAGTTTGTGTTTGTGTCTCTTATCTCTTTAATGCTAGTTGTTGCCTACCAATCAATTATAACAAACTCCACTGGAAGTATTGATTATATGTTTGAGGATGAGCAAGGAACCGTACTTTCTGACTTATTAATGAGAATGCCTTGGTTTTCAACCGCATTTTTGGAGTTGTGTTTTGTGATGATTTTGGCTTGGTCCGTTTTAGGGGCTGCTAAAGACTTTGCCGGAGAATTTGCTGGTTCTATCAGCAACACCAGTATCGGTAGTTCTATTGGCACAATGGCCGGCTCCTTTACAAAATCTGCTGCGCTTAAAATTGCAAAACCGACAGCTGAAGCTGCTGCCGAACATATTGGCCATGGCATTAAAGCCGCTGCTGTTGCTCCGGTTCATTATGCTCGCAGGGCGGCAATGAATCATCGAGCGGCTAGAATCAAGAAAAACGGACAATACGACGCAAAAACAGGACAATATGTTCTTACCAGCAAACATTGGTGGGGAGATAAAAAACTTACTTTGGTTGAAAATGCTGACGGGACTAAGACTGTTAACAAAGAAAAAACAAGGTTTACTCGTAATATCTTGGGGCAAAAGACAGGTACTGTCGTTAAGACTAAAGTTCAAAATACTCACTTTACAGTCACGGTTACGGAGCATCAAAAAGATGGTAAAGTATGGTATGAAGATAAAGTATCTCTCAATAGCAGTTTTGCCTCGGAACTGTATCGCAAAGATGGCTCACTCAATGGGAATGACCTGGAAAACTTAATGATAAGCCAAGGAGTTGCTAACGCTGACAAGATTAACATTGCCTTGGCTAAAGAGGCTATGGCTCAACGTATGCCTAACGCAAAACATAATTTCAGAAATCATGGCTATGTCAGTCAAGAGGCTTTGTATGAAGATGGAAAGTTTGTCGGGTATATTGAGACCCACGATGATGGTTCCAAATCTGTTGTGCGTTTTAATATCGGTGCTGCCGATAAAAAAGGACACAAACGGATGATGACAACGTTTACCCACATCGATGCTAAAGGAAAGGGAACCACTTTGCGGTCTGACGGCATCATTAACAGCAAACAAACTTTCAAAACAAAAGACGGAACTGTTGACGGCGAAATAGATGAGGCCAGCAAGAAGACTAATTATCGCCTTAGTGCATATTATGATGATTGGTTCCAGCATCACGGTGAAAATCGTGTCAACAAGGCCATGCAAGAAAGTATGTTCTCTGCCGAAGAGGTAAAAGACGCTCATTATAGGATCTTCTCGACCTCTAATGCATCTGCCGAAATGAATATGTATGAGTTTGAGGTTTATCATCCGTAAAACCCCTGCCACCATCTAAAAGCCAAACCGATTTTCTGTTTGGCTTTTATTTATGCCAAATTGTGCACAAATTGTCTTTTTTTGTACTAAATTTCTTGATTAATATTTCTCATTGAGTAATATGTTTCCAGAGTGATTGTTATGTTTTTTGTGAGGTAATCTGACATGGAAGAAATCATTTTCCCCAACCAAATCAGGATGTACCGCCGGTTGCGCGGACGTTCAATGCAGGAACTGGCAGACCATCTCGGTGTTAGCTTGTCTGCAATTTCTAAGATTGAAAAAGGTTACCGCAGAGTTGACCAGGAGCAATTAGTTCGGGTAGCTGAATTTTTGGATTGCCCTTTGCAGGAACTCTTTGTTAATGAACAAAATTCTCAACAAGAGATTGTTCAGGCTTGGCGCAGAGAGCAGGAACGCCGTAATAAAATTAATGAAAAATCCGGGCTTAAAACTCTTGGTGCCGGGTTGAGACAAATTCGTAATGAAAAGAATCTCACCTTAATTGAAGTTGCTGAAAGCGCTGATATGACGTTGTCTGTCTACCACCGAATTGAGATGGGGCAACGTGAAGTTTCCGACAAAGAATTTAAAAACATCGCTAAAGCGTTGAAAATGTCTTCTGAAGAACTGCGTGATGAGATTAAAAGCTTGGATGAAAAAGGTATGCTTGAAGAAATTATTCAACGCAACGATGCCAAGTATAAACTTTTATCTAATCCGCGCGGTGCCATTGCCTCGTTTGGCAATTCTTCTCCTGACGGCATGAAGATTTCTGTTTTTGGAACAGCAGGAAAAGACGGAAATATTAACATTGATTTTGATGAAGAGCTTAAGAAAGTTCAGCGTCCTGTTTCTTTGTATAACAAAAAGGATGCTTATGCGGTTAATTTGTGCACTCGTCGCTTGGGTTCTTTGTTGCCGACCAGATCTATTCTTTACGTTGATCCGCAAGAAGTGGTCAGTGTCGGAGATATTGCGGTTTATTTTGTGGCTGAAGACGAAGCCAAAATTATTTCTATTCGCGAAGATGATGATGGTCGCCTTTATGGAATCCGCTGGAATCCTGAAGAAAAAATCGAGCTTGGAAATGATGACTTGTCTCATGTACACAAGGTCGTGTTCATCAGCCTCTAACATCTTTTTGAATTCTTTTTAAAGCCTGCAAAATGCAGGCTTTTTCTTTTTTTGTTAACCGGAAATTTACGAGATCAAGATTAGACTTGGTAGTATGGATGAAGTTTAACCTGAGATTCGTGATATGGATTTGGATAAGACATCAGAGGCGAGACGTAAAGCACAACGAAACGGTGAAGAAGACCCGGTCGTTGTGGCTCAGCGTTTTTTAAATATTTATCGCCAGATTCATATCTTTAACGCCGAAAAAAAAGAAGCCTTCAACAAAATGCTTTTACAATTGCCCCCTCAAATTCGAGGAATGTTTGGGCAACTTCCCGGCGGGGCCATGTTGCAGGACTATGTTGATGAATTGGCTGAAAAAGAAGGCGTTGAAAAATCAACTGCGGCACAGACACCAGATATTGCTGATGAGGATGTAAAACAGGCTAAAATTTTAGCAACTGCTTTGGCAGAGGCCCAAGTTCAGGCCTCTGCTAAAATGCAGGGGTTGGGTGCGGCACCTGTTTCTCCCATTTCTTCCGCTGCCACAGCGACAACAGCTCCGGCAGGAACGGCAAAGCTTTCCATGGATAAAAATTTTGCTCAGGAATTTGCGGCTGTCTTGGCCTCCGCCATGCAAAAAAATTCGGCTTCGCAGGAAACAGAAATAAAGAACATTATCAATACCTTGGGGCAGACACAGCTGGAGATTATTAAGGTTCTGCAAGAAGAAAATGCCGAACACCGTGAGGAAATGAAGAACATCTCTCAGATGATGTTGCAAGCACAGGCTCAGATTTCTACTGCTACAACAAGTGCTTCTGCCCAGCAACCGCAACAAGCGCCCAAGGTCAGCGAAGAAACCAAACAGCTAATTAAAATTCTGCTCAACAGTCAGCAACAACTTTTGGAACGAATCACGAAGATTGAGACTCTGGCCACAAATTCCAATGCCGCAAACTCCAATGCCATTCCGGCCGCTGCCGTCGCTGTTGGCGACAATATATCTTTGGTGATTGAAAAAAGTGAGCAAAACGTCAGTCGGATGATTACGGCTTTTCAAGAGCGCCAAAAAAATGACACTTTAGAGATTGCTAGGTTAATAAACGAATCTCAGCAAAACTTGGTGCAAATGATGATGCAGCACAACAATTTTAATAACGTTAACACATCTGCCGCCAATAATAATGCCAACAACATTCAAATTAACACGACTGATTACTCCTCCGTGCTTAATAAGATTGCCGATCAGCTCGCAAATTTACAGGTCTCGGCGCCAGTCGGTGAACCTATTCCTAACCATAAAGGAAAACGTTTTCAGCCAACGGAAACAAATATTCAAATTAATTTTCCGGAAAATGTTTTGGAAAAGCTGATTGAAACTCAGTCAAAAACTTACCAAAAAATTGCAGCCCAACAAACAAAAGATTTGTCGGCGGCCATTTCCTTGGCCTTAAAGGAAAGTCAGAAAGCATCTACGCAAAACATCATTGATGCCCTCAGTGCGCATCCTGTTGTTTTGAACCAGCAGCCGCCTGCCCCGGCTTATACCCCAAGACCTATTCCTCAAAACAATTATGATTTGGTGGCTGAAGAAAATGAAAAATTACAAACAGAACCTGTTGACCTGTTTGGTGAGGATGGCTCATCTCCTTTGGAAGATGTTTCAATACCATCTCACGGATTTGATTTTGGCAATGACAACTCGGTTGAAAATGCCGCCTCGGCTGCATCAGATTTTCAAGCCGATACCGAGGCTGATGCTTCCTTAGATTCCGGCGCATCTTTGGAACAGCCCCCCATGCCGGAAGAAACGTTCTCTGACACGGATTCTGAGGCTCAGATTTTGCCTGAGGCTACAAAAAAGAAAAAAAAGAAAAAGAAAAAGAAGAAAAAGAAAAAAGCAGCGGTTCTAACTGATGATATATCTTCTCCAACTTCTGATGATGTTGATACGGTTCAACTCCAAGAAGAAAGCCCCGAGATGCCTGTATTGTCTGAAGCAATGGGTGCTGCTGAGGTTGATAATTCCGAAGATGAGGCTCAGCTTGAGCCAGAAACGCTACCAGAGCCGGTAAGTGAGCCGATAGCTGAGCCAGAATCTGAAATTTTGGCTACGAGTGATTCTGATCAGTTTGAACCTTCAACTGCTGAAGATGAAAACATCACTAATGAGCCTGCTTCATTGTCTTCTGATGAAAATTTGGAAAACAACTCTTGGCTTGATGGATTTGATAGCTCTTCTGAAGACATATCCGCTACTGAAACAGAGAATGTTGAGCCCGAACAGCTTGATACCGCCGATGATTGGGGATTTACTCCCGCTCCTGAGGCTAAAGCAGACCCCCAAGGCGAAGGCCAAGACTGGGAATGGGTATATGAAGAAGAGCCAGCTACGCAAGCCGAAGATAATAGCGGAGAAGGTGTCGATTGGGAATGGGAGTATGTTCCTGAAGATTCTTCAGAAGGGGCAACTTTCCACAATAATGATTTACGACCTTTGGCCGAAAATTGTCCGATTTACAGCGGGAACTTATTTTTCCAGGAGCAAGTTTCGGCCTCTCAACCCATTGTAAACACTCAGCCTCTACCTGTTTTGAAGTATCATCCGGGAATCCTTGATTCTGCATCTGCAGATGGACTTAAGGACCCCTATAAAAATAGTTCTCTAAAAGATTAAAATAACAATTTACAAAGAGGCTTTGCTAAACTACATTAAAAGTAACGTCAGGAGTTTGGAAATATGGAACAAAATAAATCTTTTAGCAGTGGAAAAGACAGCCAAGGTGATTTTTGGTATGTTGATAATTATGTTTTGTTAAAAGACTATTATGACAGAACAATTTCCAGAATCGCCGCTCGTTGCGTCAGAAAAGGGAATATTGCCATGGAAGAATACCCTTTCTATGGTTATATTTTGGATGTATTGGAAGAAATCAGCGAAACCGGGGATTATATTGTGGCGCATCCGGATCTTTATCCGTATGTTGAGAAAAAAATTGCCGGCGGGATTAACGCTCTTAAGAAAAATCTTAATGAATATAAAACTGAGCTGCAAAACAACGCCTCCCCCGATATGATAAAGCAAGATAAGGACGAGCTCAAAAAAATGAAAGAGGCCTTGGGTGCCATTGATAAATCCGTTGATCCTACCGTGGGAGCCGGAATGTCTATGGATGAGGTGGTAGAAAAACTATTGAAAGAAAACCAAAAACAAACACCTAGCCAACCCCAGCCGCAACAGCCGCAGCGCCCCCAACAAGCTCCCGCCCAAGCGCAAAGAACCAATCAACAGCGGCCTCAGGGAGGAACACCCCAGCCCAACCAATCTGCAACCAGACCTGCAAATAACGGACAGAAGTAATTATGCGTATCACTTTTAGAAATTTTATCTTTTTTGGTTTGACACTGCTTTTGTGCGGTTGTGGCTCTTGGTGGGGAGAAAGCACCGAAGATGAGCAACAAAAAGCCCTTAAGGCTCCCGTTTACACCGCCCAGATTGAAAAGCCTCAATATCCGGTTATTCGCACGCCCAAAGGCGCTAATCAGCTTGATCTGGAAGTTCCTTTGCGTTGCTTTGTTAACTGGAATACCCAGCAGATGATTTCAACTATTCCTTATAACATCAAGGCCTTTAACTTGGTGCGTAATGGGAAAAATGATTTGTTACCGCGTTTTGAGGTAACCGGGTTCTCTTTTGAGACCATGCCCGCAGAAAAGGCTTTGCTCAAACTCACCAAAGAGGCGGGAATCAAGCTGGTGGCCAAAGATGCTCCTTATACCAGTATCTCTGCTGAAAATTTACGCGGAGAATTGACCGAGGTTATTAATGTTATTACCGAGGCCGCCGAGGTTTATTATACGTATAATGCCAACAACAAGACTTTGCGCATTAGCCGCAAGGCCAATTTTAGTTTGTATGTTCCACAGTCGCGTCCGATTTTGCTCGCAATTCTTGATGTTTTGCGCGGTGCCGGCATCACCAACTTTACGGCCGATTTTGATGACTACACCATCACGTTTGATGCCGATTATGAGCTCAAAAACCAGATTATTAATCTGATTGGGTATTTTGAGGAAAATCCTATTTTGATTGCTTATGATGTGCGAGTATTTACTCTCTATCCGTACAACAACAAGGATATTGAGTGGCAGAAAATGTTGCATGCTT
Organism: uncultured Alphaproteobacteria bacterium; assembly: GCA_944392205.1. Classification (GTDB taxonomy): domain Bacteria; phylum Pseudomonadota; class Alphaproteobacteria; order RF32; family CAG-239; genus CAZU01. The sequence goes on along the minus strand of CALXVV010000024.1, from coordinate 1,857 downwards.
TTGACCTTGGCTCGGTCAAAAGCGCCAAAAGCGGGGTCTTGGGCAGAATTTTGACGACATCTAATGACATCAATATCGCAAGCCTTAATGCCTTTTTGGGCACCCAGGCCAGAATCGAGCCGGTGGCAGAAGGAAAGTTTGTGGTTCCCAACACTTGGTTTTCTCGTTTTGATATTGGTAAATGCGCTCTCAGGTCCTCTATGGAGACGGATCTTTCTATCTTGGCTAAGTCCTCTTTTGAACAAAATGATAAGATTTTTGCCAGCATAACTCTGGAGGCTCGCAACGGCGAAATTACCCAATTTGATATTCGCAGTAAGTTAGGCGAAAACTTCTTGATTATCGGTATTCCTAACGAGATATTTGGTGTAAACAAGCCCAAATCCGAGACCATAGTATTTATGGTGCCGAGAATCATCAAGACGCTCAAGACCAACAAGCACTTGCAGAATAATTTGTAAGAGGTGCGCTGATGGAAAATAATTCTAACATGCCGCAAAGGCCTATGCTTAAGAAAGTTAAGCGCCCCATTAACCGAATGCCACAATCGGCTCCGATGGGAACTCCCTCTATGGGTGGCCAACAGCAGTCATCGCCACAAAGGCAGCCAATGAGCAACCCTTTTGTTCAACAAGCGCCGCAACAGCCGCAAAAACCTTTGCCTGATGTCGGAGATGATGCTTTTAATTTGGATGCATATTTGGATGATGGGCAACTTCCGGCAAATTCTGTGGCAGAGCCGGTGAGAAATGATAATCCGCAATTTTTGCAAGAAGAAGATTTGCAGGATGATTATCCCTCTTACGCCGCCGCGGCTGGTGCTGATCTGCCGCCATATCTGACTAAAAAAATTCTTATTCTGATTGGGGCTGTCTTGTTCTTTTTAGGGATTATCACTACCAAGCTGTTCTTTACCGATTCAAAAGTTGTCAGAGACGGCTTGCAGGGAGTGGTTGTTAACCCCGAGGTGCCCAAAGGACGGGCTCGTTGCGGCGTGGCAGAAAGAACACAGGGGTGTGTTCTATACATCATGAATCCTCAGCGCCAGGAGCTTAATGCTCGTGATTTCTATGATTTGGCAGCACAGATGACCGGAAGACAGCGTTTTGTGATTGAGACCGGGAATATGCGCTATTCTAACACTAAAATCCGCCCAGGAAGCATTGCTCAAATAAATATTCCGCCCCTCTAATCAGCCAGGCGACGGCCTGAAGCTACCGAAGCCGGTAGTGGCGTTACTTAGCTGTTATTCGCTCAACTCACAAAGTTCGTTTCGCTAATCTTGGGTACCTTAGAATAGTTTGAGGATGCTTTGGCTAGCCTGACTTGCAAGTGATAGAGAATTTATCGCTAATTGTTGGCGGGTTTGCAGAGCCAGCATATTGGCACTCTCTTCATTCATATCCGCCAGTGTCAACTTATCCGCACCCTCGGTCAAGACATTAACCAAACTCTCGGTGAAATCTTGGCGGGTGGTGATGATTGAGTAGTTGTTGCCAAGCTCTGCTGAGTAGTTGCGAATGCTTTTCAACGCACTGGCAATTTCTGCCAAGCTGTTTACAACATCATTTTGTTTTTCCCATGACAAAGTTGTCAGCCCCAGAGCCTTGAGGCTCATATCTTTGCCCTGCACATCCAGATTTGCGGTGTTGTCCTCATTGAACTTGACTGTCAGCTTATCATTCTGCAAAAGGTTAATCCCTTTATATTCTGCATCTTTAATAAGCGAGTCATATTGTGACAGAGCTTTATTATACTGTGTCTGATAGCTGATTAAATCATCTGTTTCTATTAAGCTCGTGTTATTTTCTTCTTCCTGATTTTTTTGCTCTTGTTCGGCAATAACATCTTTGGCCG